>CALAMO010000024.1 GCA_937925855.1 uncultured Thiotrichaceae bacterium
GATCCCCCCATGAACACCATCACCGACATCTTTCTCTTCGATAATGAACAGCTGCACGCTATCGCCAGCGATGTCCACGTCCGCGAGGGGCTGACCTGGTACAAAGAGAGCCGCGTCACTGATGTCTATGTCGAGGAAACCCGCTTAATGGGCTATGTTGAGGCCCCAGACAGCAGCGCCCCCTACAGCTGTGAGATGTTTTATGATGCGGATGGCGTCATGCGGGTGCGCTGTGACTGCGCGGCGACCGAAGACAGTATCTGCTCGCATATGACCGCCAGCTTGTATAGCCACGCGGCCCGCACCGGGGAAGAGGCGTTGATGAGTGCGACCGAGAACGCGCTGGCCTGGCGCGAGAAACGCGGGCGCACCGAGGTTGAGGTCGAACCGGTGGTGGCGGGCAGCGTATTTGGCGCATGGAAGACCACCTCCATCACCAATGACAAATTTTTCTCGCATCGCTATCGGGTCAGTATCCGCTCGCTATTGCAGCGCAATAATTATTGCACCTGCCCCGATTTTGCCACCAACCAACTCGGCACCTGCAAACATATTGAAGGCGTGCTCAATAAGGTGCGTAAGCGCGGTGATTTTGATCAGCTGGCGCAGCGGGGCACGCCTAAGCCCTATATCTTCCTCAACTGGGAAACCGAACAGGCTCCGCTCATTAGCCTGCAACGCACCACCGCGATGGCCGCTGACCTGAGCGAGTTGCTGGATCAGGAATTCAGCGCCGCCGGGCATTTCAACGGTCGTCTGCCTGATGATTTTTTCCGCCTCAGCGAACAGCTGCGCGATCGCGATGATATTGAACTGGGCGAAGATGCGCTGACCTTCAACCGCCAGCTGTCGGCCCGTGCCAGCCAGAAGCTGCGCGCGCAGGAAATTCATGCGCAAATTGCCTCATCCGACGGTCATTTGCCCGGCATTAAAGCCAAGCTCTACCCATACCAGGTCGAAGGCGTTGCTTTCCTCGCGGCTAATGGCCGTGCGCTGCTGGCGGATGATATGGGTTTGGGTAAAACGCTACAGGCGATTTCCGCCGCCAGCTGGCTGTTCAAGCATGCGCAGGCCAAACGCATTCTGGTGGTGTGTCCAGCCTCGCTCAAACAGCAATGGGCACGCGAAATCGAAAAATTCACCGCGCATTCCACCCAGATCATTCAGGGTTCGCCGGAGGCACGCGGCGTGCAGTACCGCCAGGGCGACGGCTTCTACATTATGAATTACGAGCTGGTGCTGCGTGATTTATCGGTGATTAACAGCACGCTTAACCCCGATCTGATTATTCTCGACGAAGCACAGCGCATTAAAAACTGGCAGACTAAAATCGCCACCGCCGTCAAACGCATCGAATCGCGCTATGCCTTCGTGTTATCCGGCACGCCGCTGGAAAACCGGCTGGAAGATTTATATAGCTTAATGCAGGTGGTCGATCCGGCGGTATTAGGGCCACTGTGGCGCTATCATGCGGATTTCCATATTAAAGACGAGCGCGGCAAGGTGCTGGGCTATCGCAATTTATCCACCCTGCGCCAGCGTTTAGCGCCGGTAATGTTACGCCGTGACCGCCGTTTAGTCAGCGATCAATTACCGCAGCGCATTGAGCAGCGCCTCGACCTGCCGATGACCCAGGCACAGCTTGAGCTACACGATGATGCCATGCAAACCGCTGGTCAGCTCGCCGCCAGAGCCAAACGCCGCCCGTTAACCCCGAGCGAATCGAATCGCATGATGGGTGCGTTACAACATGCGCGCATGGCCTGTAATGCTGCCGGGCTGGTGGATAAGGAAACGGAAGGCTCACCCAAGCTGGACGAACTGGAAAGCATCGCCACCGAACTCTGCATAGAATCCGGCCTGAAAATGGTGGTTTTCTCCCAGTGGGAAATCATGACCCAGATGGTGGAACAGCGCCTGCAAAAAATCGGCGTGGGCTGCGTGCGTTTACATGGTGGCGTGCCGACGGCAAAGCGCGGCGCGTTGATGGACAAGTTTCGGGATGATGACGCGATCCAGGCCTTCATCTCCACCGACGCGGGCGGCACCGGACTGAATCTACAAAATGCCTCCGTGCTGGTGAATCTGGATATACCGTGGAATCCGGCGGTGCTGGATCAGCGCATCGCCCGCGTGCATCGCCTCGGCCAGCGTGAGACGGTGCAAACCATTCTCATGGTGTCCAGCCCGTCGTATGAAGAACACGTCATGGGGCTGGTGAAGGGTAAGCGCCACCTGTTCGATAACGTCATTGATCCCGACGCCAGCGAAGATGTGGTCGGCGTGAGTAAGAAGCTGCTGGAAACGCTGAGCGACGACCTGGAGAAAATGGGCCTTGTTGCCGAGGCTGATCAGCGGGCGCAGGATACGGATGCCGGGGAGGCAGTGCCGGATTTACCGGAGACGCCGGATACTGACGATGCCGTTGCAGATACTGCTGATGCTACCATCACGCCCAAATCGTCCGGCCCGTCGGAATACGATCTGGAGCTGGAAAACCAGCTGCGTCACTGCATCGTGCAACTCCAGCAATTATTTGGCAGCCGCATCGAACGCATACTCGGCAGCGGTGGCGGCCTGCTGGTGATTCTGGATCAGGTCACCACCCAGGATGACTGGCAGCTGGAAGAACAGGCTATGGGCGTACCGGTGGCGCTGCTTGATCCACGTACGCTGCGCAGCTTACAGAAGCTCGGCGATAACTCACCGCTGAAAGAAGCTAACCCGCTGTATGACGTAGCGGAAGAACCGACGGAACCGCAGATACCGCGCCTGCAACAACTGGCACAGGAAAAACTACAGGCCGCTGAAGTCCTAATGGAACAGGGGATTTACAGTGTGACGCTGAATATGCTGGTGAATGCGCTGTTACAGGCTGCCGCTGCCCGAGCGGAACTGGAACATGCACCTGCTGAACATGAGGCGGCGGTTTGGCTCTATGGGGAAGCGATACCGAATGGCTGGCTGGATCAGGAACAAGCCGGGCTGATTAGTCAGGCATTGGCGTTGGGGCAGGCTCCTGAGGTGCCGGAGGCGATGTTGGAGGGGTTGTTTGTGGGGGCGCGGAAGTTTGTGGGGGGCTGAATGCTCAGCTGGCTGTTATGCGCGATCTGGACTATGTTACTTTCGGGCATACGCCTTAATTACACGATTCATTGTAAATGGGTTAGCATTAGCTTTCTCAACAAGCCTTTTAGCTGCTTAACTTCGTTTTCCTCCAACCCCTCCAGAAAACCCCTATTCACCTTAGCCACAATCTGATAAAAGGTTGGTGCTAAAGCCCGCCCCGCTTCCGTCAACACAATGCGAAAACTGCGGCGTGAATTCTCGTCAGGACGACGCTCAATAAGAGCCCTTTGTTCAAGTGCGTCCAGATTTCGTGTCATTGCATAACCTGGCATGATGACTTGCTTACCAATAGCAGCCTGTGAAATGTAATCCTCTTCTAACAGAGTCATCAGAATCGCAAACTGTGCCTGGGTTAATTCCAGCGGGGCGAGCTGCTGTTTCATAATGTCGTCGACCGTGCGGGTCAATATATTCAACATCCAACCCACACTCCCTTCCTTGATGTGCTCAGGACGTTCATTCGTTGTTTTATCAGTTGATTTCATAGTATGTAGGCTAACTTGCATCTAAATCAAAAACAACTTTATCAAAAACAACTATTGCATTTGCAATTATTAAGCGCAATAATACTGTTTGCTACATCATTATGATGCGTTGCCACAAACTTCAACATGATACGAGGAAAATAAAATGAAACAATTCATCTATACCGCACTGCTCACTCTAACCATGACACTTAACCCAGCGCAGGCAGAAGAAAAGGATCTGCGCAATACTTTCGCTGTAGTCTGGAACTATGTAACGACAGATCAGGAACTCATAAACGCCAATGTTGCTGATCAGGCAGCAGACACCCTGGCTCTGTGGAAACAGGGAATCATTGAAAATGTATATATGAATCCAGAGGCAAGACTCTCTGACTCGAAAAAAGCGACTAATGTGGTGTATTTCATCAAAGCAAAAGATCGCGCAGCAGCAGATGAAATGCTTGCTGAACAGACCTTTGTGAAAAAGCAGATTGCTGAATACCTACTCTTTCCAGTTGGTTTTCTTTGGCTGAAAACACATGAAGATAAACCAGAGGAAAAGTAAACATGAATAGGTATCACCCTTTACTGGTTATCCTCCACTGGATACTGGCGATTATGGTCGCTGGCGGTTTGTTTATGGGCGGCAATGTGTTGAGTGAAATACCGAACTCTGATCCTGAGAAACTGTTTGCACTACGTATGCATATGTCGATGGGCATCATTATTCTGGTGTTAACGCTGGTTCGGCTGGCGGTGCGCTTTAAAACGGCCAAACCGGCACATGCTGATATTGGGAATGCACTGTTGAATAAAATGGGTGTGCTGGCGCATTACCTGTTATACGCATTGGTGATTTTAATGGCCGCCAGCGGTATTGGAATTTCACTACTCGCAGGCCTGCCGGATATTGTATTTGGTGGCTCCGGCGCTGCGTTACCGGCCAGTTTTGATGACTTGCCACCGCGTGCAGCACATGGCGTGATAGCCACGATCTTACTGCTGACAATTGCGGCTCATGTCATGGCGGCACTGTATCACCAGTTCATACGCAAAGACGGCCTATTTGGGCGCATGTGGTTTGGCAAGCGCCATAACATTAAATCAAAACCTTAAAAAGAAAAACCCCCTCATCGGCTAAGAAAAATTATGATTTCTTAGTCGATTTTACATTCATTCTCACACAATATTTCTACCAAATATTACGCTGACACTCAAAACAAAGGCACGTTTTCACTGCTCCCTTGTGTTCAAGGTTTGCTGCTTTTCTGACACAATAGGCGTGCAATTTTGCCTAAAACAGACTTTTGATGCACAGTGGGTAGGAGAAAGAAGATGGGCTCACTCAGCGTCAGATTGCCTGACTCAATCCACCAGGAAATCCGCAAACTGGCTAAGCAGGATAATGTCTCTATCAACCAGTTCATTGTTTCTGCGGTTACAGAGAAAATGGCAGCTTTCAAAACACTGGATTATTTAGAGTAACGCGCCCAACAAGGCAGTCGTGAACAGTTTTTGGCGGCACTGGATAAAGTATCCAATAAAGAACCGGAAGCGTGGGATAGGCTCTCGTAAGCAGAAACACCTAAAGTGCAAGCAACGCTAAACTGGCGTGTGATCTCATGCAGCCACCCAATCAGCGCCCCCCAAAGCTAAACAAACTGACAGCTAATCCCACCCAGCGGCCCATAATCCGCATGTATAGTATCGCCCGCTTTCACTATAATCGGCGCGGTAAACGACCCGGATAAAATCACCTGCCCCGGCTCCAGCGCAACCCCATGCGGCGCAAAACGCTTCGCCACCCAGCAAATCCCATTCGCCGGATGATTCAACACCGCCGCCGCCAGACCGGTTTCTTCAATCACCGCATTCTTATATAAAATCGCACCACACCAACGTAAATCCATCTCATTAGGCCGCACCGGGCGACCACCCATAATAATCCCGGCATTCGCCGCATTATCGGAAATGGTATCCATCACCGTACGCACGTGCCCATTTTCCGGGTTCACCCGATGGCTACGCGCCGCGATCAGCTCCAGCGCAGGAATCACATAGTCCGTCGCATTAAGCACATCCATCATCGTGACGTTTTCACCAAACAAACGATCCTTCAACACAAACGCCAGCTCAACCTCAATGCGTGGATCGGTGAACTGATCGGCTGCAATATCCGAACCATCCGCAAACCGCATTGACTCCGTAAGCACCCCATAGTCGGGAATATCAATCTTCATCGCCCGCTGCATCACGCGGGAAGTCAGGCCGATTTTATAACCAATGGTCTTATCACCTGCTTCCTGCTTTAACGCAATCCAGGCCGATTGGATGGCATAAGCATCCTCCATATCCATGGCAGGATACGTCAGCGTCAGCGCATCAATCTGCACCCGATTTTGCTCCGCCTCGTATAAATCACGCGCGGCCTGGTTAATTTGTTCGGTGCTTAATGTACTCATCGCGTATCACTCACAGATAGTCGCCAAAATTGTTTTTATTGTACTTCAATACTTCTTCCAACTCTTTCATCTCAAACGAAAGCGCCACACCGCGTTTGGCATAACTATCGGCGAAGTGATCCGTCAGCACCGCAAAAAAAGCCTTCGCCGCTGGCTCACGTTCCTCCATGGTACGCCCCCGTCCCACCATAGCGCTTAGATGAGCGAACATATGGCTTGGGTTGCCGTCGGCTAAGCGATAATCATGAGTTGGATAAGCGCGGCTGCGCATACCCTTGAGCGGGAATAGGCCAGTGCCTACCGCTGTGTCGTGTAGCCGAGCAAACAGCTCCTGTAGGCGGAGTTCGTCTTTGTCGATGTTGTCGGAGTATTCTAAGATGAAGTGCATTTTAGGGTTCCTAAATATCTGTATTTGTGTCATCAAACACCCTCACCCCCCAGCCCCCTCTCCCTCAAAGGGCGAGGGGGAGACAAGAACGAGAGCTTTTTAAGCTTTAGCCCCTCGCCCTGTGAGGGAGAGGGGTTGGGGTGAGGGTGTGTAGACGCTTCTAAAGCTCCACTATCCCAACCGTACACCCCACCGCAAAAATCGGAATAGGCCGGTAATAATGTACCTTCGCTGTTGAACCAGCCGTCGCGCCCGAAACCGCAATAAAAGTACGAATTTCAAAGCCACCCTGCCCGGCATCGCGCAGCGTTTCCGCGTCGGTATAACGCAGCATGGCATCCTTATCGTTGGCCTGCCACTCATCCAGAAACGCCTTATCCCACGCGACATTAATCTTCCCGGAATCGGGGGTCGCAGGCCAGTGCGAAATACCGCCGGTGCCGACAATCGCAATGCGCTCCGGCACGGCATCACAGGCCTTACGCAGCGCCTCACCAAATTTCCAGGCGCGATGCAGCGGCGTTAATGGCGGCCCCTGACAGTTGATATTCACTGGAATAATGTCCAAATCATAGCGCGGCGTGAGGAAATTCAGCGGCACGCTAATACCGTGGTCAAACTTCCATTCCTCAGCGTAGGCCAGATCCACATCCTGCTGCACCGTTTGGATAATACGCTGTGATAGATCGGGATTACCCGGAATCGTGGTACGTGCAATCCCCAGCCAGTCCGGGTCTTCAATCGGGCCGTGGTATTCCTGCCCCATCCCCATGCAATAGGCGGGCATATTATCCATGAAAAAATTCGCGAAATGCTCGGCGGCAATCACAATCAGCGCATCCGGCTTGGTCGCTTCCAACGCCACTCGCATCTCATCGAAGGCGGCATGAAACGTCGCTTTATCATCGGGATCAGCCATATGCGCCCGCCCGGTAATCCCCGGCGCGTGGCTACAAACACCCGCAAAAACCAGACTCATATCGCCCCCTTACCATCAGTTGTGGCATAGATACCAGCGCGCACATTACCGTGTTTTGCTAAGCCATCACGCATCGCCTGAATATACTCCGGCCAGGCATAGCCACACATCGCCGCATAGTGCATTAGAATCTGACCATTTACCCCCAGGATATACAGCATGCCAATATCCGGCTTTTTCAAGGCAGCAAGCTCTTCCTCGTCCAGCGTATAATTTTTCAAAACGCTGTCTTTATCCGCCAGATATGCGGCCTGTAAAGCCGGATCGCGATTCAGGTTATAGAGCAGTTTTTGGGTATAGTACAGACTCATTACAGAGACCTTTGAATATCCTGTCAAAACGGAACAATCAGGGCATAACAACTTTTTGGCCTGCATAAACTCGCTGTCGCTCAGACAGTACTTGGCCCAAAGCCGTTATACCCTACTTGTTCCTTGTGCATGCTTTCATCTTCGCTAAATTAGCGCCCCATTACCGGTACACGGTGTGTACCATGCGCCAAACAAACGTTCTTGGTTTCCATATAGAAATCAAAGCTATAATCGCCACCATCACGTCCGATACCACTCATCTTAATCCCGCCAAACGGCGACGGCAAATTGCGGTTATTCTCCGAGTTAATCCACAGCATACCCGCTTCAATCTTGTGCGCTAAGCGCATGGCGCGGCCCTGATCATTTGTCCAGATATAACCCGCCAACCCGTAAGACGTATCATTCGCCAGCTTAATCGCTTCTGCCTCCGTGTCGAAATCCAGCACGGTCAACACCGGGCCAAAAATTTCCTCACGCGAAATCTTCATGTCACTATTTGCCCCGGTAAACAGCGTCGGTGCAAAATAATTACCCGCGCCCAGATCGTCACGGCGTTTGCCGCCCACCGCAATCGTCGCCCCCTCCGAAGTCGCCGCTTCCATATAGCTCATCACCTTGGCAAAATGCTCGGGGTGAATCAGCGGGCCAACGTCAGTCTGTGGGTCTAGCGGATGGCCTACCTTCAAGTTTGCCACCCGCTGTTCCAGCGCGGCGATAAAGCGCTCGCGGATACCCGACTGGATTAACAGGCGACTGCTGGAGGTACAGCGCTGCCCATTCAGGCTGTAAATCATAAACACCACCGCATCCAGCGCGCGCTCAAAATCCGCGTCATCAAATACAATCACCGGATTTTTGCCGCCCAACTCAAGGTGAATACGCTTCAGCGTCGGTGAACTCTGGCGCATGATATGCGTTCCGGTGACAGTCTCGCCGACGAATGACACCGCTTTAATTGCCGGATGCTCGCTCACCCGTCTGCCCGCCGTTTCACCAAAACCATTCACCATATTCCACACGCCCTTAGGCAAACCGGCTTCCACACTCACCTCCGCCAGAATTGCCGCCGTTAACGGACTTAGCTCCGCCGGTTTATGCACCACGGTGCAGCCCGCCGCCAGCGCGGGTGCGATCTTCCAGGTCGAGAGCATAAACGGTGTATTCCACGGCGTAATAATGCCCACCGGGCCAATCGGTGAGCGCACGGTGAAATTGGTATGTTCCACCTGATGCAGCGCCTTACCGTCCCGCGCTTCCGGCGCTTTATCGGCAAAAAAACGGAAATTCGCCGCACCACGCACCGCAGCCTGCTTCATAAAGCGAATGGTCTGACCACAGTCAACGCTTTCGACCAGCGCAATCTCTTCCGCATGCTCAACCAGCTTATCGGCAAACCGGGTCAGAATCTTCTTCCGTTCCGCCCCCGGCACATCGCGCCATTCCTCAAACGCCGCCTCCGCCGCCTCACAAGCCCTATCCACATCAGCCTCAGTCCCCGCAACCACCTCGCCCAAACGGGTATTATCAATCGGCGTTGGATTGCTGAAAGTCTGCGCACCTTCCGGCACGACCATCTCACCGTTAATGAAGTGGCCGGTGACATTATCTTTAAAACGTTTGAGGTATTTTTCAGCGAGCTGCTGGTGGGTGGCGAAGTCTGACATTGTATTATTCCGGTGCTAATGTTTATTTGGCTAACTTAACAGGTTAGGGTTATTCTCTCTACTTTGAAAGCCACGTCAAACCGGAATAACCACCATGCGCCTGCTTAGCTACGAATACCACAATGAAGTCTCCTGGGGAGCATTACAGGATGACGCTAACATCATCGACCTGCGCGGCATTGCGCCTAGCCTTAAGGCAGCGATTGAACAGGATAAGCTGGGCGACATTGATCTGGAAGACAAGATTGGCTCGGTACCACTAGAACAGGTGAAGTTATTAGCCCCCATCCAGGCCCCAGAAAAAATCGCCTGCATCGGCGTCAACTACGCCAACCGCAACGCTGAATACAAAGACGGCAGCGACGCCCCTAAATTCCCCAGCGTGTTTATGCGTACCCCGGACTCACTCACTGCGCATGACGCACCGCTAATTCGTCCACCGGAATCACATCAGCTGGATTATGAGGGTGAAATCGTGGTGATTATCGGTAAAGGCGGTCGCCGTATCGCACAGGAAGATGCTTATAACCATATCGCGGGCCTTAGCATTATGAATGAAGGCACACTGCGTGACTGGGTGCGCCATGCGAAGTTTAATGTCACACAGGGCAAGAATTTTGAACACTCCGGTTCGATTGGCCCGTGGATGGTAACGGCGGATCAGTTCAGCGCGGAGCAGTATGAAAATATGCGCGTCACCACCCGCGTCAATGGCGAAACGCGCCAGGATGATACCACCGCCAATATGATGTTCCCGATTGCTTATATCATTCATTATTTATCGACGTTTATGACGCTAAAACCGGGCGATGTCATTGCCACAGGCACCCCTAATGGCGCGGGCGCACGCTTTGATCCGCCGCGTTATCTGGTGCCAGGTGATGTGGTAGAGGTAGAAGTGGCCGGCGTTGGTTTGCTACGCAATGGCGTGGCGGATGAGGTGATTTAAGACACTGCTTTAAGACACTGGGCGGCGGGCGCATTGCCTTAGCGCAATAGCACGCTTGTCACCTGCCCGGCTTGTGTCTGACGGGCTATCGTTAAATCAAACGCCTCAAAATCCAGCGCCAACTCAGACTCATATTCCAGGTAAATCATTCCCTCCGCGTTTAACAGCTGATGCTGATGGATTAAGCGCAGGGTTTGTACCGCCCAGTCCTGACGGAACGGCGGGTCAAGCAAGATAATATCAAACGGTTCTGGCGCTGTGGCGAGAAACGCTAAGCCGTCGGCATGGTGGAGCGTTAGGCCAGCGGCCTGTAGAGCAGTGCTGTTGGCCTGTAACTGTGCAAAAGCAGCCGCCTGCTTTTCCACCATCACCACCGTCGCCGCGCCGCGCGACAGCGCTTCAAACCCCAGCGCGCCGCTACCGGCGAATAAATCCAGGCAGCGCGCCCCCGGTACGCTCAGCTGGAGCCAGTTAAACAGTGTTTCCCGCACGCGATCCGGTGTTGGCCGCAGGCCGGGCAGCGCCGCCACCGGCAAGCGCCGACTGCGCCACTTCCCACCAATAATACGCAGCTGGCTCGCTTTACCCGCCGCGGCTCGACGGGCTTTGGCTGATGTGTTAGCTGCTGGCCGGTTTGGCCTTTGCTTCGCCATCGTCGTTCTCGCCCGCCTTATTCTGCTCGCCCGTCTCATCCATCTCATCAGCCGCGTCGGCCTTCGCCTCACCGCCCACAATCACCGTTAACAGCTTATCCGGGTCTAAACGCCGTTGAAAAGCATCCACAACCTGCTCATGCGTCAGTGCCTCAATATTAGCACTGAAGGTGTCGAGGTAATCCAGCGGCATGTCATAAAACCCAATCATCGACAAATAGCTGACGATACTAGCGTTGCTTGCGGTGCGCAGCGGGAAACCGCCGGTGATATTTTTCTGGGAGGCACCTAGTTCATTACCGCTTGGCCCTTCAGCACGAAACACCTGAAGCGTGTCATTCATCACCTCGATGGCTTCATCGACCTGATTCAACTTGGTTTGCAGGCCCATTTGGAACGGCCCCGGCTGCCCCATCAGCGCGAAATAACTGTACACGCTGTAACTCAAGCCGCGCTTACTGCGAATCTCTTCGGTCAGGCGTGAGCTGAAACCGCCCCCTCCTAAAATGTGATTCCCCAAATAAAGACTAAAATAATCGGGATCACCGCGCTTTGCCCCAATCTGCCCTAGCGTAATGTGTGCCTGCTCGGATGGATAAGGAATATGAATCGTTTTGGCCGCTGTAAGCGCGGGCACCGGCGGTAAGGGCGCTGCCCGCTTGCCCTCAGCCAGCACGGCGGAAACACGCTCCGCCAATACTTCTGCCGCCGCGCGATCAATCGCCCCCACTAGGGCCAACACGCCATTACGCGCCACAAAGTACTGCTGATAAAACGCCCGTAAATCATCTGTAGTCAGCGCCTGGATCGAAGCTTCCGTGCCATTATCCGGTGCAGCATAGGGATGATCACCGTATAAAGCCTGCATAAACGCCTTTGCGCCCAGCGCACTCGGCGACTGTTTCTCCGCCTGCAAGCCGACCAGAGCCAGCTTCTGGGCATTATTAAACTCTTTCTCTGGGAAATCAGGCTCACTCAAAACGGTTAGCCAAGTGTCCAGCCCCCGCTTCATTTCATTGTCCAGCGTTAAGGTGCGTAGACTGACCCACGCCATATCACGCGCAGCGCCGCCGCCATAAACGGCCCCAACCGATTCAAAGGACTCCGCCAGCTGATCCGCACTCATCCCGCCCGCGCCGTCATTCAGCAGGCCACTGGTCAACATGGCTAAACCGGGCTTATCGCCGTCACGCGCCCCGCCAGCCGCAAAGGTCAGGCGAATATCTAACATCGGCAGTTGAGGCGCGGCGACATAATAAACCCGCAGCCCCTTATCCGTCGTCCAGTGCTCGATGTTGGGGCCAGCTTGTGCCACTTGCAGACTCACACACAACAACAGTAGAGCAGACAACCCTGACATTCCCACACCCATATTGCTTTTTAGCCAGGCCCGAACGCAAGAAGTGCTATTGTCCCACACACGACAGCGCGCCTTAAGCGCTTGATTAGACCTACTCATTGTTCATCCTCCTCAGAACGCTTGACCCCTATCGCCTGCGGCACCAGCTCCCCTATGGTCAGCTGCTCTTCCACAAAGTATTTCTGCGCCACCTGTTGAATTTGCTCCGGGGTTATCGCCAACACGCGCTCAACATAGGCATCCATGAGCTTATAGCCCAGACCCACCGTTTCCAGCGAGCCCAGTAGGTTGGCCTGTTGCTGCACCCCGTCCAGCCCAAACACCTCGCCCGCAATCACCTGTGCTTTCACCCGCGCCAGCTCTTGTGGCGTCACCGCCTCTGTTTTGAAACGCTCCAGCTGTTCCAGCAGCGCCGCTTTCACCACCTCAATAGCGACGTCCTTCGCGGGGACACCGTACACCGAAAACAGACTTGGCAGACGCCCATAATTACTCGACCATGAGCCCGCCGCCGCCGCAATTTCCTTACCTCGAATCATTTCCCGACTCATGCGCGAGCTGCGGCCACCGTCCAGCACGCTGCTTAAGACTTCCAGCGCATAAGGCTCCCATTCGCTTTCAGTCCCCAACACATCGACCAAGGCGGGCGTCTTATAGCCCATCAGCACAAAAGGCACTTCTGCCGGAGCTTTCACTTTGACATGGCGCGGCCCCATTTGTGGGGTTTCAAGCTGTGGCTTGGGCGGCGTAATAGTACGGCGTTCAATCGGGCCATAATACTGCTGCGCCAAGGCGTGCACCTCAGCCGGCTCAACGTCACCGACCACCACCAACGTGGCATTATTCGGCGCATACCAGCGGTCATACCAAGTGCGCAGATCAGCCACTGTCATTGCATCCAGGTCAGTCATCCAGCCAATGACCGGATGACCATTGGGGTTATTCAGAAACGCAGTCGCCATAAACTGTTCACGGGCCAAGCCGTTTGGACGATCCTCAGTACGCAAGCGACGCTCTTCTTTCACCACTGCCATCTCTTTCTTAAATTCTTCCGGCGGCAAGGTCAGGCCCCGCATGCGATCCGCTTCCAGCTCCAGTGCAATCGCTAACCGGTCACTGGCTAGGGTCTGGTGATACACCGTGGCATCTGGACTTGTGAACGCATTATCCTCCGCCCCGTTTTCATTAATAATACGGTTAAATTCGCCCGTGGGGTACTTTTTTGTGCCTTTGAACATCATATGTTCGAGCGCATGCGACACACCGGTAATCCCAGAATGCTCATAGCTGGAGCCGACTTTGTACCAGAGTTGCACCACGGCAATCGGGGCGCGCTTATCCTGCTTGACCAATATGCGCAGACCGTTATCCAGCGTGTACTCGTGGATGGCGTCACTGTATTGAACCGCCGATGATTCTGCTAAAACCACGCTGCCCACACTGACCGCACCCAGCAGAACGCTCAGCACGGTTAACAAAACGGCTTTACTGTTACGCATTAGGCGCGCAAATGGTAGTATTCCTGACATTATTTATATTCCTACCCGATAGACATAAAAATCACCAGGTTCATTGTACGATGTTTGGATTCGGAAAGAAAAAAAACGAGGACGCTGCCGCATTACCATCCGGTAATGCGGCTGATGCAAAAGCCGCAGGCGGCTTGTTCTTACGCCTGAAACAAGGACTGTCTAAAACCGGGAGTGCCCTGACCGAAGGGATGGAAAACCTAGTACTCGGCAAAAAGAAAATCGACGCCGAGGTGCTGGAGGAACTGGAGGAACGTCTGCTGCTGGCCGACCTCGGCATGGAAGCCACACAGAATATTATGGCCGACCTGACGCAGCGGGTTGACCGCGCCGAACTGAATGATTTGGACACGCTGCTAGCCGCGATGGAAACCAAGATGCTGGAAATCTTGCACCCCGTCAGCGCAGCACTCACCCCGAACCCAGACAATCAGCCGACGGTGATCCTTATGGTCGGCGTTAATGGTGCCGGAAAAACCACAACCATTGGCAAACTCGCCAAAAAGTTTCAGCAGCAGGGCAAATCCGTCATGCTCGCCGCTGGGGATACTTTTCGGGCAGCAGCGGTCGAACAACTCAGCATTTGGGGCGAGCGCAATCAAATTCCGGTGGTGGCACAAGGTACTGGCGCAGACTCTGCCTCAGTGATCTACGATGCACTACAATCAGCTAAGGCCAGGGGTATCGATATACTGTTGGCGGATACCGCAGGACGCCTGCATACCCAGACTAACCTGATGGATGAGTTAAAAAAGGTTAAGCGCGTGCTCCAAAAACTAGAGCCTAGCGCACCGCACGAGGTGATGCTGATTGTGGATGCCAGTATCGGCCAGAACGCCTTGGTACAAGCCACACAATTTAATGAGGCGCTGGGCGTGACCGGTATTACCGTGACCAAACTGGATGGTACCGCTAGGGGAGGGATTGTCTTTGCTATCGCTGAACAGCTGAAGATTCCGGTGCGCTTTATTGGCGTGGGTGAAAGCATTGATGATTTACAGGCCTTTGATGCCACAGCCTTTACCCGCGCACTGCTAGCAGGCAAGGCAGCCTGATTGCGCATAAACTACTGGGGCTTATGCACAATGAATGACCAAACCGGACGACTTAAGCAAACGACTGAACTAGAGCATGATTGAATTCAAAGAAGTTTGTAAGCGTTATACCACCGGGCAGCTGGCCTTGTATAACGTGAATCTAACAATGCGAGCCGGTGAGATGATTTTCATCACCGGTCACTCCGGCGCCGGAAAAAGCACGCTGCTTAAGCTCATTGCCCTACTAGAACGCCCCAGCAAGGGTGAGATTCTAGTCGGTGGCAAACCGCTGAGCCAGCTGACTCGCAGCCAGATCCCGCAGTACCGTCGGCGTATCGGCTTTATTTTTCAGGATCCCCACTTACTACATGACCGCTCAGTTTTCGATAATGTGGCTATCCCCTTATTAATTTCTGGCATGGGCAGCCATGAGATAAAACGCCGGGTGCATGCCGCACTCGACAAAGTTGGCCTCATGCATAAGGTGAAGAGCTTCCCGTTGATGCTGTCCGCTGGTGAACGCCAGCGCGTCGGTATTGCGCGTGCCTTCGTTAACCGCCCGACCGTTATCTTAGCCGATGAACCCACCGGCAACCTTGACCCAGAACTGGCGCAAGACATTATGTATACTTTTTCTCAGTTCAATGACCTCGGTGCAACCGTCCTCATCGCAAGCCATGATCATGCGCTGGTGGATCGCATGCAAAAACGTACCATTATGTTACAGAAGGTGGAGTAATGGCGGACAGACCCAACACACGCAGTGGCCGCCGCCAGATCAAACGCACTGGGCCGTTTGCGGCTTGGCTACATCAGCAGAAAAACGCTATTCATTTCAGCTTGAAGCGCTTGTGGTTTAACCCGGTTTCGACCTGGATCACCCTCGCAGCCATCGGTATCGCCCTGTCCTTACCCACCAGCCTGAGCGTACTGCTGGAAAATATGCAAACGCTGACCGATAACAAGCGCGAAGTCCCCACCGTCACGCTGTTTATGAAAGAAACCATCTCCGAACAACAGACAAAAGACCGCGCAGAACTGCTGTCTGAACTGGATGAAGTCGCTAACGTCCAGGTCGTCACTCGTGAACAGGCCATTGATAATTTCCGCAAGATCAGCGGCTTTGCAGAAACGCTGGAAGCACTGCCTGAAAACCCGCTGCCGCATGTGCTGATTCTGACGCCTAAGCTCAGTATGTTCAGCAATCTGGAGAGTGATCTCGCAGAATTTGCGGGTAAACTGAATGCCTACTCAGATGTAGAAACCGTACAGGTTGATATCGAGTGGATACAGCGCCTGCGCGCTATCCTGAATATCGCCGACCGCATTGTGCTAGTGGTTTCCATCCTGCTCGGCCTCACCGTGCTGCTGGTCATCGGGAACACCATCCGCCTCGACATCGAAAACCGCAAAGAAGAAATCACCGTCACCCGCCTAATCGGCGCAACCAACGGCTATATCCGGCGCCCGTTTATCTATGGCGGCTGCTGGCTTGGAATATTTGGCGGCGTCATTAGCCTCGTGATTGTTCATCTCGCGCTGCTGTTTATGATTGAACCGGTGAATGATCTGGCGCAAGAATACGGCAGCAACTTCGCCTTGAACAGCGTCGGGGTTTTAATGACGCTACAAGTATTAGCCATCAGCGCACTGCTTGGCGTTATGGGTGCCTGGATCGCGGTGGGGCGCTATCTTTGGAACAATGATGGGATTGAGGCATAGCCGCCTCAGAAAAAAACATGACCCGCCACTTGGTTCGCACCTTTGGTGCTGGAAGGTGAAGCACTGAAATTAGCGCGCGGTGAGTTCTTCTGCGGCGGGCTGACGATTTAACTGAAAGGTGGGGAGGCGTTAATGGATAATCAGCCTCCTCTTTGGGCCTTAAACTTCTCGCGCAATTGCCCGATAACCAATATCCGTCCGATAATAGACATCATCCCAGCTAATCGCCGCAACCAGCTGCATAGCCTGCGCCTGCGCCGCGGTCACGGTCTCCCCCAACCCAACCGCACACAGCACCCGCCCGCCCTGGGTCACACGATTACCCTCGTCATCCTCAGCCGTACCGGCATGAAACACCTTACCGTCTAGACCAGCCGCCGCATCCAGCCCACTAATCACATCACCTCTACGGTAGGATGCGGGATACCCGCCCGCCGCTAGCACAACACCCAATGCCGCTCGCTCATCCCATTGCGCCGTTACCTCATCCAACCGTTGTTCCAAGGCTGCCTCAATCAGTGCCACCAAATCAGACTGTAAGCGCATCATAATTGGCTGTGTTTCCGGGTCACCAAAACGGCAGTTATATTCCAGCACCTTCGGCACGCCCTGCGCATCAATCATCACGCCAGCATAAAGAAATCCCGTGTAGGGCACACCATCTGCTGCCATCCCCGCAACGGTTGGCCTGATGACCTGCTCCATGATGCGCTCATGCATCTCCGGCGTGACCACGGGTGCTGGCGAATACGCCCCCATGCCGCCAGTGTTTGGCCCCTGGTCACCGTTATCACGCGCTTTATGATCCTGTGAACTCGCCATTGGCAAAATATTTTTACCGTCAACCATAACGATAAAGCTAGCCTCTTCGCCCACGAGGAACGCTTCGATCACTACGCGGTGCCCGGCATCGCCAAAGGCATTGCCCGCCAACATGTCCTGCACAGCGGCAATGGCCTCTTCCTCAGTCTGCGCCAAGATCACTCCCTTACCTGCCGCCAGGCCGTCGGCTTTCACTACAATCGGCGCACCTTGTGCACGGATGTAAGCAATCGCGGCCTCGATGTCCGTAAAGTTACCGTAAGCCGCCGTGGGAATCTTATGACGCGCTAAAAAGTCCTTGGTGAACGCTTTGGAGCCTTCCAGCTGCGCAGCATTAGCGCTCGGCCCAAAACAACGCAGACCCGCTGCGTTAAACGTATCAACCACACCCATTACCAACGGTGCCTCTGGGCCAATCACCGTTAGGGCGATAGCTTCCTGCTGCGCTAAGGCAAGCAGCCCAGGAATATCATCTGCAGCCACCGCAACGTTGCGCATACCCGGTTCTCCGGCCGTTCCCGCATTACCGGGTGCTATCAGTACCTCGCTCACCCGCTGCGACTGGGCGATCCGCCATGCCAGCGCGTGCTCACGGCCACCACCCCCTACAACCAGAATTTTCATGTTGACTCCTATCATCGCATTAACCCACAGAGGCGCTCATTAAAGCCAGATTCATGCTGGGTTTCAACCCTAACTTACACCTAGCAACGTACTGACTACCCTCAACCCATAACGCTCGATGTGTTAAAAATACCCGCAACGATTACCCAAAAAAATGGCAACGGTTCAGACAGCACTACTCAAAACCACTGGCCGGTTAAAGGCTAAAAACTCACGCTTAGCCATAAAGCCATAGACGCACTCCGACCATAAACCATAATAATTTAGTTCATCCTGATACAAGACAATAGTGATCATAAACACCGATCGTGCAATGGAAAGCAGAAAATTAATCGCGGGAGATATGAAGTGATAGTGTATTTGAGATTTCTTTTATTCACATTGATCTTGATGGGCTGTAAACATGATGTTGCCGCATTAACACTATTACCCGGCGAAAGTCGTGCCATCGCCACCACCTACAAGGTCAAAGCCGATAAGCATACTGTAGGGGTCAAATGCTACCAAATGAACACCACCAAACGCTCTCCCTTGACATTCATAGCGCAGGATCAGCTCGTTAAAATTGTAGCCATCGAAGAGGGTTTACGCTATTTTGACGGTGAACTATGGCTTAGGGTCTACCCACCGCTCACCCATCGCCCTAACTGTTATGTCAACGTTGATAATCTGATCCCCTACAGCTAAACGGTGCTTACTCTACCTGCGCAGCAGTGCTGTCGCAAAGCAGTGACGTGGCGTATAATACGCATCATTAGATTAAAACAGGCCAGATCATTATGCAGGTAACCCTTGCTGACCCACGCGGTTTTTGTGCCGGTGTTGACCGGGCTATTGAAATCGTTGACCGGGCGCTTGAAGTATTAGGTGCGCCGATTTATGTGCGCCATGAGGTGGTGCACAATCGCTTTGTAGTGAATACCTTGCGTGATAAAGGCGCCATTTTCGTCCAAGAACTAGATGAAGTACCCGATGATGCCACCGTTATTTTCAGCGCACACGGCGTATCACGTCAGGTACAAAACGAAGCCAAACGTCGCGGCCTGAAGGTATTTGATGCGACCTGTCCCCTAGTGACCAAAGTACACGTTGAAGTTACGCGCTATAGCCGCGAAGGACGCGAGACCATCTTAATCGGCCATAAAAACCACCCAGAAGTAGAAGGGACCATGGGGCAATACGAGACAGTGCACGGCGGTAAAATTTACCGGGTTGATTCGCCGGAAGAGGTGACAGCACTCAGCGTAGACAACCCAGAAAAATTGGCTTACGTCACCCAAACCACCTTGTCCGTTGACGATACCGCGATCGTCATCGACGCCTTACGCACGAAATTTCCAGCAATCATTGGCCCCAAAAAAGATGATATTTGTTATGCCACGCAAAATCGCCAGGATGCACTGAAGCAGCTAGCCGACGATGCTGACCTCGTGTTGGTCGTCGGATCACCGAATAGCTCTAATTCCAACCGACTGCGTGAGATTGCAGAAAAGCGCTCAACCCCGGCTTATCTGATTGATGATGCTAATGACATTCAAACAGAATGGTTGCAAGGTGTAAAAATGGTGGGCTTAACCGCGGGTGCCTCTGCCCCCGAAGTACTGGTTGAGGGCGTCATTAAACACCTAAAGCAGCACGGCGCAGAGGTTCAGGTGCAAAATTCGGGCATTAAAGAGAATATTGCCTTTGTCCTGCCCAAGGAATTACGCCCAGGCTAAAGCGCGTCCTCTTTCATATCGATGGTGGTGCCCTGTTCTGCGTCAATTTGCACTTGCTCCAGCGCCTGTCCGGCCATAAAAGCACGGCCCCGACGACGCTCATAGCCTGCAATACTAAAATCGAAACCGTAGATCCGACGAAACATCAGCCGGCCCCGCTCACTGCGCATCGGTTTAATGCTCTCCAGTGATACGGTCTGATCCAGCAGCTGTGCACCCAATTCTTTACAGGCGCGACCCGCCGCAAACACGGCCCGCTCGCGGGTACGCAGCGTATCAATCCAGAACCAAACCATCAGCCCCAGC
The DNA here is from genome assembly GCA_937925855.1 of uncultured Thiotrichaceae bacterium. Taxonomy (GTDB): domain Bacteria; phylum Pseudomonadota; class Gammaproteobacteria; order Thiotrichales; family Thiotrichaceae; genus Thiolinea. The sequence continues at coordinate 20,124 of CALAMO010000024.1, forward strand.
ACTATTAATAGCAGAAAGTTTCCCATATCACTCCCGTGTCATTACTGTCATCAGCCCGAAGAAGTTTATTGCGTAAGCAGGCCCGTCTGTGCGGTGCAGAGTCACTAGCATAAAAGTCCACGCCTTCTGTAGTAAGCATATCACGCTTACCTGGGGTAGAATATGAGGCAGCCGCAGCACATATCAACAGGACAAATATGCAATGACACAAGCACAATTACCCCATAAAGAGTTAACGGTCACCTTTATTGGCGCGGGCAATATGGCACGCAGCCTAATTGCGGGTCTAATGGAAGACAATAGCCCGCTAAGTATTCGAGTGGCTGACCCGGATCAGAACCAGTTGGACGTTATTCGCCGCCACTGGCCGGAGATCACCGTGGATACGGATAACCTAACGATGATTGATGGCGCGGATATGGTCGTACTGGCGGTCAAGCCACAGGTTATGAGCGATGTTATCAGCCCGTTTCATGAAATAGCCCAACGGCAACGTCCAGTCTTTGTGTCAGTGGCTGCGGGCATCCGTGAGTCTTCTCTCAATAAGTGGCTAGGGGGCGGCTTGCCTATCGTACGCTGCATGCCTAACACGCCTGCGCTGGTACAGGCCGGAGCGACCGGCTTGTACGCTAACGAAGCGGTCTCCGCCGAACAACGCAGTCTGGCAGAAAGCATACTACGCGCTGTGGGTATTGCTATTTGGTTTGAGGAAGAGGCTAAACTGGATGCTGTTACTGCTGTATCGGGTAGCGGCCCGGCTTATTTCTTCTTGGTGATGGAGGCGATGCAGGAAGCGGCTGAAGGGCTTGGATTGAAGCCGGAAGATGCCAATTTGTTGGTGATTCAAACGGCATTGGGTGCGGCAAAATTAGCATTAGAAAGCGATGACCGCCCTGCTGAACTACGGCGGCGGGTAACTTCCAAAGGCGGTACTACTGAGGCAGCGATAAATAAACTCAACGAAGGTGGATTGGTCGATCTATTTGACCAGGCGCTACAGGCCGCTGCGAAGCGCTCGGAAGAACTGGCCGAGCTGAGCTAATCCAATACATAATACAATCAACCTATAGCAACAATCAGGCAATCACATGGTTTTTCAAAACGTCGCAATCTTTCTCGTTTCTACCCTACTCTCGCTTTACATTGGCGCGGTGCTGATTCGCTTCTTGCTGGCTTATGCGAGAGCCGATTTTCATAACCCGCTGTCGCAGTTTTTGGTAAAAATCACTAACCCGGTGCTGGTGCCGCTACGGCGCTTTATTCCGGCGATTGGCAAGATTGACACCTCCTCTTTAGCACTGGCATTTGTACTGAAACTGCTTGGTGGTTTCCTGATTCTCAATCTGATGGGACAGAAACTAGACATAGGTTTTATGCTCGTCGCGGCCCTCTTTGACATCGTGCGTAGCGTCATCTGGATTTATATTATTGCGATGATTGTGCATGCGGTGATGAGTTGGATGGGGAATACCTATGGTAACCCGGTGGCGTCGCTGTTGCAGAGTTTGACTGATCCGATTTTAAGGCCGATACGGCGGTTTGTGCCGTTGGTTAGTGGGATTGATTTGTCGCCGTTGGTGGCGATTTTGGGGTTACAGGTTGGGTTGATATTGTTGGGGGGGTTGCCGGGGATTTTTTAAGGACTCACAGCCATCTCAATTCTGCGCTGATCCAAACCTATTTGTGCTATCATATGCGTGCACACTTGAGGAATAATCATGCAATCATTTAGCATACGTGACCTGCGGGAACGCACCGGAGACATTAGCCGTTCCGCTGAACAAGGGGAACTGTCATTGGTTACCCGCCACGGACACCCACTATTTATTAGCGTGCCTTTCAACCAACACGTTGTTGAACATGGTGTCTATCTCGCACTGGCGGAAAACCTGTTCAAATCCGGTGAACTTAGCCTCGGCAAAGCAGCAAAACTGGCAAATATGTCGCGTGTGGAATTTGGTGAACATGTCAGTCGTCTGGGAATTCCGATTGTAGATTATGATCCTGCTGAGCTTGATGCCGAGCTGGATTATTTTTCTTCATGACAAAGCCCATTATTGTCGCAGACGCCAGCCCACTTATTGCGCTGGCTAAGCTTGAAAAACTGGAACTATTGCATGAACTATTTTCTGATTTGCATGTGCCGGAAACTGTCCTGCTTGAAGTGACCGTTGCTCAGTCTCGCACTGACGCCCGCTTGCTCAAGTCTTATATCGCTGCAAACTTCACTGTCCATTCTACGCTGGAAAATCCGTTTACCCAGGAAATCGGGCGTATACTGGATGACGGTGAGATTCAGGCACTGGCTTTAGCGAGACAGCTGGATTGTGGTGTACTGATAGACGAATTACGTGGTCGCAAGGTAGCCCAACGTTACGACATAAAAACCGTGGGCGTTCTTGGCTTATTGATGCAAAGTAAACAACAGGGTTTAGTGAGTCACATCACCCCTCTGATTACCCAACTGCAAGCAGAGAATTATCGTTTGTCTTCCAGGCTAATCGAATCCGTTTTAGAGCGTATGGGAGAGTAGTCACTCCAACACCTTAGGCACCAAATACAAGCCCTTCTCCACCTCAGGCGCACACGCCTGATAATGCTCCCGGTGATCCGTCTCAGTCGCTACATCTTCCCTTAGCCGCTGCACGCTATCCAACGGATTCGACATCGGCTCCACCCCCGTCGTATCCACCGCGTTCAGCTGCTCCACCATATCCACAATCCCCGACAGCTTCGCCGCATAAACCGGTACATTCTCCTCCAGAATCGCCAGCCGGGCCAAACGCGACACCTTCATCACATCTTCTTCAGTAACCGCCATCACATCACCCCTTTAACTTTTCTTTCAGCAATTCATTCACCATCGCCGGATCAGCTTTACCCTTCGAGGCACGCATCGTCTGTCCAACAAAGAAGCCAAACACCTTATCCTTACCCGAACGGTACTGCTCCACCTGTCCGGGGTTATTGGCGATAATTTCATCCACCAAGGCTTCAATCGCACCGGTATCCGTGACCTGCTTCAGACCTTTAGCTTCGATCACCGCATCAGCGTCACCATCGCCAGCCCACATGCCTTCCAACACTTCTTTCGCCGCAGTGGCAGAAATCGTCTTATCCTTAATCCGCACCAGCATGCCAGTCATCATCGCAGCACTCACCGGCGCATCCGTAATGTCCGTCTCATGCTTATTCAGCAACGCCGATAAACCGCCCATCACCCAGTTCGCCGCCAGCTTAGTATCGCCACAACCTTCGGCCACGGTTTCAAAATAATCCGCCACTTCGCGACTATTGGTCAAGTCATCCGCCAGATCAGCATTTAATCCCAGCTCAGCCATAAAACGCTGCTTTCGCGCATCCGGTAACTCAGGCAACGAAGCACGCGCCTCTTCCAGATCCTCAGCCGAGATCGCCACCGGCAATAAATCCGGGTCAGGGAAATAGCGGTAATCGTTCGCGTCTTCCTTGCCGCGCATTGAACGTGTCTCATCCTTATCAGGATCATACAAGCGCGTCTCCTGTACCACCTGACCACCGGACTCAATGATCCCGATTTGGCGATCGACTTCGCAATGAATCGCGCTCTGAATAAAGCGGAACGAGTTCAGATTTTTAATCTCAGCGCGTGTACCAAATTCAGCGCCCGGACGGCGTACGGAAACGTTCACATCACAGCGGAACGAGCCTTCCTGCATATTGCCATCACACACGCCGAGATAACGCACCAGCGCATGCAACTTCTTCACGTAAGCAACCGCTTCTTTCGCCGAACGCATATCCGGCTCAGACACAATTTCCAGTAAAGGCGTACCCGCACGATTCAAATCAATCCCGGTCTGCGTTTCAAAGTCTTCATGCAGCGACTTACCGGCATCTTCCTCAAGATGCGCCCGGGTCACCCCAATGCGTTTGGTTTCGCCGTTTTCCAGCTCAATATCCAGATGGCCCAAACCGACAATCGGCAGCTCAAACTGACTGATTTGGTAGCCTTTTGGTAGATCGGGGTAAAAATAATTCTTGCGGGCAAATACTGACTGCGGCGCGATTTCAGCATCAATCGCCAGGCCTAAACGCAGCGCCAACTTTACCGCCTGCTTATTCAATACCGGCAACACACCCGGCATGCCGAGATCAACCAGACTCGCCTGTGTGTTTGGTTCCGCACCATAAGCCGTAGAAGAGCCAGAGAAAATTTTGCTGTTAGTCGATAACTGGGCATGAATTTCCAGACCGATGACCGTTTCCCATTCCATGTGTTATCTCCTCAAGCGAATGCCGCGGGTGTTTGTAAATGCCAATCGGTTTGCTGCTGGTACTGATGAGCAATATTCAACATACGCGCTTCTTCAAAGTAATTACCAATCAACTGCATACCCACCGGCAGACCATTATCAGCAAAACCAATCGGGAAACTCATCCCCGGCAAACCAGCCAGACTGGTTGGAATGGTGTAAATATCCGCGAGATACATCGCCAGCTGATCATCGACCAACTCACCTAGCTTGAAAGCTGTAGTCGGCGCAGATGGCCCCATAATGACATCAACATCGTTAAACACATCAACAAAGTCTTGTTTAATCAGGCGACGTACCTGCTGCGCCTTGAGGTAATAAGCATCGTAATACCCCGAAGACAACGCATAAGTCCCCATCATAATGCGGCGCTTCACTTCGTCACCAAAACCTTCCCAGCGACTACGTTCATATAAATCGTTCAGATCCTGTGGATTATCACAGCGATGACCAAAACGTACCCCATCGAAACGCGACAGGTTCGACGAACATTCTGCTGGCGCGACCACATAATAAACCGGCACAGCGAGATGACTATTTGGCAACGTGACCTCTTTAATCACAGCACCGCGTGCTTCAAATGCTTTCACCGCACGCTCAATCACCGCAGCCACCTGCTGATCCAAACCCTCAGCAAAAAACTCCTGCGGCAAGCCAATCTTCAGGCCATCAATCGAATCATTCAGATTCGCAGTGTAATCCGGTACATCGACCTGCGCCGACGTCGAATCGCGCTCATCAAAGCCAGCGATCTCATTCAACGTAATCGCACAATCTTCCGCCGATACCGCCATCGGGCCGCACTGATCCAGACTGGAAGCGAAGGCAATCATGCCAAAGCGCGACACGCGGCCATAGGTCGGTTTAATGCCGGTGACGCCGCAGAAAGACGCCGGTTGGCGAATCGAGCCACCGGTGTCGGTACCTAATACCATGGGTGCGAGACGTGCAGCGACTGCCGCTGCGCCCCCACCAGAGCTGCCGCCCGGCACATAGTCAGTGTTCCAGGGGTTTTGCACCGGTGCAAACGCCGAGTTCTCATTCGATGACCCCATCGCGAACTCATCCATATTGTTCTTACCCAGCAAGACGCCCCCGGCGTCTTTCAGCTTGCTGGTGACATGTGCATCATAAGGCGCAACAAAATTCGCCAGCATTTTCGAGGCACAGCTGGTCAGAATACCATCGGTGCAAAACAAGTCTTTCAGTGCATAGGGAATACCGGCCAGCGCACCCTTTAACTCGCCAGCGCGTATTTGATTATCAATCACCTCCGCCTGCGCGCGCGCCTGTTCTTCTGTCACGGTAATATAAGACTTCAGTCCAGCATCAAAACGTGCGATGCGCTCAAGATAGGCTGCAGTGACTTCCATCACTGAAAACTGGCTAGACTGTATGCCCCGCTGTAACGCTTTCAATGATAGCTGTGTTAGCTCAGCAGTTTGGGTTGAATCGACCTGAGACATGATTACTCCGGTAAATGACACTCAGGCAGTTTGCTGCCTACCGCTCCGGCAGCGTTTCTGCAATACAGCGCCCTGAACAATGAATAATGCCCGCACATAGCGGGCATGAGTATTTTCAAATAGCGGCTATACAACCTACATGCGTGTTACTGTAGAAGTCGAAACCTCTATGCGTGCGGGGGAATGCCCTACATGCGTGTTACTATAATCAAGCCTGTCGGGCGACGCAACCGGCGTTCCAAGCCCCGCTAAACCCGACGGGTTAGCACCTCATCCGCTACCGACCTAATCATGCCCTAGGGCAAACTGCCCTTCACTACAAAATTAGAGATATAATCCGTATTATCTGGGTGCAGCAAAACATTACCAATCAACAAGTTAGAATCGTTACTAGGCCCGCTGTAAATCGTCTTACCATCCATATTGAGGTCGCTGGCATAATACCCCGCCAGCGGATAGTTAGCATTCGCCTTCTTATTCGCAGGAGCGACCAACACAGATCCCAACAACACGGTTAAATCACTGCCCGGCCCTTCACTAATAATCGATCCACTATTATTCAAATCACCCGACCACATCAGTGCATGATCGGAGGACATCATGGAGCGTGGGATTTTGCCATAAACCGGCAGATCAGGATCAGCAAAATCGTAAGTGATCGATTCATCAGGCTTTAGCGGCACCGGCGTAGCCGTCATCACCCCGAGATGATTACGATGACGAATAGCAATATAATGATTGCCTTCACCTACACCCGACAAAACCAGACTATCACTCCCCGTTTCTGCGACTACAATATCGCCATCCGCCTGAATTAGTGCCGCAGTGGAAGACAATATCCTAGTGGGGTCTGCGCTAGCGCGAATTTCCACCAATATCCAGTCAACGACGGCATCCCCCTCCTCCGCACGGAAGACGGCGTCCGACATAACGCCCTCGCCCTGATAGCCAAAAGGTGTCACATTGCCGACAGAGCCGTAGCCAAAAGAATTTTCTAGACTGGAATAGGGCTGCTCCGTCGGAAGATAACCAGAGTCCCGCAGCTTGGTATGCATCTGCTTGGCGCGCAGATCATATGCACCCTGCAACATAGCACGCAGCTTCACCCGGATAAAAGGAGAAAACTCGCTGTCCATATAATCCACCAGCCCATCAAGATCAGCATCAACCGCATCCGCCGGATCGCCATCTCCATTAGGATCAGGCATTTCATCTTTAGTTAGGATGCCATCATCATCATCATCAGCGTCAATGTAATTCTTCTTACCGTCCTGATCATAATCTAAGGCGTCATCAGGATTCCCGTTTTGATTAGGATCAGGCGACTCATTAATGGTCAGCAAACCGTCACCATCATCATCGGTATCCAGGTAATCCACGATACCATCACCATCGGTATCATCATCCAGTGGCAGGGCACCATTATAATTTTCCAACCAGGTAATCACCCCATCCCCGTCATCATCCGTATCCAGATAATCGGGCATCCCATCGCCGTCGGAATCCTCATCGGTGGGGCCATTGCCGTTATAGTCTTCTAGTTTAGTCAAGATGCTGTCATTATCATCATCATGATCCAAGTAGTTTGGCACACCGTCATTATCCGTATCAGTATCCGCTACCGACTTGCCATCGTGGGCTTCATCAATATTTAAAATACCGTCATTATCATCATCCTGGTCACGAAAATCAGGGATGCCATCATTATCACTGTCTAATGGATCACCATTTTCATCCATCTCTTTCCCATCAGGAATGCCGTCATTATCACTGTCGCTGTCGTTGGGGTCTGAGCCTAATTCAATCTCCGTCTGATTATCAATACCGTCGCCATCATCATCGTCACCGGGTGCGGTCGCATTATTAAAATCCAGGTAGTCCACTAAACCATCACCCTCAGTATCCACCGCATCCGTTGGATTGCCATCATTATTAGGGTCGGCCTGCTCATTTTTTGTTAGCAAGCCGTCATTATCATCATCCGTATCCAAGTAATCCGGCACGTCGTCTTTATCGGTATCATCATCGGTCGGCAGCCCACCATTATAGTTTTCATAGCGCGTCAAAACGCCATCGCCATCATCATCCACATCACGGTAATCAGGCACAGCGTCGCCATCGGTATCATCATCAGCAGGCGTGCCCGCATTATAATTTTCATCCTTGGTCAGGATGCCATCACCATCATCGTCATCATCCAGCACGTCAGGCACACGATCACCATCGGTATCCCGAGGATTAAGGTAATCCAGGCCGATCTCTTCCCGATCGTCAATACCGTCACCATCAGTATCCGCCTTATTCGGATCGCTACCAATCGCTAACTCAACACCAGCTGGCACGCCATCACCGTCAAAGTCTTCAGCTAAATCCACCACGGTCACGATGATGGTCTGCGCGTCACAGGCATTGAAGCGGTCACAAACCTTCACCTTGATTTCGTATTGATTGTTTTTATCGTGATCGACTGGTTTTTCATAGTCCGGCGGCAGAATAAAACGCAGGCCCCCACGCGAATCAATCACAAATTGAGCTTCATCGCTGCCTCCGAACGTTGACCAGCTTAAGCCTGAACCTTCAGTGTCGCCTTCCGTATCCTCTGCATTCAGGTCAACCACAGGCTGAGTCGAGTTCTCCTCAAACGAGAGATTTATAGCGAGCGAGCCGTCATTATTTAAGATACGCGGGGGCTGGTTATTTTCAGCCGCAGGATCCTCAGCCACATCAGCCACCGTCACCGTCAGCATCTGCACATCGCACATTGTTGTGCTGTCACACACCCGAACTTCTACTTGGTACTGATTATCGTTATCAGCGTCCGCAGGCTTTTCATAATTAGGCGACTGAATGAAATGCAGTCCGCCCTGCGAATCGAATGCAAAGAGTCGCTCATCACTGCCCCCCGAGATGACCCAGACCAAACCCGCACCTTCGGTATCACCATCCTGGTCCTCAGCGTCCATTTCAATAACAGCGACTACGGCATTTTCATTATAGGAAAGCGCCGCAGTGGCAGCACTTGCATTATTTAAGATCGTGGGCGGATTTTTCACACTCGCATCCGCCAAATCAGTCACCTCAACGGTAATAGACTGCGTATCACAGGCCGCCGAGCTATCACACACACTGACCTCCACTTCATACTGGTTGTCAATGCCTTCATCCAAAGGTTGTTCAAAATCAGGCGCTACAATAAACCGTAGCTTACCGCGTGCATCAAGGGTAAAACGCTCCTCATCAGCCCCGCCAGATATAGACCAGACCAGTCCTGAGTTCTCGGTATCACCATCCTCATCCTGTGCATCGAGGTCAATAATCACCGTGGTGGCATTTTCAGGATAAGTCAGGCGGGTAGACGGTGCACTGCCATTATTAGTAATCGTCGGCGCACGATTTTCTGCAGGTGCCGAATCCTGCTCATCCAGCAAGTCACTCACCCATACAGTAATCGTCTGCACATCACATTCAGCCGCGCTATCACAGACCTTTACTTCGACCTGGTATTGGTTATCTTTGTTATGATCCAACGGATTTTCATAGTCAGGTGGCCTAATAAAACGCAAGCCCCCACTCACATCCAGGGTGAAATGACGTGCATCATGACCACCCGATAGTACCCAAATTAAGCCCGCGCCCTCGCTATCACCATCCACATCCTTAGCATCTAAGCTGACAATAACGGCTGTTGTATTTTCCAGCACAGAAATACTAAAGGTCTCAGCACTATTCGCGTTGGTAATCAGCGGAGGATTATTATGCTCGGGTTTGAGCACTAGAATAGCCGTATCATCTTCCAACGGAAGGGACAAATGATTGTAAGGCGTAGAATCCGGGTCTTCATTAAACGCATACTGGATTTCCGCCGGGATTGTATAACTGATGGCTTCGCCCACGCTGATTCTGAGGTCTAGCGTTTTACTGACGCCACCATCCATATCACCGACACGCCATATACCTTCTGCCGAGTCAAAAGTACCGCCGCCACTATCGGCGATGCTAATTACCCCCGGCGGCAAATCAATGCCTACTGCAACCCCCTTAGTCCCCGTGGTTGAGGTGTTGGTCACGGTATAACGAATATCAAGCAGACCATTTTTAGCCGGTTTAAGGGTCGACGGTAACGCAGACAGCGCTAAATCAACTTCAGCCGAAGACGTACTGGTGAGCCACTTGAAAAAAGCGGCAGAATCATAAGCCTGATCACCTGCATCAGCGAGTGCAAGCTTAATTCGATAACGCTGCCCGGCCTGCAAATCGCCAATTGAGGCCGTCACTGGCCGGGTAAAGCCATCCATTTGTGTGCCGGCAGCCCCGGTACCATTGCCGTTATCGACGAAGTAAATAGAATGACTCAGGTCACAAGCTGTCCCATCCGCCGCACTGCCACGCAGGCCATTATTAATATTATTAACAGCAATGGGAGCATTGGAACCTGGAACACGCGCCGCATTGCTTGTCCCGTTGATACCCGGCCCGCTCACAAACAGACCGAAAGCATCATTAAATTTGCTACACACGTATTCTGGATATTCTTCCGAACCAAATACCAGCAGGAAATTAAGTTTATCGCCCTCTGGAATAAGATCAAATTCAAGGATCACTGGGTCGTAGATTGCGTTAGCGGTAATACCCATCAGATCGGGGTCACCGTATTGGACGTTGGTGTTATAGGTAAACTTGTCGGTGTTATTAGGGCCTGCAATGCTGTTTTTATTGCCGGTGCTGAGGTAAATGCCATCTGGGATGCCTAGATTATTACCCCCGGTTACTGAATCATTACCCCCGACAAACGTTCCATACTGCCCTTTAACACCTTTAATGAAACGTAAATTTTCAAGTTGCAGCCCTGGCCCACGCAGCACAGCACTGAATTCGCCCGGCGTTGGGGAATCATTAAGAGAGAGTTCAGCCACTGCAGACTGACTAAGAACAGTTATCACAAGGACTAGAATGCCTTTAAAGCCCTGCTTCCAGAGGTAGGTCATACCCAAATACCTATTATTGTTATTTTATAAGCCCAGCGAGAACGTAACGTGGTTTTGCTCTCGGTCTTTCTATTAAGATTCAAATTAACGCAAAAGCGCCACAATAAGCAAATTTTATTAGTCGTTCGGTCGGGTATAAGCCAGCCTTGTGCCACCTTTCGTCGCTTGCTACCGCCTATCCCTTCACAAAGCAGCGCACTCAACTCATAATGGAATGACCCTCCCCAACAACAATAATAAAGTGGGTGTCATCGTGAATAATAAGAAATGGCTGGCGCTTATGCTGGTTGCGACTTCATCAATGCCGTTCTCAGCTGCCAATGCTGAATATTACCCCTCTTACCCAACCATTGAACCCGCCGCCAATGTGCCAAATGCAGGCCGGGCTTTACCCTGGTGGAATGAACGCACGATGCTGGTTCCTGAAATACAACCCCACCGAACAGCTCGCGCGCAAACTGGCAACACACCGGTGCGGCAACACACCACACGCAGGCAAAATCCAGGGTACATGACCACACCAACAGTGCACGCACAGCCGGCGAGCTACCAAAAGCCGTATCACAACAATCCAACGCGCCTGCTGCATCAGACGCTTAATTGCCAACATGCGAATGCGCTTAATTTGCCGGATCGCTGCATCCTGCGCTCTGCCCACAATCGTCGTGGGCTGGAAGAACAAATCAAATACCTGCGCACACGCAACCCAGTACAACAGGTCGCCAGAGGTTGGGCTGGCGTCTCCAATGCCGCGCTGTTACACACGGCCCACAGGCTATTACATTGGGAACGGGGACTTAACAGACAGCCCCTACAGGAACAATTTTTCCTACGCAGGATTGGCTCACAAAAAAACACCGCGCATGCGGATTACACCGGTTACTTCACCCCTGTTGTCCAGGTACAAAGTTTTCCTGATCAGCGCTACCGGTTTCCTATCTATGCCGCGCCGCGCAATGGTACGAGCCTTACTCGCCGCCAAATAGAACAGGGGGCATTGCGCAATCACCAGCTGGAAATTGCCTGGACAGATGACCGGGTGAATTTATTTTTTGCGCATACGCAGGGTTCAGCCATCGCACGTTATCCTGATGGCACTGAACGTTACCTGGGTTACGCAGGTAATAACCGCCATGCCTACGGCAAAATTAGCCGGGTATTACGCAGTAAAGGCTATATGCAAGGCAGCATGAGTAATGAAAACATCCGTAAATGGTTGCATGCTAATCCAAGGCAGATTGATGAAGTACTGAATTACAATCAACGCTATATCTTTTTCAGCTTATCCAATCACCTCCCCAAAACGGCAACGGGAACCGCCGTATTGCCAGGCCATACGCTGGCAGTCGATGACCATTATATTCCGCTGGGTGCTGTTTTACTCGCAGCGGTGCCACGGATTAACCATTTAGGCCAACGGATTGGCAGCGACTGGCGCTTGCTCTTCGCTCAGGACAGAGGCAACGCAATTAAAGGACCTGGCCGTGTCGATATGTATACCGGCATGGGACAGCATGCCGAAGCCGCCACCTATCAAGTAACCGGCTTGCATCAAACGTATATGCTCATTAGCAAACCCAACGATCAAAATGTCGCCAGAATGTAGCTGAATTAGCGCCAGATCAGATCTAAGTTCAATCCATTAACCCAAAGTATAGAACTCAGCCAGCGTTAATATAACTCAGTTTAAGGTGGTATCAGGCTTGAGATTGCCGATCATATTAAGATTGGCAGCTTTTAACTGCTGAATTAGGTAATTAATTAGCACATAACACACGTTACGGACTCATCATGATTAACTTGTATGACGTCATGCTTATTGCACTAGCTCTAGGCGCCATGTTGGGCGCACTACTTCTCGTACGCCCGTCGTTTAACCGCCGTGACATCAATAAAATCCGTAAATTACGTGGTAAAGTTGAGAAAGACCAGCGCCTTATTGCTAACATACTCGGTGCCGCCCAACAAGAAGCCAAAGATACTGAATCCCTGAATCAACAGCTAAAAACACGCATTGAACAGATCAACCATGAGAGCCAGAGCAGTCATAAACGCGCCTTGGAAGCTGAACGCGCCATCGAAAAAGCCACTGCGGCCGAAAGCGAGTTACGCGCCATTTCCACCCAGCTAGGCGAACGCATCGAGAATGTACAAACCTATTGGGACGAAAGACTAGACGACACCAATAAGTCAGTTCAGCAAGTTGAAAAGCGGCTCAAGCAAGGCCTTACCCAGGTTGATGCTGGCCTGCTGCGCCTGCGCGAACAAGAAAAAATGGCCCAGGATCATACTCGGAAACTATTGGATTATCAGAAAGAGCAGCTGACCACTCAACAGAAAAATGCACAGCTCTCTGGGGAAATGCAGAAACAACTGGAAGCCATTTTGCAAGAATCCGCCACATCATTGCAAACCATTCAGGCACAAAATCAGCGCACTGATGATCTGTTCAAGCAATACGCTGATGGGCTACAGTCACTAGAGCAACAGGCACATGAACAATTCACCACGACCTTCCAAACGGCTGAGATGGCCCGTACTGAACTGAATGAAGGTATGAAAGAAATGCGTACAAACAGTGAAAAAGTACGTGAGTATGAAACCCAAAGCTTGACAATGCACAGCCGGATCAAGACCCAGTTTGACCAAGTCGATAAGCTACAAATTGACCGCTTGACCAAGACAGTCGGCCTGACTGATGAAATGTGTGTCAACCTACAGGAAGGTCTGGAAAACGCTCGCGCTTTACTAAGCACGCTGGAGGCAAAGACCACTGAAGTCATTAACGCGCATGAAGAAGAACCTCCCGTATCCGCCACAGCAACAGCCAACGACCAGCCTGAGAAACCGCGTAATTTATTTTCTTTACGCGCCTACCGTTAAACCATTGATAAAAGTAAAGGCCATCCGTGGCAACCCCGAAGGGTAGCTATCCCTGCTGAATCCTCTTTATAACGCAGCCCTTAACCTTTCCTGAACAGACTGCATCTTGAGTGTAGTCCTCCTGAAAATTTTCGCTGTGCTTTTCAGCACACTCCCACCCCTTTTTTTATCAGGCCTCATCCTTCTGTTGTAGCTCCCACATCTCATAATAAACTCCACGCAGCGCGAGCAAGACGTCATGTGTACCGTGTTCAACTACCCTACCCTTATCCATGACCAGAATCTGATCTGCGTTGACGATGGTCGACAGGCGGTGTGCAATCATCAGCGTAGTATGCTGACCAGCGACTTCGTGCAAGGTCTGCTGGATCGCCTGTTCAGTTGAACTATCAAGTGAAGAGGTAGCTTCATCAAAAATCAGAAACGGCGGATTTTTCAAAATAGCGCGTGCAATCGCCACGCGCTGCTTTTCGCCGCCCGACAGCTTAAGGCCGCGCTCACCCACCACAGTATCCCAGCCTTCTGGCAGTGCCTCAATAAACTCAAGGATATGGGCCATGGCAGCGGCCTGTTCCAATTCGACCTGGGTGGCTAGCGTATTACCGTACTGTAGGTTATAGCGAATGCTTTCATTAAACAGCACAGTATCCTGAGGCACGATTCCGATCGCACTGCGCAGACTAAACTGAGTCACCGTCCGAATATCCTGCCCGTCTAGCATTATCTTCCCGCCGTTCACATCATAAAAACGGTACAGCAAGCGCGAGAGCGTCGACTTGCCCGCACCACTATGTCCGACCACCGCGACCGAAGAACCCGCAGGCACGGTAAACGACACATCATGCAAAATCGGACGCGCCGCATTATAGGCAAAATCAACGTGCTCGAAGCGAATCTCACCCTGCACCACCTTAAGCTCAGTGGCCTCAGGACGATCATTAATTTCTGGCGACTGCTCTAACAGGCGAAACACCGTGTCCATATCGGCCAGCGTATATTTAATCTGACGATACACCATGCCCAGTACGCCCAGCGGGATAAACAGCTGCAACATAAACGCATTCACCATCACCAGATCGCCAATGGTCATTTCACCCTGCACCACGCCTGCTGCTGCCAGAAACATGATCGCCATCACGCCGAATGCAATAATCGCCTGCTGCCCAAAGTTAAGCAGCGCCATAGAGGACTGGCTTTTAACCGCATTCTCTTCCCAGTCAGCCAGCGTCGCGTCATAGCGCTGCTGCTCCATCGCCTCATTATTGAAATACTTCACCGTCTCATAGTTAATCAGACTGTCTATCGCCTGATTATTCGCCTGTGAATCCAACCGATTCATCTCATGCCGATATTCCATCCGCCAATTAGTGATGAACAGGGTAAAAAAGACATACAGCCCAACGGTCGCAAAGGTGACGAGGGTAAAAGTGATGGCGTAGTTGCTCAGCAAAATCGCAGCGATTAACAGAAACTCCACCGCAGTTGGAATAATACTGAAGGTCAGAATGTTCATAATTGAATTAACCGAGCGCGTTCCACGCTCCAGATCCCGGCTAATTCCACCAGTCTTGCGCTCCAGGTGAAACCGCAGCGACATCTGGTGTAGATGCTCTAACACGCGGGTCGAGAGTTGCCGCATCGCACGGTAGCGCACTCGGCCAAACACGGCATCACGCAGCTCGTTAAACAGAGAACTCAACAGGCGCAGCGCGCCATAACCTAGCAGCAGCGCCACCGGTAAGACTAATATTTGCTCCGGCTTATTCTCCAGGCCATCCACAACGGTTTTCAGAATTACCGGCACGCCGACATTAGCCACTTTCGCCAGCACTAAGCAGGCCAGCGCGAATAGAACCCGCCCCCGAAAGGCCAGCAAAAAGGGCAGCATCGCGCGTAGATTATTCAGGTCACGGCGATTACTGTGCTCCGCCTCGGTACGTAATAGTCTCTGGTCTGGTGGCATAGAGTGTGGCCGTATACTTCGTCAGTGGGAAAACCACCTATGGTAGCGCATACGCGCTTGATTTGTGCCATACTATTCCGCTTATTCAGATTACAGCCGGGAGACTGGAAGGAAGAATATGAAAGAACGCATTCAGAAATTACTGGCGCGCGCAGGCTATGGTTCGCGCCGCGAAATTGAACGCTGGATTGTCGCCGGTGAGCTTAAAATCAACGGCAAACCCGCCGAGATCGGCCAACAAATTAGCCCACAGGATACCGTTATCCTGCGCGGTAAGGCACTCAATCTTCAAGCCAGGCTGCGCGCTACGCCCAAGGTGCTGGCCTATCACAAACAAGCTGGTGAAATGTGCACCCGCCACGACCCAGAAAAGCGCCCCACCGTCTTCGATAAACTCCCCCACCCTGGTTCTGGGCGCTGGATCATGATTGGACGCTTGGATATTAATACCGATGGCCTGCTGCTCTTTACCACTGACGGTGAATTAGCCAATCGCCTCATGCACCCTTCCCATGAAATTGAGCGCGAATACGCCTCACGCATTCTAGGCGAAGTGGATAGCGACATGCTGAAGCGTTTAACTCAGGGCGTCGAGTTAGCAGACGGTCAAGCTAAATTCATGCGTATCAAAGATGCCGGTGGTGAAGGCGCAAATCATTGGTACCATGTTGTCCTCACAGAAGGCCGCAATCGCGAAGTACGTCGTCTCTGGGAGTCACAAGGGGTAAAAATCAGCCGCTTGATTCGGGTGCGCTACGGCAACATTACGCTGCCACGCTACCTACGCGGTGGACACAGTGAAGAACTCGACGTTAAGACAACGCGCAAACTCTACGAGTCAGTTGGCCTGACGTTTGATGACGGTTCACTGTCATACGATACCGAAAAAACCCAGCGGCATACCGGCCATAAAGCAGCCCCTAAACCCTATGATAAAGCGAGCCAGCGCCCAAAATCAGTCGCAGCCAAACCACATAGGAAATCAGATAAGTCAAACTCATCAGGATCGACTAGTACGCTGCGCAAGCCATCCGAGGCAACACCCGCGCAGCGGCCCAATAAACCGGCTGGTGCCAAACCTGCGCTCAAAACCAGTACAAAGCCCAGCCCCTATGCTAATTTCGGTCAGAAAAAAACATCCCGCCCCAAGCCATCGCACAAGCGCTAGGCTGTAGGGTATTCATCAGGTTACGCGCTCACCAAACGACTCAGCAACTCGCCGTAATGTTGTACCTGTCGGTCAGTGCGTAACCGCCCCGCGCTAAACAGAAAGCATAGCTCTTGCAGCGCATCCTCGAAGTCATCGTTAAACAATAAGTAGTCATACTCCGAGTAGTGTGACATTTCGCTGCGTGCTTCCCGCATCCGACGCTTAATAATGGCATCATCGTCCTGTTTGCGCCCGCGCAGACGCGCTTCTAACGCGGTCAAACTCGGCGGCAAAATAAAAATGCTGATAGCAGTATCGGTCTTTGCGCGCACCTGACGTGCACCCTGCCAGTCAATTTCCAGAATGACATCCTTACCCGCATCCAGCAGCGCATCCACCGCCAGTTTGGATGTGCCGTAGTAATTACCAAAAACCTCGGCATATTCGAGAAAATGGCCTTGCTCTACTTCAGCCTGGAATGCCGGTATCGACACAAAGTTATAGTGCCAGCCATCTTTTTCACCTGAACGGGGCGAGCGTGTGGTATGGGATACCGAGACGGTGACGTGCTGCAAACGACCACGCAGAGCATTCAGTAACGATGTTTTTCCCGCACCAGACGGCGCTGAGACAATATATAGTTGGCCCTGCTTCATACACATTCCCTCTTGGTTACTCGGGCAGAGACTTTATAGTTAATAGATGCCTGAGACAATAACAGGCACAAACAATGCTTGCAATTCAGCGTAGATGACCACATATTTTCGCGCTAAAGTCATCCATAAAAACACTTACAGGAACACGCAACCATGCTGGAAGCTTGGCAACAACGACTAGAACAGCTGAAATCAAACAAATTGTTTGAGCTATTAGTGGTTGGCATCATTATCTTTTCCGCCCTGTTGATCGGCGCACACACCTATCAGGATCAAGATGACCCGCCGTTACAAGGCATACAGTGGCTGGAAATTCTCGACTGGGGCGTCACCCTGTTCTTCCTGCTGGAGATTACGATCCGTTTTCTGGCAGAAAAAAATAAGATCGATTTCTTCAAGAATGGCTGGAATGTCTTCGACACGCTCATTGTTGCGATAAGCCTGATCCCGATTAATGACGCCGAAATGGCCGTACTGGGGCGTTTGATCAGAATTTTCCGCGTGCTGCGGATGATTTCAATCATTCCTGAACTGCGCATGCTGCTGAACTCTTTGTTGAAAGCGTTGCCGCAGCTGGGCTATGTCATGCTATTGATGTTTATTATTTTTTACATCTATGCCGCGGTGGGCAGTACGCTGTTTGAAAGCATCAATGCCCAACTGTGGGGCAACGTGAGTATCGCCATGCTCACCCTTTTTCGGGTAATGACCTTTGAAGATTGGACTGATGTGATGTATGAGACCATGGAACATCCAGACGGCTCGCCCTTCGCCTGGATTTACTATCTGAGTTTTATCTTCTTCACTACCTTTGCTTTTCTTAATATGGTGATTGGCATCGTGGTTAATGTTATGGAAGATGAGCGCAAAAAACTACATGCCGAGGAGCACCCCAATGAACCTAATCTCACTGATTTGCAGCAAGAAATACGCGAACTGAAAGCCCTGATAACCGCATCAGCAACCTCTAACAGCCAGCATGGGCCTCAGCGCTAAGTCAGCACTATGCTTTCGCTAAGTTATCACAGGCTGCTGCTCATGCCCGTAATTCCCAAAAAGTGCTCTGGATCATTATCTAGCGCGGAAGACTGATACGCCGCTTGCATCACATAAAGCGAGAAGCCCAGTGCCGCATTAATTGACAATAAGGACTGCAGCAAAATTTCGGGCCGCTCGGCGTAGATATTACGCAACAGACCGATTAAGTGGCTTTGAATAATACTCATGGCAGCCGCCATAAATTTGGCAGGCAGCTGAATTTGGCAGTGTGCTTCACCTAGCTCATAAATTGACCGCGTATAGTTCACATCAAACGAGGCAACAAATAATTGTTGTAGCCAAGCCTGATGACTGACCTGCAAACCCTCCATGTGATTAGACAGAAAAGGCTGCACCCGTGGAATCGAGTGCAGATGCTGATAGAACATAATGGTCACATCCGCCAAGCCAAAATCGACATCCCGTGCTATCGCATGCAAGCTATGAATTTTCTCATCGTCTAACTGCGCAAATGAGCGCGCATCAGCACATAAGGTTTTATAATTGGTTTGTTTCACGATCAGAACCCCCCAAGCCAGCTTGGCAATTTTTATTAGTCGTCATTCCCTGAACTTAATAAAGTCAGTACATTAATATTATGCTAATCATTAACTTAGGCCAGCAACACACGTCAATAAGCGCAATCCCGTGAGAATATAACACTGCTTATTTCAGTTAATGGCATGAGCGACTATTAGAGCCCTTTTGCATTGGTTGCATCAAAATAATTAATCACTGTGGGTAGTGTTTTGCAGACAGAGTGAAATCATTTGCTATAGGGTGTGGCCTGTTAATGTAAGATAGATCTATTTTTCATCGGAGGAACAACCTGTTATGCAACGCTTAAATACCTATATTTCTGGCTGGATGCTGG
Organism: uncultured Thiotrichaceae bacterium; assembly: GCA_937925855.1. Taxonomy (GTDB): domain Bacteria; phylum Pseudomonadota; class Gammaproteobacteria; order Thiotrichales; family Thiotrichaceae; genus Thiolinea. Next base: position 39,434 of record CALAMO010000024.1, read on the forward strand.
CTTTGATGCTGTGCCTTGCCTTCCCCACGGCGGCCAGTGCTGATAACTTCGCGGCTACGCAAAATTTCGCGGGCAGCAACCTCAACCTCAATGGCAAAGGCATCCGCACCAAGCTGTTTTTCAACCTGTATACCGCCGGTCTCTACCTGCAACAGCCTACTAGCGATGCCGCAGCACTGCTCAGCGGCACGGTTCCTTTGGCACTGCGCATGGAAATCACCTCGGCACTGATCACCAGTGAGACGATGGAAAGTGCGGTACGCGATGGCTTTAAACTGTCAGCTGGTGACCAACTCGCCAAGCTACAACCACGCATTGATCAACTGATTGAAATTTTCAAAGAAGAAATTAAGAAAGGTGATGTGTACGATTTTATCTATCGACCACAAAACACCATTATTCAAAAGAACGGTGAGAACGCGGGTACGATTCCCGGTGCTGACTTCATGCAGGCCTTTTATGCCATCTGGCTAGGTGATAAGCCGGTTCAGGCTGACCTGAAAACCCAGTTGCTGGGCCAGTAAAACGCTAAATTGCCCGCAGCTTGCGGGCAATTTTCAAACAAGCTCATCCCTAGATTGCAAGCCTGCTAATCGGCCGCTTTATTGTATGGATCTAGTTCGTCCGCAATTTCTTTCGGTAATTTTTGACTGTTTTCTGATTGCGCCGCACAAAACGTGCTGTAACCAATCGCAGCAATTAAGACCACCGCAATCAGTACGATAACTAACATACTCATAAGAACCTCCCGATGTCCAAGAGCAAATAGTGTGGTTAAAAAGCAACCATTGTTGTAGATAAGTTATTGATGATAAATATTTTTAACCCAATATAGAGATTAGCGCATCTCATAGAAAATAACCATAAAACTCACAGGTTTCGGCCACGCATGGCTTGAAAAACGAATACCCACCCACATTAAAAAGTTTTGCAAATTGGCGGGAGTCCGGTTTTGGAACAATACCGAGGTACAACTATTCTGAGCGTACGCCGCAATGGCACGGTCGTTGTCGGTGGCGACGGCCAAGTCACCCTGGGCAATACGGTGATGAAAGGCAACGCCCGTAAAGTGCGCAAACTGTATGGTGACAAAGTACTGGCCGGATTTGCTGGCGGCACAGCAGACGCCTTCACCTTGTTTGAACGCTTTGAGGCCAAACTGCAGCAGCACAACGGTAATCTCACCCGCGCAGCCGTTGAATTAGCGAAGGATTGGCGTACTGATCGTATGTTGCGGCGGCTGGAAGCGCTGCTCATCGTGGCAGATGCCTCAGCCTCGCTGTTGATTACCGGCAATGGTGACGTGGTTGAACAGGAACATGACCTGATTGCCATTGGCTCAGGTGGTGCGTTTGCTCAGTCTGCGGCGCGGGCATTACTGGAGAATACCGACCTGGGCGCCCGCGAAATTGTAGAAAAGGGTTTGAATATTGCCGCTGACATCTGTATCTACAGCAATAGTAACCTGACGATTGAAGAGCTATAACTTTAAGGAGCTGCAACCATGTCGACCATGACACCGCGTGAAATCGTACAGGAACTGGATAACCACGTTATTGGCCAGGATAACGCCAAGCGCTCCGTCGCCATCGCCCTTCGTAATCGCTGGCGCCGACAGCAATTAGACGATACGCTGCGTCCTGAGGTCACCCCCAAGAATATTTTAATGATTGGCCCCACCGGCGTAGGTAAAACCGAAATTGCCCGCCGCTTAGCGCGCTTGGCGAATGCCCCCTTCATCAAGGTAGAAGCGACAAAGTTCACCGAAGTTGGCTATGTCGGCAAGGAAGTTGATTCGATTATTCGCGATCTGGCTGATGTCGCAGTGAAACTGCTGCGCGAACAGGAAGTCAAAAAAGTTAAATTTCGCGCCGGAGAAGCCGCGGAAGAGCGTATTCTGGATATTCTATTACCATCGCCCAAGAAAGAAAGTAACACCAATGACTGGCTCTCGATGGATGAAGACAAAGAGCCCGTGCGCGATGCTACTGCCAGCAATACCCGCCAGAAATTCCGCAAAAAATTACGCGAGGGTGACCTCGACGATAAAGAAATCGAAATCGAGGTTTCCGGTGTTAATGTCGGCGTTGAAATTATGACGCCCCCAGGCATGGAAGAAATGGCTAACCAGCTACAGGGCATGTTCCAAAACATGGGCAGCCAGAAAAAGCGCAAACGCAAGCTCAAAATCAAAGACGCGATGACTGTGCTGACTGAAGAAGAAGCACACAAAATGGTAAATGAGGAAGAGCTCAAACAACGCGCCTTGGATGCCGTCGAGAATCATGGCATCGTCTTTCTGGATGAGATTGATAAGGTGGTGCGCAGCGGTCAGACCAGCGGCGCTGATGTCTCGCGCGAGGGCGTACAGCGCGATTTACTGCCTCTTATCGAAGGCTCGACCGTCAACACTAAATACGGCATGGTCAAGACAGACCATATTCTCTTCATTGCCTCCGGTGCCTTTCATCTGGCGAAGCCCTCTGATCTGATCCCAGAATTACAGGGCCGCCTGCCGATACGAGTTGAAATGGAAGCACTGACAGCCGATGATTTTGAGCGTATTCTAACGGAACCCAACGCCTCGTTGACAGAGCAGTATGTCGGCCTACTACAGACCGAAGGGGTCGAGCTGGAATTTATGCCGGAAGGCGTGCGCCGTATTGCTGAAATCGCGTTTGATGTTAATGAGCGCACGGAGAATATTGGCGCAAGACGCTTACACACCGTGATGGAACGCCTGTTGGAAACCATTCTGTTTGAAGCACCGGACTGTACGGGTAAAAAAGTCGATGCCGAGTACGTGAATGAAAGGCTCAACGAGCTGGTGCAGGATGAAGACTTAAGCCGCTATATTTTGTGAGATAAGGAAGGTAATTCATGGCAACAGCGCCCACCAATATAACGCTCAAGCAAAAATCGCACGCCCTGGAAATTAGCTGGCCAGATGGCAGCACACATACTTTGAGCTGCGAATACCTGCGCGTTAGCTCGCCCTCTGCGGAAGTACGCGGCCACGGACCAGGACAAGAAGTTTTACAAATTGGCAAAGAAAACGTCAACATTACAGCGATTGAGCCTGTCGGCCACTACGCCGTAAAGTTGATATTTGATGATAACCACGATAGTGGCTTGTACGACTGGGATCTCTTGTATCAGCTGGGCGTCAACCAAGAGCAGAACTGGGCAGACTATCTTGACAAGCTCGCAGAACGCGGTTACGAGCGCAAGGCACCAGGACAGGTCATCTAATGGCAGCGGCCTCATCAGACTCAACTGCCGCCCCAAACGCACAGGCACTCAGCAGCGTACTGGATCAGCTTAAATATAATGCTGCTGGCCTGATTCCCGCCATTGCTCAGCAGTATGACAGCGGTGAAGTGCTGATGATGGCCTGGATGAACCGAGCGTCCATCGAAGAGACCCTACGCACTCAGCGGGTCTGCTATTGGTCGCGTTCCCGCCAGCGCTTTTGGCGCAAAGGCGAATCCTCCGGCCAGACACAAACACTGAAAACGCTACGCTTCGATTGTGATCTTGACACTATTTTACTGGCGGTTGATCAGCAGGGCGCAGCCTGCCACACCGGCAGAAGGGACTGCTTTTTCTATAAAGTCGAGGATGACAGCGTCATTATTGACCGTGTGCCATTAATTGACCCGGATGAACTGTATGCTTAACCCATATGCAGATCCCCATCCCCCCTTGCCCTGTAGGCATACCCACCTGCGGCTTACCGAGTAAAGCATGAGCATGCAAGGCGTGCTCAGTGCACTGGTGCGGGGCTATCAATTATTCCTGAGCCCATTATTAGGCAATAACTGTCGTTTCTACCCCAGCTGCTCACATTACACGCTGGAAGCCTTAGAAAAACACGGTGCGCTCCGGGGCACATGGCTAGGGCTTCGACGCCTCACGCGCTGTCATCCCTGGCACGCGGGCGGTGTTGATCCCGTGCCCGAGCCCATCTCAGAACCTGCGGCCAAACCGGACAACACACCCCCCAAAACATAGCGCACCACCCTGCCTAAGCCCCATGTTGACACCCTGTGTTGCGCAACTCCCTGTCGAAAATAAAATATCAGGTGAATCGACACGCATTTTACCCGATAATCAGGCGATTAATGACGAACCAGCCCAGAACCATGCCGAGCACTCCTGACCGCCCAACACTGACCCTCACCCAACCAGACGACTGGCATCTTCACCTCCGCAGTGGTGAAGTGCTGCGGCACGTCTTACCTTATAGCACACGCCATTTTGGCCGCGCCATCGTCATGCCGAACCTGCAACCGCCAGTAGTCACCTGCGCAGATGCCGCTGCGTACCGCGCAGAGATTAATGCGGCACTGCCAGCAGGCAGCCGCTTTCAGCCCCTAATGACCCTTTATATGACCGAACAAACGGAACCGGCGGAAGTACAACGCGGCTTTGAGTCCGGCGAAATTAGCGCTGTAAAACTCTACCCGGCGGGTGCCACCACCAACTCAGCCGCTGGCGTCACTAACCTACAGAACATCTACCCGGTGCTAGCGACCATGCAAGCCATTGGCATGCCGCTGCTGGTTCATGGTGAAGTGGTCGACAGCGAGGTGGATATTTTTGACCGGGAGGCGGTGTTTATTGAAAAGAAACTCCAGCCGGTGCGGGCGCACTTCCCAGAATTAAACATTGTGTTTGAGCACATCACCACCCGCGACGGCGTTGAGTATGTCCAGTCCTGCGACCAGTATACGGCAGCCACTATCACCCCGCATCATCTGGTAATTAACCGCAATGCCCTACTGGTGGGCGGCATTAAACCTCATTATTACTGCTTACCAGTCGCCAAGCGTGAAACACATCGGTTAGCTTTAGTCGCAGCGGCTACCAGCGGGGATAAACGCTTTTTCCTCGGCACCGACTCGGCACCACATTTAGACGGAGCGAAAGAAAGTGCCTGTGGCTGTGCCGGTATTTTTAACGTGGCGAACACGCTGTCTATCGTAACCGAGGTATTTGAATGGGCCGGGGCCTTAGATCAACTGGAAGGGTTTCTAGCACTTAACGGCGCGGCGTTTTATGGGCTAGCGCCTAACCCGAATAAAATCACGCTGCAACGCCATAAAGCGCCGTTAGCCTTACCGGAAAAATTAGTGCTGCCTGCGGGTGAGATCACTCCGTTTGATCCACAGCTCGACCTGCATTGGCAGGTGGTATGATGTAAGAGCGCAACCGTGTTGTCTTAGGCAGCTTGTGCTAAGCAGCCTCGGAGCTGTTCGATACCTCGGCGTATCCAGGCTTTCACTGTGCCCAACGGCCTGTTCATTTTACTAGCTAGTTCATCATGCGTATTGCCGTAATAAAAGGCCTGCATAATGCATTCACGCTGCTCAGCTTTGAGCTTATTCATACAGCGCAACAGCTGCTGGGTATCGTCACTCAGCGCCTTCAAGCTGTCAGGGGAGAGGTCAGGCGAGGCAAAGTCTAAAGTTTCGTATTCGCCCTCATCGGCTAACACCGGACGACTTTTCGCCATACGCAGCTTGTCCAATGCCTGATTACGCACTATGGTCGTCATCCAAGTCATCGCACTGCCGCGTCTTGCGGCAAAGACGCCCGCATTGTTCCAAATCTTGACGAAACCCTCCTGCAACACATCTTCAGCTAGCTCGTCATCTCGCATCAACCGCTTACACAGGGCATACAGACGCGGAGCGGCTAAACGATAGAGCTGATTAAAAGCCGAAGCGTCACGGTTGGCGCTGCGAATAAGGAGTTCATTCAGTTGTTCCATACTGATCTGTTGCGCTTAACTAGCCTTTCCTCAGAATTTCATTGGTGATCGCGTGCCGTATTTCACTGGGGTGCTGTCGATCCCCCAAAGGCTTATCAAGAATTAGGTCAATCTGTTGACCGAGCTGCTGTGCGACTTGCATGGCCGTGGTCGCCGCCGGATAACCACTTAGGTTAGCGCTGGTCGATACCAGCGGATGCCCCAGACGCTGACACAGCTGCTGGCACACCGGATGGTCACTAATACGCACCGCAAGGGTGTTATGATTGCCACGCACCAGCGGAGACACGGTTTTTTTCACCGGCAAGAGCCAAGTAATCGGCCCCGGCCACGTCGGTGCGACCCGCTCCCATATTTCCTCATCCAACGGCGGCACAAAATCAGCCAGCTGATTGATATTTGCCGCCAGCAAAATCAATCCTTTATCCGCCGAGCGCTGTTTGATACCCAACAGGCGCTGCACCGCACTCAGATGATGTGGATTGCAGCCCAAGCCAAACACCGCCTCGGTTGGATAAGCCAGCACACCACCGGCGCGCACGCTGTCCACAGCAGCGTCCAGCGAGCGACTCAGCTTTAACACAGCGGCATCATCACTAGGGCTCACTGCTCAGCCTTCGGCATCAGGTTTAGCGGTATCAGCAGCGGCTTTTTTACGGGCCGCCGGTTTTTTTGCCGCCGTACTTTTAGTGCTTTTCCGAGCGGTGGCCTTTTTTGCCGGGGCCTTTTTCTTAGCGGGTGCTTTCTTCGCTTCCGCTTTTTTAGCCGCAGCCGCCGCTTTTTTCTCAGCCGCCTTCTTTTCTTTTTCCGCCGCTTTTTTCTTCGCAGCATACTTCTTCGCCGCTACTTTACTTTTTGGTGGTGGCGCTTTCTCAACCATTTCCAACGCTTCTTCGTGGGTGACAGTCATCGGATCACGGTCTTTAACCAGCCGCACCTTCACGATGCCATCGGTCACAAATGGCCCCCAACGCCCCTTTAGAATCTGTATGTCGTCGCCAAAGTCCTGAATGATCTTGGCCAGATCAGCCGCTTTTTTCTCCTCGATCAACACTAATGCGCGTTCCAGCGTCACCGTGTAAGGGTCATCATCCTCTTTCAATGAGACAAAGCTGCTGCTATAGCGAATATAGGGCCCAAAGCGCCCAATACTGGCGTAGACGGCCTGCCCTTCTGCATTTTCGCCTAGGTGGCGCGGTAGCTTAAACAGCTCCAGCGCATCGTCCAAGGTCACATCGTCCATTTTCATGCCGTGCCGCAGGCTAGCAAAGACTGGAGTCTCCTCATCATCACGGGTGCCGATTTGCACAAACGGGCCATAACGCCCCATGCGCACCGACACCGGCTTGCCGCTCTTTGGGTCAGTACCAATCTCGCGTGGTTTCAGCACATCACTGCGCTGCACGCTTTCCATCTTGTCATCAACCAATTCATGGAAGGGCTGCCAAAACTGATCCAGCACCGGTATCCATTCAGTTTCGCCGCGTGAAATTGAATCCAGCTGATCTTCAAGATTAGCGGTAAAGCTATAGTCAACGTAGCGCGTGAAGTGCTCGGTCAAAAACTTATTGACGATGCGACCAATGTCGGTTGGAAAGAAGCGCCGCTGCTCCAGCTCAACGTATTCACGCGCCTGGAGCGTGGAGATAATACTGGCATAAGTCGAAGGGCGGCCAATACCGTATTCTTCCAGCGTCTTAACCAGCGAGGCTTCTGAAAAGCGCGGCGGCGGCTCGGTGAAATGCTGATTCGCTTCAATCTCATGCAGCGTTATCATTTCGCCCTCTTCCAGCGGCGGCAGAATTTTATCATCGTCCTTGGTTTTCTTCTGGTCGTCCAAGCCCTCTTCATAAACCGCGAGAAAGCCAGGATGGCGAATCGTCGAGCCGGAGGCACGGAAGAAGCAGCCAGATTCTGCTTGTAGGTTAACTGACACCGTATCGATGGTGGCGTGAATCATCTGACAGGCAACCGTGCGCTTCCAAATGAGTTCATACAACTTGAACTGATCGTCGCTTAAGTAGCTGCTAATTTCAGTCGGTATCCGCATGCAGGACGTTGGGCGCACCGCTTCGTGTGCTTCCTGTGCATTCTTAGACTTAGTTTTGTATTCAGGCGGTGTTTCTGGCACCTGATCCGCCCCGTAGCGCTGCATAATGAGTTCGCGTAGCTCAGTCACCGCCTCTCCCGCCAGCGCCACCGAATCCGTCCGCATATACGTGATCAGTCCGACCGGGCCTTCACCCAAATCGATCCCTTCATACAGCTGCTGGGCGGTACGCATCGCACGCTGCGAAGAAAAGCGCAGCTTACGCACAGCCTCCTGCTGCAAGGTCGAGGTCGTAAAAGGCGCCGCTGGATTGCGCTTGCGCTGTTTTTTCTCGACTTTCTGCACCAGCAGCTTGCCATCCGCTGCCCGCAGCAGGCGATCACGCACTGCGTTCGCACCCTTGTCATTATTAATATCAAACTGATCCAGGCGCTGACCGTCCAGCGTATGTAACTTGCCGGAGAATGCTTTACTGTTCTTATCCACCTGTGCAATCAGTGTCCAGTATTCCTGTGGCACAAACGCTTCGATTTCCAGCTCACGCTCAACAATCATCCGTAGCGCCGGGCTTTGCACCCGCCCCGCAGACAAACCGCGTTTAATTTTGCGCCAGAGCAGCGGTGAAAGGTTAAAGCCAACCAGGTAATCCAGCGCACGTCGTGCCTGCTGCGCATCAACCAGATCAGTCGCCAGCGCGCGCGGACTCGCAATCGCGGTCTGCACGGCATTCTTAGTGATCTCGTGAAACACCACGCGATGCACAGTCTTATCTTTCAGCGCGCCTTTGGCTTGCAACAGCTCATACAAATGCCAGGAAATCGCTTCGCCTTCGCGATCCGGGTCAGTCGCCAGATATAGGGTGTCGGCTTTTTTAAGCGCCTTAGAAATAGCATCAACATGCCGCTGATTGCGATCGATAATATCGTATTTCATGGCATAACCATTCTCAGGATCGACCGCCCCTTCTTTCGGGACTAAATCGCGCACATGGCCGTATGAGGCAAGAACATGATAGCCCTGGCCTAAATACTTCTCGATGGTTTTACCTTTTGCCGGTGATTCGACAATGACCAGATTTTCGCTCATGAATCTGCTTTTACGTTAGTTTAAGGTTTTTATTTCTGTACACCACGGAGCGTCATATCCGTGGTTCCTCCATGTAAGAGGCTTGCATTGTAAACCCGAAAATACCCGTAAAGTAAAGCGCTGGTTTGCGATTCAGGCAAAATACTTTAGCGCTACTACGCTTAATGGTAGACTGGCTGCGTCCCATCCAGCGCCAAACCCTCCGTCCAGAAAAAGCTATTATCCCCATCCTGCCGATTGAGTAACACCATTAAGATCACCCACTTCAACCGATCCAGACTCAGCTCATCATCTTCGAGCTCCAGCACCCGATCTATGACCTGTTCACGGGCTTCCAGGTTAAGGATACCCGCGTTTTCTAAAAACAACAGATAGTTTTGACCCTCCGTATTCAGCCAGCGTTGCTCGTCAGCTGAGAAAATACGGATAGCGCCACAGCTTGACGGTTGATTCAGTAGATGAACATCATCGCCCAGGCTCTCTAACCAGGTAAATGCACGGCTAATTTCATGCGGCAGAAACCCTGCACCCTGCAAACTCCGGTTTAGCGACTCGCGATTATCCGTTGTGCTCTCATCGATTTCGGGGTAGTTATCAAACAGGTAGAACAGTACGTCTAACGTGTTCTCTTTCATTGGGTCATTCTCTTGGGGTTAACTGCATGTAGTGACCGCCACCACATGCTGCAACGTAGCCCTGTAGCTCAAGCATCAGCAGCATGGATGAAACTTCCTCAGTGGTCAAGCCTGTTTGCAGCACTATCTGGTCAACCGGCACTGGATCATGGCCTAATGCGGTCAGAATCAATTGATCACTCTCATCAAGCTGATACTCAGGCAGGCTATCCGCTGGGCTAATATCTGGACTACTAGCCGTGTTACCAGACGTGTTAGCAGCCCCACTGGCACTCGCTTTTTGGCCCGCGCCGCTATCGATAAACAGATGCAACTGGGTCGTCACTTCTTCGAGAATATCGCTGGCTGTTTCGACCAGCTTAGCACCCTGGCGAATCAGCTGGTGACAACCACGCGCCATTGGATTATGAATTGAACCGGGGATAGCGAAAACTTCGCGCCCTTGTTCAGCGGCGTGTTTAGCGGTCACTAATGAACCACTGCGCAGGGCCGCTTCTACCACCAGTGTACCCACCGAAATGCCGCTGATAATGCGATTACGGCGTGGGAAGTTTTTCGCCTGTGGCCGCACACCCGCTGGAAACTCAGACACAATCAGCCCATCTTCTGCCACAATACGCTCCGCCAGCTGCCGATTGCGTGCGGGATACACGACATCCATCCCCGTGCCAACAACGGCAATCGTCGCCCCACCCGCATCTAATGCACCCAGGTGACTCTCGGCGTCAACGCCCAACGCCAGCCCGCTGGTAATACAAATACCACTCTGCGCCAGATGACTGGCGAAGGCTCGCGCATTCTCTTTACCACCGCTGGTCGGGCTGCGGCTGCCCACAATAGCAATTTGCGGGTCGTTCAGCAGTCCAATATTACCCACAGCAAATAGCAGGGGCGGCGGCTGGCTCGTACTCTGCAAAAGATTTGGGTAACGTGGGTCATCTCTGGAGATAATATAACGCCGCGCAGCGGCCTGGAGCCATTCAAAGTCGGCATCGGCATCAGCAGCCGTTGTAGCACGCAGCAGTTCAATTTTCGCGGGCTTCAATCCGGCGGAAGCCAGTTCGTGCTGACTGCTATTTAGGGCCTGGGCTATGCTGCCAAAATAGGCCAACAACTGCTGCATAACAGCCCCACCCAATCCAGGGGCACGCCACAGCTGTAAGCGGGCGCGCAGTTCTTCTTCACTCAAGTTCACGGGGTTTGTCTCATCATTGTCGCCCCTGCTATGCGCAGAGACGACAGGTTTATACAATCAGACCGGGGGACGGTGACACTAGCGGGCCAGCAGAGGCCCTTTTCAGGATTAAACCTTAGGGATTACCTATCTTATAGCCGCTCTGCACTTCACGCTTTGAGTTGAGCACAATCGCATAGCTGAACTCATCACTAACGCTGTAGACAATCGCTTCCGCCACTTTCTCCGGGGGTAACTGGGTTGTCGCTGGGTATTGCCGCAGACTCGTCCCTGTTTTACGCCGATTCACATCCTCCACCGTCAAACCCTCTGCATACACACCCAGTACATAACCCGGCTTAATACCCTGTTTCTTACCTCGGTTAAGCACAATAATCATACAGTCCGCGCTGAGGTATTTAGCCTGATAGAGCGACACAATCTGGCCGCGTACTTTATGGCGCGGTAGATGAATCGGCGCAGTTAAACGTTGCTGTTGTACACTTTCTGGGAGCAGTCGATCACCCTTGCGCACCGCATCACGAGCACTCAGTAAGGTTGCACTGGACAGTTCGTCCGCAACATCGATGCGGGCACGCGCTACGAAATCCACCTGATGCCCAAGCAATTTGCCGTTTTCCGGGTTATGCAATGGTTTTTTAGGGCTAAAAATCGACTGGCGACTTCCGGGCGATGTTTGGCTCAGGTTTTGAATGTAAATTCGGTCGCCTTTAGTCATCAGCGTATGATTATCGCGCGATGCCAGCACATAAGGCGCATTTTTGATCGTATCATCATCGAGTACCAGCGGCCAGGCCAGAAAGGGTGCCAGCGTCGACAAGGGCTCACCATACGCTCCATTGCGCTCAACCCGAATACGCGGCGCCAGTTTCTCAGCGTTACTCACGCGCTCATAGCCGAAGTGCAGGATATCACCCGGATAAATCAAGTGAGGGTTTTTAATGCGCTGGTTCTTATGCCAAATTTCCGGCCAGTAAGCAGGGGTCAGCAGAAATTTCTTGGCAATGCTCCATAACGTATCGCCTTTTTTTACAGTATACGTTTTCGGAGCCAACGGGTTCACTGCCATGCCCTGACGACGCAGCTGTTTTCCAGCCGGAGCTGGGTTAGCAAAAGCACTGAGCGCGCCACCCCCTCGACCGGGCGGCATCCCGTAGTACTGATCGTAATGCTGTACAGCAGCCATACGATTCCTTTCATCAGCGGCCTTAATACTGCTTGAACTACAGCCACTTAATATGCCTGCGGCAATGCCACACAAGCAAAAAGCTCGGAAAGTAAAAGTATGAGAGTAGCGCGACATAGCTTCGACCCTTATTATTTGTAATGCTTTATTATTATTTATATGGCGAACGTACATGAAAGCACGTTGCTACGATAACTTACGTTATAATAACGAAATAGGCTCAAGCGCCGTACCACTTTCTGATTTTCGGTAAAATTTATTATGGCTTTATTAGAAATATTACATCATCCAGACGCCCGACTGCGCAAAAAAGCAGCGCCTGTGCAGCAGATTGATGCACGCATCACTCAATTAGTGGCTGATATGTTTGAAACCATGTACGCCGCCCATGGCATCGGCCTTGCTGCCACGCAAATTAATGTGCATGAACGGGTAGTAGTGATTGACCTATCTGAGGAAAAAACCGAACCACTCTGCCTCATAAATGCTGAAATTATCAGTAAAGAAGGCAAGATGGAACACGAAGAGGGCTGTCTCTCCGTGCCGGAGTATTATGAAAAAGTAGAGCGGGCAGAGCGCATCCAAGTGCGCGCACTGGATACCGCAGGCAAGACGTTTGAAATGGACGCCGATGGCCTGCTGGCGGTATGCATTCAACATGAATTAGATCATCTGGACGGCAAACTTTTTGTTGACTACCTCTCATCACTCAAGCAGCAGCGCGTGCGCAAAAAACTGGAAAAACTTAAGAAGCAGCAGCCCAAATCACCCGCCAGCGGAGCCGCTGCCTGATGCCAACGCAGCTGCGTGTCGTGTACGCAGGCACGCCGGACTTTGCGGTTCCAGCGCTGCACAGCCTTTTGGCTTCGCCTCATGAAGTGGTCGCGGTCTATACACAACCAGACCGCCCAGCAGGACGCGGCAGAAAAATTAAACCCAGCCCGGTGAAACAACAGGCGCTGGATGCAGGGATTCCTATCGAACAACCCCTGTCACTGCGCGACGCGCCCACGCTGGCCCGCCTAGCAAGTTATCGGGCCGATGTGGTGATCGTTGCCGCTTATGGTCTGATGCTACCACAGCAGGTATTAGACATGCCGCAGTATGGCTGTTTAAATATCCATGCCTCTTTGCTACCGCGCTGGCGCGGGGCCGCCCCTATTCAGCGCGCCATTCAGGCCGGTGATACCGAAACCGGCGTCACGATTATGCAAATGGCTGCCGGCCTAGATACAGGTGATATGCTGTTAAAAGTGCCTAGCCCAATTGGCCCAGAAGATGGTGGACAGCGCGTCCACGACCGCTTAGCACAGGCCGGTGCTGCTGCTCTATTGCACACGCTGGAACAGCTCGGTACGGGGCAATTACAGCCCGAAGTCCAGAATGAAGCCCTCGCTTGCTATGCTCACAAGCTGACTAAGGCAGAAGCAGAAATCAATTGGGCCGACCCAGCAGCAACCATTGACCGCAAAATTCGCGCGTTTGACGCTTGGCCTACGGCCTTTAGCTATTTAGACGGCAAACCAGTGCGCTTCTTCAGTTCCAGCCTGAATCCTCAGCCCGCTGCCGCTCATGCCCATCATCCCGCAGGCACCGTACTGGCAGAGAGCCGAGCAGGCATAGAGGTATTAACCGGTGATGGGGCGAGTGTAAACCTTACCAGTCTGCAAATGGCAGGCGGCAAGCGCATGGCGGTCGCTGACTTTCTCAACGCTCGCAGCCTAAGCGGCACTTGCTTTAGTACTAGCGACAGGACACCACGTACTTGAACAGTCGAATTGCTGCCATGCACGCATTGCACCGGGTAATTTATCGCAGTGAATCACTGACTGATGTACTGCAGCAGGCGGCAATCAACAAATTGCCGGTGCGCGATCAGGCCTGGGTGCGCAATCTGTGCTTTGGCAGCTTGCGCTGGCATGGCCGCCTCGGCGCTATTCTACGCGAAATGCTAACTAAGCCGCTGAAGAAAGCCGACAAGGATATTGAATGCCTGCTGCGCTTGGGTCTGTATCAGCTGCTTTATCAGCGCACCCCAGATCACGCCGCCGTTAATGAAACCGTGGCCGCCACGCGCCAATTGAAAAAAGCCTGGGCTGGCGCCCTCATCAACGGCGTGCTACGGCGGTTTCTGCGCGAAAAAGAGGAAGTATTAGCGAAAATTGACCTGCTAGAAACAGCACGTTATTCCTTCCCCCCTTGGCTAACTGAGCGCCTGAAAACCGCTTGGCCCGATAACTGGCAAGACATTATGCAAGCCAGCAACCAGCAAGCCCCCATGGTGCTAAGAGTGAATCAGCGCCAGCTGAGTCGTGCCGCTTATCAGCACAAACTGCAATCACAGGCACTCACGGCCCATGAGCTCAGTGCCGTCCCCTCGGCTTTGGTGATGGAACAAGCGAGGCCTGTGAGTGAACTGCCCGGTTTTGCAGAGGGTGAGGTGGCGGTACAAGACAGTGCAGCACAGCTGGCGGCCCTGCTGCTGCGCTGTGAGAGCGGGCAGCGTGTGCTTGATGCCTGTGCGGCACCGGGCGGCAAGACATGTCACCTGCTAGAATGCTACGATGAACTGGCCTTACTAGCGCTGGATAGCAATCAGCGCCGGTCGCTACAGATTGCTGAAAACCTGCAACGCCTGCAGCTTTCGGCTAAAATTGGAGTAGCTGATGCCGCTGACACCGCTACTTGGTGGGACGGTCACTTATTTGATCGTATTTTACTGGATGCACCCTGCTCCGCAACGGGCGTGATCCGGCGTCACCCCGATATTAAACTGCTGCGTAAAGACCGCGACATCGCAAACTTACAGCAGCAGCAGCGCGCACTGTTAAGCGCATTATGGCCAGTATTACAACCCGGAGGACTGCTGTTATATGTGACCTGCTCAGTCTTACCGGAGGAAAATAACCAGCAGGTAAGCGATTTTTTACGGGCAACACCCGATGCAGAACATCAGCCGATTGAGGCAGATTGGGGATACAAACTCTCCGTAGGACGACAGATCCTGCCGGGCAGTCAGGGGATGGATGGTTTTTATTACGCATTGCTAAAAAAGACAATGCCGGAAAATTGAGAATGATAAAAAACAATTTTTTGCTAGGTTGGCGACGGCTGCTGTTCGCCTGTTTATGGTGGGCACTAAGCAGCACAGGGTACGCGGTCGCAGATACCATCGTGGTACGCGACTTTGCGTTCTACGAGGGCGAGCGTAAAGATAGCCTAGTGGCCGATATTCAATTTGAGTACCAGCTGACGAACTATCTACGCGAAAGCTTGCTCAATGGCATCACCCTGCGTAATGAGGTGCATTTTGAACTCAACTGGCACAGTGATTGGTGGTGGAATAAAACTGAGCATCTGGACAACATTATGGCTGATTTAAAATATGATGCGCTGAGCCGCCAATACCAGCTGCTGAATAAAAAATCTGGCCAAAACTGGAATTTCTCCAATCTAGCAGCAGCACTTGATCACATGGGCGTGGTTAAGCAACATGTTCTACCGGCCTTACCGGCGGATGCGTTTGAAGAAGATGCCTCCATTTATATAGAAGCTACACTCAAACCGGTTGTCACAAAATCATTGGATATACCCTCCAAATTATCGTCGCTGTTCAGCAGTGAAGATCACCAACTAGTTAGTCAGGGCGTGTTGTGGCCGTTGACACGTTAAAACTTAAATTGTTGCGCTGGCTGCCGATTATCATCATCGGCAGCCTGCTCAGCACTTCACTTACGCTACTGTACCTGCTTACCCGCGCTAATGAATATTCGGGGGCCTACGTCGATGGTGTGCTGTACCTGAATGGGTTTATGCTGCTGTTACTCAGCGTCGCCATTCTGGTCAATTTGGTGCGTATTATTTACCAATGGCATACCCGTCAGGCCGGGTCACGCTTCACCTTGCGTTTGATGGTCGGTTTTCTGATTCTGACCCTGCTGCCTGTGGTCATCGTCGCTTTCTTCTCAATGAATTTCATTGGCAAAAATATTAGCCAGCAGCTCGATGGCAGAGTGGAAAGTGCGCTGGAAGATGCCCTCGAACTGTCAGAAATGTCGCTGGCGATTCGTAGCCGCGCCCACCTACAACAGTTGTCGGCGCTGGCGAATCAACTCGTGAGTAAAAACCGGCTGGAGACGGCAGCACTCATCGATGACTGGCGCCTTCAGAGCGGCGCTCTTGAAGTCGTACTCTTCGCGGAAGACATGAGCTATGTGGCCAATAGTACCGATAATGTCGGTGGTTTAGTGCCCATGCTAGCGACGAATGATTTACTCAATAATCTATCTGGGCGTAATGCTTATTACCGCACTGGCACCGTAACGGACAATGGTCAACAGAACCGTTTCTCCAGGGTTGCACTGCGCCTGCGCTACGGCATTGATGATCAGCGCGGGATCTTAACCGCTCTGTTTCATTTAACCGAACGCGAACAACGTCTGTCAGAAAGCGTACTGACCGTGCGCAATGAATACAAAGCCATCAGTTTTGGACGCCAGACCTTTAAACGCGCCTTCCGGGTCGCCATGCTGATTATCGTGATTCTGACCGTGCTCTTCTCACTCTGGGCGGCCTTCATTTTCTCACGCCGCCTGACTCAACCCGTGCGCGACCTAGTTGAGGGCACGCTGGCCGTCGCATCCGGTGATCTGAAAAAGAAACTACCCGTTTCTGACCGCGATGATTTTAGTCTGCTGGCCCGCTCATTCAATACGATGACCAAGCGCCTATCACACGTCCAACAGGAGCGTGAACAGGCCCGTAAGCAGTTGCAGCAGGAACATGACTATCTCGATGTGGTCATTGGGCATTTATCATCAGGCGTGGTTACCCTGGATGAAAAGATGATTATTCGCCGAGTAAACACCTCTGCTGGTCAAATTCTGGGCCAGTCACTAGACCCTAAAATTGGTGAAGCATTCAGCACAGTCTGCCATGAAATGGAGGGGCTTGAACCCTTTCTGCAAGCGCTACAACCCTGGCTGAATGATCCGCAACAGGACTGGCAGTCTGAAGTGGATTTGAGCGCTGACGGACGCCGTAAAGTACTGATTTGCCGGGGGGCCAGCCTGCCAACCCATGCGCTGCAACAGCAGGGTTATGTGCTGGTATTTGAAGATGTCAGCGACGTAGTACAGGCTGAGCATGACGCCGCCTGGGGCGAAGTCGCGCGCCGCCTAGCCCATGAAATCAAAAACCCCCTCACACCGATTCAGCTCTCAGCAGAACGCCTGTCGCGTAAGCTGTCACAGCAGCTGGATACCGAAGCAGAAGCCTTTCTCAGCCGCATGACCGGAACCATTATTCAACAAGTTGATACGCTGAAATCCATGGTGAATGCCTTTAGCGAATATGCTAAAACGCCAGCACTGGTGCTGCAGAAAACCGATCTGAATAAAATCATCACCGACGTCGCAGAATTGTATCGCGGCAATGAACAGGGTGTCGTCTTAACGCTGGCCCTGGTAGATATACCCAAAGTCGCCGTTGATCCACATCGCATGCGACAGCTCTTGGTTAATCTGCTAAAAAATGCGCTGGAGGCAATTAGTCTGGATGAAGCCGTACGGGATAACGGTGAAATTTTGCTGAGTAGCACGCTACAGCAAACAGACGGCCAGACAGAACTGGTCATTGCCATCCAAGATAACGGGCTAGGCATCCCAGAAAGCCTGCTGCCCAAACTGTTTGAGCCTTACATTACCAGTAAGCGCAAGGGCACCGGACTGGGACTAGCGATCGTCAAAAAAATTGCAGAAGAGCACAGCGGACGACTTAGCGCCCGCAACTACTATGCAAGCCCAGCAGCGTCAGGCAAACCCGTCGACGCTACTCACGGCCAAGCCCCAGCACACGACCAAGAAGAAACGCACGCCACAAGCGAGCAAATTGCAGATTTACACGGCAACACACAGCCAAAAGGCGCTATTATAACAATAACATTGCCCTTTAATATGCATACTAACGAGGTGCAAACCGGGCATGACACCCACGACGCGGGAAGCAGTGGCGTAACAGCGAAGGAGAATGGATGATGACAGCACAATTTATCATGGTGGTAGACGACGAACCGGATATTCGGCAGCTGGTCGGTGAAATTCTGGTCGATGAAGGTTATAAAGTAGTCGCCGCAGAAGATGCTGCCAAAGCCAAAGAACTTTACCGCCAACGCAAGCCTGACTTAGTGTTGCTCGACATCTGGATGCCGGGGCAAGACGGGATTTCATTGCTAAAAGAATGGCGCGATGAAGAGGCATTGCACTGCCCGGTTATTATGATGTCCGGCCACGGCACCATTGAAACCGCTGTCGAAGCGACCAAGCTTGGGGCTTACGACTTTATCGAAAAACCACTGTCAATGGCGAAGATGCTATTGACGCTGGAAAACGCGCTGCGCGCCCGTCTGCTGGAACAAGAAAATCAGGGGCTACGCCGTCAATTCATGACCGAACAGGGCATGATCGGCAGCAGCCAAACGCTACAGCAGCTGCGGGATCAGGCCTTACGGGTCGCGCAGCACGAGCCTAGCGTCCTACTGTACGGTGAACCCGGTTCCGGCAAAGAAGCACTCGCGCGTTTCATCCACCACAACAGTGCCCGCAAACAGCGCACCTTTACCAAGGTGGTGTTATCGCTGCTCAATCAGAATGAAATGGCGCGCCAGCTGTTCGGTTATGTTGAGAAAGGCCGCGTACACCATGGCTTACTGGATGAGTGCAACGGTGGCTTTCTGTATATGGCAGAAGTGTTTGAGCTGGATGAAGACAGTCAGGCACGCCTGCTCGGTGCACTGAAGGATAATTATTTTCTGCGAATAGGCGGACAGGAGAAGGTCGATTTTGACCTAAAACTGGTGGTGTCCTCCACGCACGATTTACAAGACGATGTTTCAGCAGAGCGCTTTAGCGAAGAACTCTATTATCTGCTAAATGTCGTGCCCATACAGGTGCCAGCGCTGCGCGACCACCCCGAAGACGTGCCAGAATTACTCAATTACTACGTCAATCAGCTGACCGCCCAGGATGGTTTGCCCTACCGCCATTTTTCACTGCCCGCCCAAAATTTCCTGCGCAACCAGCGCTGGCCCGGTAATGTGCTAGAACTGCGCAATTTAGTACAGCGCCTACTGATTCTCGGCACCGAGGTCGATATTAGCCTGGAAGAAGCCGAAGAGGCCATCGGTGCCATTATTCCGGTATTTTCCAATGAAATCGGTTATGTGCCGGAAAATTTATATGACCTGCCGCTGCGACAGGCGCGTGAACAGTTTGAACATGACTACCTGGTCTATCAGCTCAAGCAAGTCGAGGGCAACGTCAGTAAGCTGGCCGAAAAGGTCAAGATGGAACGCACCCACCTGTATCGAAAAATGCGCTCCTTAAACGTTGATCCGAAAAAATATGGCCGTTAATCCGCGCACATGAAAGTATTAATTCTGGGCGCAGGCCAAGTGGGTCGCTCGGTAGCAGAAGTCCTCGCGCATGAAGATAATGATGTCACTATTGTCGATACCGATGTCTCGGTCTTACGCGAACTGCGCGAGAAGCTGGATGTGCGCACTGAAATCGGACAGGCTTCCTATCCGCGCGTGTTGGAACGCGCGGGGGTAGAAGACGTGGATATGTTGATTGCAGTCACCAACAGCGATGAAGTCAATATGATCGCCTGTCAGGTGGCTTTCACCCTGTACCGTACCCCAACCAAAATTGCCCGTATCCGCTCATCACACTACCTCCAACATCCGCGTTTGTTCGTGCAGGAAGCACTGCCTATTGATGTACTAATTAGCCCGGAGCAGCTGGTCACCGAACACGCTTTTCGCCTGATTTCACATCCCGGTGCGCTACAGGTGTTGAATTTTGCCGATGGCAAGGTACAGCTGGTCGGGGTGAAAGCCCTGTCGGGTGGTTCGTTGATCGGACATGCGCTAGCAGCGATGTATGACCATATGCCCGGCATCCGCGCCAGCATTGCAGCCATTTTCCGCAAGGGCAAACCTTTACGCATTACGCCAGAAACGGTGGTTGAGGTCGATGATGAGGTGTTTTTTGTCGCCAGCCCCAAGCATATTCGGGCCATCATTAGCGAAATGCGCAAGCTGGACAAACCCTATAAACGCATTATGATTGCGGGCGGCGGTAATATTGGTAACCGCCTCGCGCGTTTACTGGAAGAAGCGCGCTATCAGGTCAAAATCATTGAACATAATGCACAGCGTGCCGCTAAGCTAGCCGAGCGTTTGGAAAAGACCATCGTCCTGGAAGGCGATGCCTCTGACGAATCGCTACTGCTGGAAGAAAACATTGAGAACACCGATGTCTTTATTGCGGTGACCAATGACGATGAGGCCAATATTTTGTCTTCTATGCTGGCTAAGCGGCTGGGGGCACGTCAGGTAATGAGCCTGATCAATCGCATGAGCTATGCCGACCTGGTCGAGAGCAGTGTTGATTTGGCTATTTCTCCGCAGCAAATTACCATTGGAGCCTTGCTCACGCATATTCGCCGAGGTGATATTGTCGCGGTACACTCCCTGCGCCGTGGAGCGGCAGAAGCCATTGAAGTCATCGCGCACGGCGATAAGAAAACCTCGCGTGTTGTCGGCAGGCGGGTGAGCCAGATTAAGATGCCACCTTCTGCCGCCATTGGCGCGCTGGTGCGTGAGGATGAGGTCTTAATACTGGATGACGATCCGCTGATTGAAGCGAACGACCACGTCATTATGTTTCTCACCGATAAACGTTATATTCCTGCCGTGGAAAAATTATTCCAGGTAGGCATTCACTTCTTTTGAGCCACCTCATGATCTGGATTACCCGCCGATGCAGCTAACTGTCATTCAGCGCATTCTTGGTCTGCTAATGATGACCTTTAGCCTGACCATGCTGCCCCCTATTTTGGTGGGCTGGCTTATGGGTGATCCCGATCTTTTACCGTTCTGGGAAGGCTTCGCCTTAATTTTCTGCATCGGCCTCATCCTGTGGTTCCCGGTCAGAAAAGTACGGGCCGACCTGCGCCTACGTGAGGGCTTTCTCATCGTGGTCTTATTCTGGGTCGTGCTGGGTTTATCGGGTGCGGTGCCCTTTGTGCTGTTCTCAGACTTTGAAATTTCCTTCACAAACGCCGTGTTTGAATCGGTCTCTGGGCTGACCACCACCGGGGCTACGGTAATTATCGGCTTGGATTCACTGCCACGCTCACTCGCCTTCTACCGCCAGGAATTACAGTGGCTGGGCGGCATGGGCATTATCGTACTAGCCGTCGCTATTCTGCCAATGCTCGGCGTTGGCGGGATGCAGCTGTATCGCGCAGAAACGCCGGGGCCAATGAAAGACTCCAAGCTTACGCCGCGCATCACCGAAACAGCGAAGCTACTGTGGTATATCTATCTGGCGCTGACCATCCTGTGTGCACTGGCTTACAAGGCGGCAGGGATGGACTGGTTTGATGCAATCGGCCATAGCTTCTCCACCGTCGCGATTGGTGGTTTTTCTTCACATGATTCCAGCATGGCGTTCTTTAATAACCCCATGATTGAGGCCGTTGCGATTGTCTTTATGATCCTGGCCGGGGTTAATTTCAGCCTCCACTTTGTGGCCTGGCGCAGCCTGAGCTTCAAAGGGTATCTGCGTGACTCAGAGTTTAAAACGTATATTTTTCTGTTGGTCACACTCGCCATCATCACTATTCTGTTTCTGGGCACCCAGGGTGCGGGCAAAGATCAGCCAGAGCTGAGCACGATTGACACCCTGCGCCACGGTTTGTTTCAGGTCGTATCCATCACCACGACCACAGGGTTCACCACCACTAATTTCAGCTTATGGCCGGGCTTTCTACCAGTGCTGCTGCTGTTTGCTAGTTTTATTGGGGGCTGTGCTGGTTCAACCGCAGGCGGTATGAAGGTGATTCGCTTCCTATTACTTTATCGGCAGGGACTGCGCGAAATTACCCGCTTAGTCCACCCCAGTGCCCGCATTACGGTTAAAGTGAATCGCCAACCGCTACCCGAAAATGTCGTCGAAGCGGTATGGGGCTTTTTCTCCATGTACGTGGCGGTCTTTATTATTTTCTTGCTGGTCTTACTCGCCATGGGCCATGATCAGGTTACCGCCTTCTCCGCAGTGGCCGCCACCCTGAATAATCTTGGCCCCGGCTTAGGTGAAGTCGCCGGTAATTTTGCGTCGATGGATAATTTCTCCAAATGGTGGCTATGTTTCGCGATGCTAATGGGGCGACTCGAACTATTCACCCTGCTGGTGATTTTCACTCCGGCCTTTTGGCGGCGCTAACGCAGTCTGAGCAGCCGTAATAAATTCCCCAAAGGCCGCACTCCAAACAATCAGCGTAGAAATTGCTGGTAAGCCAGATTATGTGTTTCATCCCAGTGCGCATAGCCCAATTTATCAATAAAATGGTTGAAGGCCATGCGCTCTAAGGCCGGGATCTGCATGCCGACCAAAACACGCCCAAAATCTGAACCGTGGTTGCGGTAGTGAAACAGGCTAATATTCCAATCCGTGCTCATGCCATTGAGAAAATTCAGCAAAGCACCGGGACGCTCGGGAAACATAAAGCGATATAAAATTTCATCAGGCAGATTGCGGCCATGTCCTCCCACCATATGGCGCAGGTGTAACTTCGCCACCTCATTATCACTCATATCAATATAAGCGTAACCCTGCTCACGCAAGGCCTTTAGTAAGGCGCTACGTTCCGCTTCACCACCGTTTATTTTCACACCAACAAACACCTGGGCCTC
This sequence comes from uncultured Thiotrichaceae bacterium, assembly GCA_937925855.1. Taxonomy (GTDB): domain Bacteria; phylum Pseudomonadota; class Gammaproteobacteria; order Thiotrichales; family Thiotrichaceae; genus Thiolinea. The sequence goes on from CALAMO010000024.1 coordinate 62,121, forward strand.
GTTTGTAGCGGCGTAACGGTAATTAAACTCTGAGATAGAACGCTGCCCAATGGTCTGACAAAAGCGCCGGAAGCTCCCCGTTTGTTCTGGGATAGTAACCGCTAATAATACTTCGCGCCCCTCGCCCACCTCAGCGCGTTCGGCCACATGGCGCAGACGATCAAAATTAATATTAGCCCCGCTGGTAATCGTGAGGATATGTTTATCCTTCCAACCGTAACGGCTCACGTATTTTTTTACCCCCGCCACCCCGAGCGCGCCCGCCGGTTCGAGTAGCGTGCGGGTGTCTTCAAACACATCTTTAATGGCGGCACAGGTTTCATCCGTGTTCACCAAGATCATATCGTCCACCACCTGTTTGGCAATGGCAAAGGTCTTTTCGCCGACCTGTTTGACCGCCGCGCCATCGGCAAAGGTACCGATTTGTTTTAGGATAATACGTTCATCATGCGCGAGCGCGTTATGCATGCCCGGTGCTTCCTCGTGCTCAACACCGATCACCTGAGTGTTTGGATACAGGTATTTAATATAACTCCCCACGCCAGCAATCAGCCCACCGCCACCAACGCACATAAAAATGGCATCAGGCGGCTCCGGGTGCTGGCGCAATAGCTCCATCCCAATCGTCCCCTGGCCAGCGATGACATCCAGATCATCAAAGGGATGTGCGAAGATCATGCCGTGCTCCTGTTCCAGCGTGCGCGCATAGGCGTAGGCTGCATCAAAAGAGTCGCCGTGCAGTACCGCTTGCCCACCAAACGCTTTCACCGCTTTGACTTTAATCGCTGGCGTCATTGTCGGCATCACGATGGTAGTCTTAATGCCGAGCGTATTGCCCGCCAGGGCGACACCCTGCGCATGATTGCCCGCCGAAGCGGCCACCACACCTTGTGCACGCTCGCGTGCTGATAGGTGAAACAAGCGGTTAAACGCACCGCGAATTTTAAACGAAAAAACGGGCTGTAAGTCTTCGCGTTTTAGGTAGATATGGTTTTGCAGCCGCTGACTCAGGTTGTGTGCCTTATCCAGCGGCGTTTCCAACGCCACATCATAAACACGCGCCGTCAGAATACGTTCGATCAGACGCTGTTCCAATTCACCGTGGTGCGGTTTGTTCATTAGCAGTGTTTCCCTTGGCATGAGGGTAGTATACTCCGCCAGAAGCAAATAAAGGGTGAGTGAATGAACCAGGATGCAATGAAAAAAGCCGCCGCAATGGCCGCACTTGAGTATGTTGAAGGCGGCATTATTGGCATCGGTACCGGCTCAACCGCCAATCATTTTATTGATTTACTGGCGGGCATGAAAGACAAAATCGATGCCACCGTCGCTAGCTCAGTCGCTAGTGCGCAACGCTTACAGCGCCACGGCCTGCGCGTGCTTGATTTAAATGAGGCTGGCACGCTGTCACTGTACGTTGATGGGGCGGATGAATCGAACCCTGCGCTTCAGCTGATTAAAGGCGGCGGTGGCGCACTGACACGGGAGAAAATTGTCGCCAGCGCCAGTGAAAAATTTGTCTGTATCGCCGATAAGACTAAATTAGTGCCGGTGCTGGGTGCATTCCCACTGCCGGTTGAAGTGATTCCGATGGCACAGGCAGTCGTGGCGCGTCAGCTCATAGCACTGGGCGGTACGCCGGTATTACGGACAGGCTATACCACCGATAACGGCAATGTCATTCTGGACGTGAGTGGCCTACACATTGGTGACCCCGTTGGGCTGGAAAGTGAACTGAATCATATTCCAGGGATAGTCACTAACGGTTTATTTGCGCTGCGCCCCGCAGATGCATTACTGATGGGCACGGCGGATGGCGTAGAAGCACGTTAAGCGCAGCGCCCCACCGTTGCACCCACCTAACCGATGTGGGTGCAACGAGTGCTTATCTCAGCTCAGTCCGCGATGCGCCCAAACAGCCGTAGCCGACTCACGCCGCCGTCGGGGATAATATTCAAACGCACATGCGTAATGGGCCCCAGATCATTCAACATCTCGGTAAACGTGTGAATCGCATCCATGCGCATCAGCTGTGGCGGCAGCAACTCCGGCCAAAACATACTCTGCGTTACCAAGGAGTCATCCGTCCCGCCCGGTACAAACGCCGCCTGAATCGAGCACTGATGTGGGAAGTTGCCTTTAAAATGCGCGGTATCAATCTCGATTGACTGAATCTGCCCGGCATGCCCCAAAGCCAAAATAGCCCAATCATTTCCCGGCTCGCGCCGCCGCCGCGTTTCCCAGCCGTCACCCATATTCACGCCCCGCCCCGGCATATTCAGATTTAGGATCGTGCCAAAATGCTGGTCATTACAGCTAATCGCCCGCCCGCCATTTTCTAGGGCTAGCAGGTCGACCAGCGCATTGGGATCACGCTGCTCCCAGTTGCACTGTGGTTCACCGTACACGCGCAGGCGCGCAAGCCCACCATCAGGATAAATATTCACCCGCAGGTGGGAATAAACGCCTGTATCCGCCACCGCCAGATAATGGTGTTGATCACCCTGGAGCGTGGCCGCAGGCAGCACCTCCACCCATTGCGTTTGCTCATCCGGGTCGCCCTCCGTCAGCAAGCAGCCATCGATCGAAGCGGCAGGCGCAAAGTTGCCAGTGAAGTGCGAGGTATCGAGGTCAACGCCATGAATCCGGCCAGCCAACCCCAAGCGCACGATGCAATAGTCATAGCCCTCACCGCGCTTGCGCCGACTCTCCCAGCCGTCCATCCACTTGCCGTTTTCATCGTACTTACCTGCGATGAACACCGCCGGTTCGGCCTGGAGCATGCGGTTTTTATCCGCAAAAAAATCATCGCTGGCATAAATCGCTTCCGCTCCCAAACGCGGGTCGGCTAGATTCGCCCACTGGCTGAAAGGGTGCTTATTCACTGTTTGCATCGCTTAAACCTCCGCCGCAATCGCATCGAGGCGAAACCGGGCAATTTTATTAATTTCACTAATAGCGCGTGTGTATTCTACGGCGGCATCATGCTGCAGCCGCTCCGCAAATGCCGCCAGAATCAGGTGTCGGTTACTGCCTTTCACCGCCATAATAAACGGGAAACCAAATTTTTCCTTATAGGCCTTATTAAAACGCTGGAAGCGCGCAAACTCTTCTGCGGAACACTGATCGATCCCGGCGCCACTTTGCTCGGAAGTAGATTCTGCGGTGAGCGTGCCCTGTACTGCTGCCTTACCCGCCAAATCAGGATGTGCATTGATGAGCGCCATCAGCTGGTCACGCTCGGCAGCGGCAACCACCACCTGCAAAGCTGCGCTCAAGCCTGCCGGAGTATTTTCTTGTGCCGACAGGCCGTTTTGGTGGCACTGCTGCGCAATCCAGGGAGAATGCTCATACACGCCACCAAAACGACTGACAAAATCGGCAGCGCTTAAGGTGTGCACCGGCGGGTTGAAACAGGTTTGTTCTGACATGATTTATCCTAACGGCTTGCGCCTCTCCGTTATTGCAGTGGCATAAGCAAAGCTATGGAAAGAGGCGTAGGGTGGAACGAACTAGCAGCACATAAACACTCAAAGCGGATGGTGCGCCCGCCAATGGCGTGCAATATCAATCCGCCGACAGACCCAGACAGATTCATGTTGCTGTACGTAATCCAAAAATCGCGCCAGCGCCGCAGCCCGCCCAGGACGCCCTACTAAGCGACAGTGTAAACCAACCGACATCATTTTAGGGGCATATCCGCCCTCAGCATACAGCACATCAAAACTATCTTTCAGGTAGCTAAAGAACTGGTCACCGCTATTAAACCCCTGCGGCGAGGCAAAACGCATATCATTGGCATCCAGTGTATACGGCACCATAAGCTGCGGCTCAGCAAATTGCGTATCCCAGTAGGGCAAATCATCCGCATAGCTGTCCGCATTATAGAGGAAACTACCTTCTTCAGCGGCAATACGGTGTGAGTTCGGGCTGCAGCGCCCCAAATACCAGCCGCTGGGCGCGCTGCCAGTAGTCTGTGTATGTATCTCAATCGCCTGTCGGATATGCTCACGCTCCGTCGCCTCATCGATAAACTGATAATCAATCCAGCGATAGCCATGGCTGGCAATTTCCCAATCGGCCTGTAACATGGCGGCGACTGCGGCGGGATTACGCGCCAGCGCCATGGCGACCCCAAACACGGTAACCGGTAAATTCCGCGCGGTAAAAAGATTATACAAGCGCCAGAACCCAGCGCGGGAGCCGTATTCATAAATCGACTCCATATTCATATGGCGCATGTCCGGGTAAGCCTGCGCCCCCACGATTTCAGACAGGAAGGCTTCAGACGCCGGATCACCATGCAGAATGCAGTTCTCGCCGCCTTCCTCATAGTTAATCACAAACTGGAGCGCAATTCGCGCTTGGTCAGGCCATGTTACCACCGGCGGCTGTTGACCGTAACCCACTAGGTCACGCGGATAATCGTTCTGCATAGCGCATGTCTCAGCAAGAAAAAAAGCGGGACAACAGCATACTGTCGCCCCGCTCGTATTGTATGCCATTCTAGCCAGAATGAAATACAAGGCTGCTGCCAACCTACAACTTTATGGCCTCGATTTTATTGCTTCGCTCCGCTGTTGTTTATTAATGCCGTGCATTAACGGGTGAACTCAGGATAGGCTTCCATACCACACTCGCTCACATCTGCACCTTCATATTCTTCTTCCTCAGAAATACGCAGCCCCATCAGCAGCTTGATCACAAACCAAACCAGAAGCGAAGCCCCGAATACCCAAGCAAAAATCACCACAGCACCCAAAGCCTGAGCCGCAAAGGAGGCGTCACTATTAGTCAGCGGTACCACCATTAGGCCGAACAGACCCACCACGCCATGCACCGAAATAGCGCCCACCGGATCGTCGATACGCAGCTTATCGAGGAACAGGATTGAGAACACCACAATCAAACCACCGCCAGCACCAATCAAGGTAGCTGCCAACGCCGAGGGCGTAGCAGGCTCGGCGGTGATCGCTACCAAGCCAGCCAGCGCACCGTTCAATGCCATCGTCAGATCCGCTTTACCAAACATGAGGCGCGCCACTAACAGTGCGGTCACCGCTCCAGCCGCCGCCGCTGCATTCGTGTTCAAAAACACCATCGCCACCGCATTGGCATTGCTAATGTCACCTAGCTTAAGCACCGAACCCCCGTTAAAGCCAAACCAGCCCATCCAGAGAATAAAGGTACCGAGCGTTGCCAACGGCAGATTCGCACCCGGAATCGCATTGATTTGGCCGTTCGGACCGTATTTACCTTTGCGCGCACCTAATAACAATACGCCCGCCAGTGCGGCGGCTGCGCCTGCCATATGCACAATGCCAGAACCGGCAAAATCACTGAAGCCAACCTCCCCAACCTTAAGTTCAAACAGGCCAAACACAGGCTTACCGCCCCATGTCCAGCTGCCTTCCATGGGATAGATGAATCCGGTCATCACCACCGCAAATAGTAGGAAAGCCCACAGCTTCATCCGCTCCGCTACGGCTCCAGAGACAATAGACATGGCTGTCGCTACAAACACGACCTGGAAGAAGAAATCAGCGGCGTTAGCATAAACCGCGTCCCCTTCGAAACCTGCTGCCGCTGATTCTGCGAGCACACTACCCACCAGCGCATCAGCACTTTCTGCTCCATCCAGCGCAATGCCACTCAGCATCAAGCCACCGTCATACATAATGTTGTAGCCAAGCAGCAGATACATCACGCAGGCGATGGAATACAGCGCAATATTTTTGGTCAAAATCTCAGTAGTACTTTTAGTGCGCACCAAGCCCGCTTCCAGCATGGCAAAACCTGCCGCCATCCACATTACCAGGGCGCCGCAGACTAAAAAATAGAACGTATCAATGGCATACTGCAAATGAAAAATTTGTGCTTCCATGATTAACTCCCAAGGTTAAATGTCGTTATCTAAAGTGCTTCGTCGCCAACTTCTCCCGTACGGATACGCACGGCCTGCTCCAATTCAGTCACAAAAATTTTGCCGTCACCTATTTTTCCAGTGTTCGCAGCGCTGGCGATGGCTTCCATGACCTGCTCAGTCAGCGCTGCACTCACGGCGGCCTCCAGCTTCACCTTGGGCAAAAAATCTACGGTATACTCGGCCCCTCGATAAAGCTCGGTATGGCCTTTTTGGCGACCAAAGCCCTTAACCTCAGTGACAGTAATACCCTTTACCCCGATTTCACTCAGCGCGTCACGTACATCATCGAGTTTGAAGGGTTTAATAATTGCTGTGATTAGTTTCATTACATCGCTCCTTAAGCTGGAATATTTGTGCATGCCATACTGCAAAGCACAAACCGTGCCATTAAAATTAAAATCCAGTAAGTTACTGATACTTAAACGTTAATTAATTTTTTAAATGAAGAATAGGGTTGTAAGCACGGGAAAACGCATGGTGATAGTGCACTGAAAAAAACCAGGGGGCACCAAAACAGTGCGCGGTAGCGATGTAGGCAAATATCGCGCTTATTCAGAGGGATAAGAGAAGGGATAGGCTATGGGTTCAGCCAAAAAAATAGCCGGACGACAAAGGCCCGGCTTAAGCACAGATTCCGTTTTTGCCAATAAAAATCAGGTATTGGCAGGAATCCTTAGTGTTTGCCCGATACGAATACGGGTGGAATTAAGTCGGTTAGCCCGCTTAATATCCGTTACTGACACTCCATGACGATCTGCAATTTCCGATAACGAATCACCGGATCGAACGATATACTTTGCCATCTGACCACCGCGTGATTCGGTGGCTGTGGCCACTGCACGCCGCCTGACGCTGTTAGGGGCATGTGCATGCTGATAACGCCTCACCCCACTGAACATCGCATCAGCCAGTTTTTGCTGGTAAGCCGCAGTGCGCAGGCGCCGTTCCTCACGCGAATTACTGATAAAAGCCGTTTCCACCAGCATAGAGGGAATATCCGGTGCTTTCAGCACCACAAAGCTTGCGCTTTCTACCCGGCGGCGCAGTGGATTGCTGACGCGCGCCAACTCTTTCAGCGTACTGTTAGCCAAGTCTAAGCTCCGGTCGAGCGTTTCATTCTGGCTGAGATCCATTAAGATGGAAGCCACCTTGTCATTACCGCTGGCCGTGGGCACATAACCCAGCTTGCGCTCATAGGAATTTTCACTTTTTGCCAACAATCTAGCGGCTTCGCTAGAGGCACCATTCTTTGACAAAATATACACCGATGAACCCTGCACGCTGGAGCTATGGTTAGCATCAGCGTGCACCGAGATGAATAAATCAGCCTTACTTTTGCGTGCAATTTCAATGCGCTTACGCAGCGGCACGTATTTATCACTACTGCGGGTCATAATCGCCTGCATGCCAGGCGCAGCATCAACACGCGCCTTCAGCTTACGTGACACGCTAAGTACAACATCTTTTTCGCGCGTCCCGCGTTTTCCCACCGCGCCAGGATCACGACCCCCATGCCCCGGATCAATCACCACAATAAAATTACCGGGACGACTAGGTTTAGGGCTGACATTACGCGCTGGTGCAACGTTCTTTGCCGGGGCTTTTTTGCTTGCACCTGCCGGTGCTGGGCCAGAAGTTTTGAGCGTAATTTCCAGCAGATGCTGGCCGCCACTGTTTACCATGCGGTAAGACATAGTCGCCTGCTGCACTAGGTCTAGCACGATGCGCAGGAAACCCCCTTCGCGCTCAGCATACCTCACAGCTTTCAACGGCGGACGGTGATGTTTACCCTGCTTAAGCTTCCCCTCCATTGAGGTTTGCATTAGATCGATCACCACCCGATCAGGCGCTTTTAAGGTGAAAACTTTATGGTGCACTGCTGCACTTAATTTAAACGACACTTTCAGTTCACTCGATGTGCCTGAAAGCTTCGCGCCGGTCAACTTGCCCGCCGGAGCAGCGGATAAATGACCCGATAAGATAAGCGGACTACTCAGTAATCCGGCAGTGCTACCCAATTTCAACAAGAAACTACGTCGTGTTAACTGACTATTTTGCATAATTTTACCCGCCAACACTGGAGGCTTGCTTAAACGCAACCACCCGTCAACAACAAGTTATTAATATCGAATTAATATTAACTGAGAAAAATACTTTTTCAAGTGATTTTTTATCAATGCGCGCCAAACACATGATAAACATCAAAATATACATTTATCGTTAACGTGATATTTTGACCAATCGACCCTGTTCTATGATTGAAATGCAAATATGCCAATCAACCATTGGCACAAAATCACCGCCCTTTTCTGGCCACTCCAACAAGCAAAGCGAGCGTTCGTTGAAGTAATCCCTGAACCCCATATACTCAAGTTCATCTGGACTACCCAGGCGGTAAAGATCAAAATGATAAATATCGCGCTGCGCCAAATGATAGGGTTCTACCAGCGTGTAAGTAGGGCTTTTGACCACGCCGTCATGCCCAAGTTTCTTTAGTAAGCCGCGTACCAGCGTTGTCTTACCTGCCCCTAGGTCTCCTTGCAGGGTAATTACGCCGTGCTCTGGTAGCAACTCTCCCAGCGCAGCACCCAATGCCAGCATATTGTCTTCACCGATGACCGGGAATGCCTGTTCAAATGATACATTCATCGCTATAAATTCACGGAATTTAACACAGCCACACGACCAGCCTGCCCTCTAAGGCATTATTACTGGCCCCATACAGCACGCAAATATGGCCGACGAACTGCGGCCATGCTGCTATCTCAATTCAAATGCCCCAATCTCGATGCTCCTATCGCTAGGTCGCCCGCAGCATCAAACCATCACTTAATGCAGCTGATGCCTGCGCTACGATCACGTTCATACCACTTCATACTCGTGTACACTGCGGGTTTACCTTCAGTTATATGTGCCGCCACTGCAATCATGCCAACGTCTCAAACTGCACCCCAAACCACTCAGCTTTCCAAGCAACCTTCCGATACACCTGCTCAGCTCAGCACTGATTTTAGCGCCAAGATCAGCGCCTGGGGCAAAGCACTAGGCTTTGATGCACTCGGCATTAGCAATACCGATTTGTCCGCCGCTGAACAGCACTTATTCGACTGGCTCGGGCAAGATTATCAGGGCGATATGACCTGGATGCACAGCCACGGCACCAAACGCAGCCGGCCCGCCGAACTAGTACCCGGCACGCTCAGCATCATCAGTGTAAGGATGAATTATCTACCGGCCCCGGCAGCGGATGCCACCATGGTACTAAATCATCCCGAACTCGGCTATATCTCACGCTACGCGCTGGGGCGTGACTACCATAAAGTACTACGCCAACGCCTGAAAAAACTGGCGCAGCGCATCCAGCAGGAAGTAGGCGCATTCGGCTATCGCGTTTTCACTGACAGTGCGCCGGTGCTGGAAAAGCCCATTGCCGTTAAAGCTGGGCTAGGCTGGATTGGCAAACATACCAATGTGCTAAGCCGCGACGCCGGCTCATGGTTTTTTCTCGGCGAGCTTTATACCGACCTGCCGCTTTCACAAAGCGCTGCGTTAGACGAACACTGCGGCGCGTGCACAGCTTGCATCAACATTTGCCCAACCCAGGCCATCGTTGCGCCTTATGAACTGGATGCGCGGCGCTGTATTTCGTATCTAACAATCGAGCATAAAGGCGCCATCCCGGTAGCACTACGCCCGCTCATCGGGAACCGGATTTATGGCTGCGATGACTGCCAGCTTATCTGCCCGTGGAATCGTTTCGCACAGCACAGCACAGAGCCTGATTTTAGCGTACGCCATTCACTGGATGCCCCCCACCTGATCGATTTATTTTGCTGGGATGAAGACACATTCTTGCAAAATTTCACAGGTTCAGCGATCCGGCGCATTGGCTTTGAACGGTGGCAGCGTAATCTGGCAGTCGCTATGGGCAATGCACCTACTAGCCTACGTATATTACAGAGCCTGCAAAAAAAATTAGCACAAACACACAGTACGATGGTGCGTGAACATATTATCTGGGCTATTGCGCAACACGAGCAACCAAAGAGTTCGCAATAAATCGCCGCTTATCTACAATACAGCGCCGTTAATCATTGATTTATCCATTTGTCACTATTATAGATGCATTAATTAAAACTATCTGACACTATTTAATCCAACAAACCCAAACGAATCTGAAACACCATGAAAGCAATAAAAACAAGACCGTTCCAGCGGCCATTGCTAGTCGTGTTGTCCCTGACAATATTAACTGGTTGTTCTGGCCTACCGTCCCAGTCTGCTAATATTTACAAAGACTTAGAGCAAAAAGTAAAATACGCCTACAACACCACTATACCGGTACAACAACAAGGTATCATACCGGCCTTATTTAAAACAGTCTCAGTGCCCGGAATGGATTTACTTAAAAACCCTATTGTGTTTAAAGCAAATCATCGTTCTGGGTTGACAGTTCCGGGAATAATAAATCCATTCACTGCAAAACCTAAAAAGCAGGACCCCAAAGAATTACGCTATATTGAACAATTTTATGGACTGTAGTTAAAACGATATTTACCAAAATTTCTTCTGCATTTTTGTTGTTAGTCCCTAGAGTCCTTGCGAGGACTCACATTAACATAAAGGTCTTAGCCCTTCCTTTATGTTCTTTTGGCCAGACACACCTTGTGTCTGGCTTTTTTAATTCTTCAATTAATAGCACCGCTCTGTGGGAATTTGCTTGTTCGAATAGCGCACAGCACTCTCCCATTTTTAATTTGGCAAAGATCAATGATGGATATCGGCGCATTACGCAGTGAATATAAGCAGGGCCGCCTGGATCGGGCAGACCTAAACCCAAACCCTATGGCTCAGTTTGAACAATGGTTTCAGCAGGCGAATACCAGCCAAGTTATTGAAGTCAATGCCATGCAGCTGGCGACGGCCTCTTCAGCAGGACGCCCAAGCCTGCGCACCGTATTGATGAAAGCATTCGACCAGCGAGGCTTTGTGTTCTACACCAACTATAACAGCCAGAAAGCACAGGAAATCACCGCGAACCCACAAGTTTCAGCCCTGTTTTTCTGGAAAGAACTGGAGCGTCAGGTTGAAATAACTGGCGCAGTAGAGAAAGTCAATCCCAGCGAGTCATTGGACTATTTTCTCAGCCGTCCCAGGGGTAGCCAGCTCGGTGCCTGGGTGTCACAACAAAGCAGTACCCTCGTATCCCGTGACGTTCTGGAACAAAAGCTGGCCGCCATGCAGCAAAAATTTGCCCAAGGTGCTATACCTCTGCCAGACTTCTGGGGTGGATTCCGTATTATCCCAGACACCATTGAGTTCTGGCAGGGCAGGCCCAGCCGCTTGCATGATCGCTTTGAATACCGTCTAGATAAGCATAAGAACTGGGACGTTGCCCGTTTATCACCTTAAGCGGCGCTGTTTTGGCGAGCAAAACACAAGATTTTTGCTTAATGATCGGTTAAGCTGTGTAATCTAATTCAGGACATGTCACTCAAGACATAACAGGAACTTATCAGTTATGTGCGCCCGCATTATACCCCCTCTGCTGCTGGCTGTTGCTCTATTTTCCGCCTGCAATGGAGATAAAAACGCAGCGTCCGATGTCATCGTCAGTCAGGCCAAAGCAATTAAGACCCAGACTCAGGAACTGCCTCAGGCACTCAAACCCACGTTTACCGTGCTGGAACTGAAGCGTAGCGGTGGGATTAAATGCCCCGCTGCAGGCGAAACTAATGCAGAAAATCTGGCGGAAGACTTACTTTGTGCCTCAGTTACCCTGAGCTATCCAGAGGCAAGTTTAGACGCCAATCCTGAAATGGCAACTGCTCTGAATGCTCTTATTCTGCAACAGATGGTCGACGACCCGGAGCGTGAAGCGGATGCCCCAGCACTTTCACTGGAACAGTTCGCCGATAGTTTTATCGCTGAATACCAGAAAGACCCTAATCCATTCACCAGCTGGGCATTGGAACGCGATATGAGTGTCGCTTTCGACAACAATAAGTTGCTAAGCCTACTGTTTCAAGAATACGGTTACACCGGAGGCGCACACCCCTCTGGCTATCAGCGCTACACAGTGCTCAGTCTAAGCGATGGCAAACCGATTAAGCTGACTCTGGCTGACTTGTTTAGCCCGGGTTATGAGACACCACTCAACGTCATTGGGGAAAAAATTTTTCGCGCCACTCGCGGACTAGACGAAGCCGCTAACTTGGAGGAACAGGGCTTTTCTTTCGCCAACAACGTGTTCATGCTTAATGAGAACTTTGGCATATTACAAGATGGCCTTGAATTTATTTTTAACAGCTATGAGGTCGCTCCTTACGCCATGGGGCCGACACAGTTCACGATACCCTATGAAGACATTCAGTCTCTTATCGCTGCTGATGGCCCCTTAGGCCATACCATTCAATAAGCAGCACCCCAATCGCCTTATATTGCTCTCCAGAAAGGAACGCTGTCCATGCATAGCTATCTGCGCGACCCAGAACGGATTGATACGCAAACCTTTGATAGAATTCGTGAGCTGACTAATTTGGATCGTTTTAGTAACGACGAAAAACAAATTGTCTTACAGATGATACGCACTTGCGGTGATCCAGCCATGGCTGAAAGAGTATGCTTTAGCCCTAATGCGCTAGAGGCCGGCAAAAAAGCGATCAAGAAATATGCTTGCATGCTTTATGACAGCGAAAATGTTAAATGCGGCTTCGATCAAGAACTGCTGTATCAAGAACCCATGTGCTTTATCAATAAAGCTACCGTCATTTCACAGGCAAAAGCCAATAAACAAACCCGCGCGATGACAGCGGTCGATCAATGGAAGAATTACAGCAAAGACGCCATTATGATTATTGGTCATTCCGGTACAGCACTGGCCCGACTGCTGGAATTACTCAAAGGCGGCCAGCTTGAACAGCCTGCTCTGGTGATTGCAGCCAATCCGGGCTTTGTGAATACAGCGGCGGCTAAACAGCTGCTGATTGAACAATACAGTGAGCTAAATACTGAGTATATCGTGGTTGAGGGTGAATATGGCGGCTGCATGTTGGCAGCAGCGACGCTTAATGCCCTATTGATGATCCAAAAAGGTATTTATATCTGACCTCGTGCCCGGCAGCAGCCCGCCAAACGAATCAGACCTTCTGAAGACTGGCGTAAACCAGCACCAACCACTTGCGGCCCGCCGTTTCAAAATTCACCTCTACCCGCGCATGCGCGCCCGCACCTTCTGCGTTCGTGATCACACCTTCACCAAATTTGGCATGACTCACCTGCTGCCCAATACTAAAACCGCTTTCGGTTTGGCTGCCTGGACGGTGTGACGGCCTCACGTTAGTCGCTGGGCGCGCCTGCGCCCGATAGCTGGTCTGATAGGTTTGAACTTTAGGGCGGATTTCATCCACCAGCTCTTCCGGCAGCTCTTGTAGAAAACGGGACGGGGGATTAAAACGAGTCTGTCCGTGGAGCTGCCGCTGTTCGGCGTAACTAATCACCAGCTGCTGCTCTGCCCGCGTGATGCCGACATAGCACAGGCGACGCTCCTCCTCCAACCGTCCCGGCTCGTTCACAGACATCTGATGCGGAAACAACCCCTCTTCCAGCCCACACAGGAAGACCATAGAAAACTCTAGCCCCTTCGCCGAGTGCAGCGTCATCATCTGCACGCAATCCTCACCGGCGTCGCCTTGGCCCTCACCGGCTTCCAACGCAGCATGCGCCAGAAATGATGACAGCTCATCCATATCCGGCAGCTCATCATCCTGGATATGCACATAGCCGTTGGCGGCGGTCACCAGCTCGTTCAGATTATCGACTCGTGCCTGCCCAGTTTCACCTTTCTCCTTCGCTAGAAAATGCTCCTTTAATCCGGCGAGTGAAATCACGGCCTCCACCTGTTCATACAACGGCAGCGACTTAATCTCCTCATTCATTTGTCGAATCAAATGTACGAAGCGACCAATTGCGCCCGCCGCACGCGCCGTAAACTCACCAGAATCCACCGCCTCTGCGGCCACTTCCCACAGCGGACGACGCTCGGTACGCGCAATCTGGCGCAGCATATCCACAGTGCGTTCGCCAATACCGCGTGGCGGATGATTCACAATACGCTCAAACGACGGATCATCAGCTAAATTACTGGTCAGGCGCAAATAGGCCAGCGCATCCTTGATTTCTGCCCGCTCGAAAAAGCGCAGCCCGCCGTACACTCGGTACGGAATACGGTTTTCATTAAAAGTGCTTTCAAACACGCGGGACTGCGCATTAGAGCGGTATAAGATCGCCACATCAGAGCGCAAATTACCATCATCCACCCATTGTTTAATCCGTCCGGTGATATAGCGCGCTTCATCCAGCTCATTAAATGCCGCGTATAAATGTAACTTTTCACCGTCCCGATCGTCTGTCCACAGCTTTTTACCGAGACGCCCCCGATTATTATCAATCAGGGCGTTCGCCGCTTTCAGAATATTGCCGCTGGAACGGTAGTTTTGTTCCAGGCGAATCGTTACACAGCTGGGGTAATGGCGGGTAAAATTATGAATATTCTCGATTTTGGCCCCGCGCCAGCCATAAATTGATTGGTCATCATCTCCCACCGCGAAAATTGGGTTTTGGTCACCTGCGATTAAGCGCAGCCAGGCATATTGCAAAGCGTTAGTATCCTGAAATTCATCGACCAGCACATGGCGAAAGCGATTGCGGTAATGGGCTTGTAATTCCAAATTATCACGCAGCAGTTCGAGCGAACGCAGCAGCAACTCCGCAAAATCGACCACGCCATTACGCTGACAGGTTTCCTCGTACAAACTATAAACCCGAATCAGCTCCCGCTGCGCCGGATCACCGCGATCATCCAGGTGCTGTGGACGTGACCCTTCGTCTTTGCGCGCATTAATAAAACCGGCGACCTGCCGAGGCGGCCAGCGATTTTCATCCAGCTCCAACGTTTTCAGCAGGCGTTTAACCATGCGAATCTGGTCTTCAGAATCAAGGATTTGGAAGGTCTGCGGCAGATTGGCTTCGCGCCAGTGCATACGCAGCAGCCGGTGTGCTAGACCATGGAACGTGCCGCACCACAAGCCACCCACGGGCATGCCTAACAGCCGCTGGATCCGGCCACGCATTTCGGCTGCCGCCTTATTGGTAAAGGTGACCGACAGGATGCTGAGTGGCGAAATACCCTCCACTTCCAGCAGCCAGGCGATACGATGCACCAGCACGCGGGTCTTACCACTGCCCGCCCCAGCCAACACCAACATTGGTTGTGGAGGCGCAGAAACGGCTTCGCGCTGCGGTTTATTAAGCTCATCAAGAATTGGGGATACGTCCATCGCAATATTGTACCCGAGTTAAGCGCCCGACAGAACGCTTAGGACATGCCTACGCCCGCCGCGAATAATAATAAAGCACTCACAATCGTCAGGTGCAGGCGCAACTTGGCGTATTCCGACTTTAAACGCCCAAACAGCCACAGCGTATCCATAATATAAGCCAGCACAATCAGCACGCCCATCGCCAGCAGCGCAACATTTACCGGTAATAGCAAAGTAAACCAGGCCAACAAGGCAGGCACCACGCTGTAAGTAAGCATGCGGCCTATTTCGCGCTCATCCAACCAATCCTGCAAGCCAAGCACCACACCCCACTGCACCGCTCCCAAAAAACTCAAAATAATCGCTGCATACGCCACCAGCCACCAGTCCAGCCGAGCATTGCCCAGCAAAGGCAGCGACGTGCCCAGCAATACCGCAACCGTTAAAATAAAAAAGGGCAGCAAACCACCGTAGCCCAGCAGCCAGGCCAAACGCGGCAAAGGTTTCATAAACACTCCAATGTGGGTGCGCCCCAACAAATGGCAGCACCATTAGCAAGTAAAAAGCGCTTTTAATAATAAATATATTATAGTACTTGAGGTCGCTTATGGAACGGTTTGAGCTGAAAACCTTGGCTACACCGCACCATGAGTCTGTACCACCACCAGAAGCTCTCTCACTATTAGCATAGCAGGCGCAGGCATGAATAAATCCAACCCACCGCATGATAGAAACAGCGCCCGTGTCCCCAGTGGACGCCTATCCCGTTTAGGCAAGCTGGGCTCACTGGCTACTACGGTAGCGGGCGGCATGATCGCAGAGGGCGCACGCCAGTTAGCAAAGGGTCATCGCCCCAAAGCGAGCGAACTGCTATTAACACCCGCCAATGCAAGGCGGGTCGCTGATCAACTGGCCCAGCTGCGCGGTGCCGCGATGAAAGTTGGCCAGCTCATGTCGATGGATGCAGGGGATATTCTGCCACCGGAACTGACGGAGATATTGGCCCGGCTACGGGCAGACGCTAAGCCCATGCCACTCAGTCAGCTGGCCACGATTCTGGAGGCTAATTGGGGCGCAGGCTGGAATCAGCGCTTCCGTCAGTTTTCATTTGAACCGCTGGCCGCCGCCTCGATTGGACAGGTGCATTCCGCACATACGAAAAATGAACGCCACCTAGCGCTCAAAATTCAGTACCCAGGCATCCGGGAGAGCATCGACAGCGATGTCGACAATGTTGCGACGCTGCTGCGGGTATCAGGTCTGCTGCCCAAACACATGAATATTGCACCGCTGCTGGAAGAAGCCAAACGTCAGTTACATGACGAGGCGGACTATGCGCTGGAAGCAAGTTGGATTAAACGCTACCGCGAGCTGCTGGCGAACCACGCTGACTTTACGCTGCCGGAGGTGCATGACGATTATTGCACGCCGAATATTCTGGCGATGTCATTTGTGGGTGGTGTACCGGTTGAATCACTCGCTGCTGCGCCGCAAACGACCCGTGATCGCGTGCTGCGCCTGCTATTAGAATTATTATGCCGCGAGATTTTTGAATTTCGCCTGATCCAGACCGACCCAAATTTTGCAAACTACCAGTACGATCACGCGACGGAACGACTGGTGCTACTCGACTTTGGCGCGACACGCCTATACCCCGCAACGATTACCGAGGCCTATCGCCAACTGATGCGCGGTGCATTAACGCAAGACCGCGCCCAAATGGATGACGCGGCACAGCGCATTGGCTTTTTTAGCGACTATATTCGCCCAGAACAGCGCGAGGCGGTCATTAACGTGTTCCAGCAGGCGTGTGAACCTCTGTGTTATGACGGCGACTATGACTTTGGCACCAGCAACCTAGCGGCACGGATACGCGATGTCGGGATGGAACTCAGCACCGAGAAGGAGTATTGGCACACGCCGCCTGCGGATGCGCTGTTTTTGCACCGGAAATTGGGTGGTCTGTATTTACTGGCGGCGAAGCTGCGGGCGCGGGTGAATGTGCGAGCGGTGTTTTTGCCTTATTTGGATGAGTGATCGGTTTCCCAACCTATCGTGCAGAAAGTGCTGCCCATGCCTAACAATTTTCGGATTCTCTTGCGTGAAAAAAATCTGATGCCGCAATCATTTTTAACTTCAAGTCATCAGAGAAATCATCCCAATAAACCATGGATACAATCAGCTCCCTAAGCAAGTCCTTATCAATAATATTATCTGCCACCCATACGGCAATGTTTTCCATGTTTCTAACAAAATGGGGAACCACATCAATGCCCTGATTCAGGGCAAGAAAGTACCGCTGTAGTCCTTACGGTAGCTAAACTCTTGGCAAGCAGCAGGCAAGTAATCTTCATCCCTTTGATTGATATATTTTGTATGCCCTCCCGAACGCTGAGCCATTACATCAATAACTATATCCAGCACTCTGGAACGGATAACACGGGCACAATCACTTTCAGTAAGCAACATAGAGAGATTCAATAAAGCACGAAAAGTGAAAATACCTAAAATGGTTGTTTTGGTACCTTCATTCATGAGGGCGCCAGATGCTATCTCTTTGAATTTCCGAAGCTCTTTTCCCTTCAACACACTGTAGCCACTACCCTTCAGCTCTTCAGAGTAAGTTGAGATGTAGCGTTCAAGCGTTGCCTCGCTGACCTCAAACAATTGAAGAAGCTGATGTTTAGTAAAAACAGTCTCTCCGTTATATCGCAAACCACTAACTTTAAGTGACGTTCTGCATACTCTAGTGCATAACGATTGTTGAGGATGTTTTGTCTATCACGAATAGATGATGTCAGATCCCTTACCATTTTAATTTTTCCTAGCCATGCTATTTGCTCAGCAGATGAGAGCTAAAAATTTCTGATTGGTTTTGTAGTGAATAATCACTATACCGAAAAATTTTCCTGGTGTGATAGCCATTACGTTCAATAGGAAGCAAGTAGTACAGACAGCAATGCTGAGCACAAACAGCATAAGGGGCTACCGCCTGTTAAAACACATAGGTGTGATACGGATGACAAGAGAATTGCGGAGCATCACAGCGCGGCAATGAGGGAAAGGTGCAATCCTAAGGTAGAGCTTTTTAAAACGGCTGATTCAAAAACCAACCCCCTAAAACGAAAAAAGCAGCAAACCACAAATAATTGTAAGTTGCTGCTTTTTAAGATAAATAATGGTGGGCCGTGAGCGACTCGAACGCTCGACCACCTGATTAAAAGTCAGATGCTCTACCAACTGAGCTAACGGCCCAACAAGGCTGGCTATTCTACACCAGCATTTTTTCGTTTCAAGTTATTTCTGAGCATTTTCACGATTTTTCAGCAGGCCCAGCGTAGCGCTATTAGGTGCTGCTTAATACGCAAGCTCAGCTAAGTCACGATACAACGCCAATGCATCCTGATTCGCCAGCGCATGCCTGTTTTTAACCGGGCGACCGTGCACCACTTCCCGCACCGCCAGTTCAACAATTTTACCGGATTTGGTACGTGGAATTTCGGCCACTTGCAGCACTTTCGCCGGGACATGACGCGGCGTACATTTCTCGCGCACCGTCGTTTTAATCAGCGTACGCAGCGCATCGTCGAGCACCAAACCAGCGCGCAGCACCACAAACAAGACCACGCGCACATCATTGTCCCAGTCCTGACCAATCACAATGCTCTCAAGCACCTGATCCAGCTGCTCAACATGGCGATAGATTTCTGCTGTGCCAATCCGCACGCCACCAGGGTTCAGCGTCGCGTCGGAACGGCCATAGATAATCATGCCGTTTTCTGGGGTCAGTTCGACATAATCGCCGTGGTGCCAGACATTAGGGTAAGTCGCGAAATAGGCATTATGGTATTTCTCACCGCTGTGATCGCCCCAAAAGAACGCAGGCTGGCTAGGGAAGGTTTCGGTGCAGACCAACTCGCCCTTCTCCGCACGTAGCGAACGCCCCTCATCATCGAAAACGCGGGTCGCCAACCCTAAAGCCAGAGCCTGGCAGGCACCGCGATACACCGGCAAAATAGGACAGCCCAGCACAAAGCAGCCCACAATATCAGTACCGCCCGATACCGACGCTAAACACACGTCCTGCTTGATGGCGGCGTAGACATAATCAAAGCACTCTGGCGCCAATACCGACCCCGTTGAGCATAGCGTGCGCAGCTGACTCAGGTCATGCTGCTGCCCTGGGCGATAATCCGCATTACGCAAGGCTTCAATATACTTGGCCGAAGTACCAAACAGCGTCATCCCCACGGCGGCGGCATAATCCCACAGCACCTGTGGGCCGGGGTAAAACGGTGAGCCATCATAGAGTACCAGCGTCGCTTTTGAAGCCAGCGCCGTCACCAGCCAATTCCACATCATCCAGCCACAGGTACTGAAGTAGAACACCTTATCGCCGGGGCGAATATCACTATGTAGCTGATGTTCACACAAATGCTTCAACAGCACGCCGCCCACCTTATGGGTAATGCATTTGGGCTTACCGGTAGTGCCGGAGGAATACAAAATATACAGCGGATCGTTAAATCCCCGGCGCACAAAATCAATTGTATCAGGGCGTTCTGTCGCTAACACCTCCCGCCATGGCGTCCCCGGTAAATCCTCTGCTAAACCGAGCAAAGGCAAGACCACAATCTGCTCAACGCTGGGTAATTCAGCCGCCACCCCACGCAGCTTAGCGCGAGTGTCATGCGCCTTACCGTTATAGTAATAACCATCGACACCCAATAAGACTTTGGGTTCGGTCTGACCGAAACGCTCGATAACACTTTCATGCCCAAAATCGGGCGAGGTCGATGTCCAGATCGCCCCCAAACTCGTGGCCGCTAGCATAGCGACAATCGTTTCCGGCGTATTGGGCACATAAGCCGCGACTCGGTCACCGGCCACAACGCCCACACTACGCAGCCAGCTCGCAGTGCGTGCGACCTGATCATAAAGTTGCGCGTAGGTGACCGCATAGCTGACTTTATCTTCTGCGCGGAAATGCATGACGATTTCATCCGCTGGGCGTTCTTGCAATAGATTTTCAGCAAAATTTAAGCGAGCGTCCGGGAACCACTGCGCCTGCTCTATTTGATCACCATTCAGCAGAATTCGCTCGCCTTTATCGCCCACCACCCCAGCGAAATCCCACAGCAGTGACCAGAATGACGCTTTTTCCTGCACAGACCAGGCATGCAGCGCGTCAAAATGCATCAGATCCTGGCCGCTATCTGCGCTAGCCTGCTGCATAAACTGATGGATCGAAGTGTCAGTAATCTGCTCCGGCCTGGGCCGCCATAACGGCGGGGTGCTGTTACTACCCGTATTCATCGGTGGTCTCCGTTAAAACATCTCTTCCGCCAACGCCATAATACTCTCACTGCCCGCCATCGCAGCCTCCTGATGAGCGAGCGCCCGTGGCAGTAAGTGCTCACAGAAGAAACGCACCGTAATCAGTTTCGCCTGTAAGAAAGCCGTATCGCCCGCCTCTTGCTCTAGCAAGGCCTGTGCCTTTAATCCGCTACGCACCATCATCCAGCCCCCGGCCAGATAGCCGTATAGCATCATAAAATTAACCGCCACGCTGCCCGCCAGCGCCTTATCATGCGGGGCATGCGTCAGCAACCAATCATGCGCTAACCTGCCTGCGGCTAGCGCCTGTTTAAAGCGCGGTGCAACCGACTCGTGCGGGTAGGCAGAGGCCTCCAATGCGTCCAGCGTCTGCTGCATTTCATCCAACAACGCGGCAAGGTGCGTGCCCTGATTCGTCAGCGTTTTACGCCCAATAAAGTCCAGCGCCTGAATGCCCGTAGTACCCTCGTAAATCGGCAGAATACGCGCATCGCGGTAGTGTTGCGCCGCACCCGTTTCCTCGATAAAACCCATGCCGCCATGAATCTGCACGTTGAGTGAAGTCAATTCCTGCGCCAGTTCAGTCAGCCAGCCCTTAACGATCGGCGTCCACAGCTCAACCCGACTGGCATGCAGACCCTTGGCCTCGCCTTCCGCACTTGCGGCCCGGTCTGTTTCCGCCCCGGCTTCCAGCGCTACTGCCCGCATCGCTTCAACCCCCGCTTTCTGCATCATTAGCATGCGCCGCACATCAGGGTGCTGAATAATCGGGATACGCGACCCGTCGCGGCGCGTACCCTGGAGACGCTCTTTCGCAAATACGACGGATTGCTGATAGGCCCGTTCAGCAATTGCCAGCCCTTGCAGCCCAACTGACTGACGAGCATGATTCATCATAGTGAACATATAAGACAGGCCGTTGTGCGCCTCACCAACCAAATACCCCTTGGCCCCAGCGTACTCCATCACACAGGTCGGACTGGCATTAATACCCAGCTTATGTTCAACCGACAGGCATTTCAGGCTATTACGCTCACCCAGTGAGCCATCCGCATGCACCATGAATTTCGGCACAATAAACAGCGAAATACCCTTAACCCCCGGCGGCGCATCCGGCAGACGTGCCAACACTAGATGGATAATATTATCGGTCATCTGGTGGTCGCCCCAGGTGATATAAATCTTCTGGCCGGTAATGCGGTACAAATCGCCGTCGGGTTCGGCGCGGGTTTTCACCGCTGCTAAATCCGTACCGGCATCCGGTTCCGTCAGGTTCATCGTGCCCGGCCACTCACCGCTCACCATCCGTGGCAGAAACGTCTCCTGTAAGAAATCATCACCATGATGCGTAATGCTTTCCATCGCCCCCTGGCTCAGCAGCGGACAAAGCGCAAATGACATGTTGGCCGAGTTCCAAATTTCACTCACCGCCGTGCCCAGAACATTCGGCAGATTTTGGCCACCATACTGCTCATCAGCAGTGAGTGACAGCCAGCCCCCTTCGGCCAGCTGCTGATAAGCCGCCTTAAACCCAGCCGCCTCCTGCACGCCTTGCTCACCCAGCGTGACCCCGGCCTGATCACCCGCCCAGTTCAGCGGAGCCAGCACATCGCTCCCCAATTTTCCAGCTTCTTCCAGCACCGCTGCCGCCAAGTCCATATTGACCTCATCCAAACCAGCGGACTCACACAGCTCGTCAAAACCAACAATATGGCGCAATATAAAGGCCGCATCTTTATGGGGATGGGTATAGCTCATGGGTTATTCTCCTGCCGCATGGTTAAATCATAGCATCGAGACTACTATAGTCATTTGAAGCCTGCGAATAATTGTATCAATAAAGTAATTGTATAACGAAAGCGTGAGGAGAACGCAGTATGAGTGCACAAGATCCGCTGTTTCAGCCCTTACAGCTTGGGCACCTGCACCTGAAAAATCGCATTATGAGCACCAGCCATGCGATTGCCTATCAGGATGATGGCAAGCCCAAGGAACGCTATCAAGCGTATCACGAAGAAAAGGCCAAAGGAGGACTGGCCCTCACCATGTTTGGCGGCTCCTCTAATATTGATCGGGATAGCGCCTCCGTGTTTGGTCAGCTTTATGTCGGTAATGACGACATTATTCCTTACTTACAAGCATTCTCCGCCCGCATTCATCAACATGATACCGCGCTCATGTGTCAAATCACGCACTTAGGGCGGCGTTCCGCAGATCGCGGTGATTGGTGGCTGCCAACGATTGGGCCAAGCCGCAGCCGGGAGCGCTTGCATCGTGCCTTCTGTCGCGAAATGGATCAGCATGATATTCACCGCGTGCAGCAGGCTTATGTCGCAGCAGCACGCCGCTGTCAGCAGGGCGGCTTGGACGGTCTAGAGATCATGGCAGGCTCGCATCTACCGGGGCAATTCCTGGCGCCCAATACGAATCAGCGCAGCGATGCGTACGGCGGCAATTTTGCCGGGCGGGCACGCTTTATTCATGAAACGCTTACCCTGATTCGCGAACAGGTGGGGGCAGATTTCCTGCTCGGAGTACGCATGCCCTGTGAGGAAAAAGACGGTGGGATTGGCTTGCAGGACTCGACTAAACTGGGACGCATGCTAGTGGAAGACGGGCTGGTGAATTTCCTCAACGTTTACTTCGGGCGCATGGATGCGGAAGATAGCCTAGCAGATAACCACTTACCGGGGATGGCGACGCCATTAGCCCCGTTCCTCCAAAAAGCCGGGGATTTCAAACAGGCCATCCAAGTACCCGTCTTCCATGCAACCCGCGTCTCCGACATCGCTACCGCCCGCTATGCGATTCGCAGCGGCGTGGTCGATATGGTAGCGATGACGCGGGCGCATATTGCTGATCCGCATCTGGTGAATAAAATGCGGGCCGGTCAGGAAGAACGGATTCGGCCCTGTGTAGGGGCGACACTATGTTCGACCGACTTTCGGGTGTGCATCCACAACGCGGCCACCGGCGTGGAACAAACCTTAACCCATGTCATCACCCCGGGGAAGCGCACCCAACCCGGCAAGGCCGTCGTTATTGGCGGCGGCCCGGCGGGCATGGAAGCCGCTCGCGTGCTTGCGCTGCGCGGTTATACGGTTGTGCTATTTGAAGCCCAGTCCGAACTAGGCGGCCAAATTCCACTGGCGGCTAAGATACCGTGGCGAAAAGATTTAATCGGTATTGCTGAATGGCTGGCAGGGGAACTGGTGAGGCTCAGCGTTGAGCTGCGCTTTAACACCTATGCAGAGGCCGCAGACGTGCTAGCTGAACAGCCAGAACTAGTGATTGTAGCCACGGGTGGCCTGCCAGACAGTACTGCGCTGCCCGGCCTGGACTTATGCTTGAATAGCTGGGATGTCTTAGCAGGTGAGGCAATCACCGTTGGTTCCGTGCTGGTGTTTGATGAAACCGGACGCCATGCAGGGGCAGGTGCCGCAGATTATCTGGCACAGCGCGGCCTCCAGGTCGAATTAGTCAGTGTCGATGGTGCCTTCGGGCGTGAGCTGACCGAGACTGATATTATTGTGCAACGACGCCGTTTTGCGGAAACCGGCGTGCAGATAGCGACTGACCTGGAGCTGATGGCGGTGGCCCGCCTCGGAACTCAGTTTGGCGTCACCCTACGCCATATACTCAGCGGACAAATACAGGAACGCCGCGTTGACCAAGTCATCGTCGAGCGCGGTACGCAGCCGATGGATGAATTGTTCTATGCGCTAAAAGCCGGCTCAGCCAACCAGGGCAGTACGGATATTGATGCGCTGTTGGCAGCGACACCCCAGCCGTTTGCACAGCATCCGGGGTATAAACTGTACCGCTGTGGCGATGCGGTCTCCAGCCGGGGCATACATGAGGCGATTAAAGATAGCCTGCGACTTTGTTTACCGATGTGACCCTGCGGCGGTTCGAGTACCTAAGATGCAGAAACCCTTTATCTCTGGCACACTATAATCAACAGAGACAAATCAACAAAGGCACGCCTAAAATAATAATGAGGACATAACACAACGATGTACGATTTTCCTGAACACTACCGCGTCAACTACAACCATGATTTTGTGCTGGCCGATGCCCCCACCGCGCCGCCCGCTGCGGTGGACAGCGATAAAGCATTAAAAAAGCAGCTGAAGGTGCTGAATAACCGACTCGCCGAATTGCAGCGGATACTGTATGCACACGATCATCATTCTATATTGTTAGTGTTTCAGGCAATGGATGCCGCCGGTAAAGACGGCACCATTCGTGCCATTATGAAAGGGGTGAATCCGGCGGGCTGTCAGGTTTATTCGTTTAAACAGCCTTCTAAAGAAGAGCTGGATCATGATTTTCTCTGGCGCACCACGAAAAGCCTGCCCGAACGCGGGCGGATTGGCATCTTTAACCGCAGCTACTACGAAGAAGTGCTGATATTAAAGGTTCACCCCGAATACCTGGGCAGCCAGAACTTGCCCAAAGAAGTCCAGCAAGACACGCTGTGGCAGGATCGTTACGCATCCATCCGCGACCATGAAAAACACCTCGCCCGTAATGGCACCCTAATCTTAAAATTCTGGCTCAATGTCTCCAAAGATGAGCAGAAACGTCGCTTTCTAGCGCGCTTAGATGCACCCGAGAAAAACTGGAAGTTTTCTAGCGGTGATATAGCCGAACGCCAGCACTGGGCGGCATATATGGATGCTTATCAGGCAGCATTAAATGAAACCTCGCGCGCTTATGCCCCTTGGTATGCGATTCCTGCAGATAATAAACGCTATATGCGAGTGGCCGTGGCACAAACCATCGTGTCCGTCTTAGAGCGCCTGGAGCTAAAATATCCCGAGGTGTCGGCGCAAGACTTAGCACGCTTCCAGCAGGCTCGCAGCATGCTAGAGAACGAATAATGGGAGCCCATCAGCAGGTATGAATAAATCAGCGCTCTACCCACCGATTCGGGATAATCACCACTTCTTGCTACCGGTGGATAATCTCCACACCCTGTACGTCGAGGAATCCGGCGAACCCAACGGTATTCCGGTAGTCTTTTTGCACGGCGGCCCCGGCTCTGGCTGTGAACCCTGGCACCGCCGCTTTTTCGACCCAGAGCGCTACCGCATTATCCTGTTTGATCAGCGTGGCTGTGGTCGCTCCACCCCCCACGCCTCGCTTGAGCGCAATACAACCTGGGATCTGGTAGCGGACATGGAGCGCATCCGCTGTCACCTGGGGATCGAGGAATGGCTGGTATTTGGTGGCTCCTGGGGTTCAACCCTGGGACTAGCCTATGCACAGACGCACCCACAGCGCGTTACCGGCCTGATTTTACGCGGTATTTTCCTAGGGCGCGCGCAGGATATCCACTGGTTTTATCAGGAAGGCGCCAGCCATGTCTTTCCTGATTACTGGCAGGATTTTCTCGCCCCCATTCCAACGGAGGAAAGGGATAACCTATTGCGCGCTTACTATCGACGCCTCACCGGTGAAAATGAAATTGCTGGGATGCAGGCCGCAAAAGCCTGGTCGCAGTGGGAAGGCCGTACCGCAAATCTAGTACCACTAGAGAGTACTGTCGGACATTTCTCCGACCCCTACACCGCCAAAAGCGTGGCCCGCCTAGAAACCCACTATTTTATCAATCAGGCCTTTCTGGAACCGGATCAGCTGTGCAGCAAGATGGCAGAAATCGCCGATATTCCAGGCATTATTATTCACGGACGTTACGATATGATTTGCCCACTACAGCAGGCTTACGAACTGCATAAAGCCTGGCCAGAAGCCGACCTAACCATAGTGCCCGACTGCGGCCATGCCGCCAGCGAACCGGCGATACAGGCAGCACTAGTGCGCGCCACCGACTTTATGGCCGACAAACTGGAAATAACGTGAGCATTCGATGATTGGCTTGATACAGCGCGTCAGTGAAGCCTCTGTCACTATTGAGGGTGAACGGGTCGCAGCCATAGCCTCAGGTATTCTGCTGCTCCTAGGTGTTGAGAAAACGGATGATCAACAAAAGGCGGATCGTTTATTACAGCGCGTGTTGAACTACCGAATTTTCCCGGATGAACAGGGGCGGATGAATCGATCATTATTAGATCAGGGGCATGAACTGTTGATTGTGCCACAGTTCACCCTACCCGCTGACACCCGTAAAGGTAATCGTCCCGGCTTCAGTAAAGGCGCAGCACCCGAGCTAGGGCAAGCACTGTTCCATTATTTCTGCGCAGCAGCGCAGCATGAGCTTGGCGTACTGCACTGCGGTCGATTTGGGGCGGATATGCAAGTTGGCCTAATTAATGACGGCCCGGTTACTTTTTGGCTACAGCAATAACGCCTATTTTATCCGCCGTTTTTCCGCGACTGCTGCAACATTGATGCATCAAACAGGACTGAAGCCGCATAACAGCAGAACCCCTCTATCACTTAGGTCTAGTTGTGGTACTACAGTTAGTTTGTTAAAAATACATAAATATATACCTACTGGCATAGACAAAGTGCCGCTAAGCGGAGCTATTAGCTTCGAAGTCAGCTTTTAGAAGTTCACAGAAATGAGTGTGAAAAATTTCATGCTCAAGCATGGAAATCTACGATTTCCACAGGAAAACTCATGCATCAATTATTCGCTTTCTTACTACTCGCCTTCGCATTGTTACTGCCACAGTTAGCTGTCAGCAGCACAGAAACCACTGAAGAAAAAGCCGAAACTGCGCTAGAACAAGCAGCCGAGCAAACCGCTGAAGAAACGGCGGAAACCATGACAGATGAACTAAAGGAAAAGTTAAAACTCAAGCATGCGGAGATGGCGGCTAGGGCCAAGGAAAATGTAGCATCCGTAGATGCGACTACAGACCAAGCAGATGCTTCTGCCTCAGCAGAAAGTGATGAGGATGAAGACGATGAAGACGATGAGCCGGACTGTGAATAAAACAGCGTGGCTATAAGACCCGTTCAAACCGCAGACGGCCTCCAAGCAAGACTGAGGCTTAAACCACAATCGCAACACAAAATTGATTCATTATTTGATTGATTAATCGTTGGAGGAAATTATGCGACTCACTAAATTATTAGGCACCACCATCCTTGCAACAGGCTTTGTCCTTGCAGGCAGTGCATTTGCTGAAAACAAGCCGGTCAACATCACACCTGACGTGATGAGCGTGAAGGTAAAGACACCGAACGGCACCGAAGTTGAAATCATGCGTGAACAAGACAATAGCGCAACGGTCAATCCAGCGTTCGCCAAAACATCCCGCCCCTGCCCACCCTTTTGCATCCAACCGGACGTCATCGCACCCGGCGTAGAGACTATTGCTGAAAATGGCATGCTGAGCTATCTACAAAAAATGAGTGGCGGTGATGACAGCATTCTGGTGGTGGATTCACGTACCCCAGATTGGGTAGAAAAAGGCACGATTCCAGGGGCGAAAAACCTGCCGTGGACGGCGCTTAATCCATCGAAAGGAGCCACAACGGAGAGCATTATTAAAATCATGGATGAAGAGTTTGGCGTCAAACTGGCGGAAGGCAAGGACTCACTCGACGTGGATGAGGCCGTCGCTGAGGGCGACACCTCCGGCGTATTTGATTTTTCCAGTGCGAAAACACTCGTACTGTTCTGTAACGGCATGTGGTGCGGTCAGTCACCGACTAACATCCGCCAGCTGCTCAAAATGGGTTACCCCGCAGAACATATCAAGTGGTACCGCGGTGGCATGCAAACCTGGAGTGTGCTCGGCATGACCACGGTGAAGGGCGGCAGTTAAGCCAAATTAGATAATAAAGTGGCACACAATGAGAAAGGCCGATTTTCGGTCTTTCTTAATAAAAAAGTCGCCTCAAACCGCCTCAGCAAGCTGCAGCTTGCTCAACATGGCGTTTTCCGCACTCAGCTGGCGCACTAGCTCATCTAAACTACGGATAACAAACTCCAGTAGATTAGATGAAATATAGGGTTCTTCAATGCGCAGCTGGTTATACATTTGGCGGTTAATCTCCAGAAGGCGAGCACCCTCACCACCAGCCTTCAGACGCAGTGTACGCGGACGCTGATCGAAAAAAGACATTTCTCCTACCAAACTGCCTGGCGCAATTTTTCCGACACTAAATTCGTTGGTGTCTTTAAGCTGAAATAAGCGCACGGTTCCAGCAAGCACCATATAAAAACTATTACCTACGTCGCCAACATCAGCCAGAGTATCACCTGCTCCCAGCTCAATCAGATGCACATAACGCATGAATTGCGACACCTCATCCTGCGTGAGGGCCGCGCAAAACTCTTTGCAGGTTTGTTGGACCTGAATAGCTAACTGTTCATAAGACATAATCTATTGTTTCAAACCCTTAGATTGAACTGAGTATACCTCTAGTAAGATTGATACGCGCTGAAATATATTATTTACGCGGGTAATTTCGTTATTTACGGTATAAGCCGAAAATTTACACACCAAAGAGATGAAATTTTTCCTACTGATTGCGGTGCAAGTCAGCACGCTACGCGCTTAGCATCAGCTTTTTTTATGCTTGCGCTAGCGGTGGACAGTATAATTAATACTAAGTAGCATAATAGCCAGTCTGACAACTGGGCCAATCCGACCCGGTTCAATAAAAGGTAGAGACCAATCTTATGAGTATCAGCAATGACGCGGTGGTAGAACTGATTAAAACCGGCATTCCAGATGCTGACGTTGTCGTAACCGGTGACGGCTATAAGTATCAAACCGAAGTCGTGAGCGCTGTCTTCACCGCCATGAGCAAAGTGAAGCGCCATCAGGCCGTTTATGCCACCGTAAACGCAGCAATTACTTCGGGTGAACTCCATGCCTTAACGATTACTGCGCTGACGCCGGAAGAAAAAGCAGCCGCATAACGCCGCCCATACCGGGCAGCTCTGCTGATGCCACACCTAGACACCTAAAAAAATAAAGGGAAACAACGCTATGGACGACATGAATCGTGCCGAACATCCAGTATTACAGCCCATCGATGATAAAGAACTGGCACGCGAAAGCTGGAAAATATTTCAGATTATGGGCGAGTTTGTTGAGGGTTTTGAAAAACTTGCACGCATTCGGCCCTCAGTCAGCATTTTTGGCTCTGCCAGAACACCTCAGGATGACCCGATCTATCAGCTCACGGTTGATATTGCCCGCAAGCTTTCAGACGCAGGCTTTGCCGTAGTTAGTGGCGGTGGGCCTGGCCTTATGGAAGCTGCCAACAAAGGCGCTTGGGAGGGTAAATCACCTAGCATCGGTTTAAATATCCAGCTTCCCAATGAACAAAGCGGCAATGGCTATCAGGATATTTCACTTTATTTCCGCCATTTTTTCTCACGCAAAGTCATGTTTGTTAAGCATGCCTCAGCCTATGTGGTCATGCCCGGCGGCTTTGGCACCCTGGATGAGCTGGCAGAAATTTTAACGCTGGTACAAACCGGCAAAACACGCCGCATTCCCATTGTGTTGGTACACACCCCATTCTGGGAAAAACTGATTGAGTGGTTTAAAGAAACACTGGTTAAGGAAGGCACGATTTCACCGGAAGACTTGGATCTATTCGTCATCCTAGATGATGTCGATGAGATTGTAGCGCATATCTTTAAGCACTATGAGAAGGCCGTGTCTGGGCCAACGGTAGAAGAGCGCGCTAATTTTATGGAGCTGTAGCCTAACCGCTATGCCTAAAGATAATCAGCACAGAACAGAACGCGCAAATGCCACCCGGCGAGTCACGCTAGTCGGTGCGGGCACTAATGTTGGATTGGCATTCACTCAGCTTGTTGGGGGCATGTTCTCTGGCTCACAGGCACTGATTGCAGACGGTTTTCACACGCTGTCTGACTTGGTCAGCGACGGTGTGGTACTATTTGCCGCTCACCACGCCCATAAAGAAGCCGATGCTAATCATCCCTATGGACATGGCCGCATTGAAACCGTCGCCACGGTTGTGCTTGGCTTACTGCTGGCGGGTGTAGCCATTGGCATTTTCCTGCAAGCGTGGACGCGCTTATTTGCCGAGACCGCACTACCAGCTGTACAGCCTATTGCACTGGCGTTTGCCGCGCTGGCGCTGGGCGCTAAGGAAACGCTATTTCGCTACACAATGCGCGCCGCCCAGCAGGTACGTTCCAAATTACTAGAAGCTAATGCCTGGCACCATCGCTCCGATGCCATTTCTTCCGTGGTTGTGATGTTAGGCATTAGCGGTGCACAACTCGGTTTTATCTGGCTGGATAGCGTTGCGGCTATGGTGGTCGCCGCGCTGATTCTTTATATGGCCGGGCGCATGATTCTGGCCAGCACCATGGAACTGGTTGATACCGGCATGGACGTCAATCAGGCCGCAGAGCTGAATCGTTTCATGGCCAACCTACCCGGCGTCAAAAATGTACATATGCTGCGCACCCGTTTAGTGGGGGGGCAAATTTTCGCAGACGCACATATTCAGGTCACCAGTGATATTAGCGTATCCGAAGGCCACCATGTAGCTGAGTATGTTATGCGCCAATTAAAACAAAAATTCCCCGATATTAGCGATGTCACCGCACACATTGATCCAGAGGATGACGAGGTTGCTCAGCCCAGCGCTGACCTGCCGATTCGTTCAGAAATACTGGCAATATTACAGCACGATACAGACAGCAAAGCTCTGTTCACTCACATCGACCGCATTACGCTGCACTATATTGAAGGTGCCATTCAGCTAGAGATTTTTGTCAGCCAAGAGGCTACAGCTTCAGCATTACAACGCTTCCGCAAGGTTTGTGAGCGTATGGCATATATTCGCTCCGTGAAATTTTTCAGGGAGCACGCACCGCAGCACGACGCACCAACATGACTCACTCATTCACCAAATGCACTATTTTGGTGCAATCAAGCTGGAAGCAAAGGTTTAAATCCCTGAATTTAGAAGCCTATTTTGTTGGCACACCTTTTGCATAATATATTTATATATATTGCAGTGTCTGTATGAATGGCAGTACCGGTGTGCTGTTGAGCGACGACCATTTTCTGACTTTAGTCATTTTAAATCCTTCAGGAGGCCTGAATCATGTCTGTAAAGGACGTTTTAAAAACCATCGAAGACAACGACGTTAAATATGTTGATTTCCGTTTTACCGATACCAAAGGTAAAGAGCAGCATGTCACCGTTCCTGTTTCTGAGGTGAACGAAGATATTTTTGAAGACGGTAAAATGTTCGACGGCTCATCGATCGCAGGCTGGAAAGGTATCAATGAGTCTGACATGATTTTGATGCCTGATACCAAAACCGCAACGCTGGATCCGTTTTTCCAAGATTGTACGCTAAACATCACTTGTGACATCGTTGAGCCAGCCACCATGGAAGGCTATGAGCGTGATCCGCGTTCGATTGCCAAGCGGGCTGAAGCTTATCTGAAATCTACCGGCATCGGCGATGCAGCCTTCTTTGGGCCAGAACCTGAGTTTTTCGTCTTTGATGACGTACGCTGGGGTACAGACATGAGCGGCACCTTCGTCAAAATTGATTCTGAGGAAGCGGGCTGGAACAGCGAGAAGTCTTACGAAGATGGCAATATGGGCCACCGTCCAGGCGTCAAAGGCGGTTACTTCCCCGTGCCACCGGTAGATTCACTGCACGACATTCGCGCTACCATGTGTAATATCATGGAAGAAATGGGAGTACCGGTTGAAGTACACCACCACGAGGTAGCCACCGCAGGCCAGTGCGAAATCGGCACTCGCTTCTCCACCCTGACTGAGCGTGCCGACTGGGTACAGAAGCAGAAGTATGTCACCCACAATGTTGCGCATCAGTATGGCAAGACCGTAACTTTTATGCCGAAGCCCATCGTTGGTGATAATGGCTCAGGCATGCACGTTCATATGTCAATTGCGAAAGACGGTGAAAACACCTTCGCCGGTGATGAATATGCCGGGCTGTCTGAAACAGCGCTGTACTACATTGGCGGCATCATCAAGCACGCCAAAGCATTGAACGCACTAACCAATGCCTCAACGAACTCTTACAAGCGCTTGGTACCCGGCTTTGAAGCGCCAGTTATGCTGGCCTATTCCGCACGCAACCGCTCTGCTTCTATCCGCATTCCGTTTGTGAATAGTCCAAAGGGTCGCCGCATTGAATTACGCTTCCCCGACCCAACGGCCAATCCTTATCTGGCATTCTCGGCCATGCTGATGGCGGGTCTTGACGGCATTAAGAACAAGATTCATCCCGGCGAAGCCATGGATAAAGATTTGTACGACCTGCCACCGGAAGAAGACAAACTGATACCAAAGGTCTGTCACTCGCTCGATCAAGCACTGGAAGAGCTGGACAAGGATCGTGACTTCCTGACCGCTGGCGGCGTATTCAGCAACGATATGATTGACGCTTACATCGAACTTAAGATGGAAGAAGTCACTCAGCTGCGCATGACCACGCACCCGGTTGAGTTTGAGATGTACTACAGCTGCTAATGTCGGCCTTGTGCCCATAGCAATTGCGAAAAGGCCGGTACTACTACCGGCCTTTTTGTTATTTGTTTGCGATGAGTTACCGCACTAATCGACTCTAGTCTTCCTCAATATTCAGCTCCTTCAACTTGCGCGTTAGCGTATTTCGTCCCCAGCCCAATAGCTTAGCCGCCTCCAGCTTACGCCCCCCCGTTTTATTCAGCGCGGCCCGCAACATTATCCCCTCAAACACCGGATTTAATTCAGTCAGTAGATTGTCACTGCCACCCGCAAGGCGCTGCTCGGCGTAGCGTGCCAGTGCTTTCTCCCAATTATCTGGAATGGCAACATCCTGCTCATATTCCAACAGCTCCGCCGGCAGATCATCCATGACCACTTCCTGTCCAGCAGCCATCACCGTCAGCCAGCGACAAGTATTCTCCAGCTGGCGCACATTACCAGCCCAGGTACGGCTGAGCAGAAAGTCACTCACGACCGGTGATAATGTTTTGTGCTCGACCTGGAGCTCATCGGCCGCCCGCTGCAGAAAAGCGTTCAGCAACAAGGGAATATCATCACGCCGCTCCCGTAGCGGTGGCGAATGCATACGAATAACGTTCAAACGATGGAATAAATCCTCGCGGAACTGCCCACGCTTAACCAACTCCTCCAAATTTTGATGCGTAGCCGCAATAATGCGCACATCGACCTCGACGGGGATATGACCTCCGACGCGATAAAAAGTACCTTCAGCCAGCACCCGCAGCAGCCGGGTTTGCAAACCTGCAGGCATATCACCAATCTCATCCAAAAACAGCGTGCCTTTATCCGCCTGTTCAAAGCGGCCTTTACGCTGCGCATAGGCCCCAGTAAACGCCCCCTTCTCATGACCAAACAACTCAGATTCCAGCAATTCACTCGGTATAGCCGCCGTATTCAGTGCGATAAAAGACTGGCTATTACGCGGGCTGTGGGTATGCAGGGCCTTAGCAATCAGCTCTTTACCCGTGCCTGATTCGCCGGTAATCAGCACCGTGATACTGGATCGCGACAAACGACCAATCGCACGGAACACTTCCTGCATGGCCGGTGCCTTACCGATAATATCTCCCCCCTCTATCAAACCCGACAAGGCATCATCATGCGGCGCTTTATGTTCAGCCCGCAGATTACAGGCGCGCTGCACTAGGGCCACGGCCTCATTAACATCAAACGGCTTCGGCAGGTACTCAAAAGCGCCGCCCTGATAAGCCTGAACCGCGCTATCTAAGTCAGAATGTGCCGTCATAATAATGACGGGTATTGCCTCATACTCGCGCTGCATTTTCTCCAGCAGAACTAAGCCATCGGTGCCGGGCATGCGTATATCGGTTAACAAAATATCCGGCTCAGCGTAACGCAGCGCATTAATGACCTGATCAGCATTTTCAAAACAGCGCGTCGCAATCGCCTGTTTCTGCAACGCCCGCTCCAGCACCCAACGGATCGAACGATCATCATCAGCAATCCAAACATTGTGTGCGGTGGGATTATCGGCTGTTGCACTCTGCGTCGCGTGACTGTCCGGCATGCTCATAGCGCTTTTCCATGATTGTGATTAAGGGGGATTAGTAGCGAGAAACAGGTTGCGCCCGGCGCGGACTCAAACTGCATCATGCCACCGTGCCTGCTCAGCAAGGACTGCGCAATCGCCAGCCCCAGACCGCTGCCACTGGCATGGCCGCTGACCATGGGTAAAAACAGCTTGTCCCGCAAATGTTCCGGGATGCCGGGGCCGTTGTCACAAATATCGGTTTTCAGCACCAATTTATGGCGTATCTGGTTGATGGTAAACTGTCGAATAATACGGGTGCGCAGACTGATAACGCCCTTTCCCAGGAGCGCCTGTACCGCGTTATTAACAACATTCAGACAGGTCTGCACCAAATGGCCACGGTCAGCGGTGAGGTTGGGAATACTGGGATCATAATCGCGCTCAAACACGATGCCACCGCCGCATTCGGCCCGCGCTAAATGACAAACATGCTCCAGCACTTCGTGGATATTCACCTGCTCATTTTTCGGGAGCTGGCCGGGGCCAAGCATGCTATCCACCAGCACCTTTAGCCGATCCGCCTCAGAAATAATGATGCGGGTGTATTCTGTCAGCGCGGTATCCCCCAGTTCAGCCTCAAGCTCCGCTTCCAGCAGCTGCGCCGCTCCTCGCAGCCCACCCAGCGGGTTTTTAATCTCATGCGCCAGACCGCGCACCATTTCATACAGGGCCTGCTGTTGCTGCTGAAATTGTTTTTCACGCGCAATTTTCAGCTGCCGATCAACGCGCTGCAACTCCAACAGCAACCCACTGCGGGCAAAGTCAGCGCCTTCTTGCTGGGGTGTAACAATACAATCCAACGTTATTTGCTCATCCGCATTGACCTTTAACTCAATCGCCCGAATGGCATGTGGCTCCTGCTGTGAGCGCACCGTTAATAGCTGGGCGCGGAAGGTTTCGTTATAAATCAGCCCATCAATCTCAGTGCCCTGCACACGCGGCAAACTTTGGCCGAGCAGCGCCTCGGCGGCCTGATTCATATAGGTAATTTTCAGCTGCTGATCCAGCACCACGACCGCACAAGTCATGACGTCCAGCAAGGCACCTTTTTGCATAAATTTTTCCATAAAGTGTTCAATGCAATATTAGTGCCAAGGAGCTAGGATCACCTAAACCAAGAGAACCTACCCAGTGACTGCACCTCAATAGTGCACTGAAAGGGTGCGTCAAGATAGCAGAAAGTGCGCAAAGCCAATATCCCTCCCCATCCAGCACAGACAAAAATTGCCTGTCACTTGTTAATCGGGATAAACTTCAGACCGATTTGCACAACATGCGGGGTACACATCAATGCTGTCTGACAATGCACGGGCCTATTGGAAAGCCAACCTGCGCCTGCTGGTCTTTTGTCTTGTGGTTTGGTTTATTGTTTCTTACGGCTGCGGCATTTTATGGGTCGAGCCACTCAACACTCTTAAACTGGGCGGCTACAAACTGGGCTTCTGGTTTGCACAGCAAGGCGCTATCTATGCTTTTATTTTGCTGATTTTCTTTTACGCTATCGGCATGCGCATATTAGACCGTAAATACGGCTTTGATGAAGCGTAAAAACAGCATAGAACGAGTAGGACTATAAAGGACTCAGCAGATGACAGAACTACAAATCTGGACGTATCTCATTGTCGGACTCAGCTTCGCGCTGTATATCGGTATAGCTATCTGGGCGCGGGCAGCCTCTACCGGAGAATTTTACATCGCTGGAGGCAGCGTCCATCCAATCGCTAACGGGATGGCAACCGCGGCCGATTGGATGTCAGCGGCCTCCTTTATTGGTATGGCTGGGCTGATTTCATTTAATGGCTATGGTGCGTCCGTCTTTCTCATGGGCTGGACCGGTGGCTATGTACTGCTGGCGCTACTACTAGCCCCCTATCTGCGGAAATTTGGCAAGTTCACCGTACCGGAATTTATCGGTGATCGGTTTTATTCTAAGACGGCGCGTATTGTCGGCGTCATCTGCCTGCTACTGGCCTCGGTCACTTATGTCATCGGCCAAATGAAGGGCATTGGTGTGACCTTTGGGCGCTTCCTGGAGATTCCCTATGAATGGGGTCTGCTGGTAGGCATGCTGATTGTCTTTTTCTATGCCGTATTGGGCGGCATGAAAGGCATCACCTATACCCAGATCGCTCAGTATGTTGTGCTCATCCTGGCTTACACCATTCCGGCGATATTTATCTCCTTAAATCTCACTGGCCATCCTGCGCCGCAGCTGGGACTGGGTATGACCATGACAGAGGACAGTGGCTTTGGCGGTGTGTATCTGCTGGATCGGCTGGATCAGGTCGTGACCGAACTGGGCTTCACCGAATATACCAGCCAGCTACTGGGCGACAGCAAACTCAACATGTTTATGTATACGCTCTCACTCATGATCGGCACCGCAGGCTTACCGCACGTTATTATTCGCTTCTTTACCGTACCCAAAGTACGCGATGCCCGCTACTCTGCGGGCTGGGCACTGATCTTTATCGCCGTCTTGTATACCACCGCACCGGCAGTCGGCGCGATGGCGCGGCTCAACTTGATTAATACTCTACAGTCTGGCGAGGTTGGCTCACCGGAAGGCAATCTCGCATATGCAGAACGCCCACAGTGGTTTAAAAACTGGGAAGCGACTGGCCTGTTGCAATTTAAAGACAAAAACGGTGATGGCAGGATTCAGTATTATAATGACCAAGATACCGCCATGGCTGCTAAAGCAGAAAGCTTTGGCTGGAAAGGCAATGAAATGGAACAAGTTGACCCTGACATTATGGTGTTGGCGAATCCTGAAATTGCGGGTCTACCGAACTGGGTGATCGCACTGGTGGTTGCAGGCGGTCTGGCGGCGGCCTTATCGACTGCCGCCGGTTTGCTGCTGGCTATCTCCTCCTCCATTTCACACGATCTGTTGAAGGGGATCTTTATGCCCCAAATTTCTGAAGAATCCGAGCTAAAAGCGTCGCGTATTGCCATGGCAGGTGCCATATTATTGGCCGGATTGCTGGGCCTAGATCCTCCTGATTTTGCGGCTGAAACGGTCGCCATCGCATTTGGCTTGGCGGCCTCGTCTATTTTTCCTGTGCTCATGATGGGTATTTTCTCACGCCGAATGAATCGTGCCGGAGCGATTGCGGGCATGTTAGCTGGCATCAGCGTCACGATGTTTTATGTCTTCCAGCACAAAGGTCTCTTCTTCATCCCCGGCACCTCTTTTCTGGGGGCGCTACGTCCAAACTGGTTTTTTGATATCTCACCGAATGCCTTCGGCTCTGTGGGTGCTTTAGTGAATTTCTTTGTTGCGTTTATGGTCGCACGCATCACCGCCCCGCCTCCACACCACATCCAGGAATTGGTAGAAGACATCCGTATACCCCGCACAATTTAGCTCTGTAAACAGGCTGAATACATGGAAAAACAATGCAGTACAATACAATAATTAAGGTAGTGCTCGATAGACCGTAGATTACGGCTACGCCCCCTGATCGGCAATTTTTTAGGGTTCGGTAATGAAAGTGCTACCAATACCATGAGAAAATTCAGTAGAATGACTACAGACAAAACTACAGCTGAACATGTGCTTAGTGCCAGTTCGTGACGCTTTTGTTGAATCTACCACTAGGCTATTCAGGTTCCCAGCGGTAGGTGTTAGTTTGTTGTGTGTACGATGGCTAGTTTGATGGGCAAATTTGGCAAATAGATGACTTATTCGTCGCTATCAGGCCTCATGTTCGACAAACATGTTGCTTTTTGCCAACAATCGTACTAATCTCGGATCCTGGAATCCATTCCTGGTGGCTGAGTTCCTAGTTTGAGTAGCTTGGCTCGTTTTAACGTTAAGATAGTAAGGCGGAATTTTTATGAAACTTAAAGTATTAGCTCTGGCAGTAGCAGCTTCAGTTGCTTTCCCTATGGCTGCTCAAGCCGAATTCAAGATCAGCGGCGATGTAGGTGTTGGTTACGACACTTCAACTGAAGAACTCGGCCCAATGGGCAGCAACTTCACGCTGGCGGGTTCTCAAGAAATTGGCGGCATCACTTATTTTGGTAACGCTGACATCGACCTGAGCACTGGCGGTGCTTCAGCTGATGACCTGCGCGTTGGTATGAAAGGCGGTTTTGGTTCAGTTACCATCGGTGATACTGACAACGCTTGTGATCTGTTCGACCCAGGTCCAGCTGGCGACTACTTCACCGGTGGCATGACAGGTTCATGTGTTGGCGATGATAACTATAACATCACCTACCAAAATACTATGGGTCCTGTTTCATTCGGTGTTTCCCATAATCCAGGCGACGACGAACTGTCTGCAATAGGCGCAAAGTTTAGCATGGGTGGGTTTGGCATCAATTTAGGCTATGAAACTGGTGATGGTGTGGCACTTGCTAACACGAAAATTCGTAACTCAGCAGCGACTGTAGCAGCAGCTGGTGAAGACGATGATCGCCTATCTTATGGTATAACTGGCTCCTTCAGCGGCGTATCGCTCAATGTTGAAGGTAACAACCAAGACATGGTAGGCGTAAATGCAGCTTACACCATGGGCGCAACCACTGTATGGCTTAGTCATGCAATTGACGATGGCAACGGCGGCGATGGAACTGGTGCTGGTGTTATTTACACGCACGGCAACATGGACTACATTCTTGAGCATAACGACCCAGCAGATAAGACAGTTGCTGCTTTACGTTACCGCTTCTAAACTAAGTCTAACTTAGTTAAGCGTAGCAAAAAGGCAGCAACAGCTGCCTTTTTGTTTTTCTGCCAGTTTTAAATTCAAATACACAATTTGTTGTATTTAAACACTCAGTGTCCGACTTCGACCCCCTTTCCCTCTCTCACACCCTCTCTATCTTCAACTAAGCCTTGATTAGGCCACTCTAGTAATCATTCTATTAACTCTTAATTGACGTTAACGTTAACTGCTTGTATCATGCGTCAACTGAGGAGTTGGCATGAAAGACAAACTGTGGACCATATCCGAACTGGGTGATGAATTTGGCATCACGACGCGCACCATCCGGTTCTATGAAGATAAAGCGCTATTAAAACCGCAGCGAGCGGGGCCAAATCGCATCTATAACTATCGCGACCGCGCCCGTCTACAACTCATTCTGCGAGGCAAGCGCTTGGGATTTTCTCTGAGCGAGATTAAAGAGTATATCGGTCTATACGATGCAGAACTCGACCCAATGCATAATGAACAGCTCGCTTATCTAGCGGACGTTGTCGCAAAGCGGATGACTACTTTAGAAGAACAACTGTGCGATTTACAGGAAATGATCAGCGAATTATCCCTGATTCAAGCTGAGTGTCAGGCTAATATGCTCAAAAAAATCAGCTGAAAATTCACCTTGTTATCGTCTTTACCGCAGCATAAATATCAATACATCAAGCAATCACACGTTAAACCAGGAGCACGCCATGAAAAATGTTGTTATCGCCGGTTACTGCCGGACACCGTTTACTTTAGCCCGTAAGGGAGCACTGACGCGGATACGGCCTGATAATCTGGCGGCGGCGGCAGTAAAAGGTTTGGTTGAACGCACGGGTGTTGATGCCAGCGAAATCGAAGACCTGATTCTAGGCTGCGCCTTCCCAGAAGGCGAGCAAGGTTTCAATATGGCCCGCCTGGTCGTGATGCTAGCCGAATTACCACAGTCAGTGGCAGGCACCACGGTTAACCGTTTTTGCGGCTCCTCCATGCAGTCCATCCATCAGGCCGCTGGTGCGATTCAAATGAATGCCGGTGAAGCCTTTATCTGTGCGGGTGTTGAGTCAATGACACGGGTTCCTATGCCCGGCTTTAATCCGTCACCGAATCCAGCACTGTATGAGAATCTGCCTGGTGCTTATATGAGCATGGGGATTACCGCAGAAAACCTGGCCAGTAAATATGACATTACCCGTGAAGAACAGGAGGCATTTGCCGTAGCCAGTCACCAAAAAGCAG
>CALAMO010000025.1 GCA_937925855.1 uncultured Thiotrichaceae bacterium
TTGCCGTGCCGCTGTTTATTATTTTTCTACGTCAGCCCTATCTTGTTACCTGATCTTTGTTTGAAAGTCAATCTAAGCAGCAAATAGAGCGTGCTATTGGTAGAATAATGCATTTAGATACTAGCTGAGGCTTTTACAGACCAATGACAACACAAGTAGGGGCGTTACGCCGCAAAGCGATTCTGATTATTCTTGACGGTTTTGGGGTGAATCCCAGTAAGAAATATAACGCGGTCTATGAGGCAGATACGCCAAGGCTGGACAGCTATTTTGGGCGCTATCCTCATACGACTTTACAGGCGTCTGGTCTGGCGGTGGGTCTGCCGGACGGGCAAATGGGTAATTCTGAGGTTGGCCATATGACCATTGGTTGCGGTTCGAT
The DNA here is from genome assembly GCA_937925855.1 of uncultured Thiotrichaceae bacterium. Taxonomy (GTDB): domain Bacteria; phylum Pseudomonadota; class Gammaproteobacteria; order Thiotrichales; family Thiotrichaceae; genus Thiolinea. Next base: position 383 of record CALAMO010000025.1, read on the forward strand.
TCTGAAGCAAGATTTGGTCAGAATCGATGAGGCAATTACTGAGGGTACGCTAGCACAAAATCCGACGCTACTGGCGGCTTTGCAGCGCGCTCAGCAAAAGCAGCGGCCATTACATCTGTTAGGTCTGGTGTCAGATGGCGGTGTACATAGCCATCTGAATCACCTCGAAGCCTTATTGCATACCTGCCACGCCAACGGCGTACAGCCGGTGGTGCATGCGATTACTGATGGGCGTGATACGGCTCCCCGCTGCGCCGGACAGTTCATTGCGCGTTTACAGACCGTGCTCCAACAAACGGGCGGCCAGCTGGCGAGTATCTGTGGTCGCTTTTATGCCATGGATCGTGATCGGCGTTGGGAGCGGACCCAGGTTGCCTGGGAGGCTTATGTGCACGGGGTGGGGGCATCAGCTGATGATGGGCTCAGTGCTATCGCCGACGCTTATGCTGCTGATGAGGGTGATGAGTTTATCAAGCCGCGCCTGATGCCTGGTGCCAAAAAAATTCAGGGCGATGACGAAGTTCTATTCTTTAATTTCCGTAATGACCGGCCTCGTCAAATGACGGAAGCTTTGGCGCTGGCAGATTTTAATGGTTTTGCGCGCGGTGATTTTGTGCCAGCACAGCTCACTACGCTGACGGAATACGATGAGGCTTATCCGTTACCGGTGATGTTTGCGCCGGAGCGCCCCAGCGTAAATCTTGCCTCAACGCTGAGTGATGCGGGTTTGAAGCAGTTCCACTGCTCGGAGACTGAGAAATATGCGCATGTAACGTTTTTCTTTAACAGTGGTCGGGAAGCGCCGTACGCCGGGGAAGATCGCCAGGTGATTGCGTCGCCACAGGTTGAGACCTATGACCTAATGCCCGAAATGAGTGCGCTGGAGGTCGCAGATACGCTAGTGGCCAAGCTTAATAAGGGCGAGCATGATTTTATCGTAGTGAATTTTGCGAATGGCGATATGGTGGGTCACACGGCGGTGCCAGGTGCCGTCATTAAAGCCGTAGAAACATTGGATCGTGAAGTGGGGCGCGTGTTGGCGGCGGCGGAGGCGAATGACTATTCCGTGTTGTTAACGGCGGATCATGGTAACTGTGACGAATATATCGATCCATTAAGCGGTGAGCCTAATACGCAGCACACGGTTTATCCCGTGCCTTGTCTGTTGATGGATAAAGTGCATTGGCGTTTGTCTACTGGGGCTGGGTTGGCTGATATTGCGCCCACGCTGTTGCAGCTAATGGGATTGGAACAGCCGGTGGAGATGAGCGGGCGCAGCATTTTGCTCGAAGCTATTTAGCCACATAGCGCTGATTGTTTACGGCGCGCTGGAGAGAGACCTGCTGGGGTAGGCCTTTTGTGTGATCACACTTAATTTTGTGTGCTGGTTTCAGCATGGAGTGTGGGTATAATGGACGGTTTCGCTGCTCATAACTGAAGGATATTGAATGACCCATTCGGCTGATACTGCCAACCGTTCCGCCCTGCGCCGCCCCAGTGGCCGCAGCTACGATGAAATGCGCACGGTTAAGTTTAACCGTCATTACACCTGTCATGCTGAAGGTTCGGTTTTGGTTGAGTTTGGCAACACCAAAGTGTTATGCACCGCCAGTATTGATGAGCGTGTTCCGCCCTTTCTAAAAGGCAAGGGGCAGGGTTGGGTGACGGCTGAATACGGTATGCTGCCGCGCTCCACCCATAGCCGTATGCAGCGTGAGGCTGCTAAGGGTAAACAGGGTGGGCGTACGATGGAGATTCAGCGTCTGATTGGCCGCTCCTTGCGCGCTGTGGTTGATATGGAGGCGTTGGGTGAGCGTCAGTTAGTAATAGACTGCGATGTGTTACAGGCTGACGGTGGCACGCGCACGGCGGCTATTTCTGGGGCGTATGTGGCGTTACAAGATGCTTGTAACTTCTTGGTTAAAAAGGGTAAAATTAAAAAAAGCCCCATTCATGGCCAGGTGGCCTCAGTTTCGGTGGGCATCTATAAAGGCAGTGCGGTACTGGATTTGGATTACCCCGAAGACTCGAATGCTGAGACGGACATGAATGTGGTGATGAATGAAGCCGGGCAGTTTATCGAGTTGCAGGGAACCGCAGAGGGACACGCCTTTCGCCGTGATGAGCTGGACGCGCTGTTGTTGCTGGCAGAAAAAGGCATTGGAGAAATTATCAGTGCCCAAAACCAAGCATTAGCGTGAACGGCCCCTGCGATCACCGTGCTGATGCGGGTGCCTCCAGTGATGGGCCGCTAGGTATGGAGTGTTTATGGCTCGACACAAGATAGATAAAGTGGTGCTAGCCAGCGGTAATGCTGGCAAGCTGCGCGAATTTGGTCAGCTACTGGCGGAGTCCGGGGTTGAGTTGGTGCCGCAATCAGCGTTAGCCGTGCCAGAAGCCGATGAAACCGGCCTGAGCTTTGTGGAAAATGCTATCTTAAAAGCGCGTAATGCGGCGCAGTACACTGGCCTGCCGGCGCTGGCGGATGATTCGGGTATTGTGGTGGATGCCCTCCAGGGTCGGCCTGGGATTTACTCCGCTCGTTTTGCGGGTGCGGCGGCAGACGCAGTGGCGAATAACCGTAAGTTACTGCACGAGATGTGCGACCTGCCAGCCGCACAGCGTAGTGCGCACTTTCGCTGCTGCATCGTGTTTATGCGCGCGACGGATGACCCTGTGCCACTCATTGCACAGGCGAGTTGGGAAGGCTATATTTTAGAACAGCCTGCGGGCGCACAAGGGTTTGGCTATGATCCCCTGTTTTTTGTGCCCTCGCACGGTTGTAGCGCTGCAGAACTAGATGCGGCCGAGAAAAACCGCATCAGTCATCGTGGTCAGGCGATGCACCGTTTGCAGCGGCTACTGCAAGCAACAAAACTATTATCAAGCGACTAAGGCCGAGCGTGCTGTGCGCATAAGGTTATCTTCTCTGTGTCGGGATAGCTGCGGCCATTGTCTGTGTCATCAGGAGTTCGCATGAATATAATCAGAACATTTTGGCTGGGAGTGCGTGCTACCCTGTTCTGGATGGGTTTTATTCTGACTACACTGGGTTATTTATTGATATTACCGGTGCTGGCTTTCCTGCCTCATCAGACACGCTATCCAGTTTTGTGCAAGTGGATTGACGTTAATTTGTGGTGGCTTGAATGTTGCTGCGGCGTGAATTATCAGCTGTTGGGTACAGAGAATATTCCGACGGGTTCAGCCGCGATTATTATGGCTAACCATCAGTCCGTTTGGGAAACGTTGGCCGTCGCACAAATTTTCCCGCCGTTAACCTGGGTGCTTAAAAAGGAACTGTTTCGTATTCCTATTTTTGGGTGGGGGCTGAAGATGACCCGACCCGTGGCGATTGATCGTGGTGCGGGGCGCAGTGCGGTCGAACAGGTCAAGATACAGGGTAAAGATCGGTTGGATGAAGGTATATGGATTGTCATTTTCCCCGAGGGGACGAGGGTTAAACCCGGCCAGAGGCTCAGCTACCGTCCCGGTGGGGCCATTTTAGCCAATTATTCTCAATACCCCGTGGTACCTGTGGCGCACAATTCGGGTGCGAGCTGGCCTAAACATTCCTACATTAAAAAACCCGGCACGATTACCGTCAGCATTGGCAGGCCGATTAAGACGCGGGGGCGTTCAGTCGAAGAAATCTTAGCGCAGGTGGAAGACTGGATCGAGACAGAGAAGACCCGCTTGGTCTTTAAGGAGTGCTAGCACTGTTTTGACGCGGCTCTACCCGCTATGAGCGGCACAGATAGTGTTGCGCAGCGGCGAATCGTCTGCTAGCTAGGCTAAGCAGACGATTACAGCCGTGGTGATCAACTATGATCAGCGGCAGTCAATAGCAATCAAAAGAAGGAGAAGTTGAGTCCGGCAGAATAAACGTCAACATCGGTCGCCAGCGTGTTGATACGGTAATCATCAGAATCCTCAATTTCCAGCAAGTGCTCACCTTCGCCTACTTCAAAATAGCGATCCCAGCCTGCTTTCAGCGACATATTGGGGTTCAGTTCATATTCAACCCCGACACCCGCCATCGGGCTGACGCCGCTAGCCTTAGTTTTGCCAGGATAGTCTATCGTTGATTCAACCTCACTGGTCCAACGGAATACACCTGCCTTGCCGTATATCAGTACTGGCGAGGACTTGCTGAGACGATGGCGTGCCACGCCAGCCAGGGTGAAGCCTGAAGTTTCTTGTTTGACATCGACTGGATCGCTGTAATAGTAGTCAGCGGTCGTGCCAAGAACGGCATAACCGGCTTCAACCGCAATGCTGTCGCTCAGTTGGATGCCACCATAAATGTGACCGGCAGTGTCGCCATCACCAATATTACAGACTTCCTTAGTGCCGTCTGCACTAGCACATAGGCCATGGTCGTCCATTTGGTTTACGTTATTATTGACCTTACTTTTCCCAATTGTGGCACCCAAATAAAAAGGTGCAGCACCACCTGCAAAAGCGTGAGTGCTAAGAAGGCTAAGGCAGACAAGCGTCGCCAAGTTAAATTTTTTCATTACCCTATTCCTGAATTTAAGTATAAAAATTTCCTCGCTAAGCGTAGGTACAAATCAGCGTATTCGCCGTTAGCTTCAGGCTAGAAGGGAGGAATTTTGTGATGAGCGAAAGTCAGTGGGTGACTATTTGTTGCTAAATAGCCGGAATTCATAGGAATTTAAAGCGGTTTGCGTATAATTCGCATCTTTTGTTGGCTTGAGTAAAACATTGTGATCCAGAATTTGCGCAACATTGCCATTATTGCCCACGTTGACCATGGCAAAACCACACTGGTAGATAAACTGCTGCAACAGTCCGGCACCTTAGATGCACGCGCGGACGTTGATGAACGGGTGATGGACTCTAATGCGCTAGAAAAAGAGCGTGGAATCACCATTTTGGCAAAAAACACGGCCATTAACTGGTTGAACCCAGCGGACAACATTGAATACCGGATCAATATTGTGGATACACCCGGACATGCTGATTTCGGGGGAGAGGTTGAGCGTGTCTTGTCGATGGTGGATTCTGTGCTGTTGCTGGTGGATGCGGTCGATGGCCCAATGCCACAGACGCGCTTCGTTACGCAGAAGGCGTTTTCACACGGCTTGAAGCCCATTGTGGTCATTAACAAAATTGACCGCAACGGTGCCAACCCGGAAAAAGTAATGGATCAGGTGTTTGACCTGTTCGATAAGCTGGGCGCAACCGATGAACAGCTGGATTTCCCCGTGGTGTATGCCTCGGCTTTAAATGGCTTTGCGGGGCTTGATGAAAGCGTGAGCGCGGGCGATATGACACCCCTCTTCCAGACGATTGTGGAACACGTTTCTGCGCCGGATGTGGATCCCAATGCGCCGTTCCGCATGCAGATTAGCCAGCTGGACTATAACCCTTATCTCGGCGTTATTGGAATTGGTCGCATCAAACAGGGACAGATTAAAAGCAATACACAGATTAAGGCCATCGGCACGGATGGTAAAGTGCGTAGTGGCCGGGTACTGAAAATCCTTGGGTTTCGCGGGCTTGAGCGGGTCGAGGTGCCGGAGGCACAGGCCGGTGACATTATTGCGTTTAACGGCATGGATGAGCTGAATATTTCAGATACGCTGTGTGATCCTGATAAGGTTGAAGCAATGCCTGCGCTTACGGTGGATGAGCCGACGGTCACCATGACGTTTGTGGTTAATACTTCACCGTTTTCTGGTAAAGAAGTGAAGACAGGCACTTCTTCACGGCGCTTGCAGGAACGCTTGCAGCAAGAACTATTGCATAATGTTGCCCTGCGCGTTGAGCCGACTGATGACCCGGAAAAATTCCGTGTTTCGGGACGAGGTGAGTTGCACCTTGGTATTTTGATCGAAAATATGCGCCGTGAAGGTTATGAGCTGGCGGTATCTCGCCCAGAGGTAATTATCCGCGCTGGTGAAAACGGTGAGCGCGAAGAACCCTATGAAAATGTGACCCTAGATGTTGAAGACCAGCATCAGGGTAGCATTATGGAAGCATTGGGCCTGCGACGCGGTGATTTACAGAATATGGAGCCGGACGGTAAAGGCCGTGTGCGGTTGGAGTATCTGATTCCGTCGCGTGGTTTGATTGGCTTTCAGACTGATTTTATGACGATGACTTCGGGTACTGGCTTGCTTTATCACACGTTTGATCATTATGGGCCGTATAAGCCGGGTCGTATCGGTCAGCGTGTTAATGGCGTAATGATCGCTAATGCCACTGGTAAAGCGCTGGCTTATTCACTGTTTAATTTACAAGAACGCGGTAAGCTGTTTATCGGTCACGCCGAAGAGGTCTATGAGGGCATGGTGATCGGTATTCACAGCCGAGACAATGACTTGGTGGTGAATCCGCTAAAGGGCAAGCAGCTGACCAATGTGCGCGCTTCCGGTACGGATGAAAATCTGATTCTGACTCCGCCAATCCGTTTTACCCTGGAACAGGCGCTGGAATTTATTGATGATGATGAGTTGGTGGAAGTGACGCCAAAAAGCATTCGGATTCGTAAGCGCCATCTGCTAGAGCACGAGCGTAAGCGTGCAGCTCGCGCAGTCGCAGCATAGGTGAGTTTTCAGCTATTTAAAGCGAGTACGTAAAAAAACTCATTTTTTTTGAACTTTAGTTGAGTTTGCTGCGACTAAGCCCTACACATCGCTTCCCTCGTATGCAATGTGTGTTTATTGACTGGAGTAATGCACCCGTCAGTAAAAAGCAATTATTTAGGCCGCTTTGTTTCTACAGAGCGGCTGTTTTTCAGGCTAACCCTGCCAATTATTTCCAATAACCGACTTCTTCTGAGGCCATCTCGCGTACCTGCGTTGCAATTTCAGTATAGCGTTCGCGATAGTCTTTCCACTCACCAACGTAATAGTCCTCAGCATTGAAGTCACCGGACTGTTCATAAGCGATGAATTTTTTTTGCATATCGAGCATTTCTGCAATGAGTTCCTGCTTGCTTGCCATGGTGTGATCTCTGCTGTGATGATGTATGCATGATAGACGCTGGTCGCTTGGGGGTTAATATCCTCTTCGGGTAGGGCTTATGGGAGGGGGTATTATTCGGTCGGCTTTAGGGTTTTAATGCCTTTGTGTGGTAGGAATAAGCCGCACCCCAGAGCTTTATCCGTACCCAGTCCATATTGCTGCACGTGTACGGAGGCCTCATTATCCAAATCAGCAATCATCAGGTGGCGAGCGAAGCGCGGGCCGTTTGGTGTGTGTAGATAGTGGCTTTTGCCGCACAGCATTTTTTTTACCTCAAACTGGGCGCTGGTCTGTATGTCAGCGGCGATGCGTTCCAGAAAAGCGGTTTCTGCTTCGTGCTCATCGGCCAGCACGTAGCGTGCAAAAACTACGGCGGCATTTTGCAATGGCCTAGTTCGACTTGGCCCGAGGGTCAGTTCGTAGCCTGCAATATCAAGCGTGCTGCCGCTGAGTTGCTGGGCGGCAGGTAGTTGCTGTTGGGTGACTCGTAAGATTAGACGGGTGCGCCGCGAGGGAATGAGCAGCTGTCCGCTCCCATCTTCCGGCCTGTGCCAGCCGTTAGCATCCGCTGCGACATGGATGCTGTGGATGCCGCTACAGCGGTCTTGTCCAATCCACGGCAGGTGGGCCTGGATGGCTGTCGCTAATGCCCAGTTATGATCCTGTGGCAGGTACTTGCAGCGTATCGTAAAACTGATGTCTAGAATATCGTCCGGTGCTTCCCACGGTAATGTTTTGTCTTCGTCTTCCTGCCAGAACATAGTGACCTGATGCGTGTGATGTGTTTGTGTTAAGGGCTAGACAAAGCCAAGCTGCGGGTGTGCCCGCCAGACATTGGGCTGCCCCCACCAGCGCTGTGCCAGCGTGGCATAAATAGAGCGAAAGTCCGTAGTATGAGCCACATTGTCATTTTCATCCAGCCGCTGCAAGTTAGGGGGACGGCCATAAATACCGGCGCGAACAGCTCCTCCCATGACTAAGTTGACCGAAGCCGTGCCATGGTCGGTGCCTTGACCTTTGTTTTCTTTAATGCGTCGCCCAAATTCCGAATAGGTCACAATCAGCATGCGCTCCCAGACGCCGGTGCGTTTCATCGCTTCGACAAAGGCCGCGAGGTTATACCCGACGTGAAAGAGTGCATTGGCGTGTTGGCCGTGTTGGCCGACGTGAGTATCGAAGCCGCTTTGGGTGACTTTATAAACCGGTGCATCAACGCCGTGGGTGATGAGTTCCGCCACTGACTTCAGACTATGACCTAACACGCCTTTAGGTCTGTGCATCGGTACGTGTTTTGGATTGCCCATTTTTTGGGTAATCTGGTGGCTGGCTTTATGCAGTTGGTGTTGGGTGCCCGTTATATGCGCCAGCGCAGGTGTGCTCTTATTAACACTGACACTTTTGATGAGCCGGTTCTGGGCGATAAACGACTTGGGGTTTGCCATGGACAGGCTATTCATATAAGCACCGGACAACGGTCCGAGTGCACTTTGGTCGCGTGTGATCGAAATGCCGTGTAAGCCCTGTTTTAGACGGGGTAGGACTAAGCTGAGCCAGCCATTGGTAGTATTGTTTTGTGGGATGCCGGAATTCCAGACGTCCATCGAGCGAAAATGTGACAGGATGCTGTTCGGGTAGCCAACGCCTTGTACCCAAGCCATATCACCGGCGTCCCAAACGGATTTTAATGGCTGCAGGGAGGCATGCATGCCCATGCCGTCTTTGAGTGGGATTAATTTGGGTTTTCTAAGGCCGATTTGTGGGCGCAGGTGGTAGTAGTGGTCGTCGTCATAAGGAATCAGCGTATTAAAACCATCGTTGCCCCCTTTTAATTCAACTAAGACCAGAATCCGACCACGGTACGGCTGCTGCTGTGCGGCGTAGGCAAGTTCGGGCACGGCCCCTAGCATTGCGCTGGCGCCGGTGAGGTGCATAAAATCCCTGCGATTCATGGTCATATCCTTACGTTACCTGATAGGCCGGGTCAAGCACCAGCGCTCTGACATAGCGCTGTCGGCTATCCATTGTGTGTGCGATGGGCTTTATCGGATTGACGGCTAATAGCCACTGGCGCAGCTCGGTGTTTGATACCTTCGGCAGACGCAGTTCAACACCTGATTTACGACGCCTGGAGTTTAAATTACCTCGGGTCAACAGGGCGAGGAGCGAGGTTCGGCGCAGCAATGAATGCGTGCTGACCCAGGCCTGCCCTGCGGGCCAGCCTTTAACATTGGGATGATCAAACACCGCCTGCCCCAGATTATTCAAGCCATGTACTAACTGCCCTTTGGCCATACTGTATGGCAGGCTGCGCAAGGTGCCCACGGCCAGTTCAATCGGCGATTTAATCAGATTGCCACGGTTGCGCTGATCCCAGAAGGGCTGGCTGGTGAGTACGGTGCGCATCAGGGTTGGAATGTCGTAATTTGATCTGCGCAGGATATTTGCCCAATGCTTGATAGTTCCAGGGTCAGGGTGCGACACGCTAATAAATTCCCGCCATACTTTTTCGGCCAGACGCTCTGCGGTGCGCGGGTGTTTCAGTAGGATGCTAATAATATCATCGCCTTTGAAGCGGCCCTTCTGGCCCAAAAACTGTTTGATACTGTTATCGTGCTGTTGTGGGTCGAAGGCAAACTTACCGTGTCGATCAATCGTCCAACCGGTGAAGGCGCGGGCGGCCTCCTTAATATCACGCTCGCGGTAGTGCCCCCGTCCAATCGTGAACAGCTCCAACAGCTCACGCGCAAAGTTTTCATTCAGTTCGCCTTTGCGGTTTTGATAACCATCGAGGTACAACAGCATGGCCGGGTCTTTGGCGACAGCCCGTAGCATTAAGCCGAAGTTGCCCAATGCATGCTGACGCAGCAGATGGTTCTGGTTCAGTAGCATGGAAGCCATTTTGGTTTTTTGGATAGAGGAGGGGAAATAGTTATGCCAAAACAGCGTCATGCGCTCCAGAAAGGGGCTGCGGGTCGTTAACATATGAGTGAGCCACCAGTGCTGCAGGCCCTTTTTTTCTGTCTGTGCGATGCGCATAACCATCTTGCGGCGGCTCATATTATTATTGAGCATGCTCATGCGATGCCAATTAGAAAAATACGGTGCTCGCGGATAGGAGACATCCCTATTCTTAAGGATTGAGTCAACGGCCTGTTGCAGCGTCAGCGCTTCAATACGCTGTACCTCATCCCATGCGGCGCCGAAACCGGTACGCATAATCAGGTGACGCGCCCGCACAAAACCCAGCTTAGACATAATATACCTACTTGATTGACACACAACACACAATGCACGGCTCGACAGCCTTTAATTGAGGTGACTGTTGAGCTTGATATCACACTATAAATCATAGGATGAGAAATCAGACAGTGCAAGCCAATCCTAAGCGCTCACTTGTTTTATGGATTTCTCTATACGGCATTAATAAGTGACGAAGTACTCAAAATAGACTAATAACCATTTCAGGTCGAATTTTTTTTGTGTGTGTTCCGCTTGCAAAGTCAGCGCTATAAGCGCCATTTCTCAGAAATTTATAACAGTTTATAGCTTTAATCTTCAGTGGAGAGGGCCTGCTCTGTTATTACTGTAGCGGCCCATTCAAGTCGTGGCTACCCCATAATTATAATAATTGAGTGTGATTTTATGCTAGCGATCTGCCGCATACTTATTTTTCTTGCGTTGCTTACACCCGCGTGGACAGCTGCGGCCGAACCGCTGAGTACGCTGCAGGTTGAATCGGAGTGGGGCAATGCAAATAGGACTGACGTTAAGGCAGTATTGGATTCGGCCAGTCAGGTGATTGCTGAGCATGTTGGTGATCGTTTTTTGGGCGATGTCATCATCCGCAATGATGCAAAAGGCCCGATCGCGTTGTATGAGCGCGGCCCCAAAGGCGAGTACATCGTGTTGTTAGATGTTAAGGGGCGCTACTGGGCGCAATTGGTTTATCAGTTTTCTCATGAGATTTGCCACCTGTTAACCAACTATGATCTCGCGCCAAATAATGTCACTCGCCAACAATGGTTTGAGGAGTCGCTGTGTGAGGCATTCAGCCTGTTTGTGCTGAAAGCAATGGCCCGGCGCTGGGAAGTGGACGCGCCCTATCCTAATTGGGCGTCCTACGCCGTAGAGTTGGAGCGTTATGCTCAGGGGATGCTGCGTCAGGTGCACCGTGGCTATGCGAAAAACCTCAGTCAGTGGTACCAGCAGCACAAACGTGTGTTGGAAAGTAATCCTTACGCTCAGGAGCGCCGCCTCAATGAAAAATTTGCCACGCACCTCCTTAAGCTGATGCAGCGTCATCCGAAACAATGGGCCGCGCTTAATTACCTCAATTTAGGCGAACATACCGAGGATCGGAGTTTAAACAGATACTTAAACGACTGGTATCTCAATACGCCGACAAAATACAAGCCATTTGTTGCTGATATACAACATGCTGTGAGTGATAATGCGTATAAAGCCACAAAGCATTCAATGAATGCGCGATGAATATTCATTGTGTCCCTAAATTAAAACCATACACCCATCAGATAAACTTTGTTTTATTGAGGTAATGTGGGATATTTACAACAGCGGATGAACTTTTACACATTTGCTGCATCAGACTTCTTTAAGGAGGCTACACTTTAAATAATAGAGGGCTTAAAAAAAATGGAAAAACCATTGCTGTTTTTAGGCGCGCTTACCATTTTCATGATGGGCTACTGGGTACCTGAAGATCGTCACGTACCGGTGGAAGGCGCGAAACCTTATGACTGGAACCCCGCTTCGTTCTGGTATGTCGGCGGTCAACAAGCGCAGAAAGGCATCAATATCTTCGCACGTAAAGGCACGCCGGTAGAAGCAACCACCGGTGGCATGGTGGTTTATCGTGAAAATGATCCTGGTGGCGATAATTCTGTTTATGTGCTGGGATCAAAGTGGCGTGTTCATCATTATGCTAATTTAAACACGGTCGATGTCTCGCCTGGTTCATGGGTAAAAACCGGCGAACAAATTGGTACGGTAGGTCGCTCACAGACGTCTGCTACTGCCCGCCCGGCAAATCTGTATTATTCCATTCGCTCGCTGCCACCGCAGGTGTCAGAGTGGGAACCGGAAAAGCCGTTTTGGTTTGAACGTGTCTTTTATGTTGATCCCAATAAATTCCTTACTGAATATCAGGCAACCGATACCCAGATCAAGGATAAACACTGAAAGAGAACACGTATGATGGCTAGTTCCAAAATCGTTGTGGTATGACGGGGTGCCTAGTTAGCACCCCGTTGTATTTGTACTGCTTGCTTTTCTGCTTGCGCTTCTTGCTCACAGCACCTGCCACATGGCGTATAATTGATTTTCCTTTCATAGCCAAAAGTCAGACGCATGAGCACCAACACCGCTAAACCGCTTATTCTCGTTGATGGTTCTTCCTATTTGTTTCGGGCTTTTCATGCCTTACCGCCGCTGACTAATTCCAAAGGTGAAGCGACGGGGGCGATGCACGGCGTATTGAATATGCTGGATAAGCTGCGTAAGGACTATGCGCCTGAGCACATGGTGGTGATCTTTGACGCACCGGGTAAAACTTTTCGGGATGATATGTTCCCGGAGTACAAGGCGAATCGCCCTTCCATGCCCGACGAACTTCGCAGCCAGATTGAGCCCTTACTCGCGATTATTCGTGCCCAAGGTTACCCGCTGCTGATTGTGCCGGAGGTTGAGGCGGATGATGTCATCGGGACGCTGGCGACGCGCTATGACGGTAAGGTAATCATTTCCACTGGTGATAAAGACATGGCGCAGCTGGTGACCGATGAGGTGCATCTCATTAATACCATGAGCAATACCTATTTCGATATTGCGGGCGTACAGGAAAAGTTCGGGGTGTTACCGGAGCGTATTCGGGATTATCTCGCACTCATTGGCGACAAGGTGGATAACGTGCCGGGCGTGGAGAAGGTTGGCCCGAAAACGGCGGTGAAGTGGTTGGAACAATATGACTCGCTGGCGAATATTATGGCACATGCCGCTGACTTTAAAGGCAAGGTCGGAGAGAACTTGCGCAGTGCACTTAGCCATCTGCCGCTCTCGTTTGAGTTGGTGACGATTAAGTGTGATGTTGCAGTGGACTGTTCGCCAGAGGCTTTGTCTTTCCTGCCGCAAGATAGTGCTAAACTCGATGAGTTATACAATCGCTTTGAATTTACCACGCGGCTTAAAGCACTGAGGGCGCTGGCCGGGAACGATGCAGGCCAAACAGCGACTGATACGAGTAAGGGCGGTGTGAGTGTGGGTCAGGCTGAGCCCGCTGAATCAGATGATGGCTTGCTGGCAGGTGCGGGCGCAACGGATAATACAGATGCTACGCCCAACAGTCAGTATGAAGTGATTCTGACGCAAGCCGCTTTCAACCTGTGGCTGGATAAGTTGCGGGCGGCTGCGCTATTCGCGTTTGATACTGAAACCACTAGCCTGGATTATATGCAGGCTGAAGTCGTTGGGGTCTCATTTGCGCTGGAGCCGGGGGCTGCTGCTTACCTGCCTTTTGGGCATGATTATATTGGCGCACCGGAGCAGTTAAAGCGTGCTGATGTCTTGGCGCAGCTAAAACCGCTGCTGGAAAATCCAGAGCAGCATAAAGTGGGGCAGAACCTGAAATATGATCGCAGTGTCTTGCTGAATCATGGTATCACGTTGCGCGGAATTGCCCACGACACCATGTTGCAGTCCTATGTGCTGGATTCAACTGCCAACCGGCACGATATGGATACGCTCTGTCTGAAGCATTTGGGCCAGAGCACGATCAGCTTTGAAACGATCGCTGGTAAGGGGAAGAAGCAGCTGACCTTTAATCAGATTGCCTTGGAACAAGCCGGGCCTTACGCCGCTGAAGATGCGGATATGACGTTACAGCTGCATCAGCACTTCTGGCCTAAGCTAGAGGCCTTGGATGCGCAGCGACAGCTATATGAAGCGATTGAGATGCCATTGATCAGCGTGCTGTCAACGATTGAGCGCCAAGGCGTGCTGGTGGACGCGCACATGTTGGGCAGACAAAGCCAGGAGCTGGTCACCCGTATGGCAACGTTGGTGGAACAGGCTTATGCGGTGGCTGGGGAAGAGTTTAATCTGGCTTCACCCAAACAAATCCAGGCGATTTTCTTCGATAAGCTGGGCCTGCCGGTAATTCGCAAAACGCCGAAGGGACAGCCATCGACGGCAGAAGATGTGCTGGAGGAGCTGTCAGCCCTAGGCCATGAGCTGCCGACTTTGATTCTAGAGCATCGCGGATTGAGCAAGCTGAAATCAACTTATACTGATAAGCTACCGGAGCAAATCAGCACGGTGACAGGGCGGGTGCATACCTCTTATCATCAGGCTGTAACGGCGACCGGCAGGCTGTCATCATCTGACCCCAATTTGCAGAATATTCCGATTCGGAGCGCTGAAGGGCGGCGGATTCGGCAGGCGTTCATCGCCCCGGCGGGCTTTAAACTATTAGCTGCAGATTACTCACAAATCGAGCTGCGTATTATGGCGCATCTGTCAGGCGATAAGGGGCTGTTGGACGCCTTTGCCGCTGGGCAAGATATACACCGCGCGACCGCCGCTGAGGTCTTCAGTACTGTGCTCGATGAGGTCACTGGTGAACAGCGCCGCGCCGCGAAGGCGGTTAATTTCGGTTTGATCTATGGTATGTCGGCCTTTGGCCTGGCAAAACAGCTGGGGGTGGAGCGCAGTGAAGCGCAGCGCTATGTCAATTTATATTTTGAGCGCTATCCCGGCGTGAAAGATTATATGGATAATACGCGCGAACAGGCGAAGGCGCAGGGTTACGTCGAGACGCTGTTTGGGCGGCGGCTGTACCTGCCGGAAATCAATGCGCGTAATGCGGCGCGGCGACAGTATGCAGAGCGTACCGCGATTAATGCCCCGATGCAGGGTACCGCAGCCGATATTATTAAGCGGGCGATGATTGCCGTCCATCAATGGCTACAGGATGAGCCGGATGCCGCCCGAATGATTATGCAGGTGCATGATGAACTGGTGTTTGAAGTGCCGGAGGCTGAGGTGGCGGCGGTCGATGCTAAGGTTAAGGCGCTGATGACGGGTGCCGCACAGCTGGATGTGCCGCTGATAGTTGACACTGGGGTGGGCATTAACTGGGATGAAGCTCATTAATGGTGCGGCGAGCCGGAGAGTAAGCAGTCTGAAGAAAATGCGTCCTAATTGTTCCGTTCTTAAAAATACCTTACGCAGTAAACTTTGTGCAGGGCTTCAGAGTCATATCAGGCAAGATTTTATAAAGGGACACACTATGAAATTAAAAATACTGGCGGGCGGGCTGCTGTTTATGGCCTTGTCGGCTTGTAGTATGCCTGCGATTACTGCCAGCGATAACGTCGTGAGCAGTACCGGTTCTGGCGAGCTGATGGTCTTGGATCATCATGTGATTCCGGCGGGTACCACCATCGATGGGCTAGAAATCACCGAGCTGTCTGGGCTGGCTTGGGATGAAGATGAGCAGCTGTTGTATGCTATCTCAGATAAAGGCCGTATCTATCATTTTAAGCTCACGCTTGAGGATGATTTAATTAAAGCGGTAACGCCGGTTTACGGCGCGTGGTTGCGTAAAAATAATGGTAAAAAACTGAAGAAGAATAAGCGCGATGCTGAGGGGCTCGCCGTCTGGAATGCCAGCAACGGTAAAAAAGGCGACTCCCAGTTGGTTATTTCGTTCGAAGGTAAGCCACGCATTGCACGTTTTACGCCGCAGGGGCGGCTGATTGCGGATATAGGGATTCCGGGGCCACTGCGTGATCACCGTCAGTTACGGGCGTCCAACAGTGGCTTAGAGGCGCTGACCTATCATCCACGCTATGGCTTTATGACCGCCCCGGAAGAATCGATTAAGGGCCAGCCCAAAAACCTGCATACCGTATATGCCGCGCAGAAAACGTGGTCGTTTATGGCCTATCCGGCAAAAAACAGCTCGATTACTGCGCTGGAAATGATCCCAGGGACGGATACCCTCCTGGTGTTGGAACGCGCCTGGTCGGGGTTTCCTAATCCGCTGGTGATTAGCCTGCGTCGGATTGATCTGGCACAGTGCTCTGCGCAGGGCGCCTGTGTCGTAGAAAATTTGAAAGTCTTTTCCAGCAGTCTGTCCATTGATAATTTTGAAGGCATGACCCCCATTGGTAATAAACGCTATCTCATTGTGAGTGATGATGGCAAAAGCGATTTGCTGCGCACCCTGTTAACCTTGTTTAAGATTGAATAAAACCCTATTAGGTTTGGCTGTGTGGCCCTAAGACGCGCAGCCTAGTGAAGTGAGTATTGTGCGATGATGATCAGATCTGTGAGACCATTCCTAAAGCACGGCCTGTTTATTACGGCGGGGGGCTTCCTATGTTGGCTGTTATTATCGCTTTGGCAACAACCCGCAGTCAGCGAAGCCGTCAAAGCCCGCCAGGTGTCTAAAGCCGCCGCCTTCACCCATGATGAGGAGCGCACGATCCATGTATTTGAGCGCAACAGCCCCTCGGTGGTTTACATCGCCACCACGCGGCGGGTGATGGATTTATGGACGCGCAATATTAGTGAGCGCCCCAGCGGCAGCGGCACGGGTTTTATCTGGGATCGTACTGGGCATATCGTCACCAACTACCATGTGGTTGAAGGTCATCGCAGCGCTAAAGTGCGCTTATCAGATCAGCGTATTTTCGACGCTGAGGTGGTTGGAGCCAGTCCAGAACACGATCTGGCCGTAATTAAACTAACGGATACCACCAATATTCCGCCGCCAGTTAGGATTGGCAGCAGCCATGATCTCAAGGTTGGTCAGAAGGTGTTAGCCATCGGTAATCCTTTTGGTTTGGATCACACGCTCACCGTGGGCGTGGTGTCGGCATTAGACCGTAGTATTGACGCCGCCCGCAGCACCATGGAGGGCCTGATTCAGACCGATGCGGCGATTAACCCTGGTAATTCCGGCGGGCCATTATTGGACAGCTCCGGGCGGGTGATCGGGGTGAATGTGGCGATCTACAGCCCATCTGGTGCGTCAGCGGGGATCGGGTTTGCCATCCCAATGGATACGGTGAATCGGGTGATTCCACGGCTGATACAGCATGGACGCTATGTGCGACCTATTTTGGGTATCACTATGAATGATGATGTGAGTCGGCAGGTCAGCCAGCGCCTCAATGCTAAAGGCATACTGGTGCTGCGCGTCCAGCCCGGTTCACCTGCGTTCCAGGCTGGAATTGAGGGCACGGAATTTTCGGCGGCTGGGGACCTGATGTTAGGTGACCTGATACAGTCGATTGATGATAAACCGGTGCAGAACAACAGCGATTTGACCGCAATTCTGGATAATTACCGGTTGGATGATGTGGTGCGGGTGCGGCTATTGCGTAATGGCAAGCAGGCGCTGGAGGTACCGGTGCGGTTGACGTTACAGCGTTAATGGGTTTTTCAGTTAAGGGTTCTCTATCATTTGGGGCAATCAATCCCCAAACAGCCCCAAATTCGCGCCCTGCTCCGGCACATTGCCCTCTTGACTCACCGGCATATTCAGCCCGAAATACTGCCAGGCATGCCGCGTTGCCACTCGCCCTCGCGGCGTACGCATCATAAAGCCCTGTTGAATCAGATAAGGTTCCAGCACATCCTCAATCGTACCGCGCTCCTCCCCAATCGCTGCCGCTAGGCTATCGACCCCCACCGGCCCACCGTCAAATTTCTCCAGCATCGCTAGGAGCAAGCGCCGATCCATGTGGTCAAAGCCCTGTTCGTCCACATTCAGCATATTGAGCGCCTTATCCGCCATCTCATTGGTAATCAGACCATCGCCTTTAATTTGGGCATAGTCGCGCACCCGCCGCAGCAGGCGATTGGCAATGCGCGGCGTCCCCCGCGCTCGGCGCGCAATCTCATAGGCACCCGCATCATCAATCGCTACCCCAAGAATCCCAGCGGCGCGAGTAACGATATAAGCCAGGTCGGTGACATTATAAAATTCCAGTCGTTGTACAATGCCAAAACGATCCCGCAGCGGTGAGGTCAACAGGCCCGCGCGGGTTGTTGCGCCCACCAGGGTGAACGGCGGTAAATCTAGCTTGATTGAGCGGGCCGCCGGGCCTTCACCGATCATAATATCGAGTTGAAAATCCTCCATCGCGGGATAGAGGATCTCTTCTACCATTGGGCTAAGCCGGTGAATTTCATCAATAAACAGTACGTCATGCGGTTCTAGATTGGTCAGCAGCGCAGCCAGGTCACCGGCTTTTTCCAGCACCGGGCCAGAGGTTTGGCGCAGATTGGCGCTCATTTCCTGGGCGATGATATTGGAGAGCGTGGTTTTACCGAGACCAGGCGGGCCAAAAATCAGTGTATGATCCAAGGCATCACCACGCCCTATCGCTGCGCCAATGAAAATTTCCATCTGTTCGCAGACGACGGGCTGGCCGACATAGTCCTTGAGGCGGCGCGGGCGAATTTGCTCATCCACCCGATTTTCTTCAGGGGAACCCTGTGGTGTAATCATGCGCGCGGTGTCCTCGCTGCTATCGATCATCGCCCCATTCCTGTGATAGCCTCAGCAAGATATTTCATTACAGCGGTGCCTTCCATCTTACCCAAATACCCTTAGTCCAGTGCTTCAACCAGAAAAGTAATCCCCTCAACGCCGACGACTTTGACCGGTGTGCCCGCAGGCATATCCTTGCCCTGAACCCGCCAGTTAGCGTCTACAATGCGCACCGAGCCACGCCCCTGTACGATGGCCTGAGACAGGGTGTATTCTTTGCCGATATAGCTATGCAGCCGGTTATTGAGGGTTGGATCAGGCGTGGGTAGGCTATCTTCATTAAAAAAGTGTGACTTACGCCAGACCAAAACGCTAACCCCAGAAACAATGGCAAACACCAGTAGCTGCCAGCCCAGCGCTAAGTCAGGCAACAGCCACAGCACGAGACCGGTTGCTAGCGCTCCGGCTCCAAACCACATCAGAATGGCACCCGGTGCCATGATTTCCAGTGCAAGAAATGCAACGCCCAGAATCAACCAGTACCAAAACTGGATTGGCTCATTGAGAAAAGATGAAAGTTCCATATGTTTACCCCTTGGTATCGTCCTTAGTGGCTTTCCACAGTTCACTAATGCTGCCAATGGAGCCGATAACGCTGCTGCTGTCCAGGGGCATGAATATTGTCTTCTGTTGATTGGAATCAGCAAACTTACCCAGGGCCTCCACATATTTTTGGGCCACAAAATAGTTCAGGGCCTGCACATCGCCCTGTGCAATTGCCTCTGAAACCATTTGGGTGGACTTGGCTTCGGCCATGGCTTCCCGTTCACGGGCTTCGGCGCGCAGGAAGGCTGCTGTTTTTGCCCCTTCGGCTTCCAGAATTTCAGACTCTTTGGCACCCTGAGCCTCGGTAATTTGCGCCCGCTTTCTGCGCTCCGCCGTCATTTGCAGGTTCATGGCATTAATCAGGTCGGTCGGTGGGTTAATATCCTTAATTTCTACCCGCAGTACCTTAACCCCCCAGGCGTTCGTGGCATCATCCACAATATTTAACAGACGCGCGCCAATTTCATCGCGCTTACTCAACAGGTCATCTAATTGAAAAGAGCCGCAGACCGAACGCAGATTGGTCATGGTCAAATTAAGGATCGCATGCTCCAGATTATTTACTTCATAGGAGGATTTGGCCGGATCAAAAATCTGGTAGAACACGATGCCATCGACCGTGACGTTCGCATTATCGGCGGTGATAATTTGTTGTGGCAGGATGTCCAGCACCTGTTCCATCATATTCACCTTATGCCCCACGCGATAAATAATGGGTACCAATAGGCCAAGGCCGGGCTGGAAGGTACGTACGTAGCGCCCGAAGCGTTCAATGGTGTAGGCGTAACCCTGGGGTACCATTTTCACGCCCATGAAAATTAAGAGAACAATCAGCGCCAGGATCGCAAGTGCAAATGACTGAAACAACATAAAGCAGCTCCTTGTTAAGCTTGAAGAAAATCAGTGGCCTGATTCGTCGATTTATTATGCTTATTACTGCTGTATTAAAGCATAAAGCGGGCGTAGGCGCTGTATTTCCGCAGCCGTCATCGTTTGATTGGCTGTTGCCTATCCCCAGAAACAAACGTGGCTTTAGTCGTTTAGTTTGTCTCAGCGTGCTGTCGGGTTAGAATAGCGCGTTTTATTGCCGGTCAGCCCACTGTGAGCGATACGTCCAACCCTAATCAACGAGCATTACGTCAAAAACTGTCTGCCTGTATGGGGGCGGATCGTTTTCGATTGCGCCGTGATTTACAGCGCTTGGAACGTAAGCCGGACGCGGCTAAGTTACAGCAGTGGCTGGAAAAAGTGGCCGCCTCCGCCCAGCGCCGTAGCCTGCGCGAGCAGCATATACCCAAGCCGGAATATCCCGCTGATTTACCGGTTGCGCAGCGCCGTGCTGAAATCATTAAGGCCATCCGCGAGCATCAGGTCATCGTGATCTGTGGTGAAACGGGTTCTGGTAAAACCACTCAGCTCCCGAAAATGTGCCTGGATGCAGGCTTGGGCATTAATGGTTTCATTGGCCACACCCAGCCGCGCCGTCTCGCTGCGCGTAGCGTCGCTGCACGTATCGCCGAAGAACTGCATAGCCCGCTGGGTAAACAAGTCGGTTACAAGGTACGCTTCACCGATAAAAGTGATAAAAACAGCTATATCAAACTGATGACCGATGGTATTTTGCTGGCTGAAATTCAGCAGGATCGTTTTCTTAATCAATACGATACGCTGATTATTGATGAGGCACATGAGCGCAGCCTCAATATCGACTTTCTGTTGGGTTATTTGAAATGGCTATTGCCGCGTCGCCGTGACCTCAAGGTCATCATCACCTCCGCGACCATCGACCCGCAGCGTTTCTCCAGTCATTTTGACCGTGCACCTATCATTGAAGTATCGGGCCGCACTTACCCGGTTGAACTGCGCTATAGGCCCTTGATTGACGTTGAGGGCGACGACGAACGTGATCAGACTGAGGCGGTGCTGGCGGCGGTAGATGAGCTGTGTCGGGAAGGCAACGGCGATATTTTGGTATTTTTGCCGGGAGAGCGGGAGATTCGTGAGACCGCAGAAGCACTGCGTAAACACCTGCCGCCACATATTGATACCCTCCCGCTGTTTGCGCGTCTGTCGGCTGAGGAGCAGTACCGCGTCTTTGAAACGCATGCGCGTCGCCGCGTCGTGCTGGCGACCAACGTTGCGGAAACTTCGCTCACTGTGCCTGGAATTAAGTATGTGATTGATGCTGGTACCGCCCGGATTTCGCGTTATTCCTGGCGCGCCGGTGTACAACGTTTACCGATAGAAAAGGTGTCGCAGGCGTCGGCTAATCAGCGTTCTGGGCGCTGTGGCCGGGTTTCTTCTGGGATTGCGATTCGGCTGTATACCGAGGAGGACTATCAGGCTCGGCCTGAGTTTACCGAACCGGAAATTTTGCGCACTAATTTGGCCTCAGTCATCCTGCAAATGGAGCTGATGCAGCTGGGCGATATAGAACAATTTCCTTTTGTCGAAGCACCGGATGTACGCCTGATTCGCGATGGTTACAAGCTGCTGTTTGAAGTGGGGGCAGTCGATGCGGATTACCAGCTCACCCAAACTGGCCGCATGTTGGCTAAGCTGCCGATTGACCCGCGTTTGGGGCGCATGCTGCTGACCGCTGAAAAAGAAAGTGTGCTGCCTGAGCTACTGATTATTGTTTCTGCGCTGGCGATACAAGACCCGCGTGAGCGCCCGCTGGAGAAGCAGCAGGCCGCCGATGAAAGCCATGCGCGCTTTAAAACCAAAACGTCTGATTTTCTGAGCTTGCTGCGGCTGTGGAACTATGTGCAGGGCCAGCGCAAGGCGCTCTCGAACAGCCAATACCGCAAGCTGTGCAAGCGCGAGTTCCTGTCGTGGGTAAGGTTACAGGAATGGTTTGATATTCAGCATCAGGTGCGGTCTACGCTGGCGGAGTTGGGGCTTGGTGGGAAGGCACTCACTACTTCGCGCCCTGACAAAGAGAAGGAAGCGGGAGACGATGAAGCCCCCGAATTTGACTACAACGGCATTCACCGCAGTTTGCTATCTGGCCTGCTCGGTAACATCGGCCTTAAAGATGAAGCGAGCGAATACCTCGGGGCTAATGGGCGCAAGTTCCTTATTTTCCCCGGTTCGGGGTTACGCCGGAAAGCGCCGCAGTGGGTCATGGCGGCGGAGCTCGTCGAAACCTCCAAGCTTTATGCGCGCACGGTTGCCAAGATTCAACCGGAATGGATCGAAGAATTTGCGGCTCATCTGTTAAAACGCCATTACACCGAACCTCACTGGGAGCAAAAGCCCGCAGATGTCGCGGCATTTGAGCGTACCTCACTCTACGGTATTACCATCACCGCCAAGCGCAGCGTCAGCTATGGTCGCATCGATCCCAAAACCTGCCGCGAACTGTTTATCCGCCATGCACTGGTGTATGGCGAGTACCGCACCCATGCGCCGTTCTTTGCGCATAACGCGCAGCTCGTGTCGGCTATTGAAACGCTGGAGGCGAAGGGGCGGCGGCGCGATATTCTGGTGGATGAGCAGCTGCTGTGTGATTTTTTTGAGCCGCTGATTCCGGCGCAGGTATATAACAAGCATTCCTTTGAGCGCTGGCGTAAGCAGGCGGAAGCGAAGAACCCGAAGCTGCTGTTTTTAACCCGTGATTATCTGATGCAGCGTGATGCTGGACTGGAGCGCAGCGGTCAGTTCCCAGACAATATTGCTGTGCAGGGCATGATACTGCCGCTGCGCTATCATTTTGAACCGAATGCTGAGGATGATGGCGTGACGGTGCGTGTGCCTTTGCTCGCGCTGAATCAGCTCTCGGCGTTGCGGTTTGAATATCTGGTGCCAGGGATGCTGGAAGATAAAGTGACCGCGCTGATTCGCGGCCTGCCCAAGCAGATTCGCAAGCAGTTTGTGCCCGCACCGGATTACGCGCGTGCCTGCCTGGAAGCCATAGCACCCAGTGAGACCGTGCCGCTTGTGCAGGCGGTGAGCGAGCAGCTGCTGCGTATGAGTGGCACCCGCATTGACGCGGAAGTCTGGGCGCAGGTTGTGCTGGAAGATCATCTACTGATGCGCTTTGAGGTGGTGGATGATGCGGATGTGGTGGTGAAAACGGGTCGCAGCTGGCAGGCGTTGCGCAATAAGGTGCAGCAGCAGGCCAAACAGGAATTGCAGCAGCAGCCCGTACAGACGTTTGAACAGCAGGGGCTGAAAAAGTGGGATTTTGGTGATCTGCCGGACACGCATCAGCTCGATATGAACGGGATGAAGCTGCATGCCTGGCCCGCTTTGCTGGACACCCAACAAACCGTTGCGATTAAGCTATTTGATAATCAGGATGCCGCCCTGCGCGCGCATCGTATGGGGGTGCTGCGGCTGTTTATGCTGGCTGCGCCTACTGAGGCGAAGGCGTTGCCGAAACAGATCGCCACGATGCAGAAATTGTGTATGCACTACGCCGCCACCGGTAAATGTGAGGAACTGAAAGCAAGTATCACGCACTATGCGTTCCGGCAGGCGTTTGCGGATGCGCTGGATATTCGGCAGCAGGCCGCGTTTGAAACGGCGCTGGCGGCGGGGCGTAAACAGCTTTTCGCCGAGGCGCAGGCGTTGGGTCGCTTACTGGCTCCGGCTTTTGAGACTTATCATAGTGTGCGTAAGCAGCTCAAAGGGCGGGTTCAGCCGAGCTGGCTGGAGGCGTTGAATGATATTAACGATCAGCTCGGCCATTTGATCTACGTCGGCTTTTTGGTAGAGATGGATAACGAAGCGCTGCGGCATTTGGCGCGTTACCTAAAGGGCATTCAGCGCCGCTTGGAAAAACTGGCGGATGCGCCAGGTAAAGATCGGGCGCTGCGGGTACAGGTGCAGCCTTACTGGGATCGCTATAAGGCCTTGCGACAGCAGGTGTCGCTGGTTACACCGGAGCTGAGTGCATACCGCTGGATGATTGAAGAATTTCGCGTGTCTTTATTTGCTCAGGAGTTGGGCACGGCCAAGCCGGTGTCAGCGAAGCGCCTGGATAAGCAGCTGGGACAGCTATAGGATATCGGTCACAAATTCTGCACATCAAACCATAATATTTCCACATCCCGCGCATTAAGTGCGCACAGCCGCCGCCTATTCTGGTTGTTAAATCAATGACTGGAGTGCTTTATGTCAGACCCAACACAAGTTAATCATGCGCCGCGCCCGGTGCAACAGCGCTACACCGTAAAATTTATCACGATTGCCCTGCTGATTTTATTCCTGCTCATCCCACAGGGCTTTTTGCTGAGCCTGATCGGTGAGCGGGCCAATTGGCGGCAGCAGGCGTACGATAGCATTCAGCAAAGCTGGCCAGGGCGACAGACACTGGGTGGGCCTTTGTTAAAAATCCCCTATGAGATCTCTTATGCGGCGAAGGAGCAGGTGAAAGACGACCGGGGTGGGCTGCGCGAAATTACCAAAACCCTGCGGCGTAAGGATGTCTTGTATGTCATGCCGCAGCAGCTGGAGATGCAGAGCAAGCTGGCAAGCAGCATGCGCTATCGCGGTATTTATGAAGTACCGGTGTATACCAATGATTTACAGGTCAGCGGGGTGTTTAGCACAAAGCCACTGCTGGATTTGCTGCGAGCGCACAAGGGCAAGCAGATCACGTTTGATACACCGCAGCTATCGGTGCTGGTGCGGGATCAGCGGGGTATTGCGCTACCGCCAGTGTTGCAGTGGGGTAATAGTAAGCTGGCGTTCCAACCGGGCAGTCAGCTGGCAGAGGCGTCGTCCGGCATGCATGCTAAATTGCCCGCTATCAATACTGGGAGCAGGCAGCTCATTGCGTTTGGGTATAATCTCACGCTGCGTGGCATGCGCAGCATGGATTTTGCGCTGCTGTCGGAAAACACTGAGGTGCAGCTGATTTCAGACTGGCCGCACCCCCGATTTAGAGGAGAATTATTGCCGGAACAGCGCGAGGTGACTGCGACGGGTTTCAGCGCAAACTGGCGAGCTTCTGCCTTTTCTTACAATGTGAGTGGAGCGCTGGAGGACTGCCGCAACGGTCAGTGTAATCATCTGCTGCGGCGCACGGTAGGCTTTGAGCTATTGCAGCCGGTTGATGTCTATCAGCAGTCAGAGCGCAGCATTAAGTACGCCCTGTTGTTTATTGTATTGACCTTTGTTGTGCTGATTCTATTTGAGCTATTGAAAAAGCTGCGGGTACATCCGATTCAATATACGCTGGTCGGGATGGCGCTGACCGTTTTTTATCTGCTGCTGATCTCCCTGTCGGAATACATGAATTTTAAGGTGGCCTATGGGATCGCCGCGCTGGCGAATATCGGTCTGCTGACGCTGTATTTTGGTTCGATTTTACATAGCCGCAGGCTGGGGCTGCTGCTGGGAGGCGGTTTGGTAAGTTTGTATGCGGTTCTCTATATTATTTTACAGGCCGAGGATAAATCGCTGCTGATGGGGAGTGTCTTGATCTTTATCATACTGGCGATGCTTATGTTGGCCACTCGTCACCTGGATTGGTACGCACTGATGCAGCTGGAAAAGGCCAAGTCCGCTCAATAGGTTGTAACAGGCTGCAACGGGTGGTACTGGCCTTAATAGGCAAACTTACCGTCGCGCAGCAGGTCGGCTTCCATCATCGCCACCTCGCGTGCGCCAGAAAGCACAATATCGGGATCAGGCACGTAATCCAGTGTCTGATCCTGTGGTGCGTAGGGCACTGAATTGAGAATGGTCTTCATCACATTGAGGCGGGCACGGTATTTGTTGTTGGCACGAATCACCGTCCATGGGGCGGCTGAAGTATGGGTGCGTTTTAGCATGCTGTATTTCTGGTTAGTAAATTCATCCCAGCGCTCCTGAGCCTGCATATCGACCTGGCTGAGTTTCCACTGCCGTAGCGGGTCATTCTGGCGGCGCTCAAAGCGACGGGCCTGCTCTTCTTGGGTAACGCTGAAGTAGAGTTTGATGAGCACGGTGCCCTGGCGCACGAGGTCTTTCTCAAAACCGGTGACGCCCTTCATGAAGTTTTTATATTCCTGTTCGGTGCAAAAGCCGAACACGGGTTCCACCATGGCGCGGTTATACCAGCTGCGGTCAAACAGGACCATTTCACCACCGCGTGGAAATTCACGCACATATTTTTGAAAAAACCACTGGGAACGTTCGGTTTCATTGGGTTTGCCCAGCGCGACGACGCGGTACTTTTTTTCATTCATATAGCGTGTCACCCGCCGAATAGTGCCGCCTTTACCGGAGGCATCACGACCCTCAAACAGTATAATCATGCGCCGCTGGGTCTGGTCGAGGTATTTTTGTAGCCGGATGAGCTCAGCCTGATAGGGTTTTAGGCTTTGTTCAAGCCGCCGCCGCTTAACCGCTTTTTTTGTGCGGGCGGTCAGGCGAGTCAGGGTGGCTTGTAAGGCGATATTTTCCTGCGTGAGGCGTTGAATCGTCTGTTCGCAATCGGCCATAGCGTCTCTCTTGATGAACTGATGCAGTGTTGGTGTTGTCTTATACCCAGCGAATGCTATGAAAACGTATGGGTTACTGATTATGAAGGCGTAGACTTCTATGCTGATTACGGCGCTGTACAGGATGTATCTGATACGTTTTTATCGTTAGTATAGCGGAATAATGGACAGAGAGTGCTGGCGCTGATAAATGTCAAAGCATGTGCTCAATGTCGTTGTATACTCTATAACAAACAGTGCCAGGTTCGATGTAGCCGCAGACGGGTGAAAAGATAAGCCTCCCCCCTGCGGATTTCCTGGGTTTTTGTTGAGAGTGTAATCCTACTGTTTGCATGGTTGCAGGCTTGCATACCGGAAGGGACATTCCTTTATGCGCGTTACAATAATGTAGTATTTTTTAATGGAGAGTTAAATGTTTTCAACGTGGAAACAGGCCATGATGCTGGCCGCATTAGCTTTACCTGTTGGTCTAGTGCAGGCTGGCGGTAATATTCAAGGACAAAAGTACGGTGATTGGGGAGGGCAGTGTGAAGTAGGCCCTGATAATGCTCGGGTCTGTTATATCCAGCAGGTGCTGTCCAAGACCAATGAAAAAACCCCGATGATGATCACTGTCTTGGGCTACGGTAAGGATAAAAAATTCCCAACGGCTATCTTTGAGCTGCCGAAAGGAATTGATATGAAACAGGGCATACAGCTGCGTGTCGATCGCTATAAGCCGGTAGGTTTTTCTGGCCGCTGTGATAATAAGGGCTGTCGGGCTGGGTTTACTCTGGATAATCCACTAACTCAGCAATTCAGTAAGGGCAAGCGTGCCTTAGTCGCTTTCAAAAAGCACGGCCAGAAAGAGCCCGTCATTTTCCCGATTTCATTACGGGGCGTGGCACATGGCTTGAAGATGGCGCGCTAGGAAAGCTCAAGCAAAGTCAGCACTAAAATCACAGCCCTTAAGCAGAGCTAGAGTGTGTTGCACACTTCTGGCTCTGCTTCATATCCACACCTGTTTTATGCCTCTTTTACGCTTCAGTGGCGTATCGGTGCTGGCTTTTTGTGGATGGCCTTACTATGGTAAGGGTCAACCTCAGTTTGTCAGAGAAAAATTATGAAACCCCGCTTTATGAACAACCGGATGTTCCTTTGGTTTGTCGATTTTCGGCATGCCATGGTTTGGTTGCGTACGTATTGGCTGCGCAAGTTTTATGGCATGCAGCTGCACCCCAGCGTGCGTATCTCGTTTAAATCACACGTCGACAAAACCAATCCCAAAGGTGTCATAATAAAAAGAGATACTGTTGTGGCGTTTAACGTCACTATTCTGGCCCATGACTGGGCGACCGAGCGCTATGGCGCTAAAAATGACATTACGACTCGAATTGGAGCCAACTGCTTTGTCGGTTGTGGCGCTATTATTATGCCCGGTATTACGATTGGTGATGAGGTGGTTATTGCCTCTGGTTCAGTGGTCACCAAAGATGTGCCCTCCAATTCACTGATTGGCGGTAACCCCGCAAAAATTATCCGCAGCGGTATCCATACCAAGTCTTATGGGCGTCTGATTGAAAACGGTGCCGCGGCCTAAGCTTAAGGGTTAAGGTGGTATTCATAGGCTTTGCCTAAGTATATACTACGCAAAACAACCACTTAAGGATAGCGGGTGCGCACCTACATCAGCAAACTGCGTGGCTTTCTGGATCAGCTGCGCTTGCGGCTGGCCAGTCCTGAAGCGCTCATGTTGCTGTCGCTCTTGGGGGTGGTCACCGGCCTGTTGACCAGTCTGATTGTGGTGTCCTTTCGCTATCTGTTGGAACTGGCGCAAGAAAATCTATTTCCCAGCGGGCGTATCGATGATTTCGAGACGCTGCCGTCGCTGCTGCATTTTGCGCTGCCGGTGGCTGGCGGGTTGCTGCTCGCGCTGCTCTATCAAAGTACACCTCATCGTTATCGTCAGGTCGGTATTCTGCACGTTATCGAACGCATGCAATATCATCAGGGTGTGATGCCCATTATAAATATGCTGATGCAGTTTGTTGGTGCTGGGCTGGCGATACTGAGTGGATTTTCTGTTGGGCGGGAAGGCCCAGGTATTCATATGGGGGCCTACAGCGGTAGCTGGTTGGGGCAGCGCTTGCGGCTGCCGCATAATAGCACGCGAACGCTGCTAGCCTGTGGCACAGCGGCAGCGATTGGGGCCTCATTCAATACGCCCCTAGCCGGGATTATTTTTGCCATGGAAGTGATAGTGCAGCAATACACGGTGCAGGGTTTTGTGCCGGTGATCTTGGCGGCGGTATCGGGCACCTATATGTCGCTGGCCCTGATGGACAAGGAGCTGTTTTTTGAGTTCACGCTCTCCAGTACCAGCACCGCCTACGATTGGCCGCTGGTGATGCTATTGGGTATCAGCATTGGCATTTTGTCGGCGCTGTTTAATTATTTGTCTATTAGGCTGACTAAAGGCGTGGCGAATTATCCGGTTTGGCTGCGTTTCAGTCTCGCCGGTTTATTAATGGGGGGGTTGGCCTGGTGGGTGCCACAGACCATGGGCATCGGCTACGATACGGTGGATCAGGTATTGAATGCCAAGCTGGGGTTGGAGCTGATGGCGATGATTCTACTAGCTAAGCTACTGGCCACCCTGTTATGTCTGGGGATGGGCATTCCCGGCGGCGTGATTGGGCCGCTAATGTTTATTGGTGGTTTGGCCGGTGGCGTGCTGGTGACACTGGTTTATTCCTATGATATTAGCGCGCTGATCCCGACGGAGCCAAAACTTTATCCTCTGCTGGGCATGGGTGCTATGTTTGCGGCCAGTTTACAGGCACCGTTGGCCGGGCTAACAGCCGTGATGGAGCTATCGGGCACTACAAATATTATCCTGCCCGCAATGTTGGCAATCGTCTCGGCTAGCCTAACGAATAAAGTGATCTTTAACCATGATTCGCTGTTTCTGAGCCTGCTGCGCGCCCGTGGCCTGGATCATGTTAGCAATCCGGTGATGCAGCGCTTGCGCATGATTGGGGCTGCCAGTGTGATGAGCCGCAGCTTTATTCTGTGTCAGGATGCTCAGCCCATCGCGGCGGCTAAACAGCTGGCCCAGCGCGGCGTACAGTGGCTGCTGATTACTGACAGTGAGCGCGAGCCAGAGCAAATGGTACGCCTGTTGGATTTACAGAGCTTTATTGAGACACATCCCGAGGTGACGACAGTGGTGCTGAGTGAGATACCAGCGACGCGCCTGCAGTTAACCCCGTTGTCGGTGCGCGCTAGCCTGCAGGAAGGGATGGATCAGCTGAAATCGAATGCGGCGGAAGCCCTGTATCTGCGGCATGATGCGGGGGGCAATATTTACGGGGTGATTACGCGAGCAGCGCTTGAAAAAGCTTATTTGTAACCTTTGGGGCGTGAAATTAATTTTAGCAGCGATTGGTTTTTTGCATGCATGCCGCGACATGCTGTGTATAATGTGGGTGCAATGTTTAACCATTCTGTGCACATAAATTATGCAGAAGGCAGTGCTATTAGGGGGGTTCGGGCCTTGTTTTATATTGGAA
Source organism: uncultured Thiotrichaceae bacterium (assembly GCA_937925855.1). Classification (GTDB taxonomy): domain Bacteria; phylum Pseudomonadota; class Gammaproteobacteria; order Thiotrichales; family Thiotrichaceae; genus Thiolinea. Next base: position 30,490 of record CALAMO010000025.1, read on the forward strand.
CCGAGCATCGCTGACGGGCGGTGCAATACCAGCTTGTCGGGTTAAGTAGCTGGGAATGCACGAAAAATTTAAGATTGTCAGCGTGTCATAAAAATAATAATTAAAACAATAAATGGTATAGCAATGTCTACGAGAAAACTTGTTTGCTTAGCTGTGATTGCGGGATTGGGTCTGTCCGCGTGCAGCTACAACCCACGCACGACCAGTGCGAGGGACACGGTAACGGCAAAAACTAATGCTACGCTTACTCCTGGAGTTGGCGCGCTGAATTTGGCACAAACAAATACAGTGGGTTTACCGGTCATCAATCGCCCTGCACCGGTTCAGATAGCAAAGGCGCTGGATCTCAACTACGGCAGCAACAGCGGCAACGTTAGCCACAGCAGAACGCTGCCACAGGCGCAGCCCATTAGGGCAGCAGCATTGCCACGTGCCGGGCATTCCATCATCCCGCAACGCCCCGCCTCGCGCACGGCAATGGTTAGCTACAGCCATGCCCGCACTGTCCGTGGTCAGCAGAGCACCGTGCCCAGTTTATCAAGGGTTGAACTGCGTGCTATCGGCCAGCAAATCTTTGTGAATGAAGGGGGCGGAAATATGCAGCGGCTGGTGCACTGGAACGTGGGCGAGGACTTCGCCGCGATGGGCATCGGTCATTTCACTTGGTATCCGGCAGGCCGCCGCCAGCGTTTCGGGAATACCTTCCCAGGTTTGCTCGATTATATGTCCAGCCGGGGGGTTCAGTTACCCGCTTGGTTGCGTCAGGCCCGTCACTCGGGTTCGCCTTGGCGCAGCCGGAACGATTTCCTCCGCCAGCGGAACTCACCGCAGGTTCGCGAGCTACAGGCGCTGCTATACAATACTCGGGATATTCAGGCCGAATACATTGTCAATCGTGCGCGGCGCGCTATGCCGAAGCTGGTCAAAGCGTCTTCCAGCCACTTACAGCAACGGGTAGCACAAAATCTGAATGCGGTGGCAAATACTCCCGGCGGCTGGTATGCGCTGATTGACTATGTGAACTTTAAAGGCGAAGGTCTAGGCAACGGCGGTTATAGAGGCCAGAGCTGGGGTTTGCGTCAGGTATTAGAGGAAATGCGTCCGAGCCAGCCGGGACAGCGGGCACTGCATGAATTTGCTGATGCTGCAATGCGGGTGTTGCAGCGGCGGGTGCGCAATTCTGATCCGCGCCGCAATGAAGCGCGCTGGCTGAGAGGCTGGAGCAATCGAGTGAATACTTACCGGCGTCCCATCGTATAAGCGTGAGTCTGGGGAGCACAGTTTGATGCTCCCCATTTTATTTCCTGTCTACTGTGATCCGGCATTTACTATCATGAGCCTAGGCTCAGAACTGGTAATTCACTGAAACAGCGACACCCAGTACATCAGAATCGACATCAGCACGGGTGGTGTAGTCTGAGCTACCCGGTGCGGTATAGTTGATTGAGGCATCAGACGGCTTAACCAGTGACAAACCGGCATCAATGGAAAAACGCTTGTTGATCTGGTAAGAACCACCGGCTGAAATCCACAGGTTATCCGCACTCGGTGCGCGCGGGGTACGGTTATTCGGGCCGGGCGTTGGCACGGGATCCATCGCAATACCGGTGCGCAGGCGTATTTTCTCATTCAGCTGATAAGTCGCGCCAACGCCATAGCGTACGGTATCTTTCCACTGCAAATCAGTAACTGAATCGGCAGCTACCGTGTCGGGGAACTTAATCCGAATTTCTGGAATCGACGACCACTGTGTCCAGGTAACATCACCGTGTACGGTGAGTTTGTCATTCACACTGTGTGCGACGGAAAATGAGGCAGAAGCCGGTAACTTAAGCTTTGCTTCTGCATCCTGGTCGTTCAGACCCGCACTGCCGAGAACGGCACTGCCCAGTGCGTTCAGCTTGGGGTTGTGTGAGAAATCTGCCTCACCTTCCAGCTCCAGCGTCACCGGAGAGCGTAGACCGAGTGACAGGGTGGTAGACGCCATCGGACGATAAACAACACCAAAATTGGCACCCACGCCCACGCCTTTGGCTTCAATGCTGACCTTACCATCGTCACCGACTTGAGACGAAGCGGTGAGTCCTAGATTTGTACAGGTATTGCCGGGTAGGGCACCGCCGCTGCCCTGAACAATCAGGGAGCAGGCCAGAAATGAATCAATGGCCCGGCCCAATATTGCGGAACCCACCTGAACATTGACACCCGCACCGATCTCAAACTGATCGTTTAGCTTGTACGCCACCGCTGGATTAATATTAATGGCTGAGAGTGCTGATTCAGTGGCTTCATAGCGTGTGAAGCTGTCGTCGTCATACTCCGTTGAAATACCGAAGGGTACGTTGACACCGACACCGTAGACTAGCCCGTTCATTATTTCGCCGCCGCGATAAAAGAAACTTGGGGTAGCAGATATGCCGCCGGGCTCGCCAAGATTATTACCTATAATTGGCGTGCCGCCTGCGGCACTTGGCACCGTACTGCCCGTATTGGTGACTTCAACTTCTGTACTGAGTAAAGCCGCACCGCCGTTGATCTGCCGGCCATCTAGTGAAAACAACAGCGCCGGATTATAAAACATGGCCGAAGCGTCTTCGGCCATGGCATGGCCTGTTGCCGCGTTACCGGCCACGCTGCCACTTTGTATGGTGACCCCAAAACCACCCGCATTGACCTGCCCGGTTAGACCTATAAATAGTGCCGCACATAGGGGATTTAGTAATAAGTTTTTGTTGCGCATTGACCGCTCCTCCTCGATAACTATCCGAATACCGGCCAAATTAACGGTATTGCATAACATTAGCAATCGTTTTTTGTTTGTGTAATTATGCCTTCCTCGGAACAGGAGGAGCTGACATGTTGACTCAATTGAAATTAATATCCCTTATTATGGTTGCTGCGCTTGGCTTGCAGGCTTGTGGCGATGATGACTCACGCACGGCCAATGCGCCGCAACAATTATTAAACGTTAATGCCGCGGTGTACGGTCAATTACGCGCCGCTAGTGGAGATATTAACGATCTCTTCAATAATTTAGGTGCGACCAATAATGACGGTCTGTGTGACGTAAAAGTGCATCGCATCAGTTTCAATACGGTCGGTGGGGCGGGAGAGGCCACCACCTCCAGCGGTGTCTTCATGCTGCCGCATGGTACGAGTGCACAGTGTGCGGGTGAGCGCCCAGTAGTGCTGTATGCTCACGGCACCAACACTTATAAAAGCTACGATTTATCCCGCTTTGTTCCCGCACCCGACAGCGTACCGAATCCTGCTTCTCAGGAAGGAATGTTATTGTTGGCGGCCTATGCCTCTAAAGGCTATGCGGTCATCGCGCCGAACTACGCGGGTTACTCTGATTCCTCATTGGATTATCACCCCTACCTGAGTGAAGTCCAGCAAAGTACTGAAATGATGAATGCGCTGGATCATGTGCGTGAATATGCCGGTATGCTGGGCGCTAACCTATCCTCAGAGTTGTTTATCACCGGGCTGTCGCAGGGGGGCTACGTGGCAATGGCGACGCATAAAGCACTGGAAGCCAGCGGTCAAAAGGTGACGGCGTCCATGCCCGTCTCTGGGCCTTATGCCATGTTGGATTTCATCGATTCTGTTTTTGCGGGTTATGTGAATGGTGGGGCGACTACCTTTGCGCCGATGGCCTTAACCGCGCTGGATAAGTCTGATGACATTTATACGGATCCGAGCGAAGTTTATGCCACCGCTTATGCGGGTACCGCAGAAAATTCCCTGCCGCGTGCGGGTGGTTTTGGTACGGCAAATTTACCGCCGAGTGCATTATTTAGCGATACCAGCATGCCGGGCCTGCCTGCGGGCGCTAACCCTGGTGGTTTTGGTGCCAATCATTTGCTAGCGGACAGTTTCCGCAGTGCTTATTTGGCTGACGTGGTCGCTAATCCTACCAGTCCTGACTATAAGTTTAGGAAGGTCATTCAGTCCATGGACTTACGCAATTGGACGCCAAGTGCACCCATGCTGCTGTGTGGCGCTAAGAATGATCCTGTGGTGTATTACACGAACACCGAGAAAATGGCGGCTTATTGGCCGGCCTTGGTGACCGGAGGACTGGTCAGAACGGTCGATTTGGCTGCTGATCCAAACGGTACATTTGCACAAATGCCTGTTGAAGGCGTCCATGTTGCTACCGGTTTGGCCTGTGCAGGTCTCGGCTTGGGCTTTTTCCAGGCTATTAGCGCAGGCACGTCTGCCAGCATAAATTAGTCTATATTGCGTTAATGGATAAATGGATAACGACATAAATTATATTGTCTGTGGCGAAGCCCTGTTTGATGTATTCATTGAGCAGGGTGTAGCCGCTAACGCAACCGCCGTTCCTCTGGATGCCAGAGTTGGCGGTTCCCCGTTCAATGTCGCGATTGGCCTGGCGCGCCTTAATCGAAAGGCGGCCCTGTTGGCAGGTGTTTCCAGCGATTTTCTGGGCAGCCGGTTGGTGGCAGTACTTGAATCAGAGCAGGTGTCCACCGATTACATCGTGCGCAAAGAGGCACCCACAACGTTGGCATTAATTAATGTCGACCAGCAAGGCGTGCCTTCCTATGCGTTTTATGGTGCAGGTGCGGCAGACCGCTCTTTGTTACCCGCAGATGTGGCTATCGAACCACCGCCAATGACTGCGTTGCATCTCGGTTCTTATTCTATTGTGGCGCAACCCACCGCGGATTCGCTACTCACGCTGGTGCAGCGCTGTAGCGGTCACTGCTTGATCTCCCTTGATCCTAATATTAGACCGGTGGTCGAGCCAGATATGAACGTTTGGCGTAAACGTCTGGAAATCTTGGTACCTTTGGTTGATATGATTAAGGTGAGTGACGAGGATTTGGCAGCGCTTTACCCAGAACATAAGCCGGAAGCAGTGACGGCGAGGTGGCTGGCGGCAGGCGCTAAATTAGTGGTGCTGACTCGCGGCGGTGACGGCGCTTCGATGTGGAGTCAGCACGGTCATGCCGACATTAGCACGCCTGAGGTGGACATAGTCGATACCGTGGGCGCAGGCGATACGTTTCAGGCTGCGCTGCTAGACTCCGTAGGTAATTTGTATCAGAAAAACCCCGAATCATGGGCCAAGTCGCTAGATGGTGCACAGCTGGCCACTCTGGGTATTTTTTCGGCAGCGGCGGCGGCGATTACTTGTTCGCGCAGTGGGGCTGATCTGCCACGTCGGGATGAAATCGTGCTGTAACATTCCCTGTGCTGGGCGCTGATGACATTCAAAGCGATCGATAGAAAGGGTCATTACTTTTTGGAAATTGCTTAGAAGTGCCCTAAAGGCCGAAACGATTCCGGTTTATGGTCATTTTACCTGTAAAGTTGCTAATCTATCATTCCGGGGCCTCATGGCATGCAAGGCAGTGACTTGCTCGCCAAGGACTATTTAATTAGCAGGTGCAGATGTTATGTCACTTTATCTGAGGGTGTTAACTGTTGGGCTGGTCTGCTTCTGGTTATTGCTGTCTGGCTTTTGGTACAAACCCCTAATACTCATTCTGGGTCTATTTTCGGTGGCGCTGACCGCTTATCTGGCGATGCGCATTGAGCGTGTTTATTCCCTGCGCTCGGTCACTAAAATTTTTATTCGCGTCCCACTGTATATGGTTTGGGTCTCTTGGGAAGTCGTTAAAACCACGTTGGATGTCGTGAAGCGTATCTGGCTGCCCAAACGTTATCCGATTAGCCCAACCTTGGCTAATGTACCGATGACGCAGCAAACCCGGCTAGGTAAAACGATTTATGCCAATTCGATTACGCTCACCCCAGGCACCGTATCGGTCAGGTTTGAACAGGACGGCAAGCTATTAGTCCACGCGCTCACCGCTGATTCAATGGATGATCTTAAGGCGGGCGGAATGGATTCCCGCGTTTCTGATTTGGAGGAATAAGCATGATGTTTGCTGCGACTTGTCTGGCATTGCTCGTCATCATGGCGATTGCCTTGATTCGCGCCTTTATTGGCCCCAGCGTTTATGATCGGATTATGGCGGTTAACATGTTTGGTACTAAGACCGTATTATTTATCGCTGTGTTTGGCTTCTTTAGTGGCCGCCCGGAGTTTCTTGATATTGCGCTGGTCTACGCGCTGATTAATTTTATTGGTGTGATTGCAGTGCTGCGTTTAGTCGAGCGCGTCACGCATACTGGCACTGGGGCGGGGCCCAAATGAGTTTGATTATTGATGGACTGAGCTGGCTACTGCTGATGTGTGGGGCGTTCCTGGGTATTTCTGGGGCGGTGGGCACGGTGCGTTTCCCCGATTTTTATACCCGTGTGCATGCCAGCAGCGTGGCCGACACGCTGTGTGCGGCGCTGATTATTCTGGGGCTGATTCTGCAAGCCGGTTTTAGCTTGGTGAGCGTGAAGTTAATCTTTATTCTGGCGTTCTTGTGGTACACCAGCCCAGCGGCTAGCCACGCCATGGTGCGCGCCGCTCACTTTATGAATGTGAAGCCCTATCTGCTGAATAAGGGGAAACCGCCATCGAAGCCCTGATTACCACCGTTCTATTCACTATGTTAGCGGCCACGGCGATTGCGGTTATCCGACAGCACAGCCTGTTCGCGATTGTGATGTTATTTGGTATATACAGCCTGCTATCCGCCAGTATTTTTGTGGTGCTGGACGCCGTTGATGTCGCCTTTACCGAGGCCGCTGTGGGTGCAGGTATTTCTACCATGTTGATGCTGGGTACGCTGGTGATCACCGGCCACCATGAGCGTACGCCAAAGCATGGCCCTGTACTGCCGCTGGTGGTGGTTATGCTGACAGGGGCTGTGCTGGTGTGGGGCACGCTGGATATGCCGCCGTTTGGCGCGGCAGATAATCCGGTGCACCAACACGTCGCGCCCCGCTATATCGAAGATTCGCCCCAGGAAGTGGGCATCCCTAATATGGTCACTTCGGTGTTGGCGAGCTATCGGGCCTATGACACCATGGGGGAAGTCATCGTCGTGTTTGCGGCGCTGGTTGGCGTGCTGGCCTTAATCGGTATTCGTGAACAGAAATCACCGCGCCCAGTGTCTACGACCGATGATAAGCCGCCGCGCCCTGTGCTACAGGTGATGGCAAAGCTGTTGATTCCCTACATTATGATTTTTGCGCTGTATGTCCAGTTTCATGGGGAATACGGGCCGGGTGGTGGCTTTCAGGCCGGTGTTATTTTTGCTTCAGCGATTATTCTCTATGTGCTGACTTTTGGGCTAGATGATGCGTATGCGCTGGTTGCTCCCAGCGTGCTGCGTCCTTTGGCTGCGCTTGGGGTGCTGTTGTATGGTGGCACTGGAGTGGTCACTATGCTAATGGGTGGGACGTTTCTGAATTACAGTGTGTTGGCAGATGACCCGGTACAGGGCCAGCTATATGGCATTATTGCCATTGAGTTTGGCGTTGGTCTGACGGTGGCGACGGTGATGATGTTGATCTTTTATGCCTTCATTAGCCGAGGGGAGAAAGCCGCATGATGCTCGATTTCTTCGACCTCTATAATTACTGGGTGGTTATTTTTCTGATGATGGCTGGTTTTTATACGCTTATCGCCTATGACAACCTGATTAAAAAAATTATTGGCCTGAATATTTTTCAAAGTGCGGTTTTCATGCTTTATATTTCAGTGGGTAAAGTCAGCGGTGGGAGCGAGCCAATCGCTGCGGATAATATCGAGCTGTATTCTAATCCACTGCCCCATGTGCTGATACTGACCGCGATTGTGGTCGGCGTGGCGACAACTGCGCTGGGCCTAGCGCTGACCATTCGAATTAAAGAAGCTTACGGCACCATCAATGAAAACGATATTGTGCAGATGAATCGGGATGCTGAAGCTGAGAAAGCACAGGAGTGGGGCCGGGAATGAGCATGCATTTGCCTGCCTTACAGGTGATTATACCGCTGCTGTTGGCAGCCGTGATCTTTCTATTTAATAACGCCCGTATTGCTTATATCGTCAGTGTAGCGGCGAGCTGGCTTTGCTTGGCGATTGCGATCCAACTCCTCCTCCTGGTGAACGACGGCTCGGTCATTGAGTATGCGTTTGGTGGCTGGGAACCGCCCTGGGGCATTGCTTATAATGTTGATCAGCTGAATGCGTTTGTGCTGGTGATTGTGTCAGGTATCGCGGCGATTATGTTCCCGTTTTCCTGGCGTAGTATTCAGGCTGAGATACCGGCGTCGCTGCACGTTTTGTTTTATACCGCGCTGCTGCTATGTCTGGCTGGTTTATTGGGTATGACGATTACTGGCGATGCCTTTAACTTCTTCGTGCTGCTGGAAATCTCCTCGCTGGCGACATACACCCTGATTAGTTTGGGTAAGGATCGGCGTTCACTCAGTGCGGCTTTCCAGTATTTAATTATGGGCACCATTGGCGGCACATTTATTCTGCTGGGGGTGGGGCTGTTATATACCCTGACCGGCACCTTGAATATGGCTGATCTGGCGGAACGCATTGGGCCGTTACAGGCGTCGCGTACGCTCCAGGCTGCATTTGCCTTTCTGGTCGTCGGTATCGGCTTGAAGCTGGCGATGTTTCCGCTACATCTTTGGCTGCCCGGTGCTTATGCCACCGCGCCCTCGGTGGTGTCTGCCTTTTTGGCGGCGACGGCGACTAAGGTGGCGGTCTATGCACTGCTGCGCTTTATGTTCGGCGTGTTCGGCGCGGACTTTGCCTACGGTGAGATGCACGTCGAACTCATGTTGGTATCACTCGCGCTGGTGTCGGTGCTATTTGCGTCGCTGATTGCGTTGTTGCAGCGTGGCGTTAAGCGCATGCTGGCGTACTCCTCACTGGCGCAGATCGGGTATATGCTGCTTGGGATTGGCTTGGCTAATGTCAGTGGCTTGACCGCAACCTTGCTGCATTTGTTTAACCATGCGCTGATGAAAGGCGTGCTGTTTCTGGCGTTGGCCATGGTTTTTTACCGTACCGGTGGTTCTTCCATGCGCCATATGAGTGGCTTGGGCAGGCAAATGCCCTGGACGATGGCCGCGTTTGTGGTCGGTGGTTTGAGTCTAATTGGGGTGCCGTTGACCGTGGGCTTTATTTCTAAGTGGTACCTGATTTTGGCGAGTATTGAACGCGGCTGGTGGCCGGTGACCGCAGTGATCCTGGTGGCTTCACTGATTGCGGTCATGTATATCTGGCGCGTGGTGGAGGTGGCCTACTTCAAGGAGCGCCCCGCCGACCTGCCCACTGTTAGTGAAGCCCCGCTGAGCCTACTACTGCCGACCTGGACGCTGGTGGCGGCTAATATTTACTTCGGTATTAACGCCTCTGTCACCACGGGGATTGCGCAAAATGTGGCGCAGACTCTGCTCGGAGGTGTGCAATGATACCGCTTGATCAGCTGTTGCCACTGGCCGTGTTTGTGCCGCTGCTGGGAGCGGTGGGGATCTGGCTCTTTGGGTACGCGCCGAATATTCGCGAAGGGGCGACGCTGTTAACATCACTGGTCTTGCTGCTGGTGGTGGGCGGGTTATTGCCTGCCGTGCTGGCGGGTGAGCGTCCAACTTGGCTGCTGGTGGAGATGTTGCCGGGGCTAGAGCTGAAGTTTGTGCTGGAACCCCTGGGGATGCTGTTCGCTGGGGTGGCTGCGCTGCTGTGGCCGGTGGCTTCACTGTATTCTATCGGCTACATGCGCGGTAATAATGAGCAGCATCAGACGCGCTTCTATCTGTTTTTTGCTATCGCGATTGCTGCCTCTATGGGCATTGCTTTCGCCGGTAACTTAATCACCTTGTTTGTGTTCTATGAAATACTCACGCTGTCGACCTATCCGCTGGTAACGCATAAAGGTAATGCTGATGCGCTCAAAGCGGGACGGGTGTATATGGGGATTTTGCTGGCGACTTCGGTGGGCCTGTTATTACCCGCGATTATTTGGACGTGGCAGGTGGCGGGCACGACTGATTTCGCGGCGGGCGGTATTATCGCTGATAAGCTCGGTGGTCCTATGCTTACTGTGCTGGGCTTTCTGTTTATCTACGGTATCGGTAAGGCGGCGCTGATGCCGATGCAACGCTGGCTCCCCGCTGCCATGGTTGCACCAACGCCAGTTAGTGCCCTATTGCACGCCGTTGCGGTGGTAAAAGCTGGCGTCTTTAGTGTGGTGAAGGTCGTGGTTTATATCCTGGGCGTCGATACCCTAGCCGCTGCGCCGGGGATTGAATGGCTGCTGTATATTGCCGGTTTCACGATTGTGGCGGCGTCGACCATTGCCCTGCGACAGGATAATCTGAAGCGCCGTTTGGCCTATTCGACGATTAGCCAGTTGTCCTACGTGATCATGGCGGCGATGATTTTGGCGCCTATCTCTATTGTCGGGGCCGCGTTGCATATTGTGGCGCACGCTTTTGGCAAGATTACGCTGTTTTTTGCGGCTGGGGCCATTTATACCGCAGCGCATAAAACCAAGGTGAGTGAACTCAATGGGATCGGCCATCGCATGCCGTGGACAATGGGGGCGTTTACGATTGGCGCACTGTCTATGATCGGTGTGCCGCCTGCGGTGGGCTTTATTTCCAAATGGTATATTCTGATGGGGGCGTTTCAGGCCGAACAGAGGGTGGCCGTCGCGGTGATCATACTGTCGACCTTATTAAATGCGGCCTATTTCATGCCGATTATTTATGCTGCGTTTTTCAAAGCGCCTGCGCCTGGCGACCAACAGGTACACGGGGAGGCGCCGCTGCCAATTGTGCTCGCCTTAAGCGTGACCGCCGCCGCAACGCTGATCTTATTTTTATTCCCAGAAGTACCGTTTGCATTAGCGCAGGCGATTGGAGTGCAGCCATGAGCGCGAGTGGTAATCAACGAAGTAGGCCATCGCCATCGCGCTGGTCTAAGCGCCGCACCCGCTGGCTGATCGTGGCCGTTTTGCTGGCTTTGGCGATCGTGCCGGAGTTTTTTGTAACGCACTATGCGCATTTTGAGTCCTTGGGTATTGAGCTCGACGCCCGCTTTGGGTTTTATGCCTGGTATAGCTTCTTCGCCTGTGGGGCGATGATAGCGATCGCTAAGCTGCTGGGGATTTTTTTAAAACGCCGGGATAGCTACTACGATGAGTGAATGCTTGATGTGTCAGTCGTGGGCTTATCGGTCTGGGAGTGAAGTGGTTTTATGCAGCTAGATGGGTTTATGTTACCTCCTGGTCTGATTCTGATCCTAGGGGCGTTTATCTTACCGCAGGTCGAAGGCCGGGTGCGGCACGCGCTGTTGCTTGCACTGCCGCTGCTGACGCTCCTAATGGTTTGGCTGATCCCACATGGCAGCCACTTAACGCTGGGGCTGATGGAATATGAACTGGAACCGCTGCGTTCCAGTGCAGAGGGGCGTTTATTCGCGACGGTCTTTGCGGTAGCGGCTTTTGCGGGTGGCTGGTATGCGCTGAACAAGGCGACGCTATTAGAGCTGAGCGCGGCATTTTTCTATGCAGGTTCCGCCATTGGGGTGACGTTTGCAGGTGATTTAATCACGCTGTTTATTTACTGGGAGCTGATGGCGTTGGGTTCGACGCTGGTGCTGTGGGCCAACGGCAAGCAAAATCCGCGAGCTTACCCCGCTAGCATGCGTTATCTACTGGTACATCTGTGCGGTGGTGTGGTGTTGATGGCGGGTATCGCCGGGCATGTCTACGCAACGGGTTCGATTGCATTTAGCAGTATGACCATGACGGATGGTCTTGCCAAATGGCTGATCTTGGCCGGATTCCTGGTGAATGTAGGTGCGCCGCCGCTGTCCGCCTGGATTGCGGATGCTTATCCCGAAGCTAGTCCTAGCGGCATGGTTTTTCTATCGGCTTTTACCACGAAAACGGCAGTTTTCGTCCTCATCGTGGGCTTTCCAGGGACGGAGATACTGATCTACATCGGCCTGTATATGGTGTTCTACGGTATTGTATATGGACTGCTGGAAAATAATCTGCGCCGTCTCATGGCTTACAGTATTGTTAGCCAGGTCGGCTTTATGGTAACGGCGGTTGGTATCGGCACCGAGCTGGCGCTTAATGGTGCGGCGGCGCATGCTTTTGCGCATATTATTTACAAGGCCCTGCTGCTGATGTCGGCGGGTAGCGTGCTGCTAATGACGGGTAAGCGTCACTGCACCGACCTCGGCGGCTTGTTTAAGCATATGCCGATAACGGCCATCGCCGGTATCACGGGTGCGCTGGCGATTTCAGCTTTTCCATTTACCTCGGGCTTTGTGACGAAATCGCTGGAAACGGCGGCGGCCTATCAGTTTGCGGCCACGGCGAGTGATCCTATGCTACTCGTATGGGTGTGGTTTTTATTGACGGCGGCGTCCGCAGGGTCATTCTTATACGTCGGGCTGAAGTTTCCCTGGTTTGTGTTTTTCAATAAGGATGCTGGCCTGCGCCCGACCGATCCAGCGCCGCATATGCAATATGCCATGTGGTTTTTTGCGTTTCTGTGTATTGCACTTGGCGTGTTTCCTGAGGCTTTATACGCCATCTTGCCGTATCAAAATGATCTGCTGGCCCAGCCAAAAAGCTATCAGCAATACACCGCCAGCCATCTGCTAAGTCAGTTTCAACTGCTGTTATTTGCGGGTTTAGCCTTTTTTGCGCTGCTGCCGCTGCTTAAACAGACGCTGACCATTAGCCTGGACGTTGACTGGATTTATCGGCGTCTGTTTAAAGTGCTTGGGCAGGAGTTCACGTTTAAGGTCGGGGATTTAGGCGGTAAAACTGAAGCTAAAATTCATGGGCGAATTAAGCGCTTAATCGCCCATATGCACGGGCCATCTGGCCCAAGGATCCACTGGCCCAGCGGGTTTATGGTGCTGTGGGTGGCGGTATTACTGGTTGGTGCGTTGGGGTTGTATTATTTACGCTAGTGCTATTGTTTGAATGCCTAGACGAGTCCGCAGGCTATATTCATCATAGAATGTGAGCTAACGACCGGTGCGTAAAATTGGGAATTGTAATGAGTCATCTATTCCTAAAAAGGATATTTCGGATACTCCGTGTTGTGGGTGGGGCAACCCTGTGCTTTCCCGGCTTAGGCGACCTTAAAGCGCGGCGGGTATGACCGCATCCACCGCAATTTCTACCATCATGCCCGGTGTTGTCAGTCCGGCTTCCACACCAGCAGTCACTGGATTAATGCCGCGAAACACTTCGCCGTGTGCGCGCACAAAATCAGCGCCGCCCGCCGCCATATCGCTTAGGTACACCGTGGTGCGCACCACATGCTTGAGTTCGGCATCGACCTCAGCCATTGCTTCCTCAATGCGGCGCAGAATATAAAGTGTCTGCGCATAAGTATCGCCCGGCGCATGGAGCTGACCACTCGGTTCAATGGCGGTGGTACCGGCTACATACACGAGTGGCCCAACGCGCTTCACCCTGGAATAGCTGCCGATTGCCTCAAAGCGGCCACCGCTGAAAACCGTGCTAATGGCTACGCCGGATTCCTCGGTAGTTTCAGTATGCAGTGGCGCCGCTGTTGCGCTTGCCGGTTTCATTGGGCAGCCCCTAGGCGCACTTTAATGGCAGCCGCAGCCTGTTGCAGTTGGCTCAGTTCCTGTGCGGACAGGGGGAGTTCTTCCACCACGAGCAGGCCAGACTGACCCAAGTGGCAGGGCACGCCCAGTACGACGTCATCAATACCGTATTCACCTTCTAGCAGCACAGAGACCGGCACCGTGCCGATACGCGCACTGCGAATATGGTCAATCACCTCAATACAGGCATGGGCTGGCGCAATGGTTGCTGAGCCGGTTTTTTTGAGCTGTACGACCTGACCGCCGCCGCCAATCGCCGCTTGCACGCACTGCTGAATTTGTTCCGGGTTCAGCCAGGCATCCAGTGGCCGTCCTTTAATGCGTGAATGTGACACAATCGGTGCCATTTCTGCACCATGTGAGCCTAGTGTTAGCGCCTCCACATCGCGTACTTCAACGCCAGCAGCCAGCGCCAGTGCCGTGCGAAACCGACTGGTATCTAGCGTGCCCGCCATCCCCAGCACCTGCTGGCGGGGAAAACCGGTGACGTCCAACATGGCCTGTGTCATTTCATCCAGCGGGTTGGTGATGACAATAACAATCGCCTGTGGCGCGTGCGTGGCAATGGCACTGCCGGTGCTGTGAATAATGCGCTGATTAATGTCGATCAAATCGGCCCGTGTCATTCCAGGGCCACGGGCACGACCAGCACTGACGACCACAATATCGGCGCCAGCAACCAACGATAAGTGAGTGCCGCCCTCGGTTCGACTGCGTGAGCGACTCACGCCTGCGGCGTGGTTTAAATCCAACGCGGTCGACTCGGCTAAGCCGGGTGCAATATCAATCAGACTGATTTGTTCCGCCATATCCCGGTTAGCGGCGAGGTGGGCGATGTTGGTTCCGACGCCGCCTGCGCCGATCAGTGCCAGTTTGCCTATCCGCATTGGAGTACGTGCCGTCACCTGTTTGGGGGCGACCCAGCGTGGACTGCGTCGCCATAAGGCACGCCGAGCGGCGGTTGCACCATCCGTGACAACTGGGGCGGGGCGCTCAAATGGCCCAAGTTCTAGCCGGATACCTAGACGCTCGGCCATTTCCTGAGCTTCGGTGGTGACAATATCATCGGGCAGAATTTCCACCCGGCGGCGGGCGCGGTCGCGCGCTGCGATAATGTGTTCGGCGGCTATAAGTCGGCGCGGCATGCGATAAACCCTCTAACGTGCTGCGGTTTTCTGCTGCATTGGCGGTAGCGACACAAGACGCCCGTCATGCACTTTTCCCTTCGATGGCTTCAATCGCCTGCGTCGCAGCGACTATCGCAGTTTTGACATTCTCTTCATCCCCACAAATAAAAAGTCGCCCAAAGCGACCCACAGCGCGCACCTCTACAATATCGATGTCCGCCGATTTTTCCGCTTCATTCGTCGCAATAGCGATATAAGCCGCCGGTGCGCATTCCACAATCCCAACCGTTTGTCCCGGCACAATGAGTGCGCCTTTGCGCCACTTATTGAGCAGTTGTGCCTGATAAGGCTCGATGCTGGTAATAATCTGGGTGGAAGCCATCTCGGGTTTAATCCGATCTGCTAGGGATTGGCCCAGCTCAGCCAGAATGGCCTCTCGTGCCGCAGTGACTTCTGCGTTGGAGTGCGAGCGCAGGATAAAAAAGCCAAATTCGCGCTCAACAATCTGTGAGGTGGTTTCGACCGAGCTGGCTTTCAGTGCCCGATCAATCAGGGTGAAAACCCCATTTCCCGGTGCGAACTCACCGATTAGCACCGTATCGCCTGCCATGGGAATAGAGCCTTGCACGGTTGCACCATTGTAAGCCGCAAACTTAGGCTGAAGGTTGTCGATTTGTAGTAGTGCGCGAATGGTAATCGCCATAATTATTCCCCATAAACCTCATAAATATCGCGCCAGGGCCGGTTTTCATAGGCGACCCGCTTAATATTAATCAGATGCAGCGCGGTGACATTATCGGATGTGATCGAGCCTGACCACGTTCCAGTGCCCAGCATAAAACTTGGTTCCAGGTCAGTCGAAAACCCCATGCCTCCCATAATGGCGGGTGTATTAGCCAGCACGCGCCCCACCGGAATCCGTGAAAATGCGGAGACGATTTCTGGCTCGTTGGCATGTACTACCGCTGAGTGACCCCAGCCTTCAAAGCGCGCAATACGATCCGCCAGTTGCAGACCGTGTTCGCTGTCTTTGGCCTGATAAAACGCTAGCACTGGATTTAGTTTTTCCGCCGACAGCGGGCGCTGCCAGCCAATCTCGCTTTCCTCTGACAC
Source organism: uncultured Thiotrichaceae bacterium (assembly GCA_937925855.1). Classification (GTDB taxonomy): domain Bacteria; phylum Pseudomonadota; class Gammaproteobacteria; order Thiotrichales; family Thiotrichaceae; genus Thiolinea. Next base: position 46,276 of record CALAMO010000025.1, read on the forward strand.
CAAACAGCGGGTGCGCGGTGGAATGGAAAAACCGGCTTTATCAGCTAAGACCTGTGGGCTCTGTCCAACATGATTTGGGTTCATCGCCTGCTTGCCGGTGAAAATCACCTGTGCCAGCCGCTCGGCCTCGGCGGGCGTACAGAAGTAGGCGCCCCGCAGTTTGAGCTGGTGGCGTAATTCACGCGCAATGGACTGATCCGCAATCACGGCCTGCTCTGATACGCAGGCTGTGCCGTAGTCAAAGGCTTTGGACGTGATAATCATCTCCGCCACTTCATCCAGCTCGTCGGTTTTGGAGGCGTGGACATAACACGGCACATTACCCGCCCCCACCGCTAGGGTTGGCTTACCGGATGAATAGGCCGCTTTGACCATTGCGGGGCCGCCGGTCGCCATCACAATGGAGGTGCGGCGATGTCGCATCAATTCGGCAGTGCCTTCTAAAGTGACCTGATCCAGACACTGAATCAGTCCCTTGGGTGCGCCCATCTGTTCGGCCACATCCGCCATGATTTTGATGGTTGCCTGGCCACACCGCAGGCCGCGCGGATGGGGTGCACAGACAATCGCATTACCCGCTTTCACTGCGGATAAGACTTTATAGATAATGGTCGACGTTGGATTAGTCACTGGAATCAGCGCGGCTACCACGCCCATCGGCACGCCCAGTGCTGCAATTTTGGCGCGATCATCACGCCATAGCACGCCTAGCGTCGTCACATCGCGCAGATAGTCCGCCACCGACAGCGCATTAAATAGGTTCTTAACGCGCTTATCGGCCACATTACCATAACCCGTTTCCGCCACCGCCAGCTCGCCCAACCGTTTGGCTTCTGGCTCAATTGCCCGCGCCATGGCCTGTACGATGTCATCAATCTGCTGGGGGTCGGTATGTAGAAAACGGTTATAGGCTTCCCAGGCTTTTTCGGTAGCCCGGCGGGCGCTGGCGATGGATTGCAGGTCTTTATCCATAGGTGCCTCCGTGCTGCGCCGCTGCGCCGCTGACAATACGTTCGATAGCCGAGCGGGCGTCGTCGATATTGTCGGCCTGTATGCCGATATTATCTAAGCGCCGCCCGGCACTTTGTAAGTCGCCGTCGAGTAAGGCTGAACCCAGCTGGATCATGGATTGGGTCAGGGGCGTTGCGATACCGGCTAATGCGGCGGCGGAGACTAGCGGGGCGAGTGAGCCGATAATGGCTGAGCGCAACATCGCATGGCTTTCCGCCACGCTGGGTACGGCACGCATGCCTTCGCCCTGAGCGGTACCGGCATATTGATCCAGTAATGTCTCCACCGCTGCTAAGTCGCGCACGCCATAGGCCTGTGCAATGCGACAGCGTTCCTGCCAGAGTGCGGTGATTAGGCTGATATGTCCGTCTCCAAGCAGGTTACGGAAGTTATGGTTCTGCGCCAGTGCTACGCCGCCATAGGGCACCTCTGGCCCACCGCTAGGTAAGGCGCACCCACCCAGGAGTAGGGCGGGTGCATCCACGACGGAGGAACCATCATGAAAACCACTGTGTAACGCGGAGTGTACCGCAGTAAGATTCGGAAAAATCGCCGCCAAGCCGCTGAGTACGGCTTTATTTTGCGCGGGTAAACAGGCCGCCGCGACCGCACTTCTGCGCGCTAAATGCAACGCGCCGTTTTGCTCATTCACCCAAAAGGGTAAACCCGGAATATCTACCAGGGTGACAGCAGCCTGACAGCCGCCTATGCGCAGCAGCCAAGCGACCTCAACGCAGCCAAATGTGCGCGCATTCGGTAATACGACGACCTGACCTTCATGCAGGTGATCCGCTAACACCATCGCGTACGTTCGCTGCTTATGCACCGGGCCGGTGAGGATAATCACCTCGGCCGCGTTAATCGCAGTATCCAGCTCAGCGCTGGTCTGAATCGACGGGCCGCTGCTTTGATCGACATGAAAGCTGCCAATCGGGCCTGCACCACGCAGGGTGATGGCTCCTCGGCTACGGAGGGCGGCCAGCTCACTGCCATAGGCGGAAAAAAGACTCACTTCCAAGCCAGCCGCGAGTGCGACTGCCGCCAGCATGCGTGCTTCCGCATCCCCGCCCAGAATAGCGATTTTCCGGTAGTGCGGCATTGTGGCTAGGGGGCGGTCGGGGCGGCTGCGACTGACCGCAGCAGCAAACTGCTCAAATTCTCCGGTACTCATGGTGCGGCTTAACCTCTATCTAATCCACCTCAACTAACTTGCCGAACCCACCAGATTATTAATCAGCGTTTCTGTCTCGCTGTCTGGGCGTGGAATAATGTGTACTGCCACGAGTTCGCCCACTTTATTCGCTGCTGTTGCACCTGCGTCTGTGGCCGCTTTCACCGAACCGACTTCGCCGCGCACCAGCGTAGTAATGAGGCCGCCACCGGCTTTTTCCTGGCCGATAATAGTAACGTTAGCAGCTTTCACCATCGCATCCGCTGCTTCAATCGCAGCGACGATGCCACGGGTCTCGATCATGCCCAGTGCGGTTTGACCTGGGGTTGGTTTTGTTGCCATCTGTTGCTCCTTGGAAGCGTTGTTTCGCTAGATTCTCTGGGTTTTAACTGTTTTTTGGGGGACGCTTTATCCGTTCTCTACGCGATCAATAATCGCCACCAGACAAGCGTCCACTGGTCGGCCAGCGACGCTACTGACGACCCGCGCCGAAGAGCCTTCTACCAGCACGCACAAATCGCCGACACCGGCACCACAGGCATCCGCAGCCACAATGCTTTGTGTCAGCACTTTACCGCTGGCATTTTCAATATCAGCGAGCAGCAATTTCTGTGAGATCAAGCTGCTATCCCTAACGGTTGCGGTGAGCGTGGCGGTGACACGGGCGAGGCGCATCAGAGGTTCCCCATATACCGGTCAAGTTCGACCTGAGTCACCTGATTCGCCATAAATTCCAGTTCACGTTCCGCCTGTTGGGCGAGGATTTCAAAGCGGTGCTCACCAATAACGGTTTTCATGAAATCAGAACCCCGCGCCAGTGCCAGCGCAGTTGGCAGGTCAGCCGGAATCGCTTCGGCATCTTCCAGCTCATAGGCATTGCCCAGGCAGGGCTCACCGGCCTGCATATTCTGCTCAATCCCATCCAGTCCGGCAGCAATCTCAGTCGCCAGCAGGTAATAAGGATTACAGTCAGCGGAACCGTCGCGTTTCTCAATGCGCACCGCGTTGTCTTTGCCCTCAATCACACGCAGGCCAACGGTACGGTTATCGTAGCCCCAGGCGGTGTTAATCGGGCAAAAGGTGTAAGGTTGGCGACGACGGTAGGCGTTGGGCGTGGTTGAGTTCGCCAGTGCCATTTCGGCCATACGCTTTTGCAGGCCAGCGAGGAAGGCTTTACCAGTGTCATTGAGTTTGCCACCGTCAGCGAAAGCGTTTTTGCCGTCTTTCCATAAGGAATAATGGGTGTGGAAGCCGTTACCGGATTCTTCGATAAAGGGTTTGGCCATAAAGGTCGCCATATAACCCTGGGACTGGGCCAGTTCACGCACCAGATTTTTGAACATAATGACCCGATCGGCGGCCTGTAGCGCTTCGCCGTAGCGGATATTCACTTCGACCTGACCCGCTGCATATTCCGGGTTGGATTGTTCTATCGGGATGCCCATGTCGTTAATATCGCGCCGGATGGGGCCAAGTACGTGTTCCAGCTGGGCGGCACGGTCTAAGCCGTAGACCCCAATGCCCCGATCACGCGGCTGTTTGGTTTCTGGGTCAAGCAGATAAAATTCCAGTTCAGTGCCGACATTGACTTCGTAGCCCATGGCTTGAGCGCGTTCGACCTGAATTTGTAGCGCCTGACGCGGATCAATTGGCACCGGCTTGTGATCTTTATCAACGCTGTACGCCATGCAGAAGGCAACTCCCGCTTCCCACGGCACAGCGACTGGCTGGGTCAGCGGCATGAAGTGAGCGTCGGGATAGCCATTGTCAAAGTTTACATAGGGGGTATCCCAAACATCACAAGTCATATCGATGGCGAATAAGGCGCAGGACATGGCGATGCCATCTTCACAGACAGCAGGCCAGTGGCTGGCTGGAATACGTTTACCCCGCATAATGCCATTCATATCGCCGATGCCCATGACGACGGTATGGGTACCCACAGGCAGAGAGAAATCAGTGCTCATTAATCCTCCTCCAAAAGAATGTGCTTTTCTGTATACAGTATACAGTATCAGCTAAATTTCAAGTATGGGTTTAAAAAAATCTGACCGGGGTGCGGTATGGCGGCTGGAATGCTTTGGGTGCAGCGTTAGTTTTTGGATAAGGGCGCATGTTAGAATGCTGCGCAGCACGTTATGCCGACCTTGTGGTATATCGTATCGATCATCGCATTTTATGCCATCCAATGTTGCACCAAATTCTGGGAGTTGCTATGCCGTTACTACCTGCTGTTGAAATCGAACCGCCCGTGCCCGCTACCGCCAGTGTGATCTGGCTGCATGGTCTGGGGGCAGATGGCCATGATTTTGAGCCGGTGGTGCCCCATCTTGGCCTGCCACAAGACGCGGGGGTGCGTTTTATTTTTCCGCATGCGCCGAAGATCCCAGTAACGATTAATAACGGCTTTGTTATGCCCGCTTGGTATGACATCTTAGAAATGAACCTAGACCGGAAGGTTGATGTGCCGCAGTTAGAGGCCTCGGCGGCGGCGGTGCATGCGTTTATCGAGCGCGAGATTGCGCGAGGTATCCCCGGTGAGCGGATTATTATTGCTGGATTCTCTCAGGGTGGCGCGGTGGCCTATCAGGCGGCATTGACTTATGACAAACCGCTGGGCGGATTGCTGGCGCTGTCTACCTACTTTGCGACAGCGGAGTCGATTGAGGTGCATGCTGCGAATAAGGCGCTGGCGATTCGGATTATGCATGGCACAGCGGATGGCGTGGTGCCGGAGAGTCTGGGACGGACGGCGCAGGCTTTGCTGACGGAGATGGGTTATGCCCCTGAGTATGTGACCTACGCGCTGGAACACAGTGTCAGCATGGAGGAGCTACAGGATATTGGAGGCTATTTACGGGCGTGGTTGGTGGATTGATAAACGAAGCATGATGTCTATCAAAAACACCTGTGAGCCGTGTTGAGGAATAGGCGCTATGTGATCAAGCTTAAACAGAGCTCAAATTAGTTACTCATTATTTCATCTTCTGGTGCGTACATTTCCAGGCGTGCATTTTCGATTTGATAGCCCGCTTGCGCTAGGTCTGTGGTTACCGGCTCAACTTTGATTTCGCCAATCACCCATACCGGCTGGTAAATATCCGACATTGGGATGCTTTTACCTTCCTGCGGTTTAACTAAGACGGTTTGATTAATCGGTGGCGGCGGTGAATGAATGCAACTGCCGAAATAGGGCACTAGCAGAAACTCGCCGACGACGCCGTTGTTCTCATCCAGGGGGGACACAAAGCCGGGGATTTTAACCGTTTTACCCGCCAGGGTTGCATCGGTAGGCGCGCGGTTAAACTCGTTTTTGATTTTAGTGAAGAGTTCGATTTCCTCTGGCGAACCTTCTTCGATGGCATCAATTTGGCTGCGGTATTTGGCGATTATGGCGTCTGGGCGGAAACCCTCGGGCACCAAATCTTCCCACATAATGTTATTAATTTCCGTAGTCGCCTCCGTTGAGGCTGTTTCAGCGGCGGGAGCAGGCTGGATGACATCTTTAATGTCAGTCCCTATTGCGGGCGCGTTCTCCGGCAGGCTGTTAGTGGCGGAGACGGTTTGGATAGACGTATAGCCATAGGCACCTAGCAAGAGGGTGGCCGCTAGGCCAGCAACGAGGAACAATTTTATGCGCATTTTTTTTAAACCTTGACGGTTAATCCGTCCTGTAGAGAGCGTTTATAAGCGATCCAACCCGGAATGATGCTGAACAACATCGCTAATAAAATGACTAGTGCGAGCAGCAGCCAGTCAGCGCTTTGCGGCAGCCAATAATTTAAGTATAAGCCATACGCATCAGCAATCCAGGGTTGAGCGAAGCCTACTACAAACCCGGTGATCAGCATGCCGCCTAGCCCGCCTAGCACGGCGATAATGCACGCTTCCAAGATGAACAGCAAAAAGACCTGGCCGGGATAAGCACCGACGGCGCGCAGTATCGCCATTTCGCGCCGTCGCTCATTCAATGTCGATAATAGCGTAGTCAGCATACCCAATAGCCCGGCAATGAGGACAAAAACCGTGATAATCCTGAGCACAATTTCAAACTGCCCCAGCGCATTCCACAGCTCGGCCAGTGCGACCCCTGGAAGGGTGGCAAGCAGGGCTTCGCGCCGGTAATCATTAATTTCACGTTGCAGCCGAAAAGCCGCACTGCGAGTTTTCAAGCCGGTCAGAAAAGCGGTAATCACTTTGGGTTGCAAGTCCATTTTAGCCACGCTGGCCGCTGGTAAATCCAATTCAGGCGCGATTGCACCATCTTCCCAGCCAACGTGAATCGCCTCAATGCCTTGCAGCGAGACGTGCACAGTACGATCGACGGGTGTGCCGGTGGGCTTCAAAATACCGGTGATGGTAAACGGCTTATTCTCATGTTTGGTAAAGCTGGTGGGGCCAGCCCCATGGGCTAATATAATCGTGTCACCGACTTTATAATCCAGCTGGGTCGCGACCTCAGCGCCAACGACGGTGTCAAAAACGCTTTGAAAGGGTGCGCCGGACTGAAAGGTGAGATTTTGCTTATTGGCGTAGCGGTAGTACTTAAAGTAATCGGTGTTGGTGCCCAGAACGCGGTAACCCCGGTGCGAATCGCCCAGCGACAGCGGCACCGTCCACTTGACCCATTTATGCTGCGCAAAGTGCTGGTAGCTGTCCCAGCTAATATTATTGGTAGCATTGCCAATGCGGAACACGCTATAGAGCAATAGCTGTACTGGCCCACTGCGGGCACCGACCACCAGATCCGTACCGCTGATGGTGCTCATAAAGCTGTTGCGCGCTTCTTTCCGAATGTATTCGACGCCTAATAATAGCGCGATACTAATCGCGACTGAGAGCAGCGTCAGCAGCAGACTGACGCGCCGATTCCATAAACTTCGCCAGGTGAGCTTGAGTAATATCATGCCTGATTGACCTCGGCCAGTTCGATCACACGTGGGAAATGGGTGGCGATATGCGGATCATGACTGACAAAAACTACCGTGCTGTTTTGCGCATCGGCCTGATCAAACAGCAATTTGAGGAAGGTATCACGGGTATCACTGTCCAAGGCGGAAGTCGGTTCATCCGCCAGGATAATCTCCGGTTGGCCGATGAGCGCCCGCGCCACGGCAACGCGCTGCTGCTGGCCGACGCTCAGCTCAGTGACCGGTTTTTGCTGTAGCGCTGCATCCAGCTTCAGGTGGGCTAACAGTTCGGTGGCGGTGGTTTGCACATTAGCGGCGCGTTCCCTACGACGCGCAGAGAACTGACAGGGTAGAACGACATTTTCCAGCGTCGATAAATACGGCAGCAGGTTAAACTGCTGGAAAATCACTCCCATATGTTGGGCGCGGAAACGATCTCGTGCCGTGGCGCGCATCGCATGTAAGGGCTGTTCCAGCAGGCGCAGTTCACCGCGGGTGGGCGATAAAATGCCCGCCAGCAAATTTAACAGCGTGGTCTTGCCGCTGCCGCTAGCACCGCGCAGAAAAGCATGTTCTCCGCGCTGAATGGCTAGCTCAGGAATATGCAGCGTGTCCTGTGTTTGTTTAGGCCAGCGGTAAGTCAGCTGGCGCAGTTCAATGACGTTCATGGCTGAGGTTTTATCGGCTGATGGCTAGGGCTTTAGGCTAACGGTGCCGTCTTGTTCCAGCTCAGCCTTACCCGCATTGGAAGCGGTCACCCATTCAACGTCAATCTCCTCAAAACCCTGTGGAAACGCACTGAATAGTTTAACGTTGACGCTGTCAATGGCCGCTGGTTGAGCGCAGTGATAGGCCCAGGTCGCGTCGACGTCGCTGTGCGTGCTCTTGTCAGCGGCATGCTTATCATGGTCGTGCTCGTCGTGCTTCTCAGCCTTGTCATGGTCGTGCTCGTCATGCTTCTCGGCATCATGGCGGGTGGCTATAGCAGACTCGACGTTGGCACTTTCTAGTTTACAGGCCGCCGCGTCGTTGATAGCGAAGAGCGCTGCGCCGTCTTGCAGGGTTTCTAGCGCGGCATGCACGACCTCATGCTCGGCTTCGCTCTTGGCGTTATGCTCAAAGCCAAAGACGTTAGCGGCCGGGGATTCCAGCATAATCTCTAGGCCATCTTCGGTGGCGGCGATTGTCAGGCGGGCAACACCGTGTTCATGGCTGCCGTGTTGTTCCATGTCATGCCCATGTTTTTCTGCCAGCGCAGTCTGAGAAGCAAGGGCGATTAGTAGTGCAGCGGCAAGCGGTACAAGCTTCCGCCCGTTGTGATGGGCTTGGGTTGGCATGGTGGTTTTAAATCCTATGGCAATTATGGGGAGGTTGCGAAGCACTGTTCACACAGGCATTTCATCTCAAGCTGCGAGCTGGTTAAGTGAAAGCCTGCCTCGCTTATATTTTTGTGCAGGTCGCTGATGGTCGATGGATTGATATTGATTTCCTTAACGCGCTGACACTGGCTGCAAATCAGAAACTGAGTGACATCATGACCGTGGTTACAGGTAATGTGGGAGCAGGCGACATATTTATTATTCGAGCTTAATTTATGGACGAGATGCTCCTCATCGAGGAAGTCCAAAATCCTGTACACCGACATGGCGGGCATGGTATTTCCAAATTCACCTTTACAGTAATCTGCAATTTCGTAGGCGGACATGGCTCGTGCGGACTGGAGTAGGCCAGAGAGCACCTGTTTCCGCTTACGGGTGAGATTCAGTCCCTGCTGTTCGACGTGTTGCAGGGTTGCTTGTACGTTGCTCATAGACGTTTACAGTGTCAGTTGTTTTAAGAATACAGGGAAATGATACATCATATCTTTTCTGGCGTCAGCATGTCATTCGGCCAAATCTTCGCCGCAGCCAGAGGATTGCAGCGGTGATAAGCCGCCATGGCCGCACAGTGTCTGCGCGTTTGTTCGGCCCCACCTTTTATTGCACTCCCGTCAAATTTGTATACAGTATACAGAAGTCAGCTATCACAACTGTAGGCTAAGCCCATGCGTAAAACCGAAGTCATTGTTGTCGGAGCCGGTATCGCCGGTAGCATGTCTGCACTCGCGCTGGTGCGACAGGGCCACCGCGTCACCCTGATTGATCGCTGGGAACCCGGCCATGCTCGCGCCTCTTCTACCGACTATAACCGTATTATTCGTTCGATCCACGGGCGCGATGAGTTCTACACCCAATGGGCGCGGGATTCGCGTCTGCGCTGGTTGGAGCTACAGGAGGAGACGCGCCAGAAGCTGTATTACGAATGCGGTTCGATTATTCTGGCGACTGTGGGGCATTGTGACTGGGAGGATGCGACGGCGGAAACCTTCACCAAAATGGGGGTGCCGTTTAATCGCTTCGCACCGCACGAGCTACCAGCGCGCTTTCCGCAGTTTGAGGCTACGAATATTGCCTATGGCCTGTACGAACCCGAATCTGGGATGATTATGGCGCACCGGGCGGTGATTACCACGGTGCAGCTGTTCCAAAGTCTTGGTGGTCGCGTCGAGCGCGGCAGTGTGACCACTGATGCGGATGAGCGGCTGCTGCTGGCCGGTAAACCGCTGGAGGCGGATCTGATCGTGGTCGCCACCGGGCCGTGGATGGGGGAGATGTACCCGCGCACGGTGAAGCCGATTAGCACGGTGATTGGGGTGAATGTGCTGTATACCTCGACCCCAGAGGGCAGCGACCAATTCGACCAGAGCCGCATGCCCTGCTGGATTGACCATGGCGAGGGCTCGTTTGGGTTGCCGTCGGTGGAAGGCAGCGGCGTGAAAGCGGCGGTGGTGATCCCGGATAAGATTGATTTGGATAATGACGAGCGCCTGATTAAAAAGGCGATGTTGGGGCGCACGCGGCAGTATATTAAGAAGCGGCTGCCGGGCCTTGTGGGTGAGAAGGTGGTGGATTCCAAGTTTAATCAGATCATTATCACCCCGGATACGCATTTTATTCTGGACTGGCATCCTGCCTATGACAACGTGCTGCTCGCGGGCGGATGTTCGGGCCATTTATTTAAGCATGGGCCGGTCTTTGGCGAGTTTGCCGCCGGGGTCGGCACGCAGCAGTTCGGCACGCCGGATCGGTTTAAATTAGGGCCACGCCGGAAATTATCACCGAAAGAAAGTCCATCGGGGCGTTAATGGTTTGCGCCGCATACTTAAAGCGTGCTTGATTAAAAACCGCTGGTATCAGCCTTAAACATTATGCGGCCAATCATTTTGCGCCAGAGGGTTGAATAGTGCCGCTTTTCTTTGATCTGTACGGCCCGTACGCACAGCCATATAGCTAGCCATACGCCGGAAAATAAGAGGGCGGTTTTAAATAAGGCGGAGCCACTGAAGCCCTGGAAACCGATGTAAATTGCAAAACACAACAGAATAATAGATTGTAATCCAACGGTAATATAGGCCGATTTTTTTCTTATCCAGGTGAGGATTTTAGTGGATTCAGGGGGTGCAGCATTTTGCTGTTGGCCCAATCGCCGATAAAGCTTGGCAAATTCAAAGGTTGCCGCTGTATCCTCATTACCGCCAACAATTTCAAAGTCAGTGGGCATATTGCCAGGGGAGTATTCCTGTGTGCGCTGAATAATGCGATCAAACACCGTGACATGAATACGTGGCAGGCTGTTTAATTGTTTAACCGCATGATTATTCTTCGATAGTATTTTATTGCGCTCTGGCGTGGTTTCATTGATTAATTTTCTTATATCGCGCACTTCATAGGCATAGTAGGCCGCTATACCGGCGCGTGAATCATAAAGTCGATCATGCACGTCTTTGTTTTCACGAAATTGCCATTTGTCCTCATCCACAAACACCAGTCCGGCTTTCTCAGCCTCCGCCATCATCCAGACCAAGGAGGTCCAGGCCATACCCTGTTTGGGGTAGCCGCCCCCGACATTGGCGTGCACCCCGGCGAACCAGACCTGTTGAATGCGGTCATGGTCGTTCGCATAGGTTTCTTCCCACAGCACCGGGATGAACACGCGACGCTGGTCATCGATGGACAGGGCGTGGCGTGCGATTAACACCTTATCGCAGAGCGTGCGGTCATGGTTGCGGAACGAGGTATTAATCACAGCATCAAAGGCTCTGGCTAGGCGGTCACTGGGAATACCATAAGCATCAACCGTGTCCCACACGCCGATAAAGGCGATCTGCTGGCTGTCTTCATGCGCGCTATAAGACTGGAGGATATGGTCGGGCTGCATGTCAGGCTGGAGCAGGAAGTGGAAAAAATCGGCCAGGGTACGCAGGTGGCGGTAGCTATCCGGTGAGGAATCAATTTTCTTAGCTTTCTGCTTGTCTTTGTATTTCTCAAATAAGGCGTTGACGACCTGCTGTAAATCCTGATCTGACTGATGGGTAAAGTCCGACTTTTTAATAATGCCAAAGGTGGTAATCATCCCCGCCAGCAAGCGCACGGTATAAGCGCCACGGCTAAAGCCAAATAAATAAACGCGATCACCGGGTTCATAATTATTCACGAGGAATATATATAAATCTTTTATTATCCGGTCGAGGCCAATGCCCACGGCTCCGCCCATAATGCGCCATATTTTATTATCATCGGTGCCGACCCCATCGTGATAGTAGGCGACCTGTTTTAATTCATCGGGGTTATCTTTATGTTTCTGTCGCTCAATCGCCGTATGTAAACGCCAGACATTGGAATCATACTTGCGGCCACCCGCATTACCGGTGCCATCCGATGATAATATAATATTTTTGGGTCGGGTGCCTGCCATCTGTGTCGCTCGGGTGTTGAAGTAAATTAATATCCTAAAGCAGAACTAGGCGTTGTACTAGAGGTGGTTTGCGATATTATTGGGTTGATTTCTTATTTCCCTCCCCGCAAGGATTTACAATGTCACAAAAACGTTTCCAGGTTGCCTTGTCTTTTCCCGGTGAGCATCGGGATTATGTGCTGCAAGTGGCAGAACGGCTGGTGGAAACTTTGGGGCACCCCGCGATTCTTTATGATGCTTGGTATAAGGCAGAATTTACGCTTATCGATCTTGATACCTATCTGGCAGAGCTTTATCACAAGCAGTCCAAGTTGCTCGTACCCTTCTTATGCACGGCATATAACGAAAAGGAGTGGTGTGGCCTGGAATGGCGGGCGATTAAAGACTTACTCAAGCAAAAGCAGTATCCGCCTCTGGCGGCCAACAGCAAAACCAAACTCCTACGCCACTGGCTCAACCAGCATCAGGAAAGCATCGGCAACTACCTCATCTGGTCGTTCTACTCGCAAGGTACTTCCGACCGCAAACAAGTCTCCGCCACCCCGCTATTTACTGAGGCGGGGGAAATGCGTTTGCATAGGGTGGATTATCACTTGGAGATGGTGCGGTTGCTCACAACACCCTCACCCCAACCCCTCTCCCTCAAAAGGAGAGGGGCTAAAGATTATGGCACGTCTCCCCCTCGCCCTATCAGGGAGAGGGGGCCGGGGGGTGAGGGTAATGCGCAGCATCACTTCGCCGAAGCCGAACGCTTAATCACCCAAACGGGTTATCACCGCCGCCGCTCCGAACTAGCAAATCTTCGCGCGACACTTGAGCAATCTCCCGGTGCCCAATAAACGCCATAGTCAATTCCGCTTCCTCATGGAATAGCTCCAGCATCCGCGTCACCCCCGCTTCGCCCAGCGCGCCCAGCCCATAAACCAGCGGACGCCCGACCATCACCGCTGTCGCGCCCATGCCGCGCGCGCGGATAATATCCTGGCCGGAGCGGACGCCGCCGTCCATCCAGACTTCAATGTCGTTCCCCACCGCCGCCGCAATCTCCGGTACGACCGAAATCGCCGAGCGTGCGCCGTCGAGCTGGCGACCCCCGTGATTCGATACCACCAGCGCCTCAGCGCCGAGTTTGACGCATTCCTGCGCATCGCTGCTTTCCATGATGCCCTTAATAATCAGCGGCCCGTCCCACAGGTCGCGGAAGCGTTTAATATCATCCCAGTTCAGCTGCGTATCAAAGCTGGCCCCGACCCATTTCATCAGGTCATTCATATCCTCGACAGCGGCGGCGCTGCCTTGGATATTACCGAACTCGCGGTTTTTAGTGGCCAGCATATTCAGCGCCCAGCGCGGGCGGCGCGCGATGTCGATAATATTCGGCAGCGTGAGGCGCGGTGGTGCAGTCATGCCGTTGCGATAATCCGCGTGGCGCTTTCCGATCATCTGTAAATCCAGCGTCAGCACCAGCGCAGAACACTCCGCCGCCTTCGCCCGCTCGACCAGCTGCTTAGTGAACGCACGGTCTTTCTGCACGTAGAGCTGAAACCAGAACGGCGCCTGCGTGGCCTTAGCCACGGTCTCAATCGAGCAGATGCTCATGGTCGAGAGCGTGAACGGCACGCCAAACTTCTCCGCCGCCCGCGCCGCATGAATCTCCCCGTCGGCGTGCTGCATGCCTAATAAACCCACCGGTGCCAGCGCCAGCGGCATTTTCGACTTTATCCCCGCCAGGGTCGTTTGCAGCGTGCGCGGTTCCAAATCGCGGGCCACCCGCTGGCGAAAGCGAATGGCCTGAAAATCACTCATATTCTCTGCCAGCGTCTGCTGCGACCATGAGCCGGATTCACAGTAGCCCTGAAACATCTTGGGGACGCGACGGTGGTAGAGTTTTTGTAGATCCGCTAACTCGCAAATAATGCTCATGGGCTGGCCTCGGACTGGAAAGAGAAAGGAAGCCTGATTTTGCCACTCCCCTAGCCTGTCCGACAATAGCGCATCTGCGGTTGGGTCGATGGGCGGTGCCACACTTTACGGTTGGGCCATGCCTTATTGGGTCGGCTACGCCTTATTTATGTCTAGCTGATTGCGTGTATGAGCCGTGCACTCTAGAATCGCGTCATCTTTCCCACGAGGCGCGCAGTATCCCATGACAGCTAACGTTTTTCTGAAAAAAGGCCGCGATAAAAACGTGCGCATGCGCCACCCCTGGGTATTTTCCGGTGCGATCCAAAACGTTGAGGGCCAAGCGGCGCTGGGCGAGACGGTCGCCGTGCGGGCGGTTAACGGTGATCTATTGGGCATGGGTGCTTACTCGCCGGAGTCGCAGATTCGGGTGCGCATGTGGTCGGTGGGTAAGGCGGTGATCGACGCGGCCTTCTTTGCGGGGCGTATCGCCGCCGCGCTCCAGCAGCGCGCCGAGATCGGTATTGCGGATCATAATACCGGCTACCGCCTGCTGAATGCCGAGGCGGATGGCCTGCCCGGCGTGGTCGTCGACCGCTACGGCGACTGGCTGGTGCTGCAATGCCTGACCGCCGGGGCGGAATACTGGAAGCAGACCCTGGCGGATGTGCTGCTGGAACAGACGGGCTGCCGGGGCGTCTATGAACGCTCCGATGTTAGCGTGCGCAAGAAAGAGGGTTTGGCCGAGGCGGTTGGCCTCCTAGCAGGCACGCCGCCGCCCGCGTATATCGATATCGTAGAAGCCGGGCGGCATTTCCGCGTCGATGTGCTGCGCGGCCACAAAACCGGTTTCTACCTCGACCAGCGTGATAACCGCAGCCTACTCGCCACGCACGCCAAAGCTAAAACCGTCCTCAACTGCTTCGCCTACAGCGGCGGCTTCGGTATCGCGGCTTTACAGGGTGGCGCACAGCACGTCACTAACATCGACGCCTCCCAGCCCGCCCTCGATTGGGGCCAGCAGGCGCTGGCGCTCAACGGTTTTGCGGCAGATACGGTAGAAGATGTTTGCGGCGACGTGTTCCAGCAGCTACGCCAATACCGCGACGCAGGCCGCCAGTTCGACCTGGTGGTACTCGACCCGCCGAAGTTCGCCGAGAACCGTAACCAGCTCAATAAGGCAGCACGGGGTTATAAGGACATCAACCTGCTCGGCTTTAATCTACTCAAGCCGGGCGGACTGCTGTTCACCTTCTCCTGCTCTGGCCTGATGGAGAGCGCGCTCTTCCAGAAGATTGTGTCCGATGCCGCGCTGGATGCGGGGTGTGAGGCGCAGATTATCCGTAAGCTGGGGCAGGCGACGGATCACCCGACCCGGCTGGCGTTTCCTGAGGGGTATTACTTAAAGGGGCTGGTGTGCCGGAAGTGAGCTAAGTCTCGGCTGCGCTCCGTCTGGAGCGCAGCCCAAGGGCTATTCCCCCGGTGTCAGCACAATATCCACCACCGCCCGTAAGCCGCCCTCGGTATGCTGCACATCCACCGCCGTAATATGGCCTTTATCGCGCGCTACAATCACGCTAATCCCATCGCCGAGGCGCGCTTTATTGCGCACGTTACGGGTATATTTATCCAGCTGGCGCGGGTCGATGCTGGCGCTGTCACTCATATCGAGTCCGGCCTGTTCGCGCACGTCGTTGAGTAATTCACTGGCCTGTGCTTCACCGATGAAATGGTTGGACAGATCACGAATTTGGCCCAGCGACAGCTCATCATCGCCGGATAGGCTGGCTTCTAGCTTTTGGTTAAATTCCAGCGCTTTATCGACATCGTCCACTTGATCAGACACCGCTTTCAGGAAGTCACCGGCGGCTTTGGCGTTAGTCTTGGGTGTTTCACTGAGGGCTGCTTTGAGAAAGGCATTCATCCAATATTTGGTCTTCTGGCCCAGCGCATCGATCACGTAGACCTGTTTGCTGCCGGAGAGGGTGAGCGCGCCTTTCTGGATGCGCTCCATCGAGATGCCGATGCGGTCGATAACGGAGAGCGAGCCGTCGCTGTCCTGGACGTCGAGGTAGTCGCTTTTGCCTTCGATACGAAAGAAGCCGAGCGCCTGCGTTGGCTCATCGTTGACCACTAGGCCATCGAACAGAATGATAATAAATTCGCCGCCGCCAATATTAGGATGGGTGGAGACGCTGTAGAGGTGCTTGGCGATGCTTTGGCTGTGCAGGTTGAACTGCTCAGGCGCGTCAAAGATTAGGCTGGAAAAGTGATAAATCGTGTTGAGCGACAAATCAGACTCATGAAAGAACTCATAAGAATTGCCCAGACGCAGGCTAGGTAACAGATAGCTACGCAGCAGCAGCTCGTCCAGCGTCGCCGAGCGCTGGGCCTCAGCCGGAGACAGGGTATAGCCTTCTTCCCGATTTTGATTGCCGATATGGTGGACAATCAGTTTGCTGATGCTGGCTTTGCTGGTATCGATCACGTCGGTTATCTCATCGCTAAAAAGAGAGGCAGATTCTAGCATGTTGATTTACTGTAAAGCAGCGCGAGTGATGTGTTAGGGTAGCTTTTTTGAGGTAATAATTTATGCATGATTCACTCCAGCCGCTGAGCGATAGTCTTGCGGGTATTGACCTCACCGGTCATCCGCCGTTGGAACAATGGCACCCCGTCTACGAGGGTGAGATTGATATTGTGATTAAAGCCGACGGTACGTGGCTGCATGAGGGCCGGGGCTTTCAGCGCACCCGGCTGGTACAGCTGTTTGCCAGTATCTTGTGGTTTGAAAACGGTCAGCATTACCTCAAGACCCCGGCAGAGAAAATGCAGATTACAGTCGAGGATGCGGCATTTTTTATACCGACCTTAACCGTATTGGCGGCGGGAACGGCACAGCAACAGCTGGTTTTTACCAGCAGCTACGGTGATCGGGTGCTGGCCGGAGTGGATCATCCGCTGTGGGTGGAGGAAGCTGAGGCAACGGGAGAACCCCGGCCTTATCTGGGCATGCGCTATGGGATGCGCGCCAAGCTATCGCGCAGTGTGTTCTATCAGCTGGCGGAGTTGGCGACCTTAAGTGTAGGCGCCGCCGCTGCTAGTGACAGCACTTCAAACGACGACGTTCCGACGGCTGAAACGGCTGGCGATGCGCTCAATAAGGAGTGTTGGGTCGTGCACAGCGCGGGCCAAGCTTTTGTGTTGGGTGAGGCGGAGTAAGCAGCCTGTCTTCAGACCGCTGTCAGCACCATGATTTCCACCGGCAGGCGATTACCGTCGTTTAAAATCAGCTGGCCGTTGATGACAGGCACCTGACTATTCAGCCGCAGATGGCGCGCTACGACTTGATTGCCTTCATAAAACACGGGGTGAGTACAGCCATCATATTCGATCCCAATCACCGGCACCGGATAATCCTTTGCCTCGCCAATAAACACCGAGTCGCGCCGGGATTGCGCCCTGTCTGGCGCATGCGGGCGCGGCATACGATCCGCCACGCCACGGACTTGACGCGGTCTGTTTGGGTCTGCGGTTGTCGTGTCCACCCGTCGGTGCTTGGAAGCTATCGTGGGTTTTTGCTGATGTTTGCCGCTAAGTTGGTTAATAAAGTGATGCGCGACGCGACGCATACAGTGGGAAAGCGTGTTGTGCTGGGGTAATACCTGCCCTTGAAATAAATAGGGGTAGTGTTTTTTTACACGCCCGACAACAGGTACAGCGCAGCGTGTTTTCTGCCGCCCCAGTGCTTTCAGGCTGTGTTGTCCACTAGATAAAGAAATAAACATTTGGTATTTCCTGTGCCCCAATACTTAAAACCTAACAAATGCTGATTGCCACATCGTCTTACAATTTGCTGTCAGGGCGCAGTGACAGAGGGATAACTGTGAGGGTATCCCCGACAAATTAATCAATCTGGTTCAAAAAAAACGACAAATGGATGAAAAAAAAGAATTTTCACATGGGCCAGGCGGGAGCTAACTCCCCTGTTTGAGGGATTAAACTGCGATTTCAGGGTGGATGCCTTGGTGAGTCGGGATAAATAAGGGTGGTCAGGCTATACTGGCTATAAGGAAATAAGGGGTATATCGCCATGTCTAACGATCAGTTATCTAACAATAAGTCGATCCAATTTCTACTGCCGCCTGCCAGCTATAATCGTGCTGCGGGGGCTGGCCCTAGCGCTGCGCCTCTGCCGCGTGCGCTTGGCGGTGGGCCTGCGCGTTCTGCTGCTGCTGGGCACGATGTATTTCTGCATGAGCGTGCCTTAAGTGTTGAGTCTGTGTTTGATGTGTCCGGCGTTGGGCGCGCGGCTGGTGCGCGTGATACCCAAGAGGCGGTTGCACCGCAGCAGCTGGTGACGCTGGAAGCGGTCGATGGCACTACCCTGATTATGCGAGCGGATAAGCTGAGTGCAGAACTGGCCCGCCTCTACCCCGGCGCGGGCGTAGACCGGGACGGTCAGGTCAATATTCGAGTACTCACGGATCAGGAGGCGGTGGCTCGCGGTTTGGGGGACTGGATATGGTCGCGCCTGTCCGTGCTCAAGCTTAGCCCCGATGGCCTTGTCGAGACGGCGAAAGATAAAGCCTTGGAGCTGCTGAAGGACAAACTGGGCGAGCAGGTCACCGATCTTGTCAGTGCGAATGCCTCTTATGTGGGTGCTAAAGCGCTGATGTGGGCGATTGAGTCCAAGTTGGTGGGTGAACCGGGACTGTATCGCTGGCATGAAAAAGACCTACATGGCGCAGATAGAGTCGGGGTGGAAGACCCGGTGTTACAGCAGGCCGCCGCCAATAATGAGCGTATCCTTATTTTTATTCACGGCACGGCGTCGAGCACCTGCGGCAGCTTTGGCGCGCTGCACCAGGGCACGATGGATGAGGGTGGCTGGGACAAATTGACCCGAGCGTTTGCTGGGCGGGTGTATGGCTTTGAGCATTACACCTTCTCCGATAGCCCGCTAGATAATGCCCTGCGGCTGGCGCGCACCTTACCTAAAGGTTCCAGAATCTCGCTCATCACGCATTCCTGCGGTGGTTTGGTGGGCGATTTGTTTTGTAGCGGTGACTATGATGATGATTTGATTTCACGCTATCAGCGTGCGCCAGTGCTGGAGGAAAGCGGGGAGTTTAAGGGCAAGGAACGCCCAGAGAATAAGACGCTGCGCGAAAAGATTGTGGCGGAAGAGAAAGCGCAGCTGCGCCAGCTACGCGCTATTTTAAAAGACAAGCAGTTTAATATTGAGCGCTACGTGCGCGTAGCGGCTCCGGCCAGTGGTACCTCCATTCTTTCGGAAAACCTCGACTTGTTTTTGTCGGGGCTGCTGTCGTTGCTGAATGCAGCGGTGAACCTACTTCCTGCCGTTGGCACCATGGGCAGCCTGACGCTGTCTGCCTTGCGCCGCATTGTGCTAGAGATTGCGGAAAAACGCATTGATCCGCGCCTGATTCCCGGTATTGAGGCGATGCTGCCTAATTCGCCGCTGACCACTTTTATCGCGCAGGCCCCGCGCGCTGATGATATTGATATGGCAGTGGTAGCGGGTGCTGTCGATGGTGACAGCGGTAATTTGTTTAAGCGTATTGCGGTCATGCTGACGGATTGGATTATTTTCGATCAGTTCGACCATGATTTTGTAGTTGATACCCAGTCGATGCGCGCCGGTTTGGCGCGGCGTAACCCGACCCGTGAATTTTATGCACACGGCCATCAGGTCAGTCATCTCCACTATTTTGACCGGCATGATAGTCGGCGTGCGGTGTGCCAATGGATCACCGCCACTGAGCCGCAGCAGCTGCCGATGTTTAATCCGATCCCCACCGACTTTGCGGTCAAACTGGATCAGTTTGGTGCGGCGGCTACTGACACCGATACGGCCAATACACCCACACGCCGCGACGGCGCGCATCGGGTCGGGGCAGAAAGCCAGGATGCACCGCTGGTGGTGTATCTGCCGGGCGTGATGGGCAGTCACCTGGAGGTGATTAAAAGCGGGCGCAGTCCGGGTGAAGGTGACCGGGTGTGGTTTGATCCGTTTCATCTGACGATGGGAGGCATTGCGCAGCTCAGCATCGATAAAGACAATGTTCAGCCCGAGGGCATTTTCCGGCGCTACTACGGTGAGCTGGAAACCTATCTCCAGCGCGATCATGCGGTGGTGACGTTCGCTTATGACTGGCGTTTACCCCTACAGGAAACGGCGGATAAGCTGGCACACGTTATCACTGCGCAGCTGGCGGCGATTAAAGACCAGCCGCAGCGTCAGCTCAGTATTTTGGCCCACAGTATGGGGGGTCTGGTGGTGCGCACGATGATTGCGCGGCATCCTCAGCTGTGGGATCAGGTGGTGCAGCGTGCCAACGGGCATTTTGTGATGCTGGGCACGCCGAATCACGGCTCGCATCAGACCGTAGAGAACCTGCTGGGTAAGGGTAAGGCGATTCGGCAGTTAGCCATGCTCGATTTTCAACACAGCCTACAGGAAGTGATTGATATTGTCGCAGCTTTTCCTGGGATGCTGCAATTGCTGCCGCCTTCGCTGGAAAGCTTTCAGGATACCGGCATGGATGATCTGCCTGCGGATGGCACGCAGCAAGCGCTGGATTATCACTATTTGAATCACAAGGGCTGGGGCACGCTGCGCGCACGTAATCGTGATCGCTGGTTTAGCGATGAGCTGGGGCCAAAGCCAGACATTAAGGCGATGCAGCAGGCGCGTGATCTGTGGGCCGAGCTGCTCAAACAGGATGTCACTTTCCCACATGCGGAGCGAGTGGCCTATGTCTTTGGATTGGACGGCCATACGCCTTGCGGGGTCGTGCATGATACACAGGCGGCCTGCCTGCACCTGATGGGTACCGCGCAGGGCGATGGCTCCGTGAGCTGGAAGTCCGGGCATTTAGCCAGTCTGCCGTCGGAGCGCTATTGGTATATGCCGGTGCCGCATGCCAGCCTAACGAATACCGAGGACTATTTCCCGGCGCTGGTCGAGCTATTGCATCAGGGTCATACCGAACAGCTCGGGCGGAAAGCACCGCGCACCCGCAGCGCCAGCGGGCGCAGCTATCGCTATGATGCGGGGCCAACGTTGCAGCCGGGGGCGGAGGATCTGGTGTTGTCTTTCTTCGGCGGGCGACCCATGCGTGCCAGCGCGATAGATGATACCCGGCTGCTGGACGTTAAGGTGCGGGCTATGGATCTGCGTTTCGTCCAGCACCCGTTGATGTGCGGGCATTATCATGATGATGCCATTGCCGGTGCGGAGAAGCTGATTGATACTTATTTGGTGGACGGCGCGCTGACCCAGCGGGAGCGGCTGGGTATTTATGCCGGAGAGCGCGGCACCAATACCCTGGTATTGAACCCGCGTACGGCGGAAGAGCGTGCCCGTGGCAGTGGCCGTGGCGCTATTATCGTCGGTCTGGGCCGCTGGGAAAAAGTGACGGTGCAGGCGCTGACCAATGCAGTACGCGATGCGGCCTTGCAGTACCTGTTACAGACGAGTACAGCGACGAGCACGGATGCGGCAGGCGCGGCGGAAGAGGCGCTTACCTTGAACAGCCTGTTGATTGGGCATAATTCAACAACGCATATTACGGTGGAGGCATCCATCGATGCGATTGTGCTGGCGGTGTGCGAGGCCAATCAGCAGTACCAGCATAACCGCTCCGAGCAACAGCCCGTGCGGGCGATTCGTAAGCTGGAATTTATTGAATATTATATGGACACCGCGATTAGTGCGGCCTACGCGGTGCGTGAGCTGCCGCTGCGCTTGGACAAGGATTTTGCGCGGCTGAATGCGCGCGTCATACCGGCAACCGAGCTGCATTATAATCAGAACGACGGTGCGCGTGAGCGCCTGAGTAACCATGGGCAGAGCAATGGCTACTGGTCGCGCCTAATGGTATTAGATGCGGAAGAACGGAACACAACGTGCCCGCCGGAATGCTACGACCAATGGCTACAGCCCAAGCTACCTAAGCAGGTGCAGGCTGCGCTGGAACAGCAGCTGGGCGTTGCACCTAAGTCGGAGGTGGCGACGGCGGACAGCAGCAGCGTAGCCGAGCGCCTGAAATACGTGTATTTATCGGAGCGCGCGCGAGCAGAAACCCAGGTACAGCAGCGCCAGCCGGGGCTGATCGAGGCGCTGATTAAAGAATCTATTCGTGATAGCCGTTACGATGAAGCCATTTGTCGCACCCTGTTTCAGCTCATGGTGCCGCTGGACTTCAAACCGGCGGCTCGCCAAACTCAGCAACTGCTGATGGTGTTGGATGGCTATACGGCTAATTTGCCGTGGGAGATGCTACAGGCGGATGATGAGCCGCTGGCGCTTAAGATTGCGATGGTGCGGCAGTTGGTCTCTAGCCGCTACCGTAAATCAGTCACTAGCAGCCTGCACAAAACGGCCTGTGTGATTGGTAATCCTTCGACCGCTGCGTTTCATCAGCACTTTGACCTGGGCTTGGATTTGCGGCCCGGTGATCCGCTCAGCCTGCCATCGTTAAGCGGTGCGACTGATGAGGCGCAGCAGGTCAGTAAAACGCTGCGTGATAGCGGTTATGAGGTGGAAGCTTTATTTCCACAGCAGGTGGAGGATGAGCCGAAGCACGCCGCGATCCAGGTTTTCAATGCGCTGTTCAAAAGGCCGTACCGTATTCTGATGATTGCGGCGCACGGCGAGGTGGGTGTGGTATCACGGCGCGATGGCAAACGCCGTACCGGTGTGGTGCTTTCCGATGGCGTGATGCTGACGGCGGCGGAAGTCGGCCAGATGGAGGTGGTGCCTGATCTGGTCTTTCTTAACTGCTGTCATCTGGCCGCGCTGGATAATACTGCGCAGTACGCCGGGGGCGACAGCTATAACCGGCTGGCCTATAGTCTGGCGCGGGAGCTGATTGAGATGGGGGTGCGCTGTGTGATTGCTGCGGGTTGGGCGGTAGACGACAGCGCAGCGACTACATTTTCCACCCATTTCTTTGAGTGTTTTACCCGTGGGCAAGCCTTCGGTAAGGCGGTGTGGGAGGCGCGTAAAAAAACCTATGAGATGCACCACAATCTTAATACCTGGGGGGCGTATCAGGCTTATGGTGATCCTAACTATGTGCTGAATACGGAGCGCACCGAGGGAGTTAATAATGCGAGTTGGTCGCCGGTTGCGCCACAGGAACTCAGCAGTGAGCTTAGAAAATTCCAGGTGGATATCAAGCGCTCGGCCCTGAGCGCGGGTTATGGTTTTGAACAGCTTAATGCCGATGTCGATAACTTATTGCAGCGGGTGCCGCCGGAATGGGTGCGTCGCCCCAGCGTGCAATATCAGCTGGCGGAATTATATGGCGCAATGCTGCCCGCAGGCTTCCGGCAGGCAGAGGCAGCCTGTTTGCAGGCGATTTTGCATGAGGATAAGGAGCGCCATGTGCCGATTCGGGCGCTGGAACTGCTGGGTAATCTGGAAGCGCGACAGGCGGAAAAGCTCTCTGAACAGGCCGTAGCACATTATATCGCCAGCCAGCAGGCTGAGCTTGCCCCCAGCCGCCGCACTGCTTTGCTGACGGAGCGTGAGCACCTATTAACGACAGCGGAGCAGCTGGCGACGACGGCGATTAAGCGCCTACAGGGCCTACTTAAAATCACGCATGAAATGCATACGCAAATTAGCAATGAGAGCGGTATCCAGTGTGGAGTCAATGCAGAGCGCTTTGCGCTGTTAGCGAGCGCTTATAAGCGGCAGGCCATCGTGCTGATTAGAAAAGACGGTCACCACTGGACAGCTATTGCGGAGGTGCTGCAACGCTGTCGGGACAGCTATGCGTGGGGCGAAAATGTCACGCACGCCGCAGATTTCAATCCCTACCTGACGATTAACCGGCTCCAGCTGGACGGTATACTTGGACAAACTTCAGCGCAGCGGGTTGAGCTGGCTAAAAAGGCGCAGGCGGTGGCACGCCAGCAGTTTCTAAGCGAGCTGCGCTTCTTCGATGGGGTGATGGCGGCGGATGCGGTTGTGGCGATTTACCTGTTGGATGACGTTGCTTTTGAAGCACTATTGTCTGGGGTATCGTCTGGGGCGGCCAGTCAAACATCGGAGCAGGCTTATCTGGTTGCTACGTTTACAGATTCGGTGTCCAGCTTGCAATACTCTGCGAGTGAATTTAGCTCGGTGACTAAACAGCTGGAGTGTTTAGCGGTGTTCCTGCAAAAGCGGGCGGAGCATGCCCGCAGCCAGTCCGTGGCAGCGGCAGTAGTGGAGCGGCTGGAGCAGAAAGCTAAGGTGCTGTCTGAGGTGGCTGCGGCATTGCAGAAGCTGTAGGTTTGTGTTCCTGGCTTATATGGCTGGCTTATAGCAGATCATGTGCTGGTAACGCGCAATGGAGCGCCATGGCTCTTGTTGGGAGTAGCGGCGTTCCAGGGTTAGCACATCATCAAGTGCCATCCGCTTGCGCACTTCAGGGTGGGCATAATCATAGAAACAGCGCACGCCCGACCAGCTGTGGATTTCCAAATTCAACGCCTCTAGCCATGCCTTAACCTCAAGCGGAATCAGCGGTGAAATAGGGGCCAGTCCGCTGTTACCGTTGCTGGCGATTCGTCCGGCTAATACGGGTTTTAGGTCGCCGCCTACTAAATGGCGTAAAACTTTGGAATGCTGATTGAAAAACATCAAAGAAAGCCAGCCGCCGGGTTTCAGTGTCTTTAATAACTGTGTTAAGGTTTCATGCGGTTTGGCGAGCCATTCGAGTACGGCATGACAGACGATAACGTCAAAGTGAGCCGGTGGCGTTGTGGCGCATAGCGACTGAATAGTGCTTTGATCCAAGGTGATATTGGCGGAGTGTGTGTCTAAAGTATCGTGTATATAGCGTTGGGCCGCGCGCATCATTTCCCCAGACGGTTCGGCGAGCACGACTTGGTGTCCCTGTTGCGCCAGCCAGCATGACATTTGTCCCATCCCCGCGCCTGCATCCAGTACGGATAAGGGCTGGCTGAGAAAGGAGTGCTGCTGCAAGTCATCCTGAATAATGTGCAGGCGTATTGCGCCGCGCGGGTCGTTATTGCTGTAAATCTTGCGCTGAAAGCGCTGTGATAAATCGTCAAAGATCTGGTCTTTTTTCATCTAGAATTTCCCAGGAGCGCGCCTGTGGGGCATAAATCCCGCAAGTCTAGAAGGCTTCGGCTTGTAGGGTAAACCGTGTGTTGTGCTAGGCCCTGGGAAAGACTATGAACTATATAGTGTCTATGAAGAATATAATGCAACAGGGTGCGGCGGAGACAAAAACAATTAATGGCCGTTATCAGCTGACTCAGTGTATCTTTGCTAATCATTCTGGCTCCCTGTATTTAGCGGTCGATAATCAAACGTCTAACGCCGATGCTGAGGTCTTCATTCATCTTTTACCCCAGCGCGCGGTTGGCTACGAAGCGCTGGCAGACTTGTTTTCATCCTTACAGCAGTTGCCCCCGCTGCCTAACAGTATTCAGCACTGTAAGCGGCTGAGCGTGTTGGACTGTGGCTGGCTTGGCATGGCGGCGTATTTTGTACTGACTGTACCTGATATTCGTCCAGAGAACAGCCGATTAACACCCTTAGGCCCGGACTCACCTGCGGAGGCACAGGCACAGGCCGTGGCAGCCAGCAATGAATTACAGCGCCAGGGCGTGATTAGCCAGGGTTTGACGTGGTCTGCCTTTGTGTTAGGCGCTGATGCGATGTACTTATTACCGACTGCGCTGTCTGCGCCCCTGCAACAGGTGCAGCAGGCCGGTGATCGGTTGACGCAGCGGGCTGAGCATCCGGTGCGTGCGGCGCGCTGGCTAGCGGTGTTGGGTTGGGGGGCGCTGAGTGGTCTGGTCGCTGCTGGGGGTGGTTATGCTTATTACCTGTCGCAGCAGGCGGGCAGCGCTGCGCCTGTGGATTCTGCCGTGCAGCCGGAGCAGGCTAAGCTGGTGCCGAATACCCCGGCCCGCCTGATGCCGGAGCCAACGGCAACCAGCGCAGAATTAACGTTAGCTGCCAGTGATATCGCGTTGCCAGCTGATGCACAAACCGGTATCACCTCAGCCGCGCGCGCCCAGCCGGTGGATAAGCGCTTCGCTGACGTGCAGGCCACCCCGGAAAGTACAGCGGCGCTGACCGTTGCAGCGCTACCCCACGATCCTGCTGTAAGCCCAAGCCCAAGCCCAAGCCCAAGCCCAAGCCCACCAAGCCCAAGCCCAAGCCCAAGCGCAGAAGCTACGGCTGTAGAGCCCAAGCGCGCTGCGCCGCCAGACAGCCAGGCGCCGAGTCCAAGCTCAAAGACGCCACCCGCCTCTGCGCAGGCCACCACACCGAAAATCCCAGTGCAGGGCGCGACGCCAGCAACCTCATCACCGAAAGTGCAGGTGCGCGAACCTTCGCCGTCCCCCGCAGCCGTTGTGGCCTCGCCCGCGCCCGAAGCGCTGCTCACAGCTGGACCAGATGCATCGGCAGTACTCACGGTGAATGCGGTAACAGCCGCCTCAACTGACATTGCTGCGGCGACGGATGGGGTCGAAGCAACAGAGACCGCCACAGCGGAAACCGCCGCGATAGAACCCCCTCTAAAAGGGGTTGCGGCTGCCATCGCAGAAACCAGCGTAGAAGCAAGTGTTGCAGATGAGGCCATCGTAGAAGAGATCGTGGCGGGGCAGGAAGACGACGGTTCTCAAGCCGATGACGCTTTAAAGGCGAGTACTGCGCCAGCAGTCGATAAAAAAACAGACAGCAGTAAGAAAGCTGAGCCAACCGCCGCTGGCTTTACCAAAGCAGAGCTGGTGCAGAAAGCCTATTCGGCCATTGATGCCGATCAATTGGGCGAAGCGGCGGGCGAAGGCGCGGTTTATTATATCCGCTTATTAAAGCGTATCGATCGCGCTAACCCGCAGGTTAAGCGGCTGGCGCGCCAGGTGGCATCGGCTTATCATGTGAAAACGCGCGCTGCGCTCAAGAACAAGCAGCAGCAGCCCGCTCAACGCTTGTTGTGGGTTGCGGGACGCCTGATTAAAGAGTTCAATCTGGCGCAGATGAATAAGGCGCATGCGGTATTGAGCCATCGGCTTGAGGATGAGTTTGCCAAGTAATCGTTGTGGGGGCTTTAGTGGCAGAACGAGTGGCTCATAGGCCGTGACGCCGTGATCGAAACGACGTTCAAATTTGCATTAAATATTATTCATTAGGTGTATAATAAGTTTAATGTATTAAATAAGAGTCATCTTATGCAGCAGCTAGGTCAAACCATCCGCACCCACCGCAAGTCCCGTCAAATGACCCAGGCCGAACTCAGCGGTCTCCTCGGTATGAGTCGCGCCACCCTATCAGCCCTCGAAAATGGCACTGTCCGCGAAGTCGGCATCCGCAAAGTTATGGCCATTTGTTCCGTTCTCGGCCTTGAGTTAGTCGCTCAGCCCCTGCGCCAACAGCGCCCAACCCTACACACACTGGTTGACGAAGCCGAACAGCGCAAAAGAACAGAGCAGGTTAATAATTCCGCAGGGGAGCAGCCATGAATAAGGACAAGCAACGCCTCGACATCTTTACCGGTGAGCAACGCAGTGGTTTCCTCGGGCGCAGCGACTTACAGGCGCGTTCCTACGTTTATAGCTACTACCCGGAAAGTCAGGACGAACATGCTGTCTCGCTCACCATGCCGGTAATGAAAGATCAGTATGCGTTTCAGCAGGGTGTGCATCCGGTGTTTCAGATGAATTTGCCCGAAGGTGAGCTGCGCGAGATGTTGCGCAATACGTTCCAGAAGACGGTGCAGAATTTCGATGATTTGAGCCTGCTCAGTATTGTCGGGCATTCACAGATTGGCCGGGTGCGTATCGCTGAGGCGGGCGGCGAACCCGTCACTATGCCGCAGCAGAGCATTAAAGAGCTGAAAACCTACAGCGGCACGGAAGATTTATTTGTTGATCTCATGCAGCGCTTTGGCCGTTATTCCGGTATTTCCGGGGTGCAGCCCAAAGTATTAGTGCGTGACAGCGAGGCGGTGGCGGCGAACACCGCTGAGCTGGAACAGGTGACTTACCGCGACTCCACGCATATTGTCAAAGCCTGGAACCCGGAGCGTTTCCCGCAGTTAGCGGCCAATGAGTATTTTTGCATGCTGGCGGCTGAGCGGGCCGGGCTGGAAGTGCCGAAGGTAGAGTTGGTGGCACAGGGGAAGCTGTTAATCGTGCAGCGTTTTGATCTGGATAAAACAGGTGGTTACCTCGGTTTTGAGGATTTTTGTGTGCTGAATGGCCTGGCGACCGATGATAAATATGTTGGCAGCTATCAGGATATTGCCGAACGTATCCGCCAGTTTGTGTCGCCACACCGCGTGCATGATGCGCTGGAGCAGTTTTTTCTGTCATTAGCGCTAACGGTAGGGGTGCGTAATGGCGATGCGCATCTGAAAAACTTTGGGGTGCTGTATGCTCACCCGGAGAGTGAGGTGTACTTTGCGCCCGCCTTCGATATTGTATCGACCACGCCGTATATCCCCAATGACAGCCTCGCGCTGATGTTTGGCGGCAGTAAATTCTTCCCACAGCGTAAAGGTTTGGTGACCTTTGGGCGCAGATTTTGTGGTCTGACCGAGCGCCGGATTGGGCAGCTGCTGGATTGGGTGCTGCACGGGATGGAATCGACGCTAACTGAGCTGATTAAGTACCGTAAGCGGCATAAAGATTTTCGGGAAATCGGCGAACGCATGGAAGCGGTGTGGCGCGAAGGGATTGATGATCTGCGGGGCCATGACGGATGAGCGCCGCTGAAGCATCGCCGCCCGTAGCCTTCAAAGAGTCAGCGACCGCGCAATCCCCGCGCCCTGATATTCATGTCTGTCTGGTGTCGGATGACGCCGCGCCGAATCTAACGCCGCTATTAGATCAGCATACCCGGCCAAAGGAGGTTATCCTGCTGTATGCCACTGATACGCAGCACTATGCGGACTGGCTGGAGCGGGTGATTAAACAGGCCAGCGGGGTGAAAGTATCGCGCTGGCATTTGCACAGTCGCTGGCGGATTGAGCCTATTCAGGACGAAGTGGCAGCATTGCTGGCCCGGCATGAGGGCAAGTCGATTGCGCTTAATGCAAGCTGTGGCACGCGCCCGCTGAGCATGGGAGCCTATGAGGCCTTTCGTGCGCAGGGGAAGCCCATTTTTTACGTGCATCCGCGTCATGATCAGCTTGTCTGGATGTATCCGCGTGGGCTGGAACGGCACCAGCTAGCCGACCGCATTAAAATGACGAATTTTATTATGGCCTATGGCGGTGCGGTGATTGAGAAGCATCAGCACAGCGTACCACGCACCTACCGTGCGTTTGCGCAGGAGTTGGTGGCGAACATCCGCCATTACAGTCATGCGCTGGGATCACTGAACTGGCTGGCGAATACGGCGGAAAAAGATTTGCGCTCGAAACCCATGGAGCGCTGGCATCGTGATTCAAAACCGTTTCAGGAATTATTGGCGCGGATGCGGGATTTGGGGTTGGCTCAGGTACAGGGAGCACAGCTGGTTTTTCGTGATGAAGCGGCCCGTTTTTTCGCTAATGGTGGCTGGTTGGAGCAATATGTGTACGCTACGGTCGATAGCTTGCGTCAGCAAATTCCAGCGATTCAGGATAATGTTCAGGGGTTGGTGGTGGAGCGCGGTGAACAGGTGCGTAATGAGGTGGACGTTGCTTTTCTGGCCGATAATAAGCTGCATGTGATTGAGTGTAAGGCGAAAAAATTTAAGAAGGGT
This sequence comes from uncultured Thiotrichaceae bacterium, assembly GCA_937925855.1. GTDB lineage: Bacteria > Pseudomonadota > Gammaproteobacteria > Thiotrichales > Thiotrichaceae > Thiolinea. Next base: position 75,815 of record CALAMO010000025.1, read on the forward strand.
AACAGTAAGACCGGGGCGGAAGTGTTGTATAAAATGGATACGGTAACTGCAATGATGGGTGGCATGCAGGCGCGGGCAATGTTGGTGAGTTATAAGCCGATGCGTGAGGTGGATTTGCGACGGGCGCAGGAAATGGGGATTGAGGTGTTGCAGGAGAGGGACTTGCAGGATTTGCGCGGGCAGTTGGAAAGGTGGATTTTGAATTATATTTAGTGCATTTTTATCTATTAATTTGATTTGTATTAAATAAAAGTCATTTTGTGCTGATCTTAGCCCGATTAAACAGCTAACAAGCAACAAATTGTAGAGGTGAATAGTATGAACAGTGTGCAGCGCCGTCGATTTATCCAATGTGATGTCTTTAGCCCAAAACCCCTACAGGGTAATGCTTTGGCGGTTGTGGTGGATGCAGAGGGCTTAACTGATGAACAGATGCAGCGTTTTGCCGCCTGGACGAACCTGGCGGAAACAACGTTTCTGTTGCCACCGTACAACGAGCAGGCTGATTATAAGGTAAGAATCTTTACCCCAGTGCGTGAAATGCTGTTTGCCGGTCATCCTACTTTAGGCAGCTGCGCCGCGTGGCTACATGGTGGTGGTACGCCGAAAACAGCGGGGCAGGTGTTGCAGGAATGTGCGATTGGTCTCGTTGAAATTGATACCCGCCAGCCTGAGCAATTGGCTTTTCTTGCGCCACCGACCAAAATCCAGCCAATGAGTGATGAGAACTTTGCGGCGATTACTGAGGTGCTGGATATTCCGCACACTGCGGTCAAACGTCATGCACAGCTGGATAATGGCCCGGTGTGGCAGGTGATGGAGCTTGATTCGGCGGACAGGGTGTTAGCGCTGGATTCTTCTAAAGTGCGTTGGCCGGAATTTAAAGCGCTGGGGTTTATTGGCGCGCATCCAGGCGGGGCAGAATGCGATTACGAAGTGCGTATGTTGGCGCCGTCCAGCGGTATGAGTGAAGATCCGATAACCGGCTCGCTGAATGCTGCGCTGGCGCATTGGTTTCAGGTGGAAGGTCAGTTGGAGCAGCCGCTAACGATTGCGCAGGGAACGATGATTCATCGTTATGGACGTGTGTCTGTCCGACCGGAAGCCGGTGGCGGTGTTTGGATTGGCGGGCAGGTGAAGATTCTGATTGAGGGTGAGGTTGTGTTGTAGAAAAGCTAGAATCTTTGTTGTTAACCGTTTTATCAGCCAGACCAAATAAAAGCACATAGTGGAATAACGTATGGAAGCTTTGAAATTAAAAACATTTGCTGACCTTGAGCAGGCCAGCCTATCTGAAGAGCGTATCGAGCTAATGGACGGTGAGATTGTAAAGCGTCCTATGCCGCGTTTTAGCCACAGTATGGCGCAGTCCGGCTTATCTGGGCAGTTTTTCCCGCTTTGGCGTCAGGGCGATGAAGATGGCTGGTGGATCGTAACCGAAGTCAGCGTGCGCTATAACGAACATCATTGTCCGGCGCACGATCTGGCCGGTTGGCGTAAATCGCGTGTTCCCAATCCACCTACCTCGGTAATGGATGTCACCCCGGATTGGGTATGCGAAATCACTTCGCCGGGGCATGAGCGTAAGGACTTAGTGACGCAGCTTCTGCGCCTGCAATCGTTTCAGGTGCCACATTACTGGATTATTTCACCGGAAGATCAAACCCTGCTCGCCTATGCTTTAACGGGTGGGCATTACCAATTAGCCTACTCGGTGGAGTGCCGTAACAATAATTGTGACGAGCTGTGTATTCCACCGTTTGAAAATTTGAAGCTGGATTTCAGCTTTGTATTTGCGGCGGAATAACTGAGTTCAGGAGGCAGCATGACCAGTCAAAACCTCGCGAAAAACCCAATCCATCTCGGCCTCGGAGCCAGCGCCGAAACCCAACCGGATTTCACCGGTGCAATGGACTGGTATATGGACTACGCGCAACGCGGTCAGGCCGATGGCGCGGAAGGTCGATTGGTCAGTATGCATACCTTCACTGAATCCTGGGACGTGTGGGAAATGCATCCCGTAGGAACCGAAGTGGTGATGTGTACTGCGGGCGCCATGACGCTGATTCAGGAGCTGGCCGACGGCAGCCAGCAGGAAATCAAGCTGGCTGCGGGTGAGTATGCGATTAATGCGGCAGGCGTTTGGCATACCGCTGATGTTGCGGGTGAGGCGACGGCGCTGTTTATTACCGCCGGTATGGGGACAGAACATCGCCCCCGCTAAGATTTAATTAAAATCCCGCTGGGTCGACCTTACCGCCGGTGCAGCTTAGTCTCTTAACATCCGGTGCATTCCGCATCAATTCCGCCAGCGTCGTTTCTGGCCCAATCGGCCCGCGCAGGCTAATCCACAGCTCGCCAATCAGCTTGCCGTCGCGGCTACAGCGGATATTGACCTTGCGCCCCATGCCTTTGCCAAATTCACGGTCAAATGCTTGTTGAATCTGTTTGGCGCTGAGGTTTCTGCCAATATTATCAGCAAATAGGCGGCTGACAGCGGAGTCATTGAGCTGCTGCATGAGGTGGAGTGAATCGCGGTAATAGGTCTCCGCATCAGTACTATAGCAGGTGCCATGCTTATACCACTCATGGCGTTGCAGGTATGAGGCCGCACCCGGCATGATTTTCCTGAGTTCTTTCAGCAGTGGTTTGCTTAAATCCAATGCGGGTAGTAAGTGCCATTCACCACGCCGGTCGATTGCCTTGAGCGTAGTATTTACACCGCAATAGGCATTGTCTTTGGGCTGTGGCCATAAGCCGTGCAGTGAAAAGTGTGTGGCATCGTAGCGTTTTGCTGTTTGGGAGCGGCACTCTGTTTTACGTTGATTGGTTTGGCAGAACGCGGCCTGCCAGCTGGCAGTTAGCAGGTAATCCTGATTTTTATTTTTGTTCTCTGTGCGGGTGGGGGCGCTAGCGGTGCTGTTGCCATTAGGCAGCTGGCCGCAACTTACTTCAATCCAGCGTTGTTCACCCCGGATCATGATGGAATAATGCGTGGCAGCGGCCTTATTCTTGGCCTTTAGCGGATAGCTTTTGCCAGCTTGCGTGAAGAAGCTACCCGGATTCGTATTTTTCTTAATAGAGCGTAGTGCAGGGCATTTTTGGGTGGCCTGAAACGCACCTTCCATGGGAAAATTGGCGTGCGCGGTAGTAGGAGTCAATAAAGTGAAGGCGAGTGCTGCTGTTGACAGCCATGCTGAAAGAAGTTTGATTTTCATTGTTTATAGGCCCGTTTTAATTTTCAGATTTAGCGTTGTAACTTTAGTCTTATGCTGTTGCCTCGCGGCGGAGCAGATCACGTACCATATACAGCGCTAACAGGCTGCGCCCTTCGCTGCATTCATCCTGAGCGATCAATTGATCTAACTCACTGAGTTTCATAGGTACCACTTCGAGCGGTTCTGGTTCATCGCCTTCACGGCTGGCGGGGTATAGATCACGCGCTAGTAGCACATTAGTTCGGTGTCCCATATAACCTGGTGCAAGGCTCACCGCCTTCAGGTTTTGAATATTGTGTGCGCCATAACCGACTTCTTCCATCAGCTCGCGATTCGCCGCTTCAATAAAGGTTTCCCCGGCATCCACTTTGCCCTTAGGCAGACCCAGTTCATAGCGCTCAGTGCCGGCGGCATATTCCCGTATCATCAGCACGGTATCATCATCCAGCATCGGTACCACCAGCACTGCGCCGTAGCCACCGCTGGCGAGGCGTTCAAAAGTACGTTGTTCGCCATTGCTGAATTCAAGGTCTATGGACTCAACCCGAAACAGGCGGCTGCGGGCGACGGTTTCCGTTTTATGTATTTTGGGTAAATTTGGCATATTTACAGTTTAACATTATTGTTTACACACTATGCCATGAAAGTTTCTTTTTAAAACGGAACAAACAGACCGCAACAGCCTGCTAACCGGCGTAAAGTACTGGGTTCCAGGCAGTTACGGTCTGTTTGCTCCTTATACTTGAATTCTGGGGGGTGAGCCTTGCTTTCACGTCAGTTACATGAAAGCCTCCAGGTTGAAATCTGCTGGCAGCGATGCATGAATGGCGAGTGGTGTTTGTTGGTGCGGGTGCGTGATTTCCAGTGAGCGGGCGTGTAACAACAGCCGATGCGCATTGAAGTGCTGTCGGAAAAATTGGTTCTGTTTGCCGTCGCCATGGGTGGTATCACCGACGATGGGGTGAAAAATGTGTTTCATATGGCGACGCAGTTGATGGCGTCTGCCGGTGAGTGGTTTGAGTTCAACTATCGAATAGCGTGCGGTCTGGTAGCGCCCAACCGGATAGGGGAGTTCAGTGCGCTGCAAGCATTGGTAATGTGTGATGGCAGCTTGCGCGGCCTTATCAGGTTCTGCATCTGCGCGTTCATCATGTGCTTTGAGTGCGTAATCGATCTCACCACTATCCGCTGTGTAACCGCGCACAACAGCCAGATAGGTTTTCTGTACCGCACGCGCGGCAAAACATGCGCTGATGGTGCGGGCGGTCGTGCTATCCAGCGCGAATAACAGCACGCCAGATGTTGGTTTATCGAGACGATGCACCGGATAAACGCGCTGTCCAATTTGGTCGCGGGTCAGCTGGATCGCGAAGTGCGTTTCACGAGGATCAATCAGGCTGCGATGGACTAGCAGACCGGAGGGTTTATTAATCGCGATGAGGTATTGATCCTGATAAAGGATTTCCAGCATGAGTTTGTTGCCCCCTGAGATGAATTATTTGCTACATTCTACGGTGTAAGTGTCTGCGAGGGCGTGTTTTGTTGTCAGCGATGCTGTTCGGGTGCGCTGCGCCGCTTTTGGGTTTGAGGATAGGATTGCATGAGTGTTTCTGTGGGACGAAGTCGTCTAGTTTGGCTATGGGTGCTGCTGTTTATTGGGGGCGTTGTGTGGGCGATGCTGCTCTGGTTGCAACCGTTTGCCCCGGTGCAGGGGACTGCGGAGGTCTCTTCACTTCAGGCCGAGTACCAGCAGCTGCGGGCGCGTTCAGAGAGTGTGGGTGGCAGCTGGCTGCGGACGTTAAACCCACGGATGAAGGATGTGCAGGGTGATCTGACTTGGAATCCCGAGTTACAGAAGGGCATGATGCGGTTTATTAATTTACCCGCACCGGCAAGAAAACAGCGTTACCGTCTGTGGATTCACGATTCACGCGCCCCGGATGGGCAGCCACTTCTGGGCGCAGTTATGGCGGCGGGTTCAGGCAAACAAACGCTGTTTGCGGCGATTGTAGCGCCACAGCCCGTGTTGGAGCCGTTTAAATTTGTGCTAACGATGGGTGCAACGGAGGCGGATGATGCGGTTGAGCAGATTATGCTAATGGTACAGCCCTAGCGGGTTAGCGTTTTGCTGCTCGTAGGACGTTGAACTTTATGGATGACGTGTTTTTTATCACTTCCTTCTCGGCGTTATGCAAGACGGCAAACAAACTGTGCTGGCCGCGATCCAGCGCTTCTAAAGAGAATACGGTGGCCTGTCCGCTGGCCACCCGCTTACCGTCCAGGTAGACCACGATTCCGTGGCCCTTTTGTAGGGCAGGTTTTAAATCAAAACTGACCAAAACATTGCCATTATTAGCACGAATTGCCGCATCCTTCTGCGGTGATTTAATTTTAAAGTGCTCATAATTGACGTGGGTGGCAGCAGGTGTGGCCTGTTGTTCACTAGCCTGATTCTGCGCCGTGTCGTCCGCTGCCTTAGACTTGTCAGCGGATGGGTAGCTGTCGGCTACTGTGAGCACGGGTAGCTCAACCTCTTGTACCGCCGCCGACTCTGGTGGGCTATCGCCATACACCACATTGCCATTAACGTCGCGCCATTGATAGACGCCTGCGCTCAGTGCCGCAGTTGTAAAAAAAACGCTAAGAAAAAGTAAAATGCGCACAGTGATTACCATGTATGAATATCGGGGAATTAATTGTTTTTATTGTTAACTACACCATAAGACAATAGAGGCGTTTAAGCTATTTGATCGGATGGGCGGTGAGGGATGTTTCCCCCTCTCCCTGAGACAGGAGAGGGGGTGGGAGTTATATTAAAACGCTTCCTCATTAAAGCGCATCATACTATCGCTACCCGACATCATCGCCGACATCAGCGAGCCAGTCTGCGGCAGTAAGCGCTTAAAGAAGAAGTTAGCGGTATCCACCTTAGCCTGATAGAAAACTGCTTCATCGCCTTCCAGCTTATCCAGCGCAATATCCGCCATACGCAGCCACAAATAACCCAGTGCAACCAGCCCCGCCATGCGCAGATAGTCAGTCGCCGCCGCCGCGCCTTCTTCTGGATTTGCCATGCCCTTTTGTGCGATCCAGCCAGTCACAACTTGCAGACGGCCAAAGGACTTCGCCAGCATCATAATCAGCGGCTGAATGGCGTCGCGCTCGTCATGCATTTTCTCTTCCAGGTACTCACTGATGGTATGAAAGAACGGGCGCAGGTTACGGCCCATGCGCTCCGGCATTTTGCGCCCGATTAAATCCAGCGCCTGAATGCCGTTAGTGCCTTCATAGATCTGCGCAATGCGTGCATCACGCACAAACTGCTCCATACCCCATTCAGCGATATAGCCGTGACCGCCGTATACCTGCACGCCCATATTGGCGATGTCCGAGCCGCAGTCGGTCATAAAGGCCTTACAGATCGGCGTCATCAGCGCAACCAGCGCCTCCGCATCTTCGCGTTGTTTCGGGTCTTCCGCATTAATTGACATATCCAGCGCCCGCGCCACCCAGACATTGAGCGCCCGATTGCCTTCGGTGAGCGCACGCATGGTCAGCAACATACGGCGCACATCAGGATGTACCGTCAATGGATCAGCGGCTTTATCAGGCTGTGCCGCACCTTTAAGTGAGCGGCCCTGAATGCGTTCCTTCGCATAGTGTACTGCATTCTGATACGCCACTTCGCTAATGCCAAGCCCCTGCATACCGACACCCAGTCGCGCTGCGTTCATCATCACGAACATAGCCGACATGCCTTTATGTAGCGTGCCGATCAAAAAGCCACGCGCACCGTCAAAATTCATCACACAGGTTGAATTGCCGTGAATCCCCATCTTGTGTTCGATCGCGCCACAGACTACGTTGTTGGCATCACCCACCGAACCGTCACCATTAACAGACATCTTCGGCACCAGGAACAGACTGATACCTTTAATGCCTTCCGGTGCACCCGGCGCACGTGCCAGCACCAGATGAATAATGTTCTCGGTCATATCGTGTTCACCGGCGCTGATGAAAATCTTGGTGCCGGTAATGCTGTACGAGCCATCATCATTGAGATCAGCTTTGGTGCGCAGCATGCCCAGATCGGTACCACAGTGCGGCTCGGTCAAACACATGACCCCGCTCCAGGTGCCCGCAATCATCTTCGGCAGGTAAGTCTGTTTCAGCTCATCGGAAGCAAAGGCTTCAATCGCCCGACACGCGCCTTCGGTTAAACCGGGATACATAGCAAACGCCATATTTGTCGAACAGAGGATCTCCTGTACCATAAACCCCAGCGTTTTTGGCAGGCCCTGACCACCGTATTCCGGTGGCGAAATCAGCTCGGCATAACCATTCTCATGAAAGGCGTCATAAGCCGCTTTAAATCCGGGCGGCGCAGTCACCTTGCCATCCTCAAATTTACAGCCCACCTGGTCGCCAACCTGATTCAGCGGCAGCAACTCGTTTTCACAAAATTTACCGGCCTCTTCCAGAATCGCCTCGATCAGATCAGGCGTGGCTTCTTCAAAGCCGGGCAGCTGTTGTAAATCATCGGCATTAAACAGCTCGTTATAAACGAACTTCAAATCACGTAGCGGTGCATTATAAACAGGCATATCAATTCCTCAGTGGCTTGCCGGTCGTCAGCATGTGTTCAATGCGTGCCAGCGTAGCGTCATTCTTTACCAGTGCCATGAACGCCTCATGTTCCAGTTCCAGCAGGTCATCTTCGGTCAGTGTCTCCGTTACATCGGTATCGCCACCGGCCAACACGTTCGCCAGCGCGAGCGAGACCACTTCATCATGCGGCGTAGCGCGCCCCATTTGGCGGAAGTCTTTCACCGCCATGGTCATTGCGGTCATAGCGGTGCCACCCGGCAGGCTGATTTCCTGTTCTTCCGGCGGCTCATAACCTTCCACCATGGATAGCGCTTTCGCTTTAGCATCAGCCAGCAAGCGATCCCGATTCATGGTGATACCATCGCCTTCGCGCAGAATCAGACTGCTTTGCGCTTCCTGCGCCGACTTCGCTACCTGTGCGGTACTAATCATTTCAAACGCTTTAATCACCGGTGGTAATGGCCCACCGGGACGTTTTTTATGATTTGACCAGCGCAGCAGCATTTCCTTACAGCCACCCCAGCCCGGAATCACGCCCACGCCGACTTCAACCAGACCGGTATAAGTCTCGGCATGTGCCTGAATCGCATCGCTGTGCAGCAAGACTTCACAGCCGCCGCCCAGCGCCATTCCCGCTGGGGCGGAAACCACCGGGAACGGCGCGTACTTGAGTGCTTTATAGGCATCCTGCCCGGCAGTGATCATCTCTTCGACTTGGCTCCAAGCCGCAATATTCGCCGCAAACAGCAGCAGGCCCAGATTCGCTCCGGCACAGAAATTACTGCCTTCGTTATAAATGACCAGCGCTTTGTATTTCTTTTTCACCAGTTTGACGGACTTAGCGATTAATTCGAGGGTTTGCGGATCCATCGAATTCATTTTGGTGTGATACTCAAGACAGACGACGCCATCGCCAATGTCCCACAGGCTGGCCGAAGCGTTTTTGATAATGGGTTTGCTGCCCCGCTTAATGTCTTTCAGCAGCAGTACACCATCGCCACGCACTAACTGCTGATAAGAACCGCTATGATCCAGATAGTGAACGTGCGCATCTTCTATCTTGTAGAAGCCACCATCACGGGCTTTTTCCAGCATCGCAGGTACCACAGAACCCTCCGCCGCTAAGCGATCGGCAAAGTCACCCGCACCCAACTGGTCAATCAGCTCAAACGGGCCAAACTTCCAGTTGTAGCCCAGCTTCATCGCTTCATCGACAGCATAGACATCGTCGGCAATTTCCGGCACCAATGAAGCCGAGTAGCTCAACACCTGCGACAATACGCGCCATGCATATTGGCCGCCTTTGTCTTCGTGTGAGACCAATGCTTTCAAACCACCTTTGCGTGAAGCTTTGACACTCGCCAAGCGAGCCTTTGTAGACGGCGCATATTCACCCGTTGTCAAATCAACTGACTCTTTAACCTTCTTGCCACCTTCGCGATTCAGGCGATAGAAACCACCTTTACCTTTACGCCCGGTATAACCATCCGCGATCATATTAGTGATCAGCTCAGGAATCTCCAGTCGCTGCATCATCGGATCAGACGCGGGCAGGGTGCGTTCCATGCTTTCCATCAGGTGTGGTAACAAATCCAAACCGACGAGATCGGATAGCGCAAACACGCCGGTCTTTGGCACGCCCATCGGCTTACCGACGACGGCATCGGCTTCTTCAACGGTGAGGCCCATGTTAAAGGCCTCCTGCACCGCTACCTGAATCCAGTAAATCCCAATGCGATTCGCGATAAATCCGGGGGTGTCTTTACAGACCACCACGCCTTTGCCCAGCTTTTTGTCACTGAAATCACGCACCGCAGCTACCGCATCCCTATCAGTCTGATCGCCATAAGCGACCTCCAGCAGGCGCATATAGCGTGGCGGATTAAAGAAATGCGTGATCATGAAGTTGTTAGCGAAGCTGTCCGCCATGCCATCCATCAAATCATTCATTGGAATGGTGGAGGTGTTGGATGACAGCATGGAACCAGGCTTGCGCACTGCTTCCAGCTTGCGATATAAATCCTGCTTAATCGCCAGATTCTCAATAATCGCCTCAATCACCCAGTCGCAGTCGCTAATCAGATCAAGGTTATCTTCCAGGTTACCGGTCGTGATCAGCTTAGCGTTGCGTTTATGCATAAACGGTGCCGGATCAGCTTTCAGCATCTTTGCTACAGCGCCTTCAGCAATCGCACTGCGTTTATCGGCGGGCGCATCTTTTGGCACGATATCCAGCAGCACTACGGGAATACCGGCATTAGCGACATGAGCGGCGATACCTGCCCCCATGACACCCGCACCGATCACCGCGACTTTTTTAATGTCTACTTTGGATAAGTCTTTGGACTCATCAGTTAAGTTCTGATCTCCAGAACGAATTGGGTCGCCACTCATTTATACAGCCTCCAGAATTGTCGCGATTCCCTGTCCGCCGCCGATGCATTGAGTGGCCAACGCGAACTGTTTACCTTCACGCTTGAGTAGGGCTGCTGCTTTGCCTGTTATTCTTGCACCAGTCGCACCTAACGGGTGACCCAATGCAATCGCGCCGCCGTCCAAATTGACTTTATCCATATCAATGTCCAGGTCGCGTACACAGGGCATAGACTGTGCGGCAAATGCTTCATTCAGCTCGACAATGTCGATGTCATTCATACTAAGACCGGCACGTTCCAGTGCTTTGCGAGTCGAGTTCACCGGGCCTATACCCATGATTTCAGGCGCACAGCCTGCAACGGCGACACTCTTAATGCGGGCCATAATGTCCAGACCATTCGCTTTGGCGAATGCTTCGCTACAAACCAGGGTAGCTGCTGCACCATCAGTGAGGGGTGAAGACGTACCTGCGGTCACTGAGCCATTTTCATCAAATGCGAGTCTTAGTCCAGCCAGGCCTTCAGCTGAAGTATCCGGGCGAATACAGCCGTCCTGATCAACTTTACCGACTGCCACGATTTCATCGACGAATTTACCGGCTTCTTGTGCTGCCGCTGCTTTTTGGTGACTGGCTACGGCAAATGCCTCCTGTTCTTCACGGGTAATGTCATATTTACTGGCCAGGTTTTCTGCGGTAATCCCCATGCTCATATAAGCACCAGGCAGATTCTCATACAGTGCTGGATTCGGTGACG
>CALAMO010000026.1 GCA_937925855.1 uncultured Thiotrichaceae bacterium
TCGCAAAAAAGGCGGCCACCTACTTCGCGAAACAACTGCCATGAAATATGATTTCATTGCAGCAAACGAGCAGGATTACGGCATTGTGGCTCAGTGCCGTTTTCTGGGCGTATCGCGAAGTGGGTATTATCAATGGAAACAAGCAAAACCGGTCAGATTGAAGGACTGGTAGTGTCAGCTGGATCAACGGGTGAAAGACTGCTTTGATCAGTTCAAATCGCGTTATGGTGCCGTACGCATCCACCGTGAGCTGCGTGAGACTCACGGCTGGTCTTATAACCTGAAAACCATAGAGAAAAGCCTGAGAAGACAGCGGCTTGTTGCGAAAGCAGCGAAGAAATTCAAAGCGACCACAAACAGTAAACACAGCCTGCCTGTTGCTGATAATTTGCTGGCACAGGATTTTGAAGCGAATCAACCCAATGAAAAGTGGTGTCAGGACATTACCTACCTCTGGACAACAGAAGGCTGGCTTTATCTGGCGGTAGTGATTGACCTGTTTTCACGACAGGTTATTGGTTGGTCGATGTCTGAACGTATGACGGCAACACTCGTTTGTGATGCGCTAAAAATGGCTTTATTTCGACGTAAACTCACGCAGGGTGTGATTGTGCATTCAGACCGGGGTAGCCAGTATTGTTCTCATGATTTTCAGCGTTTACTGAGAGCAAATCAGCTATTGTGCTCCATGAGCGCTAAAGGCAATTGTTATGATAATGCGTGTGCTGAAAGCTTCTTTCACTCACTCAAAGTCGAAGCCATTCATGCATCGAAAAAATGGACGATGCCTATACGTAACTGGAAAGCAGCGCTCAACCGCTTTATGATTGAGTTCGATGAACGCCTACGAAATTATCTGTAGCCATTAGGGAGCAGATACACACTTGGGTTTACAGTCTCATATTGAGCGGCGCAATATTCGGGAGGCGCTGCTTGCGATTAGAGCACGCTTGTAAGGCAGGGCTAGGAAGCCTGCAACAACCCCAAATCCGGCGTCTCCCGCAACAACTGCCGACTATACGCATGCCCCGGCTCAGCAAAAAACGCCTCAGTGTCAGCCGTCTCAATCAACTCCCCATGCCGCAACACAATCACCCGATCCGCCATTTGCCGTACCACCGCCAGATCATGACTAATAAACAAAATCGACAGCCCAAACGTCTCCTGTAAATCCTTCAGTAGGTTCAGTATCTGCGCCTGAATCGACACATCCAGCGCCGACGTTGGCTCATCACAAATCAGAAACTCAGGCCGCGCCACTAGCGCCCTTGCCACCGCAATCCGCTGCCGTTGCCCACCGGAGAACTGATGTGGATACTTCAACATCGCCCGCTGCGGCATCTCCACCAGCTCCAGCACCGAAGCCACCAGCTGTCGAACTTCACTGCGCTGAGTCGCCAAGCCATAAAACCGGATTGGCTCAGCGATAATATCTTCCACCGTCTGCCGGTTATTTAGCGAGGAATACGGGTCTTGAAACACCATCTGAATCTGGCGGCGGGCCGGATGCTGGCGCGGGCGTTTGCTGCCGGGGGGTAATAGCGCATCGTTGAAGGTCATTTCACCCGCCGCTGGATCAACCAGCCCGACAATGACTTTTGCCAGCGTTGATTTGCCGCTGCCGCTTTCACCGACTACACCTAATACTTCGCCGCGTTGCATGCTGAAGTTGATGTTTTGTAGCGCTTTAAAGCCCTGTGCTTTACTGAACCAGCCCGGACGTTCGCTGTGGAAGGTGACGTTTAGGTTGGCGACTTCTAATATCGGGGAAGATTCAAAAGCAACCCCTCCCGGCCTCCCTAAGCGACGTTTAGAAAGCGAAGCGTCTGAATCAAGGGAGGAGACAAGATGCTCATCTGAGACATCGGTACGCAGCGAGGTTAAGCTCCCTCCCTTGATAAGGGGAGGGCTGGGGAGGGGTTTATCGGCATTTCCAGACAGCAACCACTCCGCCGCAAACTCAGCACTAGCCCCCTCAATTGTCCACTGTACGTCGCCTGTAATTTGCTTATCCGCCGCCACAATATTCTTAAACCGATGCAGCTTCTTATCCAATCTAGGCACCGCCGCCATCAAAGCCTGCGTATATTCTTCCTGTGGCTTCCCCAGCACATCCCTAGTCGCACCACTCTCCACCACCCGCCCGGAACGCAGCACCGTCACCCGGTCAGTAATCTCACTAATCACCCCAATATCATGCGTGATCAGAATAATGCCAACGTTACGCTTATTACATAGCTCACGGATCAGCGCCAGAATCTGTTTCTGCACCGACACATCCAGCGCCGTCGTCGGTTCATCGGCAATAATCAATTCCGGGTCAGTACACAGCGCCAACGCAATCACCACCCGCTGGCGCATACCGCCGGAGAATTGGTGTGGGTAGTCATGGAAGCGCTGCTCTACATCCTGCAAACCCGTTTCTTTCAGTAACGCAATCGCCTGTTCACGCGCAGTATCATGATCAATATCGCTATGCTGACGGATGGTTTCAACCAGCTGTTCGGACACAGTAAGCAATGGGTTTAGACTAGTCTGTGGGTCTTGGAAGATCATGCTGATGCGGCTGCCGCGCAGCTGGTGATAGGCATCTTTATCCAGCTGAAGTAAATTCTCACCGCTTAGGTGAATGTTACCATCGGCAATATAACCCGGTGACTGCAACAGACCGATAATGGCCGCGCCCACCGTCGATTTGCCCGCGCCAGACTCACCGACTAAACCATGAATCTCTCCAGCATTCACATCCAGCGACACATCGTCCAGCGCCGTAAACTCACCAAAGCGCGTCGGGAATTTAACGCTAAGGTTTTTGATGTCGAGTAAGGTGTTCATAGGCAGACCATTACCGCAACCTCGGATTCAACGCATCGCGCAGGAAGTCGCCCAGAATATTAACCGCGATCACCATGGTAATCAGCATGCCGCTGGGGAAGAGCACAATCCACCATTCGCCGGAGAACATGTATTCGGTGCCAATGCGAATCAGCGTGCCGAGTGACGGCTGATTCGGTGGTACGCCCACGCCGAGGAACGACAGTGTCGCCTCCAGCAAAATTGCCACCGCCAGGTCAACGGTGAGGATAACCATAATCGGCCCCATAATATTCGGCAGGATATGGAACAGCATAATGCGCAGTGGATGCATGCCCATAATCTGGCTGGCCTGCACGTATTCTTTGTTCTTCTCCACAAAAGTGGAGGCGCGGGCAGTACGTGCGAAGTTGACCCAGAGCGATAAACCAATCGCCACGGTCAGCACCACAATCATCAGGTCGTCATGTGATTCTCGCGGCAAGATACCGCGCGCCACTCCGTCAATCAGCAGCGCGGTCAGGATCGCAGGCAGGCTCAATTGCACATCGGCAATTCGCATCATAATCGCATCGAAGCGTCCGCCAAAGTAGCCCGCCATCAGGCCAACGCTGACGCCGAGTACGCTGGCGAAGGTAATAGAGAGTAGGCCAACAAATAAGGACAGGCGCGTGCCGTAAAGAATGGCGGAAAATAAATCCCGGCCCTGATCATCGGTGCCAATAAGAAAACGCGGATCGCCCTCAGCGCTCCACATCGGCGGCAACATCGAATCCATAATATCCAGCGCAGCAATATCATAAGGATCGGTCGGCGCAATCCACGGTGACAGCATCGCACCGCCAATACAAAGCAGGGCGACGAAGGCTGCGATCTGGGCGATGCGATTATGCAGGAATAAATAGACCAATTCGTTTTCGCGAGTGATGCGGCGCAGATTGGCAAAGCGCTCGGTCAACGTGGTCATGCGCAGTCCTTAGCCATTACTTTTTAGCCGTACCCGTGGATCAATCATGAAATACAGTATGTCTACCGTCAGATTGATAATCACAAACATGAGCGCGATTAGCACCAGATACACCGACATCACCGGTATATCGACATAGCGAATCGAATCCAGAAACAACAGGCCCATCCCCGGCCATTGAAATACCGACTCGGTCACAATGGAGAAGGCGATAATGCCGCCAAGCTGTAGGCCAATGATCGTAATCACTGGTACCAGTGTATTGCGGAAGGCGTGGTTGAAATATAACGAACGGTAATTAATACCCCGCGCCGTGGCAAATTTAATGTAATCAGTTTTGAGCACGTCCTGCATTTCAGCGCGTACCAGCCGCATGGTTAGCGTGAGCTGATAAATACCCAGCGTAATGGCAGGCAATAACAGCGATTTCCAGCCCTCCCAGGTGAGGAAGCTGGTTTGCCACCAGCCGATTGGTACGGTTTCACCGCGCCCGAAGGTGGGTAACCAGCCGAGCTGTACACCGAATAGGTAGATAAGAAAGATACCGATGACAAAGGTGGGCACTGAAATACCAGCTAGCGTGGTGATCAGGATAGTATTGGCCAGTACGCCGCCGCGTTTTAATGCGGTATAAATACCGGCGGGGATGCCAACGATGAGCGAGATAAGTAACGAGATGAAGCCTAGTTCCAACGTGGCCGGTAGTCTGCTGAGAATCATTTCGCTGACGGGTTGGCGGGTGCGGTAAGAGAAGCCGAATTCACCGGTGGCCAGGTTACTGACGAATCTGACGAACTGGGTGGTTAGTGGATCGTTTAGGCCGAGGCGCTCGCGTAGATTTTCCTGATCAACGATTGACGTTTCCTGGCCTACCATTTGCGCGATCGGATCGCCGACGAAACGGAACAGGGAAAAGGCGATTAGGCTGACCGCCAGCATGACGAATATGGCCTGGAAAAGCCTGTGGGAGATGAAACGCAGCATGATGGTGAGGATACAGGATATTGAATGGGCTGCAATCTTTTGTAGCGTATGTCGCCGCGCTTCTAGTTAAGGTTTGAAACCAGCCTGCTGGTCATGACTCTGGCGACGCAGTTTGTGCCTGCCGTAGTCATTATCCTGCCGTTTTTTGTTATATTCCGTGATTTAGGTTTGCTGGATATGCGTATTGGCTTGATTCTGGTGAACCTGGCGATTGTGATTTACTTTCTGCCGCTGGAATTATTATGCTGCCAATGTTTGTGTTGGTGCTGATTATCCGTAAATATTTTGTATAGGGTATGACTATGGGGGTAGTGCGATGAGTTCAAATACAGCCATTCGTAGTGCAACGGCTAGTGATGCAGCAGCCATTGCACAGATTTATGCACCGTTTGTTACCGATACTGCGATTTCCTTTGAAGAAATACCACCGGATACCAGTGAAATGGCCGGTCGTATTGAGAAAACGCTACGTGATTACCCTTATCTTGTAGCTGAGCAGGACGGCCGGGTAGTTGCCTATGCTTATGCCAGTCCATACCGGCCACGCCATGCTTATCGCTTTACGGCTGAAGTGACCGTGTATTCTGTGCCGGAAGGACGCGGTCAGGGGTTGGCGACCCGGCTTTACCAACAGATATTAAATACGTTGAGCGATACGGGGTTTCATACGGCAATCGCCATTATCACGTTGCCTAACGAAAACAGTGTGTCTTTTCATGAGCGTCTTGGTTTTAAGCATCTGGGTACAGTAAAGCAGGTTGGATCTAAGTTTGGGCGCTGGCATGATACGGGTTTCTGGCAGCAGCATTTAGACAGGGGGAAGGATTAATGGCTGAAGTTCGCCTCGAAAATATTACCAAACGCTGGGGTGACTTTATTGGCGTTAGTCATCAGTCGTTGCCTGTCTGGGATAAAGAATTTCTGGTGCTGTTAGGGCCATCGGGCTGCGGTAAAACCACGACCATGCGCATGATTGCCGGTAAAGTATTTGATCCCGGAGCGCATTAGCTATTTGGCGCTGATTGATACTAATTCGCTAGCAGAATTGCCGGCAGTCAGCGCGCGAGGAAGGGTTTACTTTTTAGAAACTGGAAGCGGCCTGGGCGGCATTTGAGCAGGCACGGACATGACTATTATTTAGAAAATTTATTCCTTTTTCATTCCATTCTGGAAAATTCATTCCAAAAAGCTCATAATATATCAACTCCCTGAGCCATACTGTATGGATTGACCTATGACCTTATTACGCCGTCCTCAGCCCGCCGCCAACGGACGTTATCAACACATCACGCCTGAAAATGCCCGTTGGAAATTCGTCGGTTTTGAAGCTTATGATTTGAAGCCGGGTCAAACGTTGGAACTGGTGGGCACCGACAACGAACTCTGTTTAGTACTGCTGTCTGGGAAAGCGGATATCAGTGCGGGCGAGGCTCGGTTCACGAGTGTGGGTGATCGTATGGATGTGTTCGAAGATAAAGCCCCGCATGCGGTTTATGTGACGAATGGTGTCGATGTGAGTGTTACAGCGACCACAGCTGTGGAGTTGGCGGTATGCGCGGCACCAGGCCATGGAAATCACGCCACCCGCTGGATTAAGCCAAGTGATATGTCGCCTGAAACGCGCGGTGCAGGCACGAATACCCGGCACGTCTGTAATATTCTGCCGCAGGACGAGCCCGCCGACAGTTTGCTGGTGGTGGAGGTTAAAACGCCGGGCGGTAACTGGTCAAGCTACCCGCCGCATAAGCACGATGCCGATAATATTCCGCATGAGTCCTATCTGGAAGAAACCTATTATCACCGCTTGAACCCGGCGCAGGGTTTTGTGTTTCAGCGGGTATTTACCGATGATTTAAGCATTGATGAAACCATGAGTGCCAGCGACAAAGACGTGGTCATGGTGCCGCGTGGCTATCATCCCGTTGGTGCACCGCATGGCTACGACTCATATTACCTCAATGTCATGGCGGGGCCGAAGCGTACCTGGATTTTCAAAAATCACCCGGATCATGAGTGGATGTTGAAGTGAAGCCATTAGACATCATTTGCCTGGGTCGTGCTGCCGTTGATTTTTATGGTGATCAGATCGGCAGCCGCCTGGAAGATATGGGCAGCTTCTCTAAATACCTCGGCGGTTCCTCCTGCAATATTGCCTATGGCTGTTCCAGACTTGGCCTGAAATCAGCGATGCTGACGCGGGTTGGTGATGAACATATGGGACGTTTCGTGCGTGAAGAACTGCGCCGCGTTGGCGTGGATGTCTCACATGTGGTGACGGACAAAGAACGCTTGACCGGTTTAGTCGTGCTGGGCATTAAGGATCAGGATACGTTTCCATTGATTTTTTACCGGCGGGACTGTGCGGATATGGCGGTGAACACCGAAGATTTCACCCCGGAATTTATTGCCTCAGCGGCAGCACTCCTAATTACCGGCACACACTTCTCTACCGAAAATACCTATAACACCAGTATGCAGGCCATTGAATATGCGAAGCAGGCCGGTACAAAGGTGGTGGTCGATATCGATTATCGCCCGGTGTTATGGGGGCTAACCAGTTTGGGGGATGGCGAGACCCGTTTTATCTCCTCGGAAGGGGTATCACGCCATCTCCAGACTGTTTTGCCGCATTGCGACCTGATTGTCGGCACGGAAGAAGAAATTCATATTGCCGGTGGTAGTACGGATACGATTACTGCGCTGAAGAAGGTGCGTTCATTGAGTGATACCACCATCGTGCTTAAGTTGGGGCCATTAGGCTGCACCGTGCTGCCCGCTGAGATCCCAGAGCACATGGATGATTTGACCGTGCAGCAGGGGGTGCGCGTCGACGTGCTCAACGTATTGGGGGCAGGGGATGCGTTTATGTCAGGTTTTCTGCGCGGCTGGCTGCGTGGCGAAGATGCTGCGGCCTGTGCGGCATATGCCAATGCCTGCGGTGCTTTGGTGGTGTCACGTCATGGTTGTGCCCCTGCGATTCCGTCTGAGGAAGAGCTGTTTTATTATCTGAAGAATGCGGCGTCGATTCCTCGCCCTGACAAAGATGCCGCGCTGAATCAGCTGCATCGAGTGACCACAACACGTATCCCGGCGCAGCGTCCAGAGATTTGCGCGTTGGCGTTTGATCATCGCAGCCAGTTTCTGGCAATGGCGCAGGCCGTCGATGCTGCGCCCGAGCGCCTGCATGTGCTTAAGCAGCTGCTCGTGCAGGCGGTGGAGCAGGGCATACAACAGACCGGACTGCCTGAAACCGTGGCAGGCGTGCTGATTGACGATACCTACGGCCAGGATGCCTTAAATGATGTCACTGGGCGCGACTGGTGGATTGGGCGACCGGTGGAGGTGCCGTCTTCGCGCCCGCTGAAACTGGAGGGGGGCCGCTCGATTGGTTCCCGCCTGCAAAGCTGGCCGCTGGAACATGTGGTGAAATGCCTAGTGTTTTATCATCCCGATGATAGCGCCGAGCTGCTAGCCGCCCAGCAGTGCCAGATGCAAGAGTTGTTTGAGGCCTGTCAGGTGAGCGGCCACCAGCTATTATTAGAGATTATCCCACCGCCGGATAGCAAGGTGAGTGATGATACGGTGAGTCGAGCGTTAACCCAATTGTATGATCGGGGGGTACAGCCGGACTGGTGGAAACTACCGCCGCAGACGGCGCAAGGCTGGACGCTGATTACGGATTTACTAACGGCGCGTGATCCCCATTGTCAGGGTGTGGTGTTGCTTGGGCTGGCGGCGGATATGGCGACCGTAAAACAGGGTTTTAACGTGGCGGCGCAGTACCCGATTTGCAAAGGTTTTACCGTGGGGCGGACGCTGTTTGCCGAGCCTGCGCGGAACTGGCTGGCTGGAGAGATGGATGATGTGGCTATGGTGAATGCTGTGGCTGGGAATTATGTGGAATTGATTGAAGCTTGGCGCGGGGTTCGCGGCTGTTGAGTGCCTCCCAGCAAATCGCGGTTTGAGCGGGTGAACTTCCCCTTTTGAAAAAGGGGGAACGAGTGGGATTGAAGAATAACTCGGAGTATTCATAAGATGAACAAAGTAAAACTAACGATGGCACAGGCCATGGTGCGCTATTTGGCCGCGCAGAAAGTCGAAGTGGCTGGCGAAATCGTCCCCATGTTTGCCGGTGTCTTCGCGATTTTTGGCCACGGTAATGTCTGCGGTTTAGGTGAAGCGCTATACCACCAGCAGGAAGCGCTGCCTACCTATCGCGGCCATAACGAGCAGAGCATGGCACACGCCGCCATCGCCTACGCAAAAGCCAGCAACCGCCAGCGGATGATGGCAGTGACCTCGTCGATTGGGCCGGGGGCGACGAATATGGTGACGGCGGCGGCGCTAGCCCATGTGAATCGTATACCGGTGCTGTTTCTGCCCGGTGATGTGTTTGTGAGCCGTACACCTGATCCTGTGTTGCAACAGGTCGAATGCCCCACTGACCCAACGGTGAGCGCGAATGATTGCTTCAAGCCGGTGAGCCGCTACTTTGACCGTATCTCGCGCCCCGAACAAATTATCACTAGCTTGCCGGTGGCGATACAGACCCTACTGGACGCCGAAAACTGCGGCCCGGTGACGCTTTGTATCCCACAGGATGTGCAGTCCGAAGCCTTTGATTACCCGGAAAGTTTTTTCGTGGAGCGCGTGCATTATATGCGCCGCCCGCAGCCGGATCAGCGCGAACTGGCGGCGGCGATTGCGACCCTCAAGCAGGCGGAGAAGCCGCTAATTGTGGCGGGCGGTGGCGTGCTGTATTCACAGGCAGCGGCTGAGTTAGTCGATTTTGCCGCTAGGCATAATATCCCGGTGGCGGAAACGCAGGCTGGAAAAGGGGCGGTGCCGTGGGATCATCCCTGTTATGTCGGCGCGATAGGTGTGACCGGCAGCCGAGCGGCGAATGGCTTGGCACAGGCAGCGGATGTGGTGCTGGCGGTCGGTTCACGCCTCCAAGATTTCACCACCGGTTCGCGTACGGTCTTCGCCAACCCGGATGTGACTCTGCTGCACCTTAATGTGGGCAAGCACGACGCGGCCAAGCATAATTCCCAGCCGCTGGTGGCGGATGCCAAAGTCGGTTTGCAGCAGCTCACTGCGGGGCTGGCAGACTATCAAGCGCCTGCTGCGTGGTGTAAGGCTGCGGCGGATAAAGTCACCGAATGGAATGCCTATTACGAATCGGCAACGGCGCTCACTGACCAGCCTGATACGGAAACGGGCAATCCGACTGATGCCCAGGTGATGGGTGCGGTGAAACGGAGCGGTGAGGCCAGTGATATTGTGGTGTGTGCGGCGGGTACCTTACCGGCGGATTTACACAAGTTCTGGCGCACGGAACAGGTGAATGGCTATCACCTCGAATACGGTTTTTCGTGTATGGGCTATGAAATCGCGGGTGGTATGGGCGTTAAGATGGCGCATCCCGAGCGTGAGGTCATTGTCACTGTAGGTGACGGTTCCTATATGATGATGAACTCGGAACTGGCAAGCAGCGTGGCGCTGGGGCACAAGATTATTGTGGTGCTGCTGGATAATCGTGGCTTTGGCTGTATTAATCGCTTGCAGCGCGGTGCGGGGGGCGAGTCATTTAATAATTTATTGGATCACGGCACCGCAGGCGATACACCACAGATTGATTTTGCGGCGCATGCGCGCGCCATGGGAGCGACGGCAGAACACGTTGATAACTTGGCTGAGTTGGAAGCGGCCTTAGGCCGCGCGCGGGCTGCTAGCCGCTCTTATGTCGTGGTGATTAACACCGATCCGTTTAAAAGCTCTGATGGCGGTGCTTGGTGGCAGGTCGGAATACCGGATGTATCAGAGCGGCCTGAGGTGCTGGCGGCGCGTGCCAGTTGGTATGAAGGTAAGAAAATGCAGCCCTACTAAAGGCGGCGTGCAGTTATTAGCGAGCGGCTTGACGATCATCTACGGGGCGGTACGTCGGATTTATGCTACAGCTTTATCACAGTAATCGGCTGGAAACACTGGCCGAACAGTTTGCTAAGGTGCTATCGACGCAAAGTCTCGACCCGTTTAAGGCCGAGCAGGTCGTGGTGCAGAATGCCGGTATGGGGCGCTGGCTCTCACTGCGGCTAGCACAGCAGAATGGCATCGCGGCGTATCGAACTATTGTCGTGTTGAAAAAAATTCTTCGGCTGTTACGGTCATCAGTGCTGCTGGCATTCAAGATAGCTAAG
>CALAMO010000027.1 GCA_937925855.1 uncultured Thiotrichaceae bacterium
TGTAACTTTAGCCATTACTCACCGCCATTGTTTTTACTATCAGAGACATACATATTGCCTTCCGGCGAGCGCCCGCCGCTCACCATCATCTGAAAATACTCATCCGGGGTCACACCGGTCATTTTCGCCGCCGCCACCACAAAACTCTGTTTATCCGCCGAAAAGATTTTCGCCAGATAATAAATATTCCCGCCGAGACTAATCATGCGGTTAAAATCCCGATCCAACACTGCCGCACGCTGCTCCGCCGTCATCGGCCAGTCATCCAGATAAGCAGGCTCATCCGCCAGCCAGCGCGCACGGTTCTCTGCTTTCATTAACGACATCGCGAACTGATTAAGGTGATAACCCTGACGCGCCATATCGGCATCAAACACCGTGGTGCCCGGAATATCATCATAGGGTTTTGGCTGTCTTGCATTCATCTGCGCACTCATAATAATCCTACCTCTTTTAATCGCGCATCTAAACGCGGAAACACCTTTCTGGCATTAGCGGAAAACACCTGCTGTTTTTGTGCGGCGCTCAGCTGACAGGCATCAATATACCGCTTAGTATCATCAAAATAATGCCCGGTCTGCGGATCAATACCGCGCACCGCACCCACCATCTCGGAGGCAAATAAAATATTCTCCGTCGGGATCACATCGACCAATAGATCAATACCTTCCTGATGATACACACAGGTATCAAAGTAAATATGATCACGAATAATGTCATTCAGATTATCCAGCTTCATCATATCCGCCAACCCGCGAAACCGCCCCCAGTGATACGGCACCGCGCCGCCGCCGTGCGGAATAATCAGCTTCAGCTTAGGGAAATCCTTAAACAAAGTTTTTGCCATCATTAAATGCTGAAACGCCGTAGTATCCGCGCCGAGATAATGCGAACCCGTGGTATCAAAACACTGATGGCAAGAGGCGCTAACATGAATCATTGCCGGAACATTCAGCTCGCACATCTTCTCGTATATCGGATACCAATAACGATCATCGAGACGCGGTGCTGTCCAATGCCCACCGGAAGGGTCAGGACTCAAATTACAGCCAACAAAACCATATTCTGTGACACAGCGCTCCAACTCCGCCGCACTCGCGCTCATATCCGCGCCCGGCGACTGCGGTAACTGCGCACCCCCAATAAAGTTCTGCGGGTACAACTCCGTCAGGCGATAAATCAGCTCATTGCAATGCTCAGTCCAATATTTGCTGGTGGACTGATTGCCAATATGATGCCCCATCCAGCTGGCACGCGGCGAGAAGATAGTGACATCCGAACCGCGCTCATTCTGTAATTTGAGCTGCGCACCTTCCACGCTGTCACGCAGCTGCTCATCGCTAATGTCGATTATGCCTTTCACATGCGCAAACAGCTCATCCGTCTTTAGATCAGCTTTCTGTTGATCACGGTACTCACCCAACGCATCCGGTGCGGTGGTGTAATGCCCGTGGCAGTCGATAATCAAATCCTGTGCGGCTTTTTGCTCACTCATGCCAAATCCTCCAAGCTATCCACATACTGAAACCCAGCCGCCGCCAACCCAGGCCGCATGCCATACAAATCCAGACCCAGCGTCCCCGCCGCAAACTTTACCCGCTTCTCCTCTTCATTCGCCACCCGCTTACGCCCGGCAGCCAGCACATCCTCAGCATTAGCCCGCGGCACCACACAAATCCCATCATCATCCGCGACCACCACATCACCCGGCGTAATCATCTGACCACCACACACAATCGGCACATTAACCGACCCCAGCGTATTCTTCACCGTACCCCGGATGGAAATCGCCCGCGACCACACCGGAAACTGCATCTCCGTCAGATCGCGCACATCGCGCACTCCACCATCAATAATCAGGCCACGTGCGCCCTGCGCTATCGCCGAGGTCGCCAGCAGATCGCCAAAAAACCCGTCGGTATTGGGTGTCGTCGTTGCCACGATTAACACATCACCGGGCTGACACAGCTCCATTGCTACATGCAGCATCCAGTTGTCGCCGGGTTGAGCCAGAACGGTTAAGGCATTGCCCGCGATGCGTGCGCCGGAGTAAATGGGACGTAGTATCGGGTCAAGATTGCCGATGCGGCCCTGCGCTTCATGGGTGGTGGCGGAGCCTAGTTCGGCCAGGCCGTCCACGGTATCGAGGTTGGTGCGTTCTATGTTTTTTACGGCGACTCCCAACTTAGTATGTGTAATCATTTGTAATTTATTCCTGTTTCCGAATTATGGTGTTGGATTTTTGCGGTGTCGAACCCCTCCCTAACCCTCCCCTTATCAAGGGAGGGAATTCAATCGTGCCATTTTTTTAACAATACAAAACTGATACGACGGAGCCATTAAACATGATTGTTTCTTTACAGTTATTTAAGACTGAGGCAAAGCTCCCTTCCTTGATAAGGGAAGGGCTGGGGATGGGTTCAACAGTCCAACAGCCAAACACCACCTTATCTACCCCCTAATCAAACCCATACAACCGCGCCGGATTCTCCACCAAAATCTTACGCTGCATCGCCTCATCCCGCGCAATCAACGGCACCAAATCCAATAAATCGGCATCATTCGGCATATGCTGCTTAATATTCGGGTGCGGGTAATCCGTGCCCCATAAAATCCGATCCGGCGCAACCTCAATCAAACCCTGTGCATACGGCACCGCATCATAAAACGGCGGCGCGATGGCGATACGCTCCGAACCACAGACCTTCACCCACCAGTTCTCACGCTGCATAAAATCGAGCAATATTTGGTAGGCCTGCTGCCCAACGCCTGCGGAGGTTGGCACCCTGCCCATGTGATCGACCACAATTTCCATGTCAATCTGCTCAAAGAATTCAGCGTATTCAATCAGGTCTTCAGCGTTAACATGAATCACCAAATGCCAGCCCAGCGGTTTCACCCGATCCAATACGGTTTTCATCACTGCGAGATTCGGCGCACCGCCCAGGTGCTTCACAAAATTAAAGCGTACCCCACGCACCCCGCCATCATGCAAATCCTGAAAGTCATTTTCGCTGAAGG
The DNA here is from genome assembly GCA_937925855.1 of uncultured Thiotrichaceae bacterium. Classification (GTDB taxonomy): domain Bacteria; phylum Pseudomonadota; class Gammaproteobacteria; order Thiotrichales; family Thiotrichaceae; genus Thiolinea. The sequence goes on from CALAMO010000027.1 coordinate 3,022, forward strand.
TATCGTTGGCAATACATACGCCGCGATAGGCACCGTTACTACTCTTAATCGCATCAATCATGCCGCGATTATCAATGCCGTGACAGCTGGCCTGTACCAGTACAGCACGCTCAATCCCCAGCTTATCATGCACCCGTTTAAGCGCATCCTTGCCTGCATCCGGCGGCCAATAGCTGGCTTTATCGGAATACGGAAAAGTCGCGTGCGGGCCAAAGACATGACAATGCGCATCACAGGATTTTGGTGGAGCCTTGAAACGCGGCGTACGGGTATTATTATCCGGCGGCATACAGCTGGGTTTACTCATAAAAATTTCTCCTCAGGCCTCACAACACTCTCACACATACAGTTCGCCCCGACTCAGCAGACGCGCTGTTCTTAATAAACCCACCCGAGCCACCTGCCCTTGCGCATCCAACTGCAGCTCAACCGAAAACTCACCGGACGGATGCTCCACTGAGATAGCTTTAGTGCTACCGGCCGGCACAACCGCCAAGCCCTCAGCCACCGAACCGGGCAGAATACACGCCGTCGCCACTGACACCGCACCCAACACACCAATCGCAGCGTGGCAGTTATGCGGAATAAAGGTGCGGGTACAGACATGGCCACCGACCTGCGGCGGCGCGATCAGGCTCATTTTCGGCACAACTTTATGGCTAACATCACCCAGATGCATCATTGGCCCGACCTTAAGGCGAATAGCCTCCAGTCGTTGTCTAAACACGTCATCAGCGCTCAGTTCAGCACAGCTCTCATAGCCGGTTTTACCCAGATCAGCCGCGCGTAACACCACCACCGGCATGCCATTATCTATACAGGTCACCGCCACACCATCAATCACATCCCGCACATTACCGGTCGGCAACAGGCTACCGCAGGCCGAACCGGCGACATCAAGGTAGCTACAGATCACTGGCGCAGCGGTACCGGGCACACCATCAATACGGGCGTCACCGCGATACGCCACCCGACCATTAGGCGTTTGCACCGTCAGCTCACAGCGATTACCGCTATTCAGCATATGCACGCGCACGGTGGTGGTCTCACCCTGCACGGCCAGCATGCCCGATTCCAGCGCAAACGCGCCGACACCCGCCAAAATATTGCCGCAGTTAGGCGTGGTGTCCACCCGATTTTCACCCACGACAACCTGTACAAACAGGTAATCGACATCCGCATCGCTACGCTGTGACGGACTGACAATACCAACTTTACTGGTTAAGGGGTTCGCGCCGCCGAGGCCATCAATCTGACGTGCATCCCGGCCCACGGCATCGAGTAATAATTGATTGCGTTCCTCAGCATCAGTCGGCAAGTCCTCAGCGCGAAAATACACGCCCTTGGAGCTGCCACCGCGAATTTGCATATAGGGAATGGAATGCATCATTGCCTTAAGCCAAAGTTGAAAGACGTCACTAGACTACCGCAATCAGTGCTGTCATTGAATTGAATTTAATGAGAAATCAAGCAGAATCGGAAAAACCAGGAACTCAGCACCATGGAGTACGGCACACTACTAGCCCTTACGTAAGTCAACAGCTAACCGCTGCTCCAGCAGCACCGGCGCCTTCTTGTTTTTAGCATCATTAACCGCCTGATCCAACAGCACAACTCGCAGCACATCCGGCTGGGCAGACGCACACAATTCAAGCAGTGCATCAGTATCAAATGCTTCAGTGAGCCAGAACTCTGCCTGCTCCGTCGTCAATATAACCGGTAGCCGTGCAGCGTAATCCAGAAAAGCAGCCGGCGCGGGCCGATTCACAATCGCGCAGGATAATATATGCTGTATCCCATCCGACCAATACGCCCACAGACCGGCAAACGCCAGCGCCCGATCAGCCAGACTAAAGTGATACGGGGTTTTCGTCTCCTGCACTGGGTCGCGCTGCCATTCGATAAAAGAGCTAGCGGGAATAATGCAGCGCCGATAGCGCATACTTCCCTGAAACGCCCTACTCTCCAGCAGGCGTTCACAGCGCGCATTGAACATTGGGTACTGCGTGCTGGGGCCATCACTCCATTGCGGCACCAACCACCAGCGCATGCTGCTAATCAAGCGCCGGCCCTCAAAATAATGCACCACGGGCACCTGATCTGTCGGCGCAATATTATACAGCGTTGGCAGTGGGCCAAGATCAATAGCCAATTCTGCCAACAGTGCATGGCTGGCGGCATCATCGCGTAAATTAAACCGTCCTGGCATCAGCCACCTCCCGTGATAACTGCAATCTATTATCAAGCAGCTGTACCTGAAACAAGGTACGGGACTCTGGGTTTAAAAACATCTCCGCACACTCCCGCCCAGTGAACTGCGCAATACCCTTCAAACGCATCACCTCTGGGTTTTGCGTGTGATAGTCCGCCAAAATCTTCGCGCGCTCCTCATCACTCCAGGCATACTCAACCTGCATAGGCAGCACAATGCGATACAATGGCGGGATCAGCACGCTAACCAAACCGGACGCCAGCAAAGCAGATAAATAGCGCTTAAAGAAGATCAATAATAATAGACGGCTGTGCGTGCCGTCCATGTCCGGGTCAGAGAGAATGATAATGCGTGTAAAGGGCAACCGATCACTACGGCAGTCAGCCCCCACTCCACAGGCCAACGCATCCAACAACTTAAAGCAAATGTTATTCGCCATCACTTTATGAACGGATGCTTTTTCGGCGTTAATCAGCTTGCCTTGTAGCGGCAAGATATGCTGCTTTTGTGAGTTAGCGACTTGTTGCAGGGTACTGGCGGCAGACTGGCCTTCAACGATGAAGAGCTCTTTGTGATCTGTGTGGCTAGTGATTGGCATGATACTGATTATACAGACCACGAAGCACTGTCAACTCCCCGCTAAGCGGCCCGGACCATACAAGCCCACATCCGCGATATAATCACAGACCACTTCCGGCAGTAAATAACGCAAACTGCCACCGGCACGCCCACGCTCTCGAATAAACGTCGCGGAAATATCCAGCTGCGTCACTTCGGTAAATAGCACCCGACCCGCACACTCCGCCCGCAGCTCCGCCACACACGCCGCCAAGCGCGGGCGATACCAATCAGCCTCATCTACCGCATAACCCGGGCGCTGCGTCACCACCAGATGCGTCAGCTCCAAAATAGTCTGCCAACGCTGCCAGCGTTGAAACCCCAGAAACGCATCGGCCCCCATAATAAAGAGTAGCGGCACATCCGCCCCCAATTCGCGCCGCAGCGAAGTCAGCGTATCCACCGTGTAGGACGCGCCGGCCCGCTCCAGCTCACGCCGGTCGCCAACAAAACGGGGTTCCGGCGCAATCGCCCGCTGCACCATTTCCCAGCGCTGTTCTGGACTAGCCAGCGGCTGCGCGCGATGCGGTGGGGTGTGGCCGGGAATAAAACGCAGCTGATCCAACTGACAGCGCTCTGCCACCTCCAGCGCAATGCGCAGATGGCCCAAATGAATGGGGTCAAAGGTACCGCCGATAAGGCCAATCATGCACGAATATGACCATCACCAAAGACGACGTACTTCATTGAGGTCAAACCCTCCAATCCAACCGGGCCACGCGCATGCAGCTTATCCGTACTAATCCCAATCTCAGCGCCCAGGCCATATTCAAAGCCATCAGCAAAGCGGGTCGAGGCGTTGACCATCACCGAACTGGAATCCACCGCGCGCAAGAAATGCCGCGCCCGGGTGATATTGCGCGTCATAATCGTGTCGGTGTGCTGTGAACTATAGGTATTGATATGCTCAATGGCCTGCGCCATATCATCCACCACCCGAATCGATAGGATGGGAGCCAGATACTCGGTCTGCCAATCCGCTTCCGTTGCCGCTCCACAGCCAGACAAAATAGCCTGCGTCTGTGGGCAACCGCGCAGTTCGACCCCTTTCTCCGCATAGCATGCTGCCAGCGCTGGCAGCACCTCAGCCGCCACCCCCGCAGCGACCAGCAGCGTCTCCAGCGTATTACAGGTACCATAGCGCTGCGTCTTGGCATTCAGCGCCACTGCAATCGCCTTATCCAGTTCGGCCTCATCATCAATATAGACGTGACAAATACCGTCGAGGTGCTTAATCACCGGAATAGACGACTCCTGACTCACGCGCTCAATCAGACCTTTACCGCCGCGTGGAATAATGACGTCGACATAGTCATCTAGGCGCAGCAGCTCACCCACAGCGGCCCGATCCGTGGTAGCGATTACCTGCACACAGGCCGCAGGCAAACCGGCGGCTTCCAGTCCTGCCTGCACACAGCTGGCGATAGCCCGATTAGAATGAATCGCCTCTGAACCGCCGCGCAGTATGGTGGCGTTGCCCGACTTCAGACACAGCGCTGCCGCATCCGCCGTCACGTTCGGACGCGATTCATAGATAATGCCAACCACCCCCAGCGGCACCCGCATCTGGCCGACCTGGATACCAGACGGTCTGTATTTCAAATCAGAAATCACCCCAATCGGGTCAGCCAACTCAGCAATTTGGCGCAGTCCTTCTGCCATGGTCGCCAGCGCCTGATCACTCAGTGTTAGCCGATCCAGCATGGCCGCTGCCAGACCGTTATCACGCCCGGCCTGTAGGTCTTTCGCGTTTTCAGCCTGAAGCCAGGCTGATCTAGCCAACAGCGCATCTGCAATCGTGTGCAGCGCTTTATTTTTGATGGCGGTCTCCGCGTTCGCCAGCGCCTGTCCGGCTTGTTTAGCCTGCTGGCCGACGTCTTGCATATATTGTTTGATGTCCACTTATTCCACCCACTTGTACATTTTAGTTCTTTGCATCCGAAGTTCTTTGAATCCGCCGAATGACCGCGGTCACATTCGACTTGCTCACACGTAAAGCGCTGCTGCACTGAACAAACTGGACTAAACAAACTAAGCTGTCCAGCACGCCTGTCAAACCAAACGCCGCCCGCTAAGCCGCAGGGCCATAGCCAGCACTTCGTCCCATATGCGCGCCTCACTGCGCGATACGTTTTCACCCACGCCCTTACTGTGCTGATCCAACAGCGCAATGCGGTGAAACAACACGCTCCAATTCGCACGCTGCATCCGCTTCACGGCCTGCTGGAACAACGCCTGCCGTGCTTTCGGCATGCGTGCCATAATGGCCTGATTCGACTGCCGATGCTGCACGTTAAAGCACGCCTGATTCAGCTGGCGCAATAAATCGCCCAAGGCCCAAATCAACAAAGGCAGAGCCACACCCTCTTCACGCAAAATCTGCACAATATGAGCCATGCGCCGCACGTCCTGCGCCAGCACGGCTTCGGTTAAATCGAAGATGGTGAAGCGCGAACTGTCAGCCGCTGATTCTGCAATGGTCTCAGCGTTGAGCGGCCCACCCGCATGCAATAGCCGCAGCTTATTAATTTCCTGCGCCGCCGCCAGCAGATTGCCTTCCACCCGCTCCGCTAAATAACGTACCGCCTCGGTATCAGGCTGCAAACCTGCGGCCCGCATGCGTTGCCCGACCCAACTTTGCGTCTGTGCGGCGGACAAATCCCAGATTTGCACCAGCACACCCACCTGCTGCAATGCCTTCACCCAGGCCGCATTACGACACGACTTTTCCAAGCGCGGGCACTGAATCAACAGCACCTTATCGGTATGCGCCTGCTCCAGATAAGCCTTCAGCGCTTTACTGCCTGCCGTGCCGATTTTACAGCTGCTCAGTCGCATATCCAGCAGTTTTTTATCCGCAAACAGCGAGAGCGATTGACCAGCCTCATACAAACGCCCCCAGTCAAACTGCGGGTCGACTGGCATGATTTCACGCTCAGTAAAGCCTTGCGCCTGCGCCTGCGCACGCACGGCATCAGCGACCTCCATCACCTGTAACGGTTCATCACCTGTCACCAAATAGACGGGTTTGAAATCTTTGCGCAGATGCTCATTGATCTGTTCAGCACGAATCTGCATGCCTGACTCTATACCTGTTTTTCATTCACGTTATAATCGCATATTCGCACATACTCTGCCCCCTTAAATCAAATTTTGCCGCCATAGCTTACAACGCCATAGGGCTCACCAGCGCCCACTTGTCACATGATTTCCAGCCTTTATCCCGCTGCCTCCGGCAATAGAGCACGCAAACTGTTAATTCTGTGCATAGACGCAGAGCCGTCTCCTTGGAACTAATGCCTGTTCATTTGCACAACGCTAGGGAGACAATACCTTATAAGTACTAACAAGCGTCTAACGAAGTACAGCATGCTCGCTAGCACTGCTGTCGGCAACGCTAGTCCTGGACACGGCATAACGGTGAACAGAACCCCATGGTATTAAGCAATCAATTCAACTTTCACTACGCGACGCAAAGCACATTGACTGCGCGTGCAGCGCGTTTTTTTAGCGTGCGGCGTACAACTAAGGGGTGTTTTATTAGCATGGCATCCGCTTTGCCCAAAATACAGTGTTGCTTATTTTTTAGCGCACTTAACCGATATTTTCAGATAAACTAATGCACAGACCAATAAATTCAGTATTGTTAAATACCATGCATTTACACCTACGCGGCAGCTTCATCCTATTGGTGGTTATTTTAATCAGCATTGGATGTGCCACCAACAGCAATCCCGCTCAACCCAGGACAAGCAATACGCTCAGTCCCACTGCCAGTCCGCAACGGCCAGCTGCCGACAAAAAACCAGCCGATAACTCGCAGCGGCATACGCTGCTAACACTGCCCTTACAGTGTCAGAAACAGGTACTGACTCCGGCACTTTTCAAAGTTGTACAACGCACGCTAAAAACCTTTGAAGGCTCGCCAATCTACAACAACGTACCGCCAACCATTGAATGGACACCCCGACGCATTCAGATCGCTCCGGCGCGCTTCCCACATGAAACCGTTCCGGCCACTTACCGCGAAGTCACAGAAGAAATCAGCATCATTCGGCGACGTGTAGAAGTTAGGGGCACAGCGGCAGAATACAAAACCATCGACAAACCGGTAACCACCCAGGAAGCCTATACCTTTTGGAAACCAGGCTGCATCGCAGCAGAAGCCAGCACATGCCTTGCCCAAGCACCTGCGAAAAAGCAAATCCTAAAACAACAGTTTATCCGTACACCGCCCCGCATTCGCCAAGTCGAGGTACCTGAGCAAACCCTTACCCTTACCCGAAAAATACTTGTCACTCCCGGCCAAGGCTACGGAACACCCATACCAGCACAATACAAGGAAGTGAACGTTGGACGAATTAGCAAGGTATGGCAGCTCCTAGCCCAACACCAGCCAGACCGGCTCACCACCCTTCCCGTGCGAGTAAAAGTGCGTGCTGAAAGCCTGCATACACGTCCCGCACTGTGTTATGAACAAACTGGCAAAGCAGAACTCAGCCTGATCCAACAGCGCCTAAGACAACACGGCTACGCCGTTAAAACCAACGGCGTGGCCGACCAGCAAACGCTCCGTGCCATTATTAAGTTCCAACAGGCGAAGCAACTGTCTGTCGGCGCCATCACTCTGGAAACCCTACGAAGCCTGGTAGCGGCACCGTAAGGCGCACGAACCCAATCCACTTGCACCCACCACGACCTAGCCTTAGACTTTAGTGGACATATCTGCCTAAAATACCTTGCGCAACTGGGCTTTGCGCAATACCTTTAGCAGCAGGCGTTGTTATCCGGCGGTTACTCGATGCAGTGACACGTCGCAGCAACCACAGCCTACTAGGCTATTTTAACCAGCGCACTCGGAGTGGGGCATGACAGCACAGCACGGTATTCTTATTGGCAGGGGCGGCAGCCAGAACATTTATCTTAACCCCGCTTATGCTAACCGCCACGGCCTCATCGCGGGCGCGACCGGCACCGGGAAAACCGTCTCTTTACAGGTGCTGGCTGAAGGCTTCTCTCGCCTCGGCGTCCCCGTATTCATGGCCGATATAAAAGGTGACCTAACGGGCATCAGCACGGCGGGGCGCCCCCATCCTAAGATTGAAGAGCGCATCGAGAAAATCGGCATCGATGATTATACGGCGGAAGGCTATCCCACCGTGATGTGGGATTTAGCCGGAGAACAGGGCCACCCAGTACGCGCCACCATTTCGGACATGGGGCCATTATTATTGTCGCGCCTGCTGGAACTGAATGATACCCAAGAAGGCGTACTGAATATCGCGTTTAAATTTGCCGATGACGAAGGCATGCTGCTGCTCGATTTGAAAGACCTGCGCGCCATCCTGCAACATATCGGGGATAACCGCAAAGCCTTCCAGAACACCTATGGCAACGTCAGCAGCGCCTCTATCGGTGCCATTCAGCGGCGCTTACTGGTGTTGGAACAACAAGGCGGCGAGCAATTCTTTGGCGAACCGGCGCTGGATCTCTGGGATATGATGCGCACCGGGGGTAAAGGCTATGGCAATATTAACATTCTAGCGGCGGATAAACTGATGATGACGCCGCGCTTGTATGCCACTTTTTTGCTCTGGCTGATGTCGGAGCTGTTTGAGAATCTGCCGGAAGTGGGCGACCTCGATCAGCCGCGCATGGTGTTCTTCTTTGATGAGGCGCACCTGCTGTTTGACGACGCGCCGGACGCGCTAGTGGATAAGGTCGAACAAGTCGTTAAGCTGATTCGCTCGAAAGGCGTGGGCATTTACTTCGTGACTCAGAATCCGCTAGATATTCCCGATGCGGTACTCGGTCAGCTCGGCAATCGGATACAACATGCGCTGCGCGCGTTCACACCGCGTGACCAAAAAGCGGTGCGCGCCGCAGCCGATACCTTCCGCACAAACCCAGCGTTAGACACGCTGGCTACCATTAGCACCATGGGCGTGGGTGAGGCGCTGGTTTCCGTGCTGGAAGATGACGGCGTGCCGAGTATTGTGCAGCACACGCTGATCCGTCCGCCCCAATCCTTAATTGGCCCGACAGATAAGGGAACGCAGTCTGATCTTTTACGCAAAAGCCCATTTGCCGGTAAGTATGACCGCTTAGTCGATCGCGAATCGGCATATGAAATGCTGAAAGTACGCGCGGAGAAAGCAGCCGATACCGCAGCGCAGGCAGAACGTTTCGCCCACATAGAATCCCGCAGTAAAGCCGCCCAAACCTCCAGCCCAAAACCACGCGGCAGGCAGCGGCAAAGCGTTGGCGAAGCGCTGCTTAAAAGTGTGGCACGCTCAGTCGGCAGCCGCATCGGCACGCAAATTGTGCGTGGGGTGCTGGGTTCCATCTTCCGGGGGCGTTAATAGCAGCGAACTTAATTGGACACCCGATTGGACAAGCCGCTTTAAGTTAGAAATAAAATGCACCCGTGACTGCACCACAGCGTTAAAAAGGTGTAAACTGTCGCAAATGAGCGGGATCTCCTGCGAAAACCTCAATATATGCGATAGGAAGGGTTTGTGATGGATGTGCGAAAAATCAAAAAGCTGATTGATTTACTGGAAGACAGTAATGTCGCTGAAATTGAAATCAAAGAGGGCGATGACTCCGTGCGCATTAGTCGCACATCCTCCGCCGCTGCTCCGATCATTGCCACCGCCGCCCCCCCGCCGCCGCCTCTGTTAGCCTCAGCTAACACCGCTGCGCCGGAACCTACGGCGGAAGAAGACAAGCTCCCCAGCGGACACATACTCGAAGCGCCCATGGTCGGCACCTTCTACCGCGCCGCCTCTCCCGGTGCGAAATCCTTCGTCGAAGTCGGCCAGGAAGTAAAAAGCGGCGACACGCTGTGCATTATCGAAGCCATGAAAATGCTCAACCAGATCGAAGCCGATAAAAGCGGCACGGTTAAAGCCATTCTGGTGGAAAACGAACAGCCCGTTGAATTTGGCCAACCCCTCATAATTATCGACTAAGCGGCGGTTTCACCATGCTGAAGAAAGTACTGATTGCTAATCGCGGTGAAATTGCATTACGCATCCTGCGCGCCTGTCGTGAGATGGGGATAAAAACCGTGGCGGTGCATTCCACCGCTGACCGTGACCTGAAACATGTGCGCCTCGCGGATGAGTCCGTCTGCATCGGCCCAGCGCGCTCCACCGACAGCTACCTTAATATCCCAGCGCTAATCAGCGCCGCCGAAGTCACCAACGCAGACGCCATCCACCCCGGTTATGGTTTCCTGTCTGAGAATGCGGATTTTGCCGAGCGAGTCGAATCCAGCGGCTTTGTTTTTATCGGCCCGCGAGCGGCGACTATCCGCCTCATGGGTGACAAAATTTCTGCCAAAGCGGCTATGCAAAAAGCCGGTGTGCCCTGCGTTCCCGGTTCCGGCGGTGCTATCCCCGAAGACGAAACCGAGCGCATGGCATTGGCGGAGGAAATTGGCTACCCCGTTATTATTAAAGCGACCGGCGGCGGCGGTGGGCGCGGCATGCGCGTGGTGCATCAGGCCAGTGAGCTCATGAGTTCAATCGAAATGACCCAGTCGGAGGCTAAGGCCGCTTTCGGCAACGATGTCGTTTATATGGAGAAATACCTGGGCACGCCGCGCCACATTGAATTTCAGGTCTTGGCCGATGAACACGGCAACGCCATTCACCTGTGTGAACGCGATTGCTCGATGCAGCGGCGGCACCAGAAAGTGGTAGAAGAAGCGCCAGCGCCAGGCCTAAGCGACGCGAAGCGACAGCAAATCGGCGAAGTGGTCGCCGGTGCCTGTCGGGAGATTAACTATCGCGGTGCGGGTACCTTTGAGTTTCTGTATGAGAATGACGAGTTCTACTTCATTGAAATGAACACCCGGCTCCAGGTCGAACACCCCGTCACCGAACTGATTACCGGCGTGGACTTGGTGAAACAGCAGCTCTTAGTCGCTGCGGGCGAGCCGCTACAGATCAAGCAGTCTGATATAAAACCGCACGGCCACTCGATTGAGTGCCGCATTAACGCTGAAGACCCCAACACCTTCGCCCCCTCACCCGGCACTATCACCCGCTACCATGTCCCTGGCGGCTTGGGCGTGCGCGTGGATTCGCATATTTACGCCGGATATAAAGTTCCGCCCTATTACGACTCAATGATTGGCAAATTAATTGTGCACGGTGAAGACCGCGCCACCGCCATCAACCGAATGAACGGCGCGCTCACGGAAATGGTGATTGAAGGCATTAAAACGAATATTCCCTTACAGCGGCGCATTATGACCGACACCGAATTTCGTAAAGGCGGCACTGACATTCACTACCTGGAAAAGAAGCTGGGCATCCAATGACTTGGCAGCAGCTGACCTGTCACACCACCCCAGCCCATCAGGCCGCCATTAGCGAACTGCTCGAAAACAGTGGAGCGGCTTCAGTCACGCTACAGGACGCCGCCGACCAACCGCTGCTGGAACCGCTGCCCGGTGAAACACCGCTATGGGATCAGCTCATTATTACTGGCTTGTACCCCATCGCCGACGATCTGACGCCGCTGTTGTTAATGCTGGAGCTGCAAAAGGCCGACGGGGCTATCAGCAATATTCGGCTCGAACCGCTGGAAGACCGGCCCTGGGTGCGCGAATGGATGGATAATTTCCACCCCATGCAGTTTGGGCAGCGACTGTGGATTTATCCGAGCTGGACGACCGTGCCGGATGATGCCAGCATCAAAATTCTGCTTGATCCTGGCCTGGCCTTTGGCACCGGCAACCATCCAACCACCGCCCTGTGTTTGGAATGGCTGGATGGCGAAGATTTAACCGGCAAAACTGTACTCGATTATGGCTGCGGCAGTGGCATACTGGCGATTGCCGCCGCTAAGCTCGGAGCCAAGCGGATTATGGCGACCGATATTGACCCGCAGGCACTGCTTGCGACGCAGGACAATGCGGCACGCAACGCGATTCCTGCTGACACAATCACAACGCAGCTGCCAGAAACACTGCCCACCGAACAGTATGATGTGGTGATCGCCAATATTCTGGCCGGGCCGCTGGTCACACTGTCACCGACGCTATTGAACTGCCTCAAACCCGGTGGTCGCCTAGCCCTGTCCGGCATCTTACAGACCCAGACCGCCATGATCGAAACCGCTTATGCCAACCAGCTCAGCACGCACGCGATCAGCACACGCGAAGAATGGATCAGACTCAGCGGTAGCAAATTAGACGCATAGTCGGGCTAAGCGCACGCAAGGGCTAAACTAAATCTGACTCAATATGGCCTGCATACACTTTAATCGGCTAAGGCGGCACTAATCTGTTCCACCCGCTGACGGTTCACCCCGAAATCACTATGACCGACTCTGGACGCTGAGCGCAGATGCATGACGCCCTGCTCGAGGTCTAACCGCGCTTCAAAATCATCGACGAAGCCAAAAATAGATGAGGTGAACGTCGCTGCTAAATAATTCTCCGTAGTCTGCACCACCTTTCCTCCCGCCGCCTCCACCGCGGAACTCAGCTGGTTTAGCGCCCCCGTCCCCGGCTGCGTCAGCGGCACCGGTGCCACGAAATGCTCACCCGCTACCTCGCTACATACACAGTTAGGCTTGCCCGCACAACGGCTCAGCTGATTATTCATCAAACCCGCCGCCGCACCGGTCTTGGACTTTGCCCCCAGAATAAAAAAATAGACGCAAACCGCCAGCACCAACAGCACAGCAATTAACAGGAAAGTTTTCATAGCATCCCTTAAAAAAGATATAATCAAACGCATCATACAACGAAGCTGCCTATCACCCTATATTAGAGAAATAACCATGTCCGACCAAACAGCCTTACCGGATGCGCATGATGCCCTCATCATTCGCCACAGTAAAACGGAGGCCAGCGTTGAACCGCTGGAGCTGGGCAAGCGGGTTAAGCAAATTCGTCTCAGTCAAAACCTGACGCTGGAAGAAGCCAGCAAGCGCACCGGCTTAGCCCCATCCACACTGTCCAAAATTGAAAATGAACAAATTTCACCGACGTTCTCGGCGGTCAACAAATTAGTCAGCGGCTTAGGCATTGACATCCCGCAGTTATTTACGCACCCGACAGAAGTCAATCCAGGGCTGGCTGGACGGCGCGATCTAACCCGCAGGGGCGAGGGCAAACCGCACCCCACCAAGACCTATGAACATGAGTTACTGGCGGTGCAGCTATCAAATAAAAAAATGCTGCCGTTTAAAACCACGGTACGGGCACGCCGCTGGGAAGATTTTCGCGACTGGGTACGCCATGACGGTGAAGAGTTTCTCTACGTGCTCAGCGGCAGCCTGTTATTTTACTCAGAATTTTATGAGCCGATTGAGCTACATAGCGGCGACAGCATTTACTACGACTGCCGCATGGGGCATGCGCTATTGTCCAGCAGCCCAACCGATGCGGAAGCACTGTGGGTAACGGCCTGCTGAGCGACACCGCTCAAGACCAAACCAACACCGCTCACCGCGCGACCGATGACTGCACGACCCATGACCGGCGGGCCGCCGCTGCTTATGTCGGCATACGCAGCTTGAGGTAGCAGGCATAGAAGGCAATCGCCGAGGTTAGCACAACATACAGCGCCCCCCAGGTTAGCAGGGCATTCATCTCAATACCCGCATCAATCAGCCAGCCCAGCACCACTGGCGACAGCGCGCTCATAAATACCATCGCGGCAGTCGACACCGCTTTAATCGACCCGAGATGACGGTTGCCGTACATATCGGAGAAGAACGGCGCGCTTACAATGGACGATAAGGCGACGGTAATCCCCATCCCCACCATAAAGACGAGCGCCACCACCAGACTGGAGGATAATGAGAGGACAAATAAAGCCACGCCTAGCGGCAGCGTCACAAATGGCACCAGTCGAATCGCGCCGTAATGATCGACCAGCACACCAGCAAAAAGCTTCACCACCACCGACACCAGCGCATACAGCAGATATAAGCTACCCCACAGCGCCAGCGACCAGCCCTTCACCTCAACCAGATGCACCTGATGGAACATAAATCCGGTAAATAGCAGCGGCTGCGCCATTAGACCCGGCAAAAACAGATAAAACATCGGGTCACGCAGCATCTCGCTCCGCGTCCACTGGCGACGCAGTGTTTTCTTGAGCTTATTCGTCGCCTCGGATGTAAGCTGCGCGCCTGCGGTTTGTGGCCGCGTTGGCTGGACACTAGCCCCATCCAGTACCGCCAGATAAGTCCGGTGGCGCTGATCGTGATTACGCAGCAGCCAGCGAATTGCCAAAGGTACTGTAATCACGAGTACCAGCGCCCAAAACACCCAGGATTGACGCCAACTCAGCAGTAAAAATAATGCAATCACGATGGAAGGTAAGATCGCCTCTGCCACCGAATAACCCATGACATTGAGCGCATTCGCCTTGCCCTTATGCTCATCCAGATAGCGCACCATCGCTGTAGTCCCGGTCATATACATTAGGCCCTGCCCAAACTGACGCAGCAGCAAAATGCCGACAAACAGCATCACCACGTTCTGACTCAACGCCATCGCCACACAGCCGACGGCTAAGCCCAACACAATGCCATAGGAGAATCGACGCAGATCAATGCGGTCAATGAGTGCCCCGCTCCACAGTAAAATGGCGGCGCTGCATAGGGTGCCCAGCGAATACACCGCGCCAAAATCACCGTGTGACAGCCCTAGATCCTGGCGAATTTCACCGCTGAACAGCGCAATAAAATAGGTTTGCCCAGGACTGGAGGCAAAAGCCATAATGAAGCCAAACAGCAGCAGGCGCCACTCAGCTTTAATCAGCGGGATAAATGATTTCATGGCGAGCGAGTATGGCAGCAAGTCGTCCGCAGTGAAAGCGCTGGCCTGCATACCACGCGGACAGTTGCAGCCCCAAGCCGCACGGTAGTACAGCCGCTACAGTCGTGGATCGTGACAGAAAGCGACCACTGCCGCAGCAGAAATTTAAATTTGGTATATTATTGGTTAATATTGGTACATTTTTTTTAGACAGTTACTTCCCAAAACGTCCAAAAAACATTACAGTAGCAACGCCGTATGTTCCAAATGCAGGGACACCTAGCGGTAAAAACACACCACAGAGCTGGCATACGCTCAAGCAACCACAAAATGGCAGGAAAATCATGGCTCGCTATTCCGCGTGGACGGTATTCAAAAATGGCCTCACCGGCCAGAAAGGCTGGGGACGCGCCTGGCGTGACCCGGAACCCAAAAAAGCCTATGACGTTGTTATTGTCGGTGCGGGCTTACACGGTCTTGCCACGGCCTACTATCTGGCGAAAAACCACGGTTTAAAAAATATCGCAGTGGTTGAGAAAGGCTGGCTCGGTGGCGGTAATGCTGGGCGAAACACCACTATTGTGCGCTCCAACTACATGATGCCGGGTAACCGCCAGTTCTATGAACACGCCCTCAAGCTGTGGGAAGAACTCAGCCATGAGTTGAACTATAATGTCATGTTCAGTCAGCGCGCCCACATCAGCCTGTTCCACAGCCCCGGTGCGCGCGACGCCGCCGCCAGACGCTATAACAGCATGCGCCTCACCGACACACCGGCGGAGCTGTGGTCGCTGGAACAGCTGAAAAAGGAAGTGCCGCACCTCAACTATCATAGTGCCCGCTTCCCGATTATAGGGGCCGCCGTACAAAAACGCGCCGGTACTGCGCGCCATGATGCGGTGGCCTGGGGTTATGCCAGGGCAGCCGACCAGCTCGGCGTTGATATTATCCAGAACTGCGAAGTCACCAGTGTCAGTCGCGACGGCAGTCAGGTCAGTGCTATCGAGACCTCACGCGGCACGATTCAGGCCAAAAAACTCGGCTTTGCCGTCGCGGGTAATACGTCCCGTCTGTGGCAAATGGCCGGGCTAGGACGCCTCCCGATAGAGTCACACAAGCTCCAGGCCTTTGTGTCTGAGCCGCTAAAACCGCTCTTGGATCAGGTCGTGGTCTTTGGCGTCGGCGGCGCGCATTTCTATATCTCACAATCCGATAAAGGTGGCATGGTCTTCGGCGGTGATTTGGACTGGTATAAGTCCTATGCCCAACGCGGCAACCTGCCCATTGTGCAGGATACTGCTGAGGCAGCCACCTCCATCTTGCCCTGCCTGGGCCGCGTCCGCCTGCTGCGTCACTGGTCAGGCATTATGGATATGTCGATGGATGGCTCACCCTTTATTTGTAAAACCCCGCTCGATAACCTCTACCTTAATGCCGGTTGGAACTACGGCGGCTTTAAAGCCAGCCCGGCCTCCGGCTGGTATTTTGCTGATCTAATTGCGAATGACCGCCCGCATGAAGTCATTCAAAATATGGACGTCAAACGGTTTGAGCGCGGCGTGATGATTGATGAGCGTGGCGCTGGCCCCGATCCAAAACTACACGGGTAACAGAACATGAAGCAAACATGTTCACCGGGAGAAATGAGATGATCAGAATTAATTGCCCGTTTTGTGGCGAACGTGATCACAGCGAATTTAGCTATGGCGGCGATGCCTCGATTGAATATCCCGCACTGGACGCGCCGCCGGAGCAATGGCACGACGCCGTTTTTATGCGCGAGAACATTCGCGGCATGCAGAGCGAAACTTGGCATCATGCCAGTGGCTGTCGCATGTGGTTAGTGGTCGAGCGCGATACGCTGACGCATGAGATTCAGGCCGTGCGCCCGGCGCACCCCGCGATCGCCCAAGCACTGGAGGACGAAGCATGAGTGCAAAACGTCTGGCCCAGGGCGGGCGCATCGACCGCAGCCAACCCATCTCATTCAAATGGGACGGCATGACGCTACAGGGCTTCCAGGGCGACACCCTGGCCTCAGCCCTGCTCGCCAATAATGAACACGTCCTGGGGCGGAGCTTTAAGTATCACCGCCCACGCGGCATTATGTCGGCGGGCGTTGAGGAATCTGGCGCACTAGTCACCATCGGCAGCGGTGCGCGCCGCGACCCGAATGTGAAAGCCACTCTCCAGGAACTTTACCCCGACCTTGAAGCCTTTGGGCAGAACGCTTGGCCCAATGTACGCCGCGATGTTGGCGCACTGAGCGGCTTATTTGGGCGCTTTTTTGCCGCCGGTTTCTACTACAAAACCTTTATGGGCCTGCCGCCGTTTGAGTGGGGTAAAGGCACCGGCTTATGGATGCAGTACGAGAAAATTATCCGTAAAGCCGCCGGGATGGGTACCGCCTCGCGGGAACCTGACCCCGATGTTTATGACCACGCCCACGCCTTCTGTGATGTATTAGTGGTGGGCGGCGGTGTCGCGGGCATGGCTGCCGCTGCGACCGCTGCGCAGGCCGGATTAGACGTGATTCTGGTTGAACAAGACCATGAATTGGGCGGGGATACACTCAGCCAAACGGGTGCAGGCGCGGCCCAACGCAGCGAGCTACTAAGCACGCTGGCAGCATCCGGGGCCAAGGTCATGTGCCGCACCACCGCCTTTGGCTTATATGACTACGGCACCGCGGGCCTGTTGGAACGGGTGACGGATCACCTGCCGCTACAGGCGCTTTCAAGCCATACACCGCGCCAGCGTTTCTGGACGGTACGCGCACAGCACACCCTCCTAGCGACGGGTGCATTGGAACGCCACATTGCCTTTGGCAATAATGACAAGCCCGGCATTATGACGGCGGCAGCGGGTCGCTCCTACCTGAATCGCTATGGGGTATTGCCTGGTGAAAAGGTCGTGGTCGCCACCAATAATGACTCGGCCTATCAGGTCGCCGCCGATCTGCAACAGGCCGGGGCCGAAGTGACCCTATTGGATGCACGCGCCGCTGTTTCCGGCGCGGTGTGCGATGCCGTAGCGGGAATTGAAACCCGCATGGGCTGCGTCCCCATGCAGGCTAAAGGCCAACACGCTCTCCAGGGGCTACAGCTAGCCAGCGGCACACCGGGAAATTGGACAGCGGGCGATACCACTATCGCTGACCTGCTGCTGGTTTCTGGCGGCTGGTCGCCGGTGGTGAATTTGATTTCGCACCGTGGGGTGCGTCCCGTATGGAATGCAGAGCTGGCCTGCTTTGTCGCCCCCGCAGTGAATGAGCCGGTCGACATGGTAGGCGCGGCAGCGGGTATTTGGGACACAGCGGCCTGTATCGACTCGGGTCTGCGCGCAGCTGAGGCAGTGATTCAACGTCTACGCCCCACTAGCACCCAGCAGAGCGCACCCAGCACTGAACCTGTCACGCCACAAAGCCCAGCACATGAGCACGGCTGGGAGAATCCGATTCTGCCCCTCTATGAGGTGAAGGTAGCGGGCAAGAAGCTGAAATGTTTTGTTGATCCACAGCATGATGTCACCACCGACGATATTCGGCTGGCGCACCAGGAAGGCTTTGTGTCCGTCGAGCACCTCAAGCGTTATACCACGCTGGGCATGGCAACGGACGGCGGCAAGATGGGAAATATCATTGGCCTCGCGCTGATGGCGGAAGCCCTGGGCAAAGACATTCCAGAAGTCGGCACCACCACGTTCCGACCACCCTATACCCCGGTATCGATTGGGGCGCTGAAGGGGCGCAATGTGGATGAGCATTTCCGCTGCCTGCGCCGCACCGCCCTGCATGAGTGGAATCTGAGGCATGGCGCAACCATGGCTCCCGCCGGTTTGTGGGAACGTCCCTGGTATTTTGCACGGGCCGGTGAAACCATTAAGGAAGCCTACGAGCGTGAGGCGGCAACGGTACGACAAACTGTGGGGCTGTGCGATGTCACCTCCTTAGGCAAGATTGCGATTCAAGGGCCAGACGCCACTGAACTGCTAAACCGAGTGTACACCAACCCCTTTGCCAAACTGCCGATTGGCAAAGCGCGCTATGGCATTATGCTGCGCGACGATGGTTTTGTGATGGACGATGGTACGACCTGGCGTTTATCCGAAACCGATTACTTTATGACCACGACCACCGCGCACGCCGCTAAGGTCATGGTCTTTCTGGAAGAGCTGCTGCAAACGCGCTGGCCGGAGCTAAAAGTGACGCTCACTTCGGTGTCTGAACAGTGGGCCGGCTGTGCCGTCGCCGGGCCAAAGTCACGCGAGACGCTGGCGGCCTGTATGGCAGACCCCGAACAGATCAGCGATGCGAACTTCCCGTTTATGGGCGTGCGGGATATTACGCTGCACGGCGGCATTCCCGCGCGCATTGCGCGCATCAGTTTTTCCGGTGAACGCGCCTTCGAGGCCTATGTGCCGTCGGATTATGCCGAACAGATGATGGATCAACTTTGGCAGGCCGCGCAACGCTTCGACGGCTGCTTATACGGACTGGAAGCACTGGGTGCGCTGCGCATCGAAAAAGGCCATGTCACCGGGGCTGAGCTCGATGGGCGCGTGAGTATTGATGATGCCGGACTGGGCATGATGGCCTCACCGAAGAAAGCGTTTATTGGCAGTGCGCTGCGCCAGCGGCCTGAATTGCTGCGCGCCGACCGACCGCAGCTGGTGGGTATCTTTCCGAAAAACCGGGCAGAAACCTTTAATGCGGGTTCCATTTTATGCCATGCCGATAAGATCGAGGGACTGGGCGCAGGCTGGGTAACCGCAGTCACCTACTCACCGGCACTCGGCCACTGGATCGGGCTGGGTTTCTTTGAAGGTGGGCACCAAGGGCAGGAAGGCAAAACCTTTATTTCGGCTGATCCGGTGCGCAAAGGCAATGTCGAAGTAGAACTGGTATCACCACATATGTACGATGCGTCCGGGGAGAGAATGCGTGGCTAAATCAATGGTTAATCGTTCATCTGCCCTGGCCGGGCATTATCAGACAGGCCATTTTGGCATCGCCACCCAAACCGGCGTCACCCTGACGGAAGTGCCCGACCTGGGCCTGCACCAAATTGCGTGCTGGCCGGAAACGCTGGCCGCCGTCGGCCAACAGGCCGCAGTCATGGCAGGCTGTGCGGCCGCTCCCAAACCGGGGCAGGCCGTGACCGGTAGCCAGGGTAGCCTGCTGCGGATTGAACCGCTGAAATGGTGGCTGTTTGGCGCTGAAGCGACGGCTATTGCGGCGGAACAGGGCAATACGCTCAATATTTCGCATGCGCGTACCCACCTGCGCATTACCGGCACGCAGGCCACGACCTTATTGAACCGGCACCTACCGCTGGACTTGCGCGCCGCTGCGTTTCCGGTGGGCACAGTCGCCTCCACGGCCTATCACCATGTTGGCGTCACGCTGTGGCACTCTGAACAGGGCTATGAACTGTTTTTACCGCGCGGTTTTGCGGTTTCGCTGTGGGAAGGCTTATTGGCAAGTGCTGAACAATTTGGGGTTGAGGTGGTTTAGGTTTAAATCACCTCAACGTAGGATGCATAGCTTAAGCCGCCCGCAAGCACTCAATCATCAGCTGGAGGCTGCGCTCGCCGCGAAACTCATTCACCGCTAGCTTATACACTAGATACACCGATTCACCCTCATCCGGCCAACGCTCAAGATCAGCAAAAAACTGTATGCCCGGCACCACCAGCGCCGCCGCGCTGCCATCCGCTAACAGCGGGCTCAGCTCCACTTTCATATGCGTGTCTTTCAGCGCGCGTTTTTGCACCAGCTGGAAGCCGCCTTCAAACTGCGGCTCTGGGAACCACTGACCCCACGGCGCAATTGCGCGCAGCTGTTCCGCACAGCCCAAATCAAAATCCGCCACCGCCAGCTCGCCGTCGGTAAAGATCACCTCCCGAAACGTGTCTGGCTGCAGCTGGCGCAATACGGCATCGGTAATTTCCACCACAAATTGATCCAAATCAGCCGCCAGTAGGGTCAAACCCGCCGCCATCGCATGCCCACCAAAACGCAAAATCAGCCCCGGATTCAAAGCAGCCACTTCATCAATCAGGTCGCGCATATGCAGGCCCGGAATGGAGCGGGCCGAGCCTTTCACCTGCCCATTCTCGGCGCTAGCGAACACAATCACCGGGCGGTAGTGCTGATCCTTAATGCGCGAGGCCAAAATGCCAATCACGCCCTCATGCCACCCATCCTGGTGCAGGCACATGATCGGCGGCGGCTCAACCTGCTGATCCAACACCAGCGCCTGAATAATCGCCTGCGCATCCGCTTTCATCTCAGCTTCAATACGGCGACGCTCCAGATTCAGCTGATTTAGCTGCCCGGCCAAGCGCTGTGCCTCCGCCGCATCATCCGTCAACAGACAGCGAATCCCCAACGACATATCCGCCAGCCGTCCCGCCGCATTTAGACGTGGCCCACACACAAAGCCAAAATCACTGCTCACAACGCGCTGCGGCTGCTTACCGGACTGCTCCAATAAAGCCAGAATACCGGCTGGAGCATAACCTGCCCGAATCCGACGCAGACCCTGTTCGACTAAAATACGATTATTCGCATCCAGCGGCACCACGTCCGCCACCGTCCCCAAGGCCACCAGCGGCAGCAACGCCGTCATATTAGGTTCGTCCAAGCCTTGGGCCGCAAAGTATCCCCGCGCCGCCAACGTCTTCTTCAAGGCCAGCATCACATAGAACACCACGCCCACTCCGGCCAAGGCTTTGGAGGGGAAGGCATCGTCACGCAGATTGGGGTTCACCATCACATCACACTCCGGCAGCTTGGCCCCCGGCAAATGATGATCCGTAATCAACGTTTTATAACCCGCCGCTCGGGCCGCCGCGACGCCCTCCAAGCTGGACACCCCATTATCCACCGTCATTAACAGCCAGGGCGGCTCGGGGTAAGTCTTAGCCAGTTCGACAATCTCCGGCGTCAGCCCGTAACCATACTTAAAACGATCCGGCACCAGATAATCCGCCTTAACATGCCCCATCATCTGCAAGGCCCGCAGCGACAGCGCCGTTGCCGTCGCGCCATCGGCGTCATAATCACCCACAATCAGGATGGCATGCTGGCCTTCAATCGCCGTCGCCAGCAGCTCAGCCGCTTCCTGCACGCCACCGAGTAAATGCACGGGGTGCAGCTGTCTCAGCGCATATTCCAACTCAGTCGCCGAGCGGATACCGCGCGCCGCCAGCACGCGCTGCGTCAGCGCCAAACAGCTATTATCCGCAGCAGGCGTAAAGGTCTGAGTACAGTCACGGGGCTGTATTTTCATGCCGACATTCAATCAGGGAAAGCAGCACATGGTACACCACTTTTCATTCCCTGCCTTATCCGGTACGCTGGAATATTCGTCCTGTTAGCCAAGCGGAGTTAAGGCATGAGCGCTTTTATCATCGTCGATACTAAAATCAACAACCCTGAGCCTTATGAGACTTATAAGCAGCTCGCCAAACCCATCGCTGAAAAATATGGGGGCGTTTACCGCGCGCGCGGCGGTGCGATGGATATACAACAGGCACAGCTCTGGTCACCCACTCGCATGGTGATCGTCGAGTTCCCCGACCGACAAAGCGCGCAGGCCTTCCTCGATTCAGCAGAGTATGCGCCGGTAAAAAAGCTGCGTGAGGACAATGCGGACTGCACACTGTTTATTTTGGATGGAGCCTGAGCGATGACCAACGCCAGCATGAAACCCAGCCTTGCCTTTGATGTTTATGGCACGCTAATCGACACCCACGGTGTCGTGACAGCACTCCGCAGCATGGTCGGTGCGCAGGCCCAGGCATTCTCCCAAACCTGGCGCGATAAGCAGCTGGAATATTCCTTTCGCCGTGGCCTGCAACAGGATTACCAACACTTTGGTATTTGCACGCGCGACGCACTGGACTACACCTGCCTGTTTTATCAGCTGGAACTGAGCGCAGCACAAAAAAATGAACTGCTCGCGGTTTATCGGGTGCTACCTGCATTTGACGATGTCGCGGCGGCGCTGGCACAGCTGCAACAGCGGGATATACCGATGTACGCCTTTTCTAATGGCAGTGCTGACGCGGTAGAAGGATTATTACAGCATGCTGGGATTCGCACTTATTTTGCCGGTGTGGTGAGCGTTGATGCGCTGCAAACCTTTAAGCCAAACCCTGCGGTTTATCAGCACTTCCTCGCCCAGTCCGGCGCGCCTGCCACACAGGCATGGCTCATTTCCAGCAACCCGTTTGATGTAATTGGCGCGGTTAATATCGGCATGCAGGCCGCTTGGGTGCAGCGTTCTAGCACAGCGATTTTTGATCCCTGGGGGGTGGAACCGACAGTGACGGTGAGTGGATTGGCGGAGTTGGTGGGGTTATTTGAAAATTAGTGCCAGCGTACTCCTTTGAACCAACCGCTTGAATAAATCCCCATAATCCCCGATAGTCAGCATTCGCTGTGGCTGGAGCCGGATCAATGCGCCGTACAAGCAATCACACCACCTACGACTACATCATCATCGGCGCAGGCTCCGCTGGTTGCGTCCTCGCTAATCGGCTGAGCACCAACCCGAAGCATCAAGTTCTTCTCATCGAAGCGGGTGGCAGCGACCGTCGCCCCGACATTCGCATTCCCACGGGCTATGCATTCACCTACAGCAACCCCAACGTCAATTGGTGCTACCACACCGAGCCCGACCCCGGCCTCAAGCAGCGCAGCGCCTACTGGCCGCGTGGCAAAGTCATCGGCGGTTCCAGCTCGATTAACGCCATGGCCTATGTGCGCGGCCTGCCGCATGATTTTGACGACTGGGTCGCCGCTGGGGCGAGCGGCTGGGATAGCCAGACTGTATGGCAAACCTACGCCCAGCTGGAACGCCACTCAGAATTAAACAGCGCGGGCCAACGTTATGCTCGCGGCGCAGGCCCGCTGTGGGTCAGCGATTTGAGCCATGAAATTCCTGACTTTGCGCAGCGCTTTATTCAGGCCGGAGTAGAACTCGGCTATCCCCACCTCGAACAGATGAATGGCACGGCACAGGAAGGTTTAAGCCTATTGCGCAGCAATGTTTGGCGCGGCAAGCGCTGGTCAGCAGCGGATGCTTTCTTGCACCCCATCCTATCGCGTCCCAATCTGCGCATCATCAGTCAGGCGCGGGTGGCGCGCATTGCCCTGCAAGGGAGTGCCCATGCCCAGCGCGCCAGCGGTGTGCACTACCGGCATCACGCCAAAGACCAACTAGCACACGCACGACGCGCGGTCATTCTCAGCGCCGGAGCCATTAACTCACCGCAGCTCCTGCAACTCTCCGGCATCGGCCCCGCCAGCCTACTACAGCAGCATGGCATCCGCGTCAGGCATCCGCTCGAACAGGTCGGCCAGGGCCTACAAGACCACCTCGCGCTCACACACTACTACCACGCCAACACCCCAACGCTCAATAATCGCCTGGGCACCCTGTCGGGACGGGCGCTAGCCGCGCTGCAATACCTCTTGACCCGTGGCGGGCCATTGAGCATTCCGGTGAATCATTGCGGTGGTTTTATCCGTAGCGATGCCGATAGTCCCTATCCCGACATGCAGTTCTACGCCAATGCCGCCGCCTATTCCATCCCCGCCGGCGGCAAAGCCCAAATCGATAAAGACCCCGGCTTCCTACTTTGCACCCAACCCAGTCGTCCAGATAGCCGCGGTCAGGTTCGCATCGCCTCCGCCGACCCCGAGGACGCACCGCTGATTCAGGCTAATTCACTCGCCACTGGCCGCGATCAGGCCAATGCGATTAAAGCGGGGCAGCTACTCCAACGGTTTGCGGCGACCGCCAGCATGCAGCAGGTGATTAAAGCCGCCAAGGAGCCCGATATTGCACGGCTGGATGCGGCAGCGCTGCTGGAGAATTTCCGGGAACGTGCCGGAACGGTCTATCATCCGACCAGCACCTGTCGCATGGGACACAACGCGCGCGACTCTGTTCTGGATGAGCGCTTACGGGTACATGGCATCGCGGGCCTGCGCGTGGTTGATGCCTCGGCCTTTCCCAATATCACCTCAGGCAATACCCAGGCACCGACGCTGATGCTGGCGCTCAGAGCCGCTGCACTTATTTTGGAAGACCGTCAGGAGCCTTGAACTATGCGCTTAAGCCAGATCGAAACTTTCACCGTCGCCAACCCACCGCCGCGCCACGGTGGGCGCTACTTCATCTTTGTGCGCCTGACGACGACCTGCGGCATTACCGGCGTCGGCGAGATTTATAATGCCACCTTCAGCCCACAGCTGTGTGAAGCCATGGCACAAGAAATGTTTGCACGTCACTTTCTTGATAGCGACCCCTGCCATATCGAGCGTCTGTGGCGGCGGGTCTATAGCGCCGGTTTCACCCAGCGTCCTGATGTGACCGTAAGTGGCGTGTTGAGCGGCCTAGAAATGGCGTGCTGGGATATTTTAGGTAAGGCTTACGATAAGCCAGTCTATGAACTGCTGGGTGGCAAAGTGCATGAGCGCCTGCGCAGTTATACCTACCTCTACCCCAGTGCAGGCGATGTCTATCCCGACCCCACGCAGCCAAATGTCTATAATAATGCCGCGCTGGCGGCGGAAGTCGCGGTGCAGCGGGTCGAACAGGGATTTACCGCCGTGAAATTCGATCCTGCCGGGCCGTACACCATTTATGACGGACATCAGCCGCGGATGGCAGACCTCGCCTTGTCGGCAGATTTCTGTCGCACCATTCGCGCCGCCGTCGGCACGCAGGCGGATTTATTATTTGGCACGCATGGGCAATTCACCGTCAGCGGCGCAAAGCGTCTGGCGCGTTGCATTGAACCGTATGACCCGCTGTGGTTTGAGGAACCGGTGCCACCGGAAAGCCCAGAGGCTATGGCGGAAGTGGCGCATTATACCGCGATACCGATAGCTACCGGTGAGCGGCTATGCACGAAGTATGAGTTTGCGCGCGTGCTGGAAACCCGCGCGGCATCCATCTTACAGATGAATCTGGGTCGGGTAGGCGGCCTGTTGGAAGCGAAGAAAATCGCCGCAATGGCGGAAACGAAACAGGTACAGATTGCGCCCCACCTCTACTGCGGGCCGGGGGTCGCTGCGGCGAATATCCACCTCGCCACCTGTAGCCCTAATTTTCTTATCTTGGAATCGATTGGCACGTTCGACGGACCTTATATGGCGATGGTAAACAGCCACATCGCTTGGGAGGACGGTTATGTTATCCCTCCGACTTTGCCGGGACTAGGCATTGAGTTGGATGATGCGTATATTGCTCAGCATCCTTATGTTGGTGATGAACTGCATCTCACGATGACCGACCAACCGGTACTTCCATAACGCTAAGAGGCACTATGTTTAAACAATTCTGCAAGTGGTGGTTTCTGCGCCAGGGCTGGACAACAGAAAACGTGCTACCCGCAAAACAGGGGGCGGACGACTTACACCGCTATGTACTCATCGCTGCGCCACACACCAGCAACTGGGATTTTATCTATGGCATGGGGGCCAAGGAGATCCTGCAACTGCCCGTGCGCTTTACCATTAAAAAAGAATGGATGAAATTTCCATTTGGGGGCTTTATGCGCAATCTCGGTGCACTCCCCATTGACCGCACCCCAAAACAGGGGCAAAGCCGCGCCAGTATGGTCGATCTAATGGCTAATCTATTGCTCGATGCGCAAGAAGACCTGTTTATGGTGGTGACCCCAGAGGCGACCCGCAGTCGGCGTGATAAGTGGAAAGCCGGGTATTATCATATCGCCAAACAGGCCGGTGTGCCGCTGGCGTTAGCGCATATTGATTATGGCAACAAGTGCTGTGGTATCGGCGAAATTATTCATCTCAGCGACGACCCCGATGCCGATATGCGGCGTGTGATGGCTTTTTATCAAACAAAAACGGGGCGCTATCCCGAGCAGTTTAGCGTGGATAAAAACTACCTCTAGCGGCACAGCAACAGGGCTATCATGGACTCCAAGCTACCGGTAACTGCGGTACTGGCTGAACTACAGCAGCAGCTGCGAACACGCCATGAGCTGATTCTGGAAGCGCCACCGGGTGCGGGTAAGACCACGTTAGTACCGCTGGCGCTCATGGACGAACCCTGGCTGGCCGGACAGAAAATTCTGCTGCTAGAACCGCGCCGCCTCGCAGCAAAGTCCGCCGCACATCGGATGGCCGAATTACTTGCTGAATCACCCGGACAGCGCGTTGGCTATCGCATGCGCCTCGACACCAAAGTCAGCCGCAGCACGCGCATCGAAGTCATCACCGAAGGCATTCTCACCCGCATGCTACAACACGACCCCGCGCTGACCGGGGTCGGCCTGGTGATTTTTGATGAATTTCATGAGCGTAACCTGGATTCTGATCTAGCACTAAGCTTGTGTCTACAGGGACGAGCGCTGTTTAGAAGCGCACAGACTCCGCTGAAACTGCTGCTGATGTCGGCCACACTGGACAGTAGCGCACTGGCACAGCTGCTGGATAACGCGCCTATCGTTAGCAGCGCAGGTCGCGCCTATCCGGTCGAAATCATCTACGGCGCGGCCAGTCAGCCACGCGAGCGCAGCGTGGAGCGTATGGTCAGCACCCTCAAACGCGCCAGCCGCGATAACCCCAGCGGCAGCATCCTCGCCTTTCTGCCCGGCCAGAGCGAAATTCACCGCACCACCCAGGCACTTAGCGAGTGGTTAGTGACCCAAAAAATCAGCGGCGTGCACCTGCGACCGCTCTACGGCCACTTATCGTTAGCCGAGCAGCAGCTGGCGATTGCTCCTTTGGCGGGCGCGCAGGCAGGCGAGCAGAAAATTGTGCTGGCGACTAATATCGCTGAAACCAGTTTGACCATTGAGGGGATCGATATTGTCGTCGACTCTGGTCTGGAACGCAGTGCCCGCTTTGACCCAGCCACCGGCATGACCGCCTTACACACGCACAAAATTTCAGCGTCCTCGGCCATACAGCGCGCTGGACGCGCCGGGCGCTTAGGCCCCGGCAAATGCTACCGCCTATGGTCAGAAAGCCAGCAACAACAATTCGCCCAGCATAGCGACGCCGAGATACTCTCCGCTGACCTAGCGCCGGTGGCGATGCAGCTCTTGCAATGGGGGGTAGGCGACCCAGCAGAGCTGGATTGGTTGGATGCGCCGCCAGCGGGAAACTGGCAGCAGGCGCTAGACTTGCTGAGCGCACTGAATGCGGTGACAAAGCAAGCGGCCTATGCCCTCACCCCACACGGTCAAGCAATGGCGGCCTTAGCACTGCATCCACGGCTGGCACATCTGCTGCTGTGTGGAGTAGCCGCAGGCCACACTCAAGCTGCCGCCCAGCTAGCGGCGATATTATCAGAACGCGACCCCTTAAGCCGCGAGCACCCGGATATTAGCCAGCGGCTGGACATCATGAGTGGCACTGCGCCCTGCCCACGGCAGCAGCAGGCTTGGTTACAGCGCACACGCCAGCTGGCGCAGCAATATACGCAGCAGGTCAATCTGATTAAACCACCGGCTCACCAGATAACAACTCCCGCTATTCACTGGCCAGTGACGCAATCGCAGCTGAGCGGTTACCTGCTGGCCTGCGCTTACCCTGATCGTATTGCCCGGCAGCGTCATTCCGGGGCTTATCAGCTGGCGAATGGGCGGAGTGCCCGTTTTGCGGCGCGCACGCCGCTGGCTCTCCAGCCGTGGCTGGCCGTCGCCGAAGTCAGTGGCATGGCTGCCGGCAAAGACGATATTATTCGTTCCGCCGCCGCCTTAGATCCCGCTCTGTTTACCGGTGTGCTGGCGGAACGGATACAGCACAGCATGCGCGCTGAGTGGGATCAGAAAGCTGGGCGCTTTGTCGCTGAAAGACAGGAAAAGATGGGTATGCTGGTCGTGCGCCGCCACAAACTAGATAGCGTACCGCAGGCTGCCAAACAGGCTGCCCTCCTGCGCCATATCCGCCAACAGGGGCTGAACTTATTCACATGGCCGCCCAAGCTGCAACAGTGGTGCGCTCGCGTGCAGCTGCTGCGTTCGGCCGAGCACACAGCCGCAACGCAGGACGCTGGCTGGCCGGATGTGAGCCAGGAAGCGCTATTAGCGACACTGGATGAATGGCTGGCGCCTTATCTGGATACGGTTAATAACTTACACGATTTTCGCCAGCTCGACCTGACAGCCATCCTGACCTCACGGCTCAGCTGGGAACAGCAACAGCGCCTGAACCAGCTGGCTCCCACCCGATTTACCGTACCCTCGGGTTCTGCGCTTACGCTGGACTATACCGCCTCGCCCCCCGTGCTGGCGGTGAAACTGCAGGAAATGTTTGGCTGTGAGCAGACCCCGACAATCGTCAACGGTAAAGTCGCGCTGCTGGTGCATCTATTGTCGCCTGCGGGCAGACCCCTTCAGATCACCCAGGACTTGGCTGGATTCTGGCGCACGTCTTATCATGCCGTAAAAAAGGAGATGAAGGGACGCTATCCGAAACACCCCTGGCCGGATGATCCGCTGCGGGCAAGCGCGACGCGAAGCACTAAGCCTAACATTTAGGCTAAAACAGGAACTCAATATGTCAATCCCAATGCCACCTAAACTTGATCTGCTCCAACATCCCAGCGCTTGGCATGGCAATACTTTGACGCAGCATCCAACGCAATGGTGCTATACCCTAACAACAGCAGAAATCAGTGAATTGGAACAGGCCGCCGAGTGTTTTATACAACAACCTGAGGGTGACCTCACCCAAATCTGCCCGGCTTCTTTTCCGCTCCCCTTACTGTCCAGCAAACTGCAGGCATTGCACCAACAGCTCATCAACGGTTTAGGCTTCGAACTCTGGCGTGGCCTGCCGATAAACCGTTATTCACTCACAGAAGCTGCTGTCATTTTCTGTGGCCTCGGCAGTTACCTCGGTGCCGCCTGTTCTCAAAATGCACAGGGCCATCTACTCGGCCACGTCAAAGACACCTCCGCCAACGCACAGGACAACGACGTCCGTATCTACCAAACCGCACAGCGCCAAACCTTTCATACCGATTCAGCTGATGTCGTTGGCCTGCTCTGTCTTCATGCAGCCCGCAGCGGAGGTGACTCTATGCTAGTGAGTACGGTGAGTATTTATAATGCGCTGGCACAGGAATGCCCTGAACTACTGGTTGAGCTATTTAAACCCATTGCAACCGACCGGCGCGGCGAAGTACCAGCGGGTGAAAAGCCTTATTTTGAGATCCCACTGCTTAACTGGTTCGATGGCCAACTGACCGGCATGTATCAGCGCCAATACATTGAAAGCGCGATTCGCCACCCCGGTGTGCCAGAACTTAGCGAAACCTATGTTCAGGCACTGGATGCTTTTGACCGCATTGCCAATAATCCTGATATGCACCTGAAAATGCGGTTGCAGCCCGGTGATATGCAGTTTGTGCATAATCATTCGCTCCTGCATGACCGGACAAGCTTTATCGACTGGTCGGAGCCTGAGCGGCGGCGGCATTTATTACGGCTGTGGCTAAGTGTTCCAGGGGATCGCCAGCTGCCGGGAGTGTTTAAGCAGCGTTTCGGTAGTATCGACGTCGGTCAGCGCGGTGGAATAAAAACCGCCACTACGACGCTGTGTGTTCCGCTGGCAACGAACTAATCGTTACACAATAAATTCAGGTTAGGCAAATAACACCGTTGTTTCACCAGTATGCAGAAACACACTATTCAACCCTGCCTTAAATCTTCCCTCGCTGAACAGCTATTCCGGCTATGGCCGTTCCCCGTATGATTATACGCTATCCGGTGTCGCTGGCCGCCACATCGAGTTACGTGCACTAGCCGCAGGATCAGGCACCAGGTCATCAATATCCGCCATGTCATAAAGCGTCATCATACTCAGATAATCTTCCATGATCTCTGAGGTATAGGGCAACATAAGCGCGCCACAGCGGCTATCGCGGTACATGCGTTCTAGCGGTAATGATTTCAACATCGACTGCCCACCACAGGTACGAATCGCCAGCGCGGTCATTTCCTGCACACCTTCCATCACCGCAAACTGTGCCGCGTACAGTCGCATGACTTGGCCTTTAGTGGGAAAGCCACAGGCTTCAGTAAAAGCAGTGTGCCAAAGGGTGCGCATTTCAATCAGTTTTTGATACATCTTGGCAACCGTGGCGCGCTTAGTAGGATAGACCCGACGATCAATCGGCGGCAAGCCCGCCACTTCACCTCGTAGATACTTGATCGTGTAATCATAAGCACCTTGCGCTATGCCCATGTACGCAGGCGTCAACGTGGCCATCATATGCGGCCAATAGGGCAAGGTACGGATAAAAATACCCGGCGGCATCATCATCTCGTCTGCTTTGACAAAGACCTCGGTCAGCACTAAATCCTTTGAGTGTGTGCCGCGCATACCAATCGGATCCCATTCACCCACAACCTTTAGGCCAGGATTATCCTTGTGCACGGCAAAATTCATGGTGTCTTCATGGCGTGGCTCGATACCTTCAAAATGCTCAGTACAAACAATCGAGTAGTAGTCGCAATGGCCCGCGAGCGAGGCGAATTTCTTGAAGCCGTTAATCACATAACCACCCTCCACCTTTTTGCAGTGGGTCTGGATCGGTTTTGCCGTCCAATTAGTGCCACCTTCTGAAATAGGCTGCGAATAGATCGCATGGTCGTCGACGACATTGCGGAACTGACGCTCACGTAACGGCGCAAAGGCAGCACGGTCTTCATCCGTCAGGTTCGGGAGTTCATACATAAAGCGCGACCACATCATCGATGAAGTGTGCATATTGAAAGTCAGCGCTGTCGCACCACAGTATTTGCCGATTTCAGCCCCAATCATGGCGTATTGGCCCAGCGAGAAACCAAAGCCGCCAAACGCTTTAGGAATCACTAAACGCAGAAAGCCATGCTCAGCAAAATCTTCGTAGTTTTCCGTAGGAAAGCGGGCTTCTTTATCAACTGTGATCGCTCGTTGCGCGAAGCGAGTGCGGCCCAGTTCATTGGCCAGCTCCATCATGTGGAGGAACTCAGGGTCGAAGGTTTCTGTGTTGTAGTAGTCGTGAAAAGTACTCATGCCTATTCTCCCTGAAGGTTGCCGTTATTTGATTTAACCCGGCTGGCGACTATTTTACATGATACTGTGATGAGAATGCTTTATCAGGACATTGCGTGAGCCTAAGGTCAAATCTGTCATTGAATTAACACATCCACCCCTTACTCAACCCCTCATCTACTCCACCAACACCCGAAACTTAACGCTAAAACGACTCGGCAAGCCACCTGTCAGCGGCTGAAAAGCCCCCATAGTCGGCACACTCAGATGCGTAACCGCAGCATCAGTACCAACGCCATCAGCCACCGGCACATAGCTATAACCAGTCCCACCGTTATCCGAATAACCCACACTACCCGGCGATAAACCGCTGGAGGGCGTACCATCGGTAAAATAAGGCGGCGTGCAAAATCCAACCACACTCACACAGAGCTTGGTATTAGCGGGGATGAAATCTGTAATGACAATGCTATTGCTGTCCACCGGTGCCGGGCCAGCGTTATAGGCGGTGATGGTGTATTCTAAAATACTGCCGGGGATTGCCTTGGGGTTACTTCCATTGTTCACCGGGTCGTACAGCGTCTTGACCGTTTTTTCCAGGCTTAGCAGCGGGGAAAAATTATTGGTATGACCTAAACTGTGAGTAAACGATGAAGCGTCAATGTCAGAGGTCAACAAATAATTCGGGCAGGCCGCAGCATCACCGCTGGTGGTGAGTTCCCAGCAAACACTGCTCGCTGAATCCACCCCATTGGGCGTGAGACTAATGGATTGCCCCACCCCAGCGCCCGCCAGCCGGGCAACCTCCGTCGCATCCCAACTCACCGTCACACCCGCATTACTCACAGGAACCGGATCAGTACTCCCGCCGCCGCCATAAGCGACATAGTCAACCGGCACCGCGTTCACCGTACCGGAACCATTTAACACCGTGACATCCGTCGCCGATGGCTTCAGCAAGACAACATCGTCACCGCTATTCTCCAGGTTTGCGCCAGTTTGTGAGTACAAATAATGGACGTTACCGACACTATTATTCGTGCCACTGGCAAAATAAAGCACGATGTAATCGCCAGCGGCCACATCAATATCAGGCAACACATGATTTTGTGCTACCCCGTCCTGCCCCGCAATCACATAATTTACAATAGACCCGGCAGTTTGCGCGTACAGCTCCACAAACTCAGGAAAACCGGTCGCCTGACGATACAACACCTCATTAATGACTAGCTCTGCATGTGTTTTATTAATTGGCTCCGCTACCCAATAGGCGACTTGTTCAGTGGTATGTGAGCGATTACTACCGTTCGCAAAGGTTTCTTCTTCAATCGCCAAATTCAAGGTCGTTGAGACCGGATTATTACCATAAAGTACAGCCCAACCACCGTCAGAGCCGTCCATCGCATTTTGTGAAGCAGTGGCATAACTGAATGAGCGAGGCAGAGAGTAATTGTAAGGTGGCGCGTTGCCGACGCCTGCTATTGAATCAGCGCCTAAAGCAATCTTCACATAAGCGTTGCTCATGTAATATTCCGCTTCCTCAGCGATGAAATACCCCAGCGTTTCAGCGTTCGGCAGACTGGAATTTATAAACCCCGTCTGCTTACCGATGCAAATTGATGAATCATTGGGTGGCGTAGTGCGAGATGTGCACGCGCTAGACCAAAATACTGAAAAATCCGCGTTATTGAAGCTCATGACCTGTCCGGTGACGACAGGATCATCATAATTTTGCAGTTTATACGGCGCAGCAGAAACGTTTTCCATTTGGCCAGCTGCCCAATTATTGCTGCCGGAGTTTGTTCCACCCGAACTGATGGTATGCGCTTCGTATTTAATGGGGTAGGCGTACACACCTGCTTCAGAGACCGTACAATAAACATCACCAGCGGTGACGGCATTACTATTGTTTGGGCGCTGTACCAAAACCTCAAAGCCACCACCCGCAGAGCGCACCCGTACCGTAGCATCATTGCTGGCAGCAGACGGCAAATGATAGGTACAGGCGATAACGGGGTTACTGTAGGTATTACTGAGAGGAACAGTTTTCCACGCATAACCGACCGCAGTCACCTTAACCATTTCCAGATAATTGGTGAGCGCAAGCGCTGCTGCATTTTGACTAATTAGCCCAAGTAAAATCAGTACAAATAAACGGTATTTCATGGTATTTTTTTAATATCAGTGTAACCGTTACGGACTTTATGAGTGATGAATTGGACAGGGTTACCGCTAACACCCGAACTATAGTCAAATCCAGTGTATCGCTCTCAAGCGGCTTCCTGCTGTTGATTTAGCCCTTACTCAACGCCAGCGTTAAATTTTACTCCAGAGACATTGAAATCTTAGTCTTCTGCAGCAACAAGATTGAAATCCCACCTTTTTTGTATCATCCTTTCTAAGTCGTCTAACAGGAAAATCATCATTGCGCCTCAGTAAAATCCGCATCGCCGGATTCAAGAGTTTTGTTGATCCCGTCACGCTGGATTTACGCACTAATCTGGTCGGTATCCTCGGCCCGAATGGCTGTGGAAAATCGAATACCATCGATGCGGTGCGCTGGGTCATGGGCGAAAGCTCAGCCAAGCACCTGCGTGGACAATCGATGGAGGATGTGATCTTCAACGGCTCCTCGGCGCGCAAACCGGTGGGGCAGGCATCGGTCGAATTGGTCTTCGATAATTCAGATGGTCATCTCGGCGGTGAATATGCCCGCTACGCTGAAATCTCAGTGCGCCGGCAGGTGACCCGCGACGGGACGTCAAAATACTTCCTCAACGGATCACGTTGTCGGCGGCGCGATATTACCGATATTTTTCTCGGCACCGGCCTGGGCCCTCGCAGCTACGCCATTATCGAGCAAGGCATGATTTCACGCCTGATTGAGGCTAAACCTGAGGAACTGCGCAATACGCTGGAAGAAGCCGCCGGTATTTCACGCTATAAGGAACGCCGCCGCGAAACCCAAAACCGGATTAAACATACCCGTGAGAACCTGGAACGGCTGGCGGATCTGCGCGAGGAGCTAGAGAAACAGCTGCAAAAACTGGATCGTCAGGCCAAAGCCGCCGCTAAATTTAAGGCGCTGCGGGCCGATGAACAGCGGCTGGAAGCCAGCTTACTGTTATTCCAGCAGCAAGCGCTGGAAACGCAGAATCAGCAGCTCATCGCCCAGCTGCGCGTACAGTCCAGCCAGTACCAGGACCAGCTCGGAGCCGTACGCGCTCTAGAGAGCACGATTGAAGCATTACGCCAGCAATATACCGCCGCCAATGACGCATTAAACGTCATACAGGGCGAGTTCTATCAAGCCGGGGCAGATATTAGCCGCATCGAACAAAATATCCGCCATCAGCAGGAAACCCAAGAGCGGCAGCAGGCCAGCCTCCAGCAGATTCAACGCGGGCTGGAAGAAACCCTGCGCCACGCCGAGGAAGATCGCGAGCTGCTCCAGGACAGCCGCAGCCAGCTGGACGAGTTGGAACCGAACGCCGCACAGCAGCAGGAAGCACTCGCACTGGCGGAGGAGCGCCTGTACGACGCGGAGGAGCAGCTCGCCGACTGGCAGGAACAATGGCAGAGCCTACAGGCGCAAATTGCTGATCCCACGCGGCAGTCGCAGGTAGAAAAAACCCGCATGGAGCAAATCGAACAGCAGATTGCCCAGGCCCAACAGCGCTTACAGCGGCTAGAACAGGATGGGAAAAATATTTCCACGCAGCAGTTTGTCAGCGACATAAGCGCACTCGAACGACAGCTGGCCCGCACCCAGGAAGCGCAGCAGCTGAGCATGGCACAGCTGGAAACCGCTAGCGCCGCTGTGCAACAGCAACAACACCAGCTGCAACAGACACAGGAAAAGCTCAATGCGCAGCGGTCGCGCCAGCAGTCTTTACAGGGGCGACTGGCCTCGTTAGAAACCCTACAGCAGGCCGGGCTGGATAAAACTAATAAAGCGCGCGCGCAGTGGTTAGCGCAGCAGCAGCTGGCCGATAAGCCAAGGCTCGCGGAGCAGATTGAGGTTGCCAGCGGCTGGGAAACGGCGCTGGAAACCGTACTGGGTCACGATCTGGATGCGGTGTGTGTAGCCCATTTGGATGATTTAGCGCTGATGGCAGATGCATTGCAGGGGGCTGGCGTTAGCCTGTTGGAAACAACACCAACAGCCACCCCGCCCAGCCTCCCTGAGCGAGGTTTAACAGGTAAAACGTCTGAATTAAGGCAAGAAACCACGACCAGACAGGCGGCTGCCAACGATGCAGCAAACGCACTTAGGCTCCGGGGTGCAACACTCGCCACAAAAATCCACGCTCCCCAAACCCTAAAGTCCCTCTGTAGCCAAATCCACTGCGCCGATGCTTTAGCAGATGCCCTGGCACAGCGCCAACAGCTGGCCGATACCGAATCCATCATCACCCCCACAGGTATCTGGCTTGGCCGGCATTGGCTACGCCTGCCACGCAAGCAGGATGCTGCGGGCAATGTTTTACAGCGCCAGCAGGAAATTCGCCAACTACAGCAGCAGGCTGCGACATTAGCCGAGGCATTAGCCGCGCAGGAAGCACAGGCCGCCACGCTCAAAGCCAGTATCAGCCAGCGCCAAAGCCAGCGCCAACAGGCACAGGATGCCGTCAATCACTTGCATCGCGAAGAATCCACTGCCACCAGCCAGCTCAATGGCCTACAACAGCGCATTCAGCAACTCGGCAGCCGCCAACAGCAAATCAGCCGCGAACAGGAAGAAGTCAGCGTCACGCTGGCCCGGTTGCACGACGAGCACGAACAGGCGACAGAACGGCGCAATAGCGCGCTGGCCCTGCTAGAATCACTGGAGGAAAACCGGGAACAGCTCGCACAGGCTAAGGATGAACGCCAGTACGCGCAGGACGATGCGCGGCGCGAGGTGCGCGACTTGCAGGATGAACTGCATCAGCTACAGCTAGAGATTGAAACCCAACGCAATCAGTGTAACCACAGCCAGCGCCAACTGGAGCGGGTCAATAGCCATCTGGCCTCACTCGAACAGCAACGCGACGCGATGTTGCAACAAATCGCGGAACAGGATCATCCGACCGATGATTTACAGGATCAGCTGGCGCAGGCACTGGAGACCCGTGCGGCACTTGAACTGCGCCTGAGCGCTGCCCGCGAGCAGGTGCAAGCATTGGATAATGAGGTGCGCAGCAAAGACGCCGATCGCGTCAGCGCCGAGCGCAGCGCCGAAACGATGCGCAACCAGCAGGAACAGCTCAAACTCGACTGGCAATCGATCCAGGTGCGCTTGCAGACCCTACAGGAACAATTCGCGCAGACCGACTTTGATGGCGAGCAGCTGCAGCAGGAATTACAGCAGGAATTACAGCACGAGTGGACACAAGCAAACGTACAGCAGCAGCTCGATAACGTACAGCACAGTATCCAACGCCTGGGCGCAATTAATCTTGCCGCGATTGAGGAATTTGCCGAGCAAAGCGAACGCAAGACCTGGCTGGATGAACAGAATGACGATCTGGAAAGCGCGCTGGAGACGTTGGAAAGCGCGATGCGTAAGATTGACCGCGAAACACGTACCCGCTTCCGTGAGACCTTTGATCATGTGAATAGCCGCCTGCAAGCGATGTTCCCACGCCTATTTGGCGGCGGTGAGTGTTACCTGGAAATGACTGATGATGACCTCTTAACCACCGGCATTATGATTATGGCGCGCCCACCGGGGAAACGGATTTCCAGCATTCACCTCATGTCTGGCGGCGAGAAAGCACTGACGGCGGTGGCGCTGGTGTTTGCCATCTTTGAGCTGAATCCTGCGCCGTTTTGCATGCTGGATGAGGTGGATGCACCGCTGGATGAGGCGAACGTCGGGCGTTTCTGTGATCTAGTCGGTGATATGGCTGAGCGGGTGCAGTTTATCTTTATCACCCATAATAAACGCACGATGGAGCTGGCGGATAATCTGATTGGGGTGACGATGCGGGAGCCGGGGGTGTCTCGGCTGGTGGCGGTGGATATGGCGGAGGCAGTGCAGCTGGCAGAGGTTTGAACGTGCGCCGTTAAGTACTCCACTCACGCTTTATCCTGCATCAACAAGCCTAAAATACGGGACGACCCAACTCCTTTTCCAGCAAGAACACGCAGCCAGATTCAGTAAACGCGGGGCACAATATAGATTGGGCTTTCTACTGACATTGGGGTCAACCCGCAAGCTAACCCCAATATCAATCTGCATTTAAGTCACTGCTTTAATTAGCAGCAGTCAAAGCCTGTTGAATCGCTTGCGGCAGGTCTTCTTCAAGATTATCCACATCCAGCTTGCGTCCGTTCAAAAACAGGGTGGGCGTGCTGTTCACCCCTAAACGCTTACCCTGCTCTTCACCGCGCTGCACATGTGCCGCAGGCTTATCAGACGCTAAACAGGCAGTAAACGCACTATTGTCCAGCCCAAGCTGCTCCGCAAATTTGGGGGCGGAGTCATCCTTTAGCGCACGCTGGTCAGAGAACGCCAAATCATGGTATTCCCAAAACTTGTCCTGTTCCGCCGCACACGCCGCGCCCTCAGCAATTTTACGCGAAATACCAGAGCGGTTAATCGGATAATCCATAAACACAATTTTCAACTCATCTTTAAACTGATCAGCTACTTTCTTCAGCACCTCACCGGCACGTTTGCAGTGCGGGCACTGGTAATCCGCGAATTCAACCAGGACAACTTTGGCGTCTTCAGGTCCCTTAAATGGAAATCCACTCACATCTAGCTCAATTTCAGGGGCTTTTGGGGGTTCTAGCAGCAGCTTGAAGCCATTTTTTTCTTTCAGCTCAGTAAGGAACGCCTGCTGTTTTTTAGCCTGTTCCTGCTGAACTAACAGCTGCACAATCTGGGGTTTAATCGCATCCAGCGGCTGATTAATACGCGCCTTATGTTCTTCATAGAAAGCAGTCACTGCTTCGTCAGAGGGTGGGTCAGCCGAGAATAAATCCGCCGCAATGTCTTCACCAGTCTTACCACTGGCAGCAGCACGCTTGTCGATCTCCATCACCACGAGCGCCTCATCAACCAAAGCCGTTTTGTTTTGATGCAGCTTTAGCTCTGCATCATGCAGCAAGCGCTGCAACACCTCCGGCAAATCACTGGCCTCATAGGTTTTATCATTAAATTCAAACATTGCCGCATCATCGGCCATAACCGGATTCAAACCAGCAGTGATGGCGAAGACAGCAGCCAGAAAAATTGAGCGCAGCTCTATAGTCGTTATTTTCATATTCATTCCTATGCGTTAATAGTTAGCTATTTTCCTGCGGCAAGAACATACCATAATGACCGATAAACTACCCGCATCCTTGCTCACATTATGATTACCAAACGGTAAGATTTATCAGGTGTATGGAATATAGGCAAAATACAAGTGAGATATAGGCAAAGTAGAGGTGCAAAAAAACGGCGCTAAAACTGTTGGTCTCAGCGCCGCCGGATGTTATCGGAATCTTAAACTGCCTGAAATCACAATGAGCATAACGCGACCTCATCAATCTCAGCTGAATAAGCTATCTATGCCTCAATACGTTTTACATTCACCCTCATACTCGGTCTTAGCCACACCCCAGCGGTACTGTAACGGTGCGTGTGGATCGGACACCAGGTGGCCATCTTCCTGGTTTTTACGCAGCTCGCGCAGGCTCATGTACAGCTCTTCGCCCAGCGTCAACTGCACCCGACAAAATTTATTCAGATGCTTCATTTCCCATTCTGGCGGCTCATCATTCGCGAAGACCGCTTTAGCCCAGCGCGCCGGCGTAGAGCGCGGATCAAAGCGGCCAACCCGATCGATGTGTCCGCGCACGGACTTGAAGAACAGGCCAAGACGCTTATCGCGACCCGGTGTGGAGTGATCGTTGTATTCGCGACGGGTCATACACTGCCGCCCCTTCTTCCTAATTTCCTGTAGGTGCCATAGTGCGTCGTACACGTATACCGCACGATCATTCGCATACATACACAGTGCCAGTAGCAGGCGCGTCGTTTTCTCATCAGGCTTTTCTGGACGCTTGCCTAATCTTTTGGCGATGACATCAGTGAACTTGACGTAATCAAATTCAAACTTTTTCGCTATCTCAAACTGCTCATCGCTGTAGCCAGGCTGCTTTTTTGCGGATTTCAGAATATTCTTCGGCGACTTAAAACGGCGATAGCCATCCCGCTTTGATTTACTGTCTGGCACATAAAACGGGAATGAAGGTGTGCGTAATAAAAAGCGCTCTTTACGCGGCGTGGTCGACGCCATGACTTCCGCAATACCCGTATCCGTTACATTCACAATCTGATAGGAATGCACGCCGGGTGCGACATAAATATCACCGGGCTTAATATCATTCAAGGCAATGGGGTATGTGTCCTTCGACAGCGAGCTAGTGCTGGTCACATCGGCGATATATTCGATGAATTTACGCATTCTGACGCCGTTAGCCTGCCCGTCCCAGGTGGATTTTTTATTACTGATAACCTTGCCCTTGCGTGAGGGATCATTCACTACAAAAGGCAACTTATGCTCGAAAGCAAAAATCAAACGCATGGCATAGGAGGCATCCGCGCAGTCCTGTGCGTATTTATAATAAATCGGTCTGGAGGGGTCCATAAAAACGTCATCAGTCCAGTGCTTAGTTACCCACAGCTGATAGCGGCGCTCCCACTGTGCATCCCACTCGTGTTCATCTTTCCAGACCGCCGCATTGGCGACAGAAAGGCTGAAAAACCACAAACAAAAGGCCACTAGTGGGAGAAACATCAGATTCATTTTTTTCACAGGTTCCATCCCTATGCATATTGATATTTTTGACGACACGTCATGAGTACGCCGGGATCCCCCGGAGCAGATGCATTACGTGAGCAAGCATACCGCAAATACGGCCTATTAGTAAGTTAGCGCAGCATTAAAACAGGGTTATATCCCATACAAATCTAATGGATATTGTTAATCAGTTAACATTCCGTCGAGGTCTTTCGGGGAACACTAACAGCACACTATGATTTATCAACAGGCTTTTGACTACCACACCGCAGGCCGGGGCACTTATGAACTCAGCCCAGAGGTCGACAACCACATCCATAACAGCGGGATTAAAACCGGTATTTGCTCACTTTTCATTCACCACACCAGCGCGTCTCTGCTGGTCACTGAGAATGCAGATCCAACGGTACGAGTGGATCTGGAGATGATTTTACGACGCCTAGCACCAGACGGTGACCCTGCCTATCACCATGATTATGAAGGGCCGGATGACATGTCGGCACATGTACGTTGCATGCTGACTAACGACAGCCTTACCCTACCAGTGACCCATGGACGCAGCGCGCTCGGCACCTGGCAGGGCATCTATCTATACGAACATCGCACCAGCAGCTTCCGACGCAGATTAACCCTTACCATCATGGGTGAACATTAAGTATCAATCGATCGCCCGCACGGCCTGATTCAAGAGCGAATACCCCAACGCTGCTTCTTAGCCCGCCGCCAGCCCAAACGCCTCATGCAACACCCGCACCGCCAACTCAAGGTACTTCTCATCAACCACCACAGAGACCTTAATTTCCGAGGTCGACACTAGCCGAATGTTAATGCCCTCATCCGCTAATACCTTGAACATTTTGCTCGCTACCCCGGCATGTGAGCGCATACCCGCACCGACGATAGAGACTTTAGCGATCTGATCATCAAACTTACAGCGGGCGGCGTCTAGTTTTTCCGCCGTTTGTTCCAGCAGTAGCGAAGCCTGCGCCAGATCATTGCGGTGCACCGTAAATGTAAAATCAGTCAGCCCGTCGCGCCCCACATTCTGGATAATCATATCCACTTCAATGTTGGCATCTGAGACCGGCCCCAGGATTTGATAAGCAATACCCGGCTGATCCGGCACCCCCGAAATGGTGAGCTGCGCTTCATCTCGATTAAACGCGATGCCGCGCACCATGACTTCTTCCATCACATCCTCCTCACGAGTGACCAGTGTACTTTTTGGGGTTGCACTATCATCATCAAAGCTGGACAACACCCGCAGGGGCATATCATATTTATAGGCAAATTCAACGGCACGAATCTGCAAGACTTTTGAGCCCTGACTCGCCATTTCCAGCATCTCTTCCAGACTCAGCAGCGGCATATGGCGTGCCTGTGGTTCGACCCGTGGATCGGTCGTATAAACACCATCAACATCAGTATAAATCTGGCACTCATCCGCCTTCAGCGCCACCGCCAGCGCCACTGCCGTGGTATCGGAACCACCGCGTCCCAACGTAGTAATATTACTGGCGGCATCCACGCCCTGGAAACCCGCCACAATCACCACCCGGCCCTGCGCCAGGTCAGCACGCATCGGCCCGTCGTCAATATGGCGGATCCGCGCTTTGGTATGCACCTCATCGGTGAGAATCTTCACCTGGCCGCCGGTATAAGAGCGCGCATCTTGACCCTTACTTTGCAGCGCCATCGACAACAGGCCAATCGTCACCTGCTCGCCAGTGGCTAGAATCACATCTTTCTCACGCGCCGCGCCAGCAGGATCAATCGCATTAATCAGGCCAACCATACGGTTAGTCTCACCCGACATGGCCGAAACGACCACCACCACATCATGGCCGCGCTGCACCCAGCGGATAACGCGCTCCGCCACCGCCTTAATACGTTCTGGCGTACCGACGGACGTGCCGCCGTACTTCTGTACTATCAGTGCCATTTCCTATCCCTGCGCTGCGACCCAGTCCGACACTGACGCCAGTGCGGCGGGTAATGCGGCGACATCAGTCCCGCCGCCCTGTGCCATATCCGGGCGACCACCGCCTTTCCCACCGACCTGGGCCGCTACATGCTTCAGCACATCGCCCGCTTTATACTGTGCGGTTTCCGCTTTGGTCACGCCCGCAATCAGGCTTATTTTATCATCCTGCACGGTGGCCAAGACCACCACAGCTTGCCCCAGCTTCTGCTTCAACTGGTCGAGCGTAGCACGCAGTGACTGCGGATCAGCCCCTTCCAGATGCGCCGCCAGCACTTTAATTCCACCCAAGTCGTTCGCTTGATCAGCTAAACCAGAACCGGCCTGCGTTGCCAGCTTAGCTTTCAGCTGTTCCAGCTCTTTTTCCAACGCGCGATTTTTTTGTAAAGTGGCCTGCACTTTGTCCACCACATCGCCACCACCCGTTTTAACCAAGCGCGCGACGGTATTTAATTTGGCCTGCATGTCATGCAGCCAGCTCAGCGCATTGCTGCCAGTAAAGGCTTCAATCCGGCGAATCCCCGCTGCGACACCGCTTTCACTGATAATTTTAAACAGGCCAATATCACCCGTGCGCGCCACATGGCATCCGCCACACAGCTCGGTAGAAAAACCAATCTGCAAGACGCGCACATCGTCTCCATATTTCTCACCAAACAGCGCCATCGCCCCGGCCGCTTTCGCCGACGCCATATCCATAATCTGCGCTGAGGTCGCGACATTCGCCAGCACCTGCGCATTCACAATCGTTTCGACCTGGGTCATCTGTGCAGCGCTCACCGGCTCGGGGTGGGAGAAATCGAAGCGCAGGCGCTCTTCATTCACCAGCGAGCCTTTCTGTTCGACGTGCTCACCCAATACCTGGCGCAGCGCTTCATGCATCAAATGGGTGGCGGAGTGATTGAGGATAATCGCCTGTCGCCGCTTGTGGTCGACCATAGCCTGTACTTCGGCCCCACGAGTCAGGGTGCCACTTTCCTGCCTGCCGAAGTGGATAAAGGTCGCACCCTGTTTCTGAGTATCCGTCACCCGAAAAGTCGCATCTGCCGTTTTCAGGTAGCCACTGTCGCCGACTTGACCCCCAGACTCAGCATAGAACGGCGTATGCGCCAGCACCAGCTGTGCCTCTACACCGGCTGCCAACTGATCTACCGCTTGGCCATCGACAAAAATCGCCGCCACCACGCTGCTTTCGTCCAACACCTCATAGCCATGAAAGTCCGTCGCACCGTCCACCGCCAGTGTGTTGCTGTAATCCACCCCAAACTTACCGGCGGCACGCGACTGTTGACGCTGCACTTCCATCGCCTGTTCAAAGCCTGCTTCATCCAGTTTCAAATCACGCTCACGCGCAATATCAGCGGTTAAATCCAGCGGAAAACCATAGGTGTCATACAGCTTGAACACGGTCGCACCGTCGATGGTGTCACCGGTCAGATCAGCAATACGCTCTTCCAAGATTTTCATGCCGTGTTCCAGCGTCTCAGCGAAGCGTAACTCCTCCTTTTTAAGGGCTGCTTCGATCTGGCCTTGCATGCGCGCCAGCTCAGGATAAGCCACCCCCATCTCATCCACCAACGGCTGCACCAGCTGATGGAAGAACGGCGTCTTCAGGCCAAGCTTATTACCGTGACGCACAGCCCGCCGAATAATACGGCGCAGCACATAGCCGCGTCCCTCATTCGCCGGAAGCACACCATCAACAATCAGGAAGGCGCAGGCCCGAATATGATCGGCGACCACTTTGAGCGATGGGTTTTCCAGATCATCCGTTCCTGCAATTTTTGCTGCTGCCTTGATCAACGTCTGAAAGACATCGATTTCATAGTTGCTATGCACGTCCTGCAAAATAGCAGCCAATCGCTCCAACCCCATCCCAGTATCTACTGACGGCTTCGGCAATGGAGTCATCGTTCCGTCCGCAGAGCGCTCATACTGCATAAACACTAAGTTCCAGATTTCAATAAAGCGATCGCCATCTTCTTCCGGTGTGCCAGGCGGCCCACCCCAAATATGCTCGCCATGATCGTAAAACACTTCAGTGCAGGGGCCACAGGGGCCGGTGTCACCCATCTGCCAAAAGTTATCAGACTCGTACGGCGCACCCTTGTTGTCTCCAATACGACTAATGCGCTCTGCCGGAAAACCAATTTTATTAACCCATAGGTCAAAGGCCTCATCGTCGTCGGCATAAACGGTGACCCACAGTTTTTCTTTTGGCAGTTTCACGACCTCAGTCAAAAACGCCCAACAATACTCAATCGCGTTTTCCTTAAAATAG
This sequence comes from uncultured Thiotrichaceae bacterium, assembly GCA_937925855.1. Classification (GTDB taxonomy): domain Bacteria; phylum Pseudomonadota; class Gammaproteobacteria; order Thiotrichales; family Thiotrichaceae; genus Thiolinea. The sequence continues at coordinate 47,723 of CALAMO010000027.1, forward strand.
TCACCAAAGCTGAAATTACCCAGCATTTCAAAAAAAGTGTGATGGCGAGCGGTGTAGCCGACGTTTTCCAAATCATTATGTTTACCGCCCGCCCGCAAGCAACGTTGCGAGGTGACCGCTCTGTTGTAATTGCGCTTCTCCAGACCCAAAAAGAGATCTTTAAATTGCACCATACCAGCCGCAGTAAACAGTAAGGTGGGATCATTACCGGGAACCAGCGAGCTGGACGGAACATTTTCATGGCCGCGTTCTTTAAAGAAATCGAAAAACTTCTGTCTTATGTCAGCACTTTTCATGGGGAAGCCGTATTAAATATCGCATTGATTGTGTCCATAAAATAACCGCGCCCGGCTAGAAATCGTGACTGCCGGGCGCGCACTTTGAAATCCACAGGAATTTCTGTACCAAATTTTTTTGCACGCTGGTAGCGGGCTTGTTCAAGCCAGTCAGTATCGGTCGCCGCCAGCGCCGCCCGCACCTGCTGCTCATCCACGCCTTTATCCCGCAGCGCATGGCTAATTTTCATCGGCCCATGCCCACGCGCAATCGCTGAGCGAATAAACATTTCAGTATAGCGCGCGTCGTCCAGATAGCCAGACTGCTCCAGCTCATCTAGCAGCGTGTCTAAAGCTTCAGCGCTCAGCTCGGTCTGCCTACGACTGATTTTAGTCGCCAGTTCTTGCCGCGAATGCTCACGCTGTGCCAGCAGGCGAATAGCCTGCTGATACGCCGCCTGTAGGCTGCTGGCAGCCGAATCATCCATTAAAAGGCCAACCTTAAACCACAGCGCCGCCGATAATACGCTGGGGCAGCGACCGCAGCGGGGACTTAGCCGCCCACGCTATCATCCGCTTCGTCCTCAACCGGCCCAGCTAGCGCCAACAGCTTGTCACGCAGCGTCTTATCAATTGTATCTGCCACCTCAGGGTTTTCCTTTAGGTAGTTCTTGGCATTTTCCTTGCCCTGACCGATCTTATCGCCGTTATAGCTGTACCAAGCACCCGCCTTACCGACTAACTCATGCTGCACACCCAGATCAATCAACTCACCCTCACGCGAGATGCCCTCGCCGTAAAGAATCTCAAATTCAGCTTTCTTAAACGGCGGCGACACTTTGTTTTTCACCACTTTGACGCGGGTCTCATTGCCCACCACTTCGTCGCCTTTCTTAATTGCACCGATGCGTCGAATATCCAGGCGTACCGAAGCGTAGAATTTAAGTGCATTACCACCGCTGGTGGTTTCTGGGTTACCAAACATCACGCCGATCTTCATCCGAATTTGGTTAATGAAGATCACCATGGTATTAGAGCGCTTAATATTACCGGTCAGCTTACGCAGCGCCTGCGACATTAGCCGCGCCTGTAGGCCAACGTGTGAATCACCCATATCGCCTTCGATTTCGGCTTTTGGCGTCAGCGCTGCCACCGAATCCACTACCACCACATCGACGGCCCCAGAACGCACCAACATGTCGGTAATTTCCAGCGCCTGCTCACCCGTGTCCGGCTGAGAGACCAGCAGGTCATCAACGTTCACACCCAGCTTCTCAGCGTACTGTGGGTCGAGCGCATGCTCGGCGTCCACAAAAGCAGCAGTGCCACCATTCTTCTGGCATTCCGCGATAACCTGTAGCGTCAGCGTGGTTTTACCCGATGATTCCGGGCCATAAATTTCGACCACCCGCCCTTTTGGCAGGCCGCCAATACCCAGAGCAACATCCAGAGTCAGTGAACCGGTAGAGATCGCTTCAATATTGCGTATTGCGCTACCGTCGCCCATCCGCATTACTGCGCCCTTACCGAACTGGCGCTCAATCTGGCCCAGCGCTGCTGCCAGCGCCTTCTTTTTGTTGTCATCCATGCGTATCACTCCTCTGAGTTATATTCGCCATGCCTATCAATTTAACGCGCAAGTCACAGACTTGCCTGCTTGCGAGCCGAACCTTTTTCATGCCATTGACTAAACCCGTTATTATTTCATAACTTGTACGCAGGCAAAAGGAAAAGCGCGGCCAGCAGTTTAACATCGCTGCTGGCATTACCCCAGAAGATACTAAGTCGCGGCACGTCGATGGCTGAGGGTGACGCCGTCACCAGTCAAGAAAATCTACAATTTGCTCAACCATATCATCCGCATATAGATCCAGAAAAAAGTGATCCGCTCCCTCAACGGTCTCGACCCTGATCGTATCCCGGGTGAGCGCCGCCATTTGCGCGGGCAAGTCGGCGACCACCTCATCGGCACTGCCGATGACTACCAGTACGGGCGGGGTAAGGGTTTGCAATAGGGTTGGCGTGTTTTTGCGCTTATCGTCTCGCCCATAGGACACAAAGGCTTGAGCGCTGACTTTAGTATTCTGACAGTAAACAAAACCGGGCACCGCCATCATCTCATCCGGCTTACCCGCCGCAATCAGCGCCTCTGCCTGCGTCAACAGCGGTGCCAAAGGTTGAGCGTAGCGCTGCTGATAATTCGCGGCATTGCTCGGCCCATCCCAGGTAGACGGCGCCACTAAGATCAGCTTATCCAGCAGGGCATGTGAATGCTCATGCGCAAACCAAGCGATCTGATTAGCACCACGCGAGTGCCCCCAAAGCGCTACTTTGCTGACTCCCTGAGTGTGCAGCCAGTCCAGCCACGCCGTTAATTCACCGCTGGCATCTTCGTGCTGATGGCGGTGCTCGACCTGACAATCCAGCATCCCTTCCGGGCGCTTATCAAGGGCAAAACTCAGATTAATCGCCAGCGTGTTATAGCCTTCATCATGCAGCAACTCAGCGGTGGTGCTGATAATTTCCATACGATTATGGGCCAGCGTGCCGTGCAGTAATAGCACTACACCGGCTTGTAAGGTTTTATCTGGTGCCAGCATCAAATCTGCGCGCAGCTCAATACCTTCATATTCCAACAGCACCTCATCGGCCAGCACGCTGCCCGCCCAAAGACTGCACCAGCAAAACAAGATGAGTCCTGCTACCCCACTCGCTTTATGCGCATAACGTTTCATTGGCTTCTCCTGATCAATCGTCTCGATCAGTCCATTATGCGCTAGCGCTCGCCGGGCTGCCTATCTCCCTTTCGGGTATGCGCCGCAGTCGCCCCCAATCAGCGGGATATTCATATTCACAATCGGTGGCGCGCCTTCCTCAATAGCAAAAGCGCTATACCAAACCGGCAAATCGCTGGGGTCAAAACTCGCCAGATAACCCTCACGTCCAATATCCTCACTGCGCCCGAGCGAGACCAAATCACCATTGAATGGCGTGACATATAATTTGCCATTGTTCGTACCTGGCAGCACACTTAGACCTTTCGGCAAGACAAACTGCAACGAATACGTGCCAGGCTCACTGACCTGCCAGCTGATTATGCCATCACTCCCATCACCCAGGATACTGACGCCCTGCGCTGGGAACACCTGGAATTGCTTAATGCCCCGTACAATTCGGCCATCAGCCGCACAGTGGAAATAACCGCTGGGGTCGACATCCAGATAATTCACACGACCATCGCCGTCGCGGTCACCTTCACCCTCAATCAGCGTTGCAATACCATCACCATCGTCGTCTTTGTCGAGAAAATCAGCGATACCATCAGCGTCACTATCCAACGGATTATCCTCATCTAAGCCAATTTCCAGCGCGTCATGGATTCCATCCTGATCGGTATCCCGCCCAGTCGGATTGCTGCCGAGCGTACGCTCCTGGGAATTACTCAAGCCATCGCCATCGTCATCCGAATGGCCATCTCGATCATCACTATCTAAATAATCTGGTTCACCATCAAGATCGCTATCATCATCCGACCAGCGCCCGTTACCGTTGGCATCTTCCTCGCGCGTTGGGCGCCCATCATTATCATCGTCCGCATCCAAGTAATTCGGCACACCGTCTGCATCCGTATCCGTATCCTGTGGCAGCTCGCCCTTGCGATAAACCTCTAGCCGCGTCGGCACACCGTCGTTATCATCATCCTCGTCTAGTAAATCCGCCGTGCCGTCGCCGTCAGTGTCCCGTGGCTGCCGGGGGTTTTCTCCGGCTTCCAGCGTATCCACTACGCTATCACCGTCCGAATCTGCGACCCGTGGATCAGACCCGAGGAGCACTTCATCACCATTGGACAGACCGTCCTGATCCAGATCACCCGCCTCACCATCCAAATGGTTTGGATCACGCACATCCGGGATACCGTCTCGATCCAGGTCAGGCAGCAGCTGGTGACCATCAATCCCATCACCGTTACCATCATCACCGCCAGTTTGGTCACTATCAAAATAATCCAGCACGCCGTCATTGTCGCTGTCCAGCTGCGGAACACCCGACTCAATGCGATCACTGATCCCGTCATCATCAGCGTCCGTATCCAGATAGTCCGGCAGGCCATCACCGTCCGTATCGGACTTCGCTTCAAATACGGTCGGCACACCATCGTTGTCATCATCAACATCAAGCGCATTCAGCCGACCATCTTGATCACTGTCCAAGGGCTGTTCGGCACTTCGACCCATTTCAAACGAGTCATCCAGGCCATCGCCGTCCGTATCCGACAACCAAGGGTCCGTGCCAAGATGCATTTCTATGGCATCGCTCAGACCATCAGAATCTGTATCTGTATCTTTGTGCTGAGAATCAGCGGAGGAATTGTTGGCTACCACCAGTGGGGCGAACCCCAGCGTACAGACCAACACCATACAAGCTACCCTGTTTAGTATCATTGTTATTATCTATTGTTATTGCACAATCATATGTGCAAGCAAGCATATGTTTAAGGCTCTGAATTATTTTTCAGCATTCTTCTATCAGTTAAATTTATTATAGATAATTTTTCTCATGAAAAACAGGCAATTCTTTATAAATCATTTAGCTGGAAGCACTATACTTAGCTCAGAACACAAGGACGTGACCCTGCTGAAAGTCAAGCACAGCAAGGTTAGGCATGTTAAAATCTAAAAACTTTAATGACGGAAAAATACCATGACTGAAGGTGAGCCTTCCTTAACCTACCGCGATGCAGGTGTGGATATTGATGCAGGTAATCAGCTGATAGAACGGATCAAACCCCACTCCCTCAAAACTAGACGCCCTGAAATGCTATCGGGGCTGGGTGGTTTTGGCGCACTCATGGCTATTCCCTCGGGCTACCAAAATCCCGTACTGGTGTCTGGCACTGATGGCGTCGGCACCAAGCTAAAACTGGCGCTCGAAACTGGCATTTACGACACCATCGGTATTGATCTAGTCGCCATGTGCGTGAACGACATTATTGTCAGCGGAGCCGAACCCTTATTTTTTCTCGATTACTATGCCACCGGTAAACTCGATATCGATGTCGCCGAGGCCGTGATTAAAGGCATTGCCGACGGCTGTCTACAATCCGGCGCGGCCCTGGCAGGCGGCGAAACGGCTGAAATGCCCGGCCTCTACAACGCAGGTGATTTTGATCTTGCCGGTTTCTGCGTCGGCGTGGTCGAGCGCGACAAAATTCTGGACCGTTCCCAAGTGTATAAGGGTGATGCGCTGATTGGCTTAGGGTCAAGCGGGCCGCATTCTAACGGCTACTCGCTGATTCGCAAGGTGCTGGAAATCAGCGGTGCATCACTAGATATGCCGTTTGGCAACAGCACGCTTGGCCAAACCCTGCTGGAGCCCACCCGCATCTACGCCAAATCTATTCTCAAACTGCTGAAACATCACCATATTCACACCATCGCCCATATTACGGGCGGCGGTTTAAATGAAAACCTGCCACGTGTTCTGCCAGCCTTTACCGAAGCTGTTATCACCCGTGACAGCTGGGAACAGCCGGAGATCTTTAGCTGGCTCCAGCAACAGGGCAATATTGCACCGCAGGAGATGCTGAGCACCTTTAACTGCGGCATCGGCATGGTCATTGCCGTGCCGCAGGAAGAAGTCGATGATGTGCTGACGGCCTGTCGACTCGACCAAATTCCCTCCTGGGTCATCGGCGAAGTTGGCACCACGGACTCACAGACCCCCGCCGTGCGTTTTGTCGAGCAGAAACAAGCCGCATAACGGCCAAAGCTAGAGGAACATCTGCCATGCCGAACAAATGCCGCATCGTTGCGCTAATTTCAGGCAGTGGTAGCAATTTACAAGCGCTCATTGATGCCTGTGCCAGCGGCCAAATTCATGGCACCATCGTAGCGGTGATTAGTGATCAACCCGAGGCTTACGGACTAGTGCGTGCTGCCAAACAGGGCATACCCACTGAGACACTGAGCGGCGCCTTTGAGAGTCGCGCTGCATTCGACGCGGCACTGACGCCTCTGATTGAGGCGCAGCGACCTGACCTATTGGTTCTGGCAGGATTTATGCGCATCCTCAGTGCGGATTTTGTTAACCGCTATCGCGGCAAGCTGCTCAACATCCACCCTTCCCTACTGCCTGCTTATAAAGGCTTGCATACCCACCAGCGTGCGCTGGCAGAAGGTGCCACCCAACATGGGGCCAGCGTGCATTTTGTCTCAGCGGAGCTGGATGGCGGGCCGGTGATTATGCAGGCCCAACTGCCGGTACGACCTGAGGATGATGCACGCAGCCTAGCCGCCCGCGTCCTAAAACAAGAACACCTCATTTACCCACAGGTAGTCCAGTGGTTTTGTGCTGGGCGCTTGCAATGGACAGCAGCGGGGGTGGAGCTGGATGGCGTGCGCCTACACCAAGCCATCATGTATACCGTCGACGACACGAACAGCGACTAGCCGCTCAGTACAGCGCCGACCTATCAGACCAGCTATGCAAATAAGACGCCCCTACCGCGTATCAGAGTAATCAACAGTCCCTAGGACGCCGACTTCTCCGATTCCAGGCGAGCCAAAATGCGCCAGTCATCGCCCACCATCCGCTGCTCATGTATCCTTAAGCGCAGCCCCTGATGCATGGCTTGCAGCGGCAGCTGAAACAAAGGCCGTGCCGCTGAACCCATTAACAGAGGCGCGGTATAAATCAACAGCTCGTCTGCCAAGCCCTGGGCAACAAAAGCACCGCTCAGCGTCGCACCAGCCTCAACATGTAGCAAGCAGATTCCTCGGGCGTGCAGTGCCGCCAGCACGGTCGCCAAATCCAAACGGGCCACCCCTGCATTACTGGCCGCTGCCGCAGGTAGGCGCTGGACGCTCGCTCCCTGCTGACGCAGGCGCTGGATTTTCTCGGCGTCCTCTGAACAGGTATAAATCAGTACGTCGCCCGGCAGCTGCAATAGCTTCGCCTGCGGCGGACAGCGCAGCTGGGAATCCAGAATCACCCGCAGCGGTTGCCGCACCGCACCCTCAATACCAAGCGCCGCTAAACTCAGCCGCACATTCAATGCGGGATCATCCACCAAAACGGTCTCAACCCCAGTCAGAATCGCTCCGGCGCGCGCGCGCCAGAACTGCACATCATGCCGCGCCGCCTGCCCGGTGATCCACACGCTTTCACCGGAGGCCATCGCAGTCCGCCCATCCAGACTCTGCGCCAGTTTCACTCGCAAAAAGGGCCGCTGGCGCTGCATCGCACTGATAAAACCGGGGATTAGTTGCCGCGCCTGTTCTGCGAACAGACCGTGTGCCGTCTCGATCCCTGCCTGCTGTAATCTCTGTAGCCCACGGCCACTCACCAACGGATTCGGGTCAACCATTGCCGCCACGACGCGCTTCACACCAGACTGAATCAGCGCATCAGCACAGGGTGGGGTGCGCCCCTCATGCGAACACGGTTCCAGGGTGACATAAGCGGTTGCACCTGCCGCCTGATGGTCTAGCTGGCGCAGCGCATGCACTTCTGCATGCGCTTCACCTGCGCGCTGCGTCCAGCCCTCAGCGATAATCTGCTCGGCACGCACGAGGACGCAGCCCACGTTGGGATTCGGGTGCGTGGTATACTGGCCGCGCTGTGCCAGCTGTAGCGCCCGCGCCATATAGCGATGGTCAGCCGCAGAAAATGCAGGCATAGGCGGCTCAGCTATAACGTCAGACATAGCGCTCAGCTATCACCACCGGGCAATAAATTAATCTGCCGCCGCCGCTGCTCGGGCGAGGGGTCTTTTTCCAACTGATCAATCATCACGCGAAACTCAGCCATATCGTCAAAGCGCTGATAAACCGAGGCAAACCGAATATAGGCGACCTCATCCAAATTACGCAGCTCAGCGAGTACCAGTTCGCCCAGCCGCGCCGAGGGCACTTCACGCTCACCACCAATCAATACGTGCTTACGGATACGGCTAATCGCCGCTTCTGCCTGATCGATAGACACGGGGCGCTTTTCCAGCGCACGCATGATGCCATCACGCAGCTTGTCATCGTTGAATGATTCGCGGGCTGCATTAGATTTAATCACTCGCGGCATAGTAAGTTCGGCGATTTCGTAGGTAGTAAAACGCTCATCACAGCCGCCGCAACGTCTGCGCCGCCGCACCTGTTCGCCTTCACTGGCTAATCTGGAATCAATAACGCGGGTATCATCCTCACCGCAAAACGGACATCTCATGTGTTCATTATCTGATGGCAACCCAAAAGGCCATTTTACATCATTGCGGCTGCAAAATGACCCTTAATCACAAAGCGCTTAGTTTAGACCTAAGCCGTATAGACAGGAAAGCGCTGACAGATCGCCAACACCTTATCTTTCACCGCATTAATAACGGCCTCGTCGTCGATATTATCCATCACATCAGCCATCAACCCGGCCAGCTCACGACACTCATCTTCTTTAAAACCGCGCGTCGTAATGGCTGGCGTGCCTACGCGAATACCGCTGGTCACAAAGGGTGACTGCGGATCATTCGGCACCGCATTCTTATTCACCGTAATATTCGCTCGCCCCAGCGCTGCATCCGCTGCCTTACCGGTAATGCCTTTCGCGATTAAATCCACCAGCATCAAGTGGTTATCGGTACCACCGGAGACAATATTATAACCACGCGCCATCAAACCCTCAGCCAGCGCCTTAGCATTGGCGACCACCTGCTGTTGGTAGGTGGTGAACGCAGGCTCCAGCGCCTCTTTAAACGCCACCGCTTTACCGGCGATAACATGCATCAGCGGGCCGCCCTGCGTGCCAGGAAAGACCAAAGAGTTAAATTTCTTTGTCAGCGCCTCATTCTCCCGCGCCACAATAATCCCACCGCGTGGGCCACGCAGCGTTTTGTGAGTGGTTGAGGTACAAACATCAGCCACCGGTACCGGGTTCGGGTAAACCCCAGCGGCAATCAAGCCAGACACATGGGCCATATCCACAAACAAATAAGCACCGACTTTATCGGCAATATCGCGGAATTTCTGCCAGTCAATAAAGCGCGAGTAAGCGGAAAACCCAGCCACAATCATCTTAGGCTTATGTTCCAGCGCTAGCTGCTCCACTTCGGCAAAGTCAATATAGCCGTCTTCATCGATGCCATACTGCACTGCGTTATAGATTTTACCGGAAAAATTAGGCTTCGCCCCATGGGTAAGGTGGCCGCCATGCGCCAGGCTCATCCCCAAGACCGTATCACCCGGCTCTAACAGCGCCATATAAACCGCTGCATTGGCCTGTGAACCCGAGTGAGGTTGAACGTTGGCATAATCCGCGCCAAACAGTTCTTTGGCGCGCTCGATCGCCAGTGCTTCGGCCTGATCAACGTACTCACAGCCGCCGTAATAACGCTTCGACGGATAGCCTTCGGCATATTTATTGGTCAGCACCGAGCCTTGGGCTTCCATCACGCGGGGGCTGGTGTAATTCTCCGAGGCAATCAGCTCAATGTGCTCTTCCTGACGGCGTGCTTCTGACCGTATCGAAGCCCACAGCTCCTCGTCGTATCCAGCGATACCCATTTGAATTGAAAACATACTGCTTCTCCTACAGTAAATAGCAAAAAAACTTCAACCCACAAGCATAGAAGTCCATGACTTCTAAAGTAAATATGATTGCACCCCGCACCCTGAAAGTTTCGTAAAGAGCCCGTAGACCATAACGGCCTGGAACCCAGTTCGTGTTTGAGCACAGCGCGTTTACATCGGTTAGGTTGTTGCGGCCTGAAAGACAAAAATGGCGCTACTATAGCAACAAAGTCTGACGACACCTATGACCCATTGGATAGATCTCCTACCCAAAGGAAATATTTTTTCGTATTTGAAATAGGTGGCTGTCTGCCTCTGATATCGAGCCAAAAATTGAGGGTTTAGTTCGTCAAGCGCTGCAACACTTCCTGCTGCAAACGCTCCATTAACATTTCCTCCATACTCTGAGGCGCTTGCTGCTGCAGCTGGTCGATAGGGGCAGCAGCATTATTATTAGGCGTCACCGTAAAGGTAAACACCGTTGGCTCGCCTGCTTTAACGCGGATGCGCTCCTGGCCGCGCATTTCCTCATAGGCAATGTCAACCAGCACATCCTGCGGTGGCACAGACACCTCAGTGACTGAAACATTATTAGCAACCTTGAGACGCTGACCATTGAGCGTAGACACGCTAAAATTGACTTTAAGCGGTTGTTGGGTAACCCCAGAGACAGCAATCAGCTGTAACACCCCCTGCTGGGCGGGCACCTCAACCTGCTGCGGGGCTTGCACCTGACTTTGATTCTGTTGAGCGGCGGACTGACGCGGAAACTCATTCAGATTAAACACGATGCGACTGGTTTTATCTTTAATCACGTCCACCGGCTTGGTCAGTCGCGCCCCCCGGTGCACGGCCACTACGCTGTAGCGCCCCGGCTTAAGCTTAATATCGGCATTTGACACGCCGCGCATGCGCGTAACACGCTTACCCGCCGTGTCAAGGATAACAAAACGACCTCGCTCATTTTGCTGCCCCGGCGCGGCCTGCAACATCATGCTCAGCGTCCCTTCTGCGGGCGGTGGCGGCTGATTCACTGCCCCAGCTGAGGGCGATGCCATGAGAAAAACCTGCTGCACATTGTCATTCTCTTTCAGCCCAATCGTGCGTACGACATCGGTCTTACCCTGTGCTTTGACCGTCACCTTATAAGTGCCGGGCCGAAGATCAAACGCTCCAAAATCAGCATAGTTTTTCTTAGAAATATGGGTACCGTTCGGCAGTTGCACATAAATATTAGACTTCAGCGGTGCGCGAGTGCCTGCGGCTTGTACCCGCACCGATAGCTTGCCAAAACCCGCTGGCGCAGGAGCTTGTCCCTGCGGGTTCTGCGTTTGGATGACGCTACCCTGCCCGGCCTGCTGCGGATCAACCTGTCCCTGTTGATTAGCGCCTCCTTGTGCCTGTGCATTGATGGCATCGGCCTGTCCAGCTGCCGCCAGCTGTGAAGGCAGTTCAAAATGCTCCGTCACAAACTCGCCGGTAATAATATTCACCATGCGCGCACTTTTCTTACCGCGCGCAATCACAGTCACTTCATAAATACCCGGCGACAAATCAAAGCTGGCCGTATCGGTATCCTTCATATCAGCGATGACCTGATCCTGCGCATCACGGATAACAAACTGGCCACTGGCGGGCTGGCCGGGCATAGCGGGATCACTCAGCGTGAGTTGCAGACCGCCATACTCATCAATGAGCTGCATATCCAGCTTATTTTCTTCTTCAGTAGACTGAATCGGCTGGGCCGCTGCCTGTTGCTGGGCGGTCGCATCGGTCTGCACGGCCTGCTCCGAACCGGCGTCCGTTGCGTTATCGGTATTACCATCAGCACCAGTGTCTGTCGAAGACTGAGCGGTCTGCGCTGTGTCCTGCTGCTCTACATTTTGTGCTGTTGTCAGCTGCGTGCCGTCACTAGCGGACGTTGGGTCAGCCTGATCTGCTAGGGTTTTACTGGTGTCCGTCTGCGGCGTCAGCGTTAAAGATTGCTGCTCTTGTTCCACTAGCGCTGGTTGCTGCAAGTTTGGGGCGGCAGCGCGATCTTGTAACACACTCTGCACACCAATGACCGCAAAAACCCCCATTAGCCCCAGCAAAACCCCTGCCAGCAATAATTGCAAACCCTTAGCCATAAGTTTTTCCTCACCCGCTATGATCAATGTTGTCTAGGCTCTATCATACCTGAATTAGTAGTTGACTCCATGCGGCATTGGGCGTTAAACGAAAAAAGGGAAGGATTGAATTTATCAACCTTCCCTCTTAAATAGCATGACACACGAGCAACGTTACTTAAGTGCGCCGCCGCGCAACCCCAGGCTGATCGGTCGCATTAATTTCAAAAGGATCGACGTCCACATGAACACGTCGCCGCTCAACCGGTGCGGCAGATTGGATCGCTGGCGTTGACTTAATACCACGCACAAAACTGCGATAAACAAACCAATCTAAGCTAAACCAACGCCCTGCCCCAGTGAAAAACAACGTTAGCAGTAGGATGAAGTAGGTGACATAGACCTCAAATTGGCTATGCTCCAGCGTAATATAACCGTGCTGCCAGATAAAATTATTAAAGTTCTCAGCCAGCGTGCCGCCAAACGCCATATACCCCAGATACAGCAGGACGCCCATAAGCACCGGCACAATCCAGCGCACCGCAAAACCCAAAATCAGCAGCACTGCACCTATTGCCTCAGCGCCACCGATCAAATAGGTCAGAATTTCTGCCCCCAAACCAGGCACTAACGGCGTCGCAAACTGCGCAGAACTAGCCTGCACCACTTCAGTGTTAATCCAAGTCAATGGATTCCACCACAGATAAGACTCAGTGGTAAACAGACCAAGGCGCTGCGAGCCTGTCACCCATAATATAGGGGCCAGCAGCAAACGAATCGCGAGTGGGGGGATAAAATCAAACACGCGCAGCCATTGCAGGCTGAAAAAACCGACAAGAAACCTCATAAGCACTCCTTAGTATTCACTTCATCCATAAGTATTTATTGGGCCTGAGCACCGGTGGCGGCAGTTACGCAGACCTCTCTAATTGCCCTAGTTTACCGCAGAGACAGCAAAAATTCTCGGCTGATCGGCCTGTGCTAAGCGAATCCTAGTGATCAGCGTTGGCGCATCTAGGCCGCAATCCACTAATTGCTGGGCGCGCTCACCGTGTTCAACGTAGCGATCGGGTATACCGAGGTTTAATACCGCCACCGCCAGCCCCTGCCCTAAAAGGTATTCATTCACCGCACTGCCCGCCCCACCCTGCACCGTATTATCTTCCAGCGTCACCAATAGACCGTATTCAGCTGCCAACTGATTTAATAGCGCCGTATCCAGCGGCTTAACAAAACGCATATTCACCAGCGTTGCATCCAGCGCTGCGGCCGCTTCTTCCGCTTCCGCCAGTAAGGAACCAAACAGCAGGATAGCGACACCGCCATGGCCGGTGCGCAGGATTTCACCGCGCCCTAGTGCAATCGCCTGCATCGTTTTCTGCGGCATCACGCCCGTACCTTTGCCCCGTGGATAGCGCACCGCCGTCGGGCAGTCCAACTGAAAGGCAGTGTACAACATTTGACGGCATTCATCTTCATGCGCGGGCGTCATAATCACCATATTCGGCAAACAGCGCAGATAAGATAGATCATAGTTGCCGGAGTGTGTTGGGCCATCGGCTCCAACCAAACCGGCCCGATCCAGCGCGAATACCACCGGCAAATTCTGAATCGCCACATCGTGGATCAGCTGATCATAGGCCCGCTGCAGGAAAGTCGAATAAATCGCCACCACCGGCTTCAAACCCTCACAGGCCATGCCTGCTGCCAGCGTAACCGCATGCTGCTCTGCGATGCCGACATCAAAATAACGTTCCGGGTAAGCCGCAGAAAAGGCCACTAAGCCAGATCCTTCACGCATCGCCGGGGTAATCCCCATTAGGCGCTCGTCCTGTGCTGCCATATCACATAGCCAGTCACTGAAGACCTGTGTGTACGTTGGCGCTGTCGGCTTCTTCTTGCCACCGGAGACTAAGCCAATGGATAAATTGAACGGCGCAACACCATGGTAAGTACAGGGATCATCTTCTGCCGGTTCATAACCCTTACCCTTTTGGGTAATCACATGCAGCATGCGTGGACCTTTTATCTGCGCCAAATTATTCAGCACACTCACCATTTCTTCCACATCATGGCCGTCAATCGGCCCGAAATAGTTAAAGCCCATCTCCTCAAACAGCGTGCCGGGCATCACCATGCCCTTCATATGTTCTTCGGTTAGCTTGGCGAAACGCGACAGCGACTTGCTGTTAGACAGCACCTTTTTGCCACCCTCGCGCATGCTAGAATACATGCGCCCAGATAATAAGCGCGTCAGGTATTTCTGAAGCGCGCCAACATTGGGCGAGATCGACATTTCATTATCGTTCAACACAACCAGCAAATTAGCATCCAGATCGCCGGCATGGTTTAACGCCTCATACGCCATACCCGCAGTCATTGCACCGTCACCGATAACCGCAATCGCCTGATAATCGTCCGCCCGGTGGCGGGCAGCTAATGCCATGCCTAAGGCCGCACTGATAGAGGTGCTGGAATGGCCGACACCAAAAGTGTCATATTCACTTTCAGCACGTTTAGGAAAGGGTGACAGCCCGCCCTGCTGGCGGATCGTCGCAAGTTCATGCTTGCGGCCCGTTAGAATTTTATGCGGATAAGCCTGATGACCAACATCCCACACCAGCTTGTCTTTGGGGGTATTAAACACATAGTGCAGCGCAACGGCCAGTTCGACCGTACCCAGGTTGGAGGCAAAATGCCCACCGCCGCTGGACACACTACTCAGCAGAAAATCACGCAGCTGCGTGCACAGCGTCGGCAAGTCTTCTACAGTAAGTTCGCGCAGATCTGCGGGGGATTGAATATTATCAAGCATTGGAGTCTCCGGCGACCACAGATGGGCGCAATAAAAACGCCGCCAAGTACAGCTGAAGCAGCCAAGAATATACTAGTACGCACGCTTAATGGTAAATTCAGCAATATCCTGTAATAAGCCAGCGGATAAACCTTCCAGCGCCTGGAGCGCCTCAGCGTGTAAACACTGGAGTTTATGCCGCGCAGCCTGCATCCCGATGACAGATGGGTAAGTGGCTTTGCCAGCGGCTGCATCTGCACCCTGTTGCTTCCCCAGCGTCGCGGTATCACTAATCACATCCAGAATATCATCCTGCACCTGAAACGCCAAACCCAGACAGCAGGCGAACCGGTCCAACCCAGCCAGCGTTGCCGCATCCACTGCGTCATCGCAGGCCGCCGCCAAGAGCACACTGCTGCGAATCAACGCGCCTGTTTTATGGCTATGCATGGTCTCCAACTCAGTCTCCGTGAGCAGCTGTCCCTCAGCGGCAAGATCAATCGCCTGCCCACCGACCATACCCTGTGAGCCCGCAGCCTGAGATAATAATTGAATCATGTGCAGACGCTGTGCAGGCGCTACCGTTAATTCTGGGGCACAGGCCAGCCACTCAAAAGCCCGCGCCTGGAGCGCATCACCGACTAAAATAGCCGTCGCTTCATCGTAGTACCGATGACAGGTCGGCTTACCGCGCCGCAGAGCGTCATCATCCATTGCGGGCAAGTCATCATGCACCAGCGAATAGGCATGAATCAATTCTACAGCGGCGGCTGGAATGTCTAAGCGCTCAACGGGAATATTCAGTGCCTCGCCGGTCGCATAAACCAGCAGCGGACGCGCCCGCTTGCCGCCATCAAGCACGGCATAGCGCATCGCTTCATGCAAACGTGCCGGCATTTGATCTGCCGGAGGCAGCATGCGCTCCAACACACGCTCGACCCGATGCTGATAGGCGGCCAGCGAACCACCGATACTGATCACGCGGCAGCGCCTGCTGAAAAATCCTGCTCTTCACCAGTGGCACTGAGTATTTTAACCCGCTGTTCAGCGACTTTGAGCGCATCCTGACAAATGCGCGTCAGCTGCACGCCACGCTCAAACTCCTGCAATGAAGCCTCCAGCGACAGCTCGCCGCTCTCCATGCGCTGCACCAGCCCTTCCAATTCGGCCAATGCGGCCTCGAAATCCGGTGCCTCAGTTTGTGTTTCCGCTTGCTTGCTGCCCGCCATCGCTCACCCAGCCCATCTGGTCATTATTCTGCGCTTATTCCGTGATTTGATCCGGGGTCAGCGCCTGATATTTTTCAAGCTGCTCAGTCGTAGCCTTCGCTTGATACTGCTCTTTAAACTGGCTGTAAGGCATGCCATAGACCTGCACCCGCGCCTGCTCATAATCCAGCTCATGGCCACATTCAGCCGCCGCCCCTTTATACCACTTTGCCATGCAATTGCGGCAAAACCCCGCTAAATTCATCAGATCAATATTTTGCACGTCGCTGCGCTTCTGCATATGACCCACCAGCGTGCGCCAAGCCGCAGCCTCTACTTCCAGACGGGTTTGTTCATCCATTAGCTTGCTCATCCACCATCACTTAAAGACTAAACTTTAACGGTTAAAGACCCAGTGCATCGCTCAAAACGTGCACAATTTCAACGTAAAGGGTACATCCTCACGCACCTGCTTACCACGCTCAGCGAAGTGACTGACCTCAACAAAGCGCAAAGAAAAACGCAGTTTACCCGCACTGATTTCCGGGTACAGCTTAGAATCCTGCGGCAGCAAAACCTGTAACATCTGATAAATTTCGTCGGCGCGGGTAGACATCTGAAAAAAACCGGCCTGTGCAATGTGCGCCTGCCCGCTACAGTGATTACGCACTAGACTCAATAGATACGTCACCGCATCAGCCGTTTTCATATAAGGACCACCCCAGTCGCGCAAATCATCGGCCCGCGCTTCTGCCGGGGTTTCCAGCCAAAAGTTAAGCAGTGGAATATCAAAACCATTTACCCCACCCGGCAGTGAGGCACGCTGCCGCAAGGTACTAAAGAACACATGATTCCGTAGATTTTGACCCAGTGGGCCACGCTGCTGATGCAACGTTTTATTATGGCCGTCTAGACGCTCTAGCACCTCATACTGCGCAGGAATATCAGCTTTACTCACAGCATTAATATTGCGCCGCACCGTCTGACTCATGCGATCTATCTCTTTAATTACATCACTTTTCAAATCCATACGCGCAGAAAGATTGTACAGTTCAAGCAGGGCTGTCAGCGCAGAGAGCGTATCTGAACGCCACTCTTTTTCGAGGTGGTGGCGAAAGCGTTTTACCAACAGCTCCAACCGCAGAAAAATCCGTATTTTCTCATTGAGGGGTTGTTCATATACGATCATGAATAAAATGCTGCCAGTTCCATTGGATTAAGACAAGACACACGATCAACGCCAGACTATTTACGCACCAGCCAAAAGGCTTAGGTCGCGGTGCAGCTGATTGATTTGCGGGTAAAGCGCGTCCTGCACCGAACGATTATCGAGAATATGCGTTGCACTCTTCAGTCGCTCTGCCCGGGACGACTGCGCTTGCATTATACCCTTAATCAGCGCCGCGTCACTACCATCACGCTGCACGGTACGTTCTAACTGCTGTTCTGGCTCACAATCAACCACCACAATGGCATCGAATAATGATTGATAGCCCTTTTCTACTAATAGGGGAATGTCTACGACCAGATAGTTAGCGCCGGACTGCTCAGCCATTGCGGCTAACAGACGCTGTCGAATATACGGATGCGTAATAGCCTCCAAGCGCGCTCTGGCCGCAGGATCGTCAAACACCTGCTCCCGCAGCCACTCCCGGTTCAGCTCCCCGTTAGAACGCAGTGATGACTCGCCAAACACCTCCACGATTTCCCGAAGCGCTACCTGCCCCGGCTCAACCACGCTACGAGCAACTTGATCAGCATCAATCACCGGCACGCCCAACGTCTTGAGGTATTTTGCCACGGTGCTTTTACCGCTGCCGATACCGCCAGTGAGACCTACTTTTAACATGGCACAGCGTGAAGCCTTCAGCAATCCTATTCCGGTGAGTATCTAGCCCAGCACACCACGCAAAAAGGCCGACTTGAAAACAAACCGGCCTAGCATACAGCTTTGCGTTACCGCAATGGGTTAAAGCTTAGGCACTGAGCGCACGAACATGCGCGTTCAGGCGACTCTTATGCCGCGCAGCCTTATTCTTGTGAATAATGCCTTTGTCAGCAATCGAATCAATGACGGGCACGGCTGCCTGATAAGCAGCAGTCGCGGCTGCGTGATCACCAGCCTCAATCGCACTCAACACGCCTTTGATATGAGTACGCAGACGTGAGCGTAGGTTCTTGTTGTGCATACGGCGCTTGTTGGCCTGACGAACACGTTTTCTGGCAGATTTAATATTAGGCAAGGGTCTTCTCCGCAAAACCGATCTAAAACTAAGGCGCGTATTATGCAGACAATCAACTACCGCATCAACTACATTATACGCTCAGTTTGAAATTTATTACTGAATGAGGAGCTACTGAATGTGGTGTAAAATCCCATCCAGCTCATCCAAACTATTATATTCAATCACCATACGCCCCTTACCGCGCTGATTATAGCGAATCGCCACCTTAGCGCCGAGCTGATCCGCTAACTTACGCTCCAGGTGTTCAACATCAGGTGAAAGGGGCTGTTCCACTTTCTCTGGCTTACCTTGCAACAAGGTCTTCACCAGTCTTTCGGTTTCACGTACCGACAGTTGGCGCGCCACCACTTTTTGCGCGGCATTAAGCTGTACCATCTCATTCACCAGTGCCAATAAGGCACGCGCATGCCCCATACTCAACTCGCCCGTTTCCAGTAAGGCCTTAACGTCTGGCGTGAGCTCTAACAGGCGCAGCAGATTAGTCACCGCCGCCCGCGAGCGCCCAACAGCCTCGGCCGTTTGCTGATGGGTCAGGCCAAATTCATCAATCAGACGCCGTAAACCGGCGGCCTCTTCCAAAGCATTCAGGTCTTCACGCTGAATATTTTCAATCAGCGACATCGCAGCCGCGGCCTGATCTGGGATTTCACGCACCACTGCCGGAATATCATGCATCTCAGCCAGCTGCGCTGCTCGCCAGCGCCGCTCACCCGCGATAAGCTCATAGCTACCATCGCTCAGACGCCGCACGACCACCGGCTGGATCATGCCCTGGGCTTTAATCGAGTCCGCCAGCTCTTGTAAGGCAACAGCCTCAAACTGCATACGCGGCTGATAGGCGCCCGGTTTGATCTTCTCAATCGGCAGTTTCTTCAGCAGCGTCTCATCTGACTGGCTGACTGCCTCCCGCGCTGAGCTGAGCAGTACATCCAACCCGCGTCCCAATCCCGGCTTCTTTACCATGCGCTGCCTCCCACTTCGGCGTGACTATCCTTGCGCAGCATCTCCGCTGCCAGCGCTAAATAAGCCAGCGCACCGCGTGAGTTTTTATCATAGTTCAACACTGGCAGGCCATGACTCGGCGCTTCTGCCAGCCTAATATTACGCGGGATAGAAGTGGCATAGAGTCGATCCTTAAAGTGCGACTGCAACTGATCCGAAACATCACGCGACAAATTACTGCGTGGGTCATACATCGTGCGAATCAACCCCATAATTTTCAGCCCCGGATTGGCCGAAGCCGAAATTTCATCGATGGTATTCACCAGCGCACTCAAGCCCTCCAACGCATAATATTCACATTGCATCGGAATCACCACACCATCCGCAGCCACCAAGGCATTCACCGTCAGCATATTAAGCGAGGGCGGACAGTCCACCAAGATAAAGTCATAATCACTCACCAGCGGCTGGAGCGCCATTTTCAAGCGGAACTCGCGTTGCTCACGCTGCATCAATCCGACTTCTGCCACCGTCAAATCCGGCGTACCCGGCAGTACCGCAATATTAGTTTCAGGGATTTCATAGAGAATATCAGCCGCCGGTACGCGCCCCAACAACACATCATGCAATGCCGGATTTTGGTCGTGCTTATCAATCCCAAAACCGGTGGTGGCATTGCCTTGGGGATCCATGTCAATCATCAGAATTTTACGTCGCATCGCCGCCAGCGAGGCCACCAGATTCACTGTGGTAGTGGTTTTACCGACGCCGCCTTTCTGATTGGCAATCGCAATGACTTTGCTCATGAATATCCCAACAGATGTGTAAGAAATAGAGTGGACAATGCGCCTAAACCGAACGCATTAGAGCCAGCAAATGACGCTCTGCCGCTAACTCCGGTACGCTCAGGGAGTGTGTCTCTGCGACACGCCATCCTGCTGGCAAGGCAGCAACTTCCTGTGCGGGGTAACGTCCTTTCATTGCATACAGCCTGCCATCATCCTGTAAATGTGCAGCGCTTACAGTAACAAAATCGCCGAGTGAGGCAAAGGCCCGGCTGACAATAGCCGTAAACTTATGTTTCGGCTGCCACTGTTCGACCCGCTGCTGTATCACCGTCACATTTTTTAAGCCCAACTCTAGAACCGCCTGCTGTATAAAGCGGGTTTTCTTGCCGTTAGTATCTAACAGTGTGCAGGTTCGCTGTGGATAAATAATCGCCAGCGGAATACCGGGCAATCCTGCCCCGCTCCCCACATCCAGGCAAGTCTCACCGCGCATGAGCTGCACCACGCTCAGACTGTCCCACAGATGCAGCGGCAACATCTGTGCCGGATCACGCACCGCCGTTAGGTTATAAACCTTATTCCAACGGTACAGCAAACTGAGATAGGCCTGTAACTGCGCCAGCTGTACCGCATCGACCTCACAGTTTAGCGCGGACAGACCACGCTGCCAGCGCCCAAGGTCAGGAACTAGTGCTGCTTTCATGACACCATAGTCCGCTCAGGCACGCGCACGCAGCGGCGCATCAGCCCGCAGCTGCTCAACACCCACCGCCCGCATGGACTGTTTTTTCAAGTGCACCAGTAGCAGTGAAATCGCCGCAGGGGTCATACCCGGAATACGCGCCGCATGACCAATCGTTATCGGGCGCTGCGCCTGTAATTTCTGCCGGGCTTCATTGGATAAACCCTGCACGTTGGCGTAGTCGAGCTGCTCCGGCAGGAGCGTCGCTTCATGCCGCTGCTGCTTGGCGACTTCAACCTGCTGGCGTTCGATATAACCGGCGTATTTACACTGAATTTCCACCTGCTCACAGACTTTTTCATCCAGCACAGTGGCGGCCGCAGGTTGTGCTGCGGCTAGGCTCATCAGGCTAGCATACGTCACCTGGGGCCGCCGTAGCAGCTCAGACAAACGATACTCATGGCTGATTTTATCGCCAAACACCCGCTCATTCTCAGCGGCGCTCAGCATGCGGGGATGCAGGAAGGTTTCCTGTAAACGCTGCTGCTCACGCACAATGGCCTCACGCTTCGCGCTGAACTGACGAAACCGCTCCTCATCCACCAGACCCAACTCTCGACCCAGCTCAGTCAGTCGCAGATCCGCATTATCCTCACGCAGCAAGAGCCGGTGTTCCGCACGGCTGGTAAACATCCGGTAAGGCTCACGGGTACCGTGCGTAATCAGATCATCCACCAACACGCCAAGATAGGCCTGATCGCGCCGTGGCCACCAACCGTCTTTACCCTGCACTTGGAGCGCAGCATTCAGCCCGGCCAACAACCCCTGAGCACCAGCCTCTTCATAGCCGGTGGTGCCATTAATTTGTCCAGCAAAGTACAGCCCGCCTAACACGCGCGTTTCCAGCGTCGGTTTTAGATCACGCGGATCAAAGAAATCATATTCAATCGCATAGCCTGGACGGGTAATATGCGCCTTTTCAAACCCGGCAATCGACCGAATGAAATCATACTGCACATCAAACGGCAGGCTGGTAGAAATACCATTGGGGTAAAGCTCGTACGTATCCAACCCTTCTGGCTCGACAAAAATCTGATGCCGATCTTTATCCGCAAAACGCACAATCTTGTCTTCAATCGAAGGGCAATAGCGTGGACCCACACCGTCAATCACCCCGGTATACAGCGGCGAACGATCCAGCGCACCGTGAATGATTTCATGCGTGCGCGCATTGGTATAGGTGATATGGCACGGCACCTGCGCGGGATGATCCTCGCGGCGACCCAAAAAGGAGAATACCGGCAGCGGCTCGTCGCCGGGCTGCACGGCCAGCTGACTGAAATCAACACTCCGAGCATCAATCCGGGCTGGCGTGCCCGTTTTCAACCGATCAACACGCAGCGGTAATTCACGCAACCGCTCCGCCAGCGCGATCGACGGGGGATCACCCGCCCGACCTGCGCTGTGGTTTTCCATACCAATATGAATTTTTCCACCGAGAAAAGTACCGGTCGTTAATACCACCGTTGGCGCTGAGAAGTTCAGCCCCATTTGAGTACGAACGCCCCGAACGCGCTCACCGGCCAGTAGCAGATCATCGGCGGACTGCTGGAAGACATCCAGATTAGCCTGCGCCTCAACGATGTTGCGAATCGCCGCTTTGTAGCGGACACGATCAGCCTGGGCGCGGGTGGCGCGCACTGCCGGGCCTTTGCGAGCATTCAGAGTGCGAAATTGAATCCCGCCCTTATCTGCCGCCTGTGCCATTGCCCCTGCCAGTGCGTCGATTTCTTTCACCAAATGGCCTTTGCCAATCCCTCCAATCGCTGGATTGCAGCTCATCTGGCCGATGGTCTCAATATTGTGGGTCAATAATAAGGTGCGCTGCCCCATACGCGCCGCTGCCAGTGCGGCTTCGGTGCCGGCGTGACCGCCGCCGATGACGATAACATCGTAGGACTGTGGGTACTGCATCAGATATGACCTTGCGCTTTAGCGCTGTGTTCTGGGAAAGCGGTGTATTGTAGTATGCGGTGCGGTGGTACTCAATACAATGTCCGACAATGGCCATACGCAATGCACGCCCACGGCTACGCCGCTAACCCTCCGGTGAATCATAGAGCAAATAAGCCGCCCGCTCATCACGCCAGTTCACCTCGTCCAACGCCGTTAGCGTTAACAAATCGCCGGGATGTGCCGCACTATCATCCACCCACTCACGTAGCAGCGGCGAACCATTAATCACATCAATCGGCAGCTTACCCTGTTCATACTCATAGGGAAAATCACGCCAAATTTCGTAATCCGACCGCAACATGCGTACGGCTTTAAACAGCAGCGCAATCAAATGCCAGGGACGAAAGGTCGCATGCTGATAGTGCGCATGTTCGACATGAAGCTGTACCCCGGCACAGAGTTGACCAGCATGCTTCTGGAACGTCGGCTCGAACCAGCAGGCACGCAAACAACAACCCCGCAGCCAGTCCGGTGCCAGCGTGCGCATCGTTTTCAACAGCCCAGGCACATCCAAATCAGGCGCACCCCACAGCTCCAACGGGCGCGTCGTGCCCCGTCCTTCGGACAGGGTGGTACCTTCCAGCATCACCGTGCCAGAGAAGCAACGCGCCATCGCAATGGTCGGTGCATTAGGACTGGGATTCACCCAACTGCGCTGCGCCAGTGGCCAACCGTAACCGGGCGCCGCCTCCGGCTGCCAGCCCTGCATCACCACAACCTGCGGATCAATATTTAATCCCAGTTGCTGCTCAAAATAAAGCGCCATTTCCCCTAGGGTCAAACCATGTCGCATCGGCATAGCCGCCGCCCCAACAAAGCTCTCCCAGCCCGGACGCAGCGCCAGCCCTTCTACCGGTCTGCCTGCAGGATTTGGTCGATCTAGGATCCAGATTTCCTTATCATATTGCGCCACCGCTTCCATCATGTAGCGCAGCGTAGTGATATAGGTATAAATCCGGCAGCCTACATCCTGCAAATCCACCAACAGTACGTCAAAGCTCGCCATCATCGCAGGCGTTGGGCGACGCACCTCGCCATACAGACTGAACACGGGGATACCGTAAATCGGGTCAATATAGTCCTGCGACTCGATCATATTGTCCTGTTTATCGCCGCGCAGACCGTGCTGTGGCCCAAACGCTGCACTGAGCTGCAACTCTGGCAACGCCGCCAGAGCGTCCAGTGAGTGAGTCAAATCAGCCGTCACTGAAGCGGGATGCCCTAACAAGGCCACCCGCTTACCCACCAGCGGCTCACGCAGCTGCGGACTATTGATTAAGCGATCAATACCCAATTCGATGGTTTGCATGCAGACATTCCAGTGTATTTAGAGACCGCACAACATATGTGCTATTTTAGGCCCATCAACATAGCATAGTAGTGAACAATATGTCCGCAACCAATAAAACACGCACCCTTTACCACGTTCACGACCCAATGTGCAGCTGGTGTTACGCCTTTCGCCCGGTCTGGCAGGCGGTGAGAACGCAGCTGCCGCAAGATGTCTCACTTCGCTATGTACTCGGTGGCTTAGCCCCTGATTCTGACGCCCCCATGCCGGCAGATATGCAAGCCATGTTGAGCGGCACCTGGCAGCGCATTGAGCAGCAGGTACCAGGCACAACGTTTAATTTCGACTTTTGGAAGACTAATCAGCCCAGGCGCTCGACTTATCCGGCCTGTCGCGCCGTATTAGCGGCGCGACAACAGAAGCCAGCGGCGGAGCATGACATCATTCGGGGCATCCAAAACGCTTATTATCAGCGCGCCATGAATCCTTCCGATGACAGCACATTGATTCAAGTAGCCGCTGAAACCGAGCTCGATGCGGAGCAGTTCGCTGCTGATTTACAATCATCGGCCACCCACGAGGCCTTGCTAGAAGAAATACGCTTTGCCCGCAGCATTGGGGGCGACAGCTTCCCCTCGCTTATAATGCAGGAGGGCAAGCAGCTGCGTCTGATTATGCTGAGTTACACCGACAGCTCACATATCCTGAAGCAACTTTAAATCACGGCAGCAGTATTTGGACCGTTCGTCTCAGCATTAAGAATCAATCTAGCGTCCATTTAGGATTCAGACTCACCGGCTTGCTTCTCCGCGTCGGCCTCGGCCTGACGCTTTTCTTCTTGCAGATGCAGAAAACGCTCACGTAGCCTGAGCGCCTCGGCCTGGACGCCTTGCTCCTCGGCCCTATTCTGGTCAATCGCATTGCGATAGGCCTCAGCGTTCTCTAAGTTAGTGTTGATAAACTGCTTCACCTGTTTTTTTATCGCATCTGTAGGGCTGGTCTCATACTGTTTACGCAAGCGCGCCATTTCACTGTCCAGCTTGTCACGCAGTAACTCCAAGAACTTCCGATTCTCAGCCAGCAAATGAATGCGATCAGCATAAAATTCATCAATTTGCTCGACATCTTCATAGCTGCTTAGCAGCTGAAAGTCTTTGCGAGCCTGTATGGCTTTTTCCGTTGCAATTTTGGCGTCTTTCTTGGACTGCGACTTTTCCTTGGCAATCTGCTCTTTAGATTTAGCGGGCTTTACCGTTTTTAAATTATTGCCCAAGGTATCTAACTGAGTGTGTCCTTTCTGTACTCTAGCAGGCGGCAAGCTGTCTGAGTAATGCACTTTCCCATTGTCATCGACCCAACGGTAGAGACTGGCTGAAGCAGTAGTGTTCAGTAAGCACAGACCCAGAAACGCTATGACATAGTATTTCATTGGCAAAGGTATCCGTATAGATTTGGTAATAAATATTATTATGATAAGTAAGATTTATCATAATATAAGTCAATTCGCCAAAATAGACGCCTAACGGATGATTTAGCGAGGTGAACGCACCTATTCTGCGGTAACTTCAGCCAACTGCGCCTCCTGGTGCAATTGCCTCAGGTCCTCAGACTCACCGGCCTCCATATTGTAACGCCTCAGTAACGCTTCATGCTCGGCTTGTGCAATTTGCCGATCAATCGCCACCTGAAACCCCGCCTCATTCTCTAAAATGGTAAACGGTTCGCTGCCTTGCTGCACCAAATGGTAAAACGCTCTAAAATCATTATAAGTCGAACCGTTAATGGTTTTGACTCGCATCACCAAATCATGAAAGCCAACGTTGCTGCTGGAAGCCAACACTTTAGTGATAATGACATGTTCCTGCTGATCCTTGTGTTCTTGCCGATCATAGTCTTTCCGGCTCAGACAGTAGTCCGGTATCCGACTCGGCGTAAATACAAAGCCACCGTACACAAAGTAACGCGGCTTCTGGTCGTAGCTATAAAAGGTCTTTGCCGGCTTATCGAGCGGCACATCAACCGTCAGCGCCTCGCCTGCACGGATAATATCCAGCACCAACGTCTCACCCAGCTGATGCTGATTTACCTGATGCTCAAAATTGATGTACTTACCGGGCCGGAACATGACCGTGCCATTATTTTCAACGTTCAGTCCATCCACCGCCGTCACGATATCACCGGTTTGCAACACCGATTCTGCGGGCGTGTTGGCACACACCCGCGTAATCATGACTCCGGTTTGCTGCTTGCTGAGCTTATATTTTTTGCGCAAGGCCGGATTGACTAGGCGCTCCGTAATCGCTGAAAATTCCGGGTAGCCATCGTAGCGACCATCAGCCACATCCGTCAGAAAGTGCTGCACCACCTGCGGCGGAATCATATAGCCGATGTTTTCCTCTCCGTTACCCGCGACCTGCATCGCCACCCCGATCGCCTTCCCTCCGGCCATTGCCGGGCCACCACTATTGCCAGGATTAATCGCCGCATCAATCTGTATGGCCTGAAAGGACAGCGCACTGTGCGCATATTCCAGGTACTCGATGCGCGACACAATCCCCTTGGTAACGCTCAGCGTATTACCCCCGGTGGGGAAACCATACACGCTCACTTCTTTGCGCACACGGGGCAACTCACCCAGCGGAATATAAGCCCCACTACTAAAAAACGCCTCATCTTCCACCGTCAGCAAAGCAAGATCAACCTCATGCGAGACCGCAACACGCTTGGCCTCAAACCGATCGGGCTTTCCGTCGCGACGCACCTCAATAAACGTATGATCGGCCACGACATGGGCATTGGTGAGAATATACTGCCCCTTAATCACGAAACCCGTGCCAATGCGCGATTCTGTATTCGAGTTCCACGGCGTATAGTTACTATAGGTTTCAGCCGTGGCGTAAATCTTAACCACAGACTGCGCCACCGTGTCCATATCGTCCTCAACTGTGAGCTGCATGACCGTGACTTCTTCTGCCTGCGCAGCACTCAACCCACTTGCCAGCAGGGCGAGCCATAGCCAAAATACAACTCCCAATACGTTTTTTTTATACCTCATCTGGTGCGCCCTCTGCCGTTGCTCGCTGAAGTCAGAGTATGCCTGAAAAACAAGCGCAGCCAAAGCACAGCCTGTACAAATGCAGCGAAGCAACCGAGCGGCATATGGCGTTTTATTACGCTGCCTATATCATTGATCGTGACAGGGCCATTTTTAACCTGTCCATGTTTAGGTAAAATCCGCCGAGAAAGACAAAACCAGCGGCGCATTGCACCAGCAATACGGCTGACCCAACCCTCTTAGTCAAGGTAAAGTTAGATGAGCATCGAGCCTGTCCACAGCACCACAAAACGTACGACCTGTTATGAATGCGACGCTAACTGCGCTTTCGATGTGACCATTAACGCAGCGGGTATTGCCACCCATGTCGAGGGCATGCCAGACTGCCCACGCGGCCAGATGCAGTTGGATCGACAGTATCACCCCGACCGCCTGCTTTACCCCTTGAAACGCAGCGGCCCCAAAGGTTCTGGTGAATTTACGCGCATTAGTTGGGCCGAAGCCTTAGACACCATTAGCACTCGATTACAGCAGGCCAAGCAGCAGCATGGTGCACCTGCCGTAGGCTTTTTTGCTGGTTACACTAAGGAAGCTCGCCCCCAACTGCAACGTCTCGCACACGCCTTCGGCAGCCCCAATTTCCTCACCGAAGCAGGCTGCTGTTTTTCAGCCACCATGGTCGCCGAAAGTCTCACCTACGGCCATAAACTGAAAACCACCTCAACCGTTCAATCGCCCAAAACGGCCTGCGTCATGGTGTGGTCGACCAATGCAGTCGGTTCGATCCCACCGTTTGACACGCACCACCTGAATCAGCGCAAAAAAAATCGCAAGATGATTGTAGTTGATCCACGGCGCACGGAGACCGCAGAACTGGCGGATATACACCTGCAAATTCGCCCTGGCACCGACGGCGCGCTGGCGCTGGGCTTCCATCATCTGATTTTCAAAAACGGCTGGCAAGATCAGGCCTTCCTTGATGAGTGGGCCAGCGGCCTGGAAGCGTTTAAAGACTATGTGACCAACTTCACGCCGGAGCGTGTTGCCCAGATCTGCGGTATTCAGGTAGCCGACCTAGAGGCGGCAGTGAAAATGTTTGCCACCACGCTGCCCGCCCAAATCGCGATGTCGCCAACCTCTACCGTGCAGCACAGCAATGGCTTTCAAAATCACCGTGCGATGATCTTATTATCCGCCGTGCTGGGCATGATCGATCGCGAAGGCGGCAACCGGTTTTTCAACAATAAGGTTTTGCCTAAACCGATTGAGCTGTTTGATGTTTGCGTCAACGAACTGCCACCGCGCATCGGTGACGAGGTCTTTCCCATCTGGACGAAGTATTGGCCCGCCGCACAAAGCATGCTGATGCCGGACTGTATTTTGGAGGGCAAACCACAGCCACTAAAAGCGCTGTTAGCCATGGGCATTAACACTGCAATGTGGCCGAACTCCAAACGTATGGAGCGAGCCTTAGGCGAACTAGAGTTTTTCGCGGTCTCTGATTTTTTTCATAATCCAGCTACGCTACAGGCTGATATTGTCCTGCCAGCGGCAACCAATCTGGAACGCCCCGCGCTCATCGCTTATCCGGGCTGCGCCTATCAGGGCGAGGTCAAATACCGTCACCAGGCCTTACCGGCACGCGGCGAAGCCAAAGCAGATGCGGAGATATTTCTAGAGCTGGGGGTGAAAATGGGCATGGCCGAAACCTTCTGGCAGGGCGACCTCGACGCTTCCTGGGCCGAAATGGCAGAGGGTTTGCCAGATGAGGTGCGAGAAGAAGCGTATAATAATCCAGACGGCGTAGTTGTTTATAGCCCAGTGATCGATGAGCTGGTGGATGAAGGTTATCTGGATGCGGATCGCCAGTGGCGGTTGTACGGCTTCCGCACCGCGACGGGCAAAGTAGAATTTGACTCAAAGGAACTACGCGAGCAGGGTTACGCGGGTCTGCCACTGTATGAGGAACCCGCCGAAAGCCCGCTCTCCACGCCAGAGCTATTAACAGATTATCCGCTGGTACTGACTTCAGGCGGACGCCAAAAGTACTTCACTCACTCACAACAGCGCAATGTTGCTGCAATGCTGGCCTACGACCCTAAACCACGTATCCAGCTACACCCTGAGGATGCTGCCAACCGGAGCATTAGTGAGGGTGATTCGGTCTGGGTCAGCTCACCGCGCGGCGCAGTTAAATTTGTGGCAGCGGTGACCGACATTATGAAGCCGGGCGTGGTACATTGCTTCCACGGTTGGAATGAGGCGAATATTAACGAACTCACCGACCATACCACACTGGATCCCATTAGCGGCTTTCCAGCCTTTAAATCATTGCTGTGTGAAGTGAAAGCAGCCTAAACCGCCAGCGACGTGGGCACGCACAGCGCATGAAACCGACCTATTGATGAATATCCAGCGCAAACACCTCAACCTGATCTTAGCGCTGCAACACGCAGAAACGCTGGCTGACGTAGCGCAGCAGTTAAATCTAACGCCTTCCGCCCTATCCCATCAGCTGAGTGATTTGGAAAAACGCATTGGCATGCCGGTGGTGAATCGCAAGGCGCGGCCCCTACGCTTAACTGCGGTGGGAGAACGTCTGCGCGATACGGCGCACAATATTACGCCGCGCTTTGAACGCCTTGAGCAAGATTTAACTCGTATTGTGGGCGGCGACGGCGGGCGGCTTAATTTGGCGATTGAATGCCATTCCTGTTATTTATGGCTGCTGCCGACGCTGGATCAGTTTCGCCGCCAGTGGCAGGGAGTCGAGCTGGATATTTCCAGCGGCTTTAGCTTTGATGGTCTGCGCGGACTGGCCGAAGGCGACCTTGATCTGGTAATTACCGCCGACCCGGAACCGCTCAACGGCATCAGCTATATCCCGCTGTTTCAGTATGAGGCCCAGCTGATTATGCCGCTAGAACACCCGCTCACCCAGGTTGAAGTGATTGAACCTGCGATGCTGCGTGATCAGACCCTTATCATCTATCCGGTACCACACCGCAAACTCGACATTTTCAGCTTGTTTCTTAATCCGGCCAACGTCGAACCGGCTCAGGTACGCCAGTGCGAGCTTACGGTTATGATGGTTGCCCTGGTCGCTAGTGGTCGCGGATTATGTGTGCTGCCGAATTGGGCCGCAGACGAATATACGGATCGCAGTTATGTCACGGCCCGTTCACTGGGCAGCACCGGCGTTTATAATACGCTGCATGCAGCGGTGCGCGAAGAAAGCCTACAACAAGGCTTTCTCCAAGATTTTTTGTTTCTCGCCAAAGACCTGCCGTTTTCTACACTGAAAGGTATCGCCCGCCCGGCCTAGCCAAACCCGCAGCGGATGCGGCAAGCATGGCCAAATACACCCGCCAGCACAAGCGAGCTTTAAAATACCGCGTATAAAATAATTAACCCAATCAGCACTCCCGCACCGCCTGCAATGGGCGCAAACGGACGATACTGATTAATCACGGTGCGGACTAAATGACTAAAGGTTTCCTGCTTGAGGCAGAGAAAGACCAAGCCAGATAGAACTGCCAGCCAGCCCAAAATAGTCAGCAGCGTCGGTAAATTAGAATGGCTCGCATAAACCAGTAACGCTATCCCAAGTAAAATGCGCCCAATAGAAGCCAACACCTGCAAGCCGGTTTCATCCGCATACAGTTTTAACATACCCAGCACTGAGTCCGGCTTCCAGACCAGCATGACGCCCATAAAAACAATTGCTAGCGCAATCAGCGTTAAAATAAATTCCATCATTTAACTCTCAAAGTTAGTTAACAACATCATTAGAAGTGATTCTCTCTGATGGACTTTATCTTAACATGACTGCCGTTTATTTTTCAGCGCTGAATTTGGTTTCTCCACAACTGGCATGGTGGTAGCATCATATAATGAATTAAAGCGAGCACACTATACTTTTGAGGTAGCATTATGACCGCCACTGTCGCCGTTAATCGCCGCATCCTACTCAAATCACGCCCCATCGGCGCACCCAGCGCTGACAACTTCCAGCTGGTTGAAGCCCCCATACCCACCCCTGGCGAGGGTGAAGTACTGCTACGCACGATTTACCTATCGTTAGACCCCTACATGCGAGGCCGCATGAGTGACGGGCCATCCTATGCCGAACCTGTGGGTATTAATGCAGTAATGACTGCAGGCACTGTGGCTAAGGTCGTGACCTCTAATCATGCGGATTATGCGGTTGGCGACTGGGTCATCAGCTATCACGGCTGGCAGGATTACGCCGTGTCTGACGGTACGGGCCTCAGTTCATTGGGTGCGAATCCCGCACATCCTTCCTATGGCGTTGGTGTATTGGGTATGCCCGGCCTTACGGCTTACGGCGGCCTGCTTGAATTTGGCCAACCAAAAGCGGGGGAGACCGTGGTGGTTGCAGCAGCTACCGGGGCCGTCGGCTCCTTGGTCGGGCAGATTGCTAAACTTAAAGGCTGCCGCGTCGTGGGCATTGCTGGTGGCGCCAAGAAATGCCGCCATGCGGTTGACACACTCGGCTTTGACGCCTGCATCGATCATTATCAGGACGACATGGCCCAACGGCTAGCGGCGGCCTGCGACGCGGGTATTGACGTTTATTTTGAGAATGTCGGCGGTGATATCTTGCAGGCCGTGCTGCCGCTCTTAAATCAGGGTGCACGCATTCCAGTCTGTGGCCTGATTGCCGCTTACAATGCCACCGCATTGCCTGCTGGGCCAGACCGTACCGCACTCTTGCTGCGCACCCTATTGATTAAACAGGTCAGCATGCGTGGCTTCATCGTCTTTAACGATCTAAATCATCTGTTCAAACCCTTTATGCAAGACATGACCGCCTGGCTGGCTGCGGACAAAATCCATTACGAGGAAGATGTTGTGGTCGGACTGGAGCATGCGCCGGAAGCCTTTATCGGCCTGCTAGAAGGTAAAAACTTCGGCAAGCTGATTGTACAAGTCGCGCCGGACTGAAAGCGCGCTTTATGATCACAGCTCTGGATAAAACATGACGACTCCCCTGCTCGAAATACACGGCTTAAACAAGCGTTTCAGCGGCATCGTCGCCACTGACAACGTTAATCTCAGCGTCGCCGCCGGTCAGGTGCACGCCATCATCGGCCCGAACGGTGCGGGGAAAACCACGCTGATTGCGCAGCTCTGCGGTGAACTGACGCCTGACAGCGGCACGCTGACTTTTGCGGGGCAAGATATGCTGCCGCTTAGCATGGCACAGCGCGCCCGCGCCGGGCTGGCGCGTTCGTTTCAGATCACCAGCGTGGTCATGCCGATGACGCTATTGGAAAATGTTATGCTGGCGGTTCAGGGCCGTTCTGGGCATTCGTTTCGTTTTTGGTCGCCCGTCAGCCGTGACGCAGAGCTGCGCGAAAGGGCGCTGGCGGTGCTCAGTGAAATTGGCCTGGATGATCGGGCTGATCGGGTCGCAGCCCATGTATCGCACGGCGAACAGCGCCAGCTAGAAGTCGCCATGGCGCTAGCGATGCAGCCGCGCATGCTGCTGCTGGATGAACCCATGGCGGGGATGGGTAAGGAAGAAAGCCTGCAAATGGCGACTATTTTAAAGCGCCTACAGGGCGACAAGAGCATTTTACTGGTAGAGCACGATATGGATACGGTATTTCGCATGGCTGATACACTGTCGGTGATGGTCAACGGCCATATTATCGCCACCGACACCGTCGACAATATCCGCAGCAACCCCAAGGTACAGCAGGCCTATCTAGGAGATAGCCATGCCTGAAACACAACACGACCCTGCACAGGCCACGTCGGGCACCACGCCGCTGTTGGAATTGCAGAGGGTCGAGACCTTTTACGGCAATATCCAGGCGCTGTTTGGTATGAGCATTCGCTGTCAGCCCGGTCAGGTGACAACCCTGCTAGGACGCAACGGCATGGGCAAAACCACCACCGTCGGATCGATTATGGGCACGCTGCCCTGCCGCAGCGGTGCCGTGTATTTCCAGGGCGAGCGCATCGACAGCCAAGCGGCATACCACATCGCGCGACAGGGCATTGGCCTAGTGCCGGAAGGTCGGCAGATTTTCCCCAACTTAAGCGTCCGCGAAAACCTAATAGCCACCGCCGCCAATTACAGTGCGACCGCAGCGGCAGACTGCTGGACGCTGCCCAAAGTGCTAAGCTTTTTCCCCCGCCTGGCTGAGCGGCTGGATAATATGGGCAGTCAGCTTTCCGGCGGTGAACAGCAAATGCTAGCGCTGGGACGGGCACTCATGTTGAATCCGAAACTGTTGATTCTGGATGAAGCCACCGAAGGACTGGCTCCGCTGATTCGCCAGGAAATCTGGCAGCGGCTGGCCGAACTGAAGCAGGCCGGACTGACTATTCTACTGATCGACAAAAATATTGATGAGCTGAGCACAATTGCGGACTGGCATTACATCATTGAAAAAGGTCAGGTCGTTTGGGCCGGAGATTCTGCCGCACTCAATGCAGGGAGCGCATTAAAAGCGCGCTATCTGGGCGTCTAAAATGAAAGGCATTCTCTTTGCACTCGGCGGCTTTGCTGTATTTTCCCTGCACGATGTTGTCATCAAGCTGCTAGCCAACTACTCCGTGTTCCAGATCGTATTTTTCGCCATGCTGTTTGGCTACGTGCCCTTCTCTATTGGCCGCCTATTTGACCGCCGTGAAATCGCACTACGCCCGGTGCACCCACTGTTAGTGCTACTGCGCTCAGTCCTGGTCACCACCTCTCTTTGCTGCGCAGCGCTGGCCTTTTCGCTCCTGCCAATGGTACAGGTTTATGTCCTTATCTTTATGACGCCACTGATTATTTCGGTGTTGGCTATTCCAGTGCTGGGCGAAAAAATTCATCGGTTTCGCTGGATGACGATTTTACTGGGCTTGGTCGGCATTGTGATTGTCCTGCGCCCTTCGCCAGACACACTGCAAGCCGGACACCTATTTGCCCTGATTGCAGCTTTTGCCAGCGCGGGCGCGGCGATCATCTCACGTAAAATTGGCCATGTGGAAAATACGGCAACGCTCATGCTCGCCCCCATGATAATGAATATTCTAGTCAGCGGCAGCATCCTTTATTTTGTCTATCAACCCATGCCAGTTGACGATCTGGCGTTGATGTTCCTAATCGGTGCGCTGGCGCTGGTGGCTCACCTGCTGCTTCTCGCCGCCTACCGCAATGCACCGGCCTCGCTGGTGGCACCGATGCAATACAGCCAGCTGCTCTGGGCGCTTGTGTATGGCTTTTTCTTCTTCGGCGAGCAGATCGACTCATTTATCGTATTAGGCTCGTTGGTCACCATTCTGTCTGGCCTACTAATGATTTGGCGGGAAACGCGCGTTTCGACCATCAAACCCATCCTGCGCACGCGCAATATACGCATGGTCAGCGCCGCACCGGTGCCGGGGTCTGAGCAAGATAAAACACAGCCTTAGCCCCTGTAGCCCACCGTGGATTGGATGCGGCTGCTGGTTTGTGTACAACTCGCTTTAACCATACAGCTCAACAGCCGCGCGGTGTATACTGTAGGCTTGATCAATCCTGGTGGCCCCGCATGCAAATCTACAACTACGGTTCTATCAATATCGACCATATCTACCGCGTGCCACACCTGGTACAGCCCGGCGAAACCCTCGCCAGCCACAGCTACCAGCAGGTGCTCGGCGGTAAAGGCGCGAACCAGTCGATCGCACTGGCCAACGCCGGGGCCAATGTGCGCCATCTCGGACGCTACCACCCAAACGACGCCGCGCTGTTAGATAATCTGCGGCACGCAGGCGCAGATTTAAGCCTATTACAAACCACCGACACCCCCAGCGGCCATGCCATTATCCAGGTCGATGATCAGGCTGAAAATGCCATCGTACTCTACGCTGGGGCGAATCATAGCTTCCGTGCCGATGAGCTAGCCGGGCTATTAGCCGATGCCCAGCCCGGTGACTGGCTGCTGTTACAAAACGAATGCAGCTGCACTGCGGACATGATCCACACCGCAGTTGAAGCGGGCCTGCAGGTCGCGTTCAATCCGGCACCCATGACACCCGCTGTCGCCCAGCTGCCGCTGGACAAACTCAGCGTGCTATTCGTCAACCAGGTTGAAGTCATGCAGCTGTTAGCCACCGATAGCCCCCAACCACTCGACCTGAACGCGCTGGCAACACAGCTCCAACAGCGACTGCCGGAGACCGAGGTGGTGATCACGTTGGGCGCTGCGGGTGCCTGCCACGTCTATCACGGAAAAGTCCGCAGCGTCGCGGCCTGGAAGGTGAATGCAATGGATACTACCGGCGCAGGTGATACGTTTATCGGTTACTATTTACAGGCTATTGCAGGCAACAATACGGTTGAGACCGCGCTGCAATTGGGCTGTGCCGCTGCCGCACTGTGTGTCCAACAAATGGGCGCCTCCTCCAGCATCCCAACCGCCGCCGCCGTCACTCACTTTCTAGCCGGAGCCAAGGCATGAGCCAAACCAGTCCACACCGCCACAAGGTTATTCTCGACACCGACCCAGGCATTGATGATGCCATGGCCATCTTCAGCGCAATGGCGCATGATGAGATTGAACTGCTGGGCCTGACCACAGTCTTTGGTAATGCCAGCGTCGCACAAACCACCCGCAATGCGCTCCAGCTAGTAGCGATGTCCGGCGCTACCCTGCCGGTCGCCCAGGGCGTGGCCGTGCCTTCACAACAGGAACCACATCCCTACCCCGACTTTGTCCACGGCAAGGACGGTCTGGCCGACCTCAATTTAGTCCCACCAGCACAGCAGCCCATTAACCAAGACGCCGCTCAATTTATCATCGATCAGGTCAACGCCCAGCCCGGTGCCATTACTCTAGTGGCGATTGGCCCACTCAGCAACCTTGCGCTGGCTTTGGAACGCGCGCCCGGTATCGCGCGGAAGGTTAAACAGGTCGTCATTATGGGCGGCACCCTGCTGGAAAACGGCAATGTCTCTCCAGTGGCAGAGGCAAATATTTTCTGCGATCCACACGCTGCTGATACAGTGATGACCGCCGATTGGCCGGTGACCATGGTGGGGCTGGATGTCACCCACCAGGTACTGCTCAGCCGCCAATTATTCGCCGACATTGCCGCTGCCAATCCGCGGGTCGGCGACTTTATGCAGCAGGCCGCCGCATATTATATCGATTTTTACGAGCAGCAGCGTGAAGCCAACGACGGCTGTTTTGGGCACGATGTTTCCGCCATTGCCTACGTTGTGCAACCCGAATTATTTAGCACCGTCAGCGGTGAAATCAGAGTTGCCACCGACGGCGTCGCCTGTGGTCAGACCATTATGAATCGCAAACCCTGGCGCAGCTATGCACTCGACGCCTGGACACAACAACCGCAGCAGCACGCCTGTATCCAGGTCGATGCCAACGGCCTGATTGAGCTGTTTCGCCGCAGCATGACTCACCCCTACTGGCAGCGTTAACGTACCGCAGCCGCCATGCAAGCATATTATCTGCTGCCCCACCCTCTTTCACCACAACCGAATGTGCGCCCATCGCTATGACCCAAACCCTGACACCAGTTGATTATCAGCACCCAGCGGCCGCCGCACAGTTCGTGCAGTCGCTGCGTGACACAGGCTTTGCTATCTTAAAAAATCACCCGCTCTGCGCTCAGCAGATTGATCGCCTCTATCACCAGTGGCAGCAGTTCTTTAGCCGCCCAGAAAAAAACCAATACCGCTATCACCCCGAACATATGGACGGTTTCTTCCCAGCGGAAGTCTCCGAAACGGCAAAAGGCCATCAGGTCAGAGACCTCAAAGAATATTTTCATTTCTATAGCCCCTGGGGGCAGTGCCCACCTGCACTGCGCCCTGAGCTGACGGCCTACCGGGAATGTGCCAATGAACTTGCCGCCGAGCTATTGGGTTGGGTCGAATCCCACTCCCCACCCGCCGTATCAGCCTTGTACAGCGAGCCGCTGCCAACCATGATTGCGGGTAGTGAGCAGACTTTGCTGCGCGTGCTGCACTATCCACCACAGCCAGGTACTATCCCAGCGGGCGCTATGCGCGCAGCGGCTCATGAGGATATTAATTTGCTGACGCTTTTACCCGCCGCTAGCACGCCGGGCCTGCAAATAAAAGACCGCGATGGGACTTGGCTGGACGCACCCTGTGATCTGGGTCTGCTGATTGTGAATATTGGTGATATGCTACAGGAAGCCTCAGCGGGATACTTTCCCTCCACCACGCACCGGGTCATCAATCCACCCGCAGAGTTTCAGCGTCAGTCCAGAATTTCGCTGCCGCTGTTCCTGCATCCACGGCCCGATGTGGTTTTATCAGCACGGCATAGCGCCAGAAGTTATTTACAGGAAAGACTGCGTGAACTGGGGGTTAAAGACTAAGCCTGGCTCAGGCCGCCGCCCGCTGCTGCGCGGCCATGGTATGAATCGCTTTCACCAAGTCAGGCATAGTCTCGGCAAAATCAATCTCACCGGACACAATCTTGTCTACTCGCTGTTTATGCGGTTCAACATAGCGGTTGTGCATGGGCCGCACTGTGCTCAAATACTGCTCTACCACCGATTCCAGCGTCCGGCCACGTTCCGCCACATCGCGCAGCAACCGCCGCGCTAAGCGCACATCCGCCGCCGTATCGACATAGATAGAGAAATCCAGATAATCAAAAATCCCTTCCAGCGCGAACAGCAAGACGCCATCCAGCACAATCACCGGCTGGCAGTTCAGCACCTCAGTCTGCGCGAGGCGACGATGCGTCGCGAAGTCATAGCAGGGCACATCTACCGACTCGCCGAGGCGCAGCTGGCGCAGATGATCGAAAAACAGCTGTTGATCAATCGAATCGGGATGATCAAAATTCCCTCTAACCGCCAGCGGCATATCCACCTGATTTTTATAATAAGCGTCCAAACTCAACAGCACAGTATTTTCCAAACCAAGTCGCAGACACAGCATAGTAGCCAGCAGCGTCTTACCGCCGCCACTACCGCCGCTAATACCTATGATTTGAGGACGCTTTGCATTTTTCATTTGTTCGGCCACCATGAAAAGTTCGATCTCAAGCAGTAAAGAGTCTCAGCGCTGAGGTGCGCTCAGCACAAAAGACGGGGCAGATGATACCTGCATCCGCCCAGCCTTTTGAAGACATTTTTAAATTACCTTCAGATTCCAAACGCAATAATCCACGTAGGCCTCTGTAATTAATCGCATTTTATTTTACCTGATAGGAACGACAGCAGCCTTTAATAAGGTCATCATTAAACTTACCCTGGACGCTAAACGCGACTCTCTTGTTCAGCAAGGTGCTGTGACAGGATTTATTATACGTCAGCACAATCTCCAAACGATTCCATTTATTACGCCCACGAATTTCAGTCTCAAGTGCCACGTTACGGTACTGGCCGTGTTGCTGCCGCTGATGCACAATCG
This sequence comes from uncultured Thiotrichaceae bacterium, assembly GCA_937925855.1. Classification (GTDB taxonomy): domain Bacteria; phylum Pseudomonadota; class Gammaproteobacteria; order Thiotrichales; family Thiotrichaceae; genus Thiolinea. Next base: position 86,098 of record CALAMO010000027.1, read on the forward strand.
GCATGCCAGTCTTGTGCGCGCCCAGGGTGCCCCGTAGCCACTGCGGTAATACCTCGACTTTCCAGTACGGCGAACGATTGCCGCATTCCAGCACCCACATGCCACTCTGTTTTTTCTTAACGATTTGATCGGTGGGGGCAGGCGCAGACTGCGGCGTGGCGGTTACCGGATCAGTGGACGCACCAGCCACCTCTGCCGGCGACTTGGCAGCATTAGCGCTCGTCGGTGGTTTAGCAGATGGGGCAGGCGACTCAGCCAGGGCCGCAGCGACCGCAGTTTTAGCAGAGCCCGCAGCCTGCTTGCCAAGATACGCCTTGCTCACCCAGCCGCGTTTATCCTGCCAGCTGATCTGCACCCAGTGCGTTTTGCCGACCTGTTGCGTGTCACCCAATAGCTCAATCCCAGTTGCGTCATGCGGCAGCTGTGCCACTGCATCCTGACCAACGCCTGGCCCAGCACGCATATTCAGCGTATCCCAGGATTCAACCTTAATGACCTGATACGCCACAGCAGCCTGTACCGCAGAGACAAAAGTTGCACCGCTAAGCAGCAATGTGGCCACAAGAACGAATCGATTTTGCATGCTCAATATCCTTTTGAGATTAAAAATATTTTCTACCGCCGCCCTTAAATTAATCACCTACTGCACAGGATCAATCGCCTCCGGCGTTGTATCGGGCTGATAGTAATAGTCGTATTTATTCAACATATCACGAGTAAACAGCCAGGCTTGGTTATAGGAGAGGCCGCTATCTTCAGGAATAATAATCTTTACATAAAGATCATTCCCATGCTCGGCTTTCAGCGCAGCCAGCTCCAAATCAAGTGCCGCTAAATTAACATTGCGGTAGTCCGCTGCGCCGGGCCGACGAATACGGTAGCCCGACTTCTGATACATCACATCAACCACGGTCTTACCCTTGGTAGAGCGCGTTGGTTTTAACAGCTTCTGGTATTTTTTGTTGAGCTCGTCATACTCGCCTTCCAGACTGGCTAGCCGAAGACGCTCAGTCACGGTCTGCTCTCGCAGCGTCGCCAGCGACTGCTCGCTGTTGAAGTTTTCTTGCTGACTCGCAGCCAGCTCATTGCGCGCGGCCTCCAGCTCACTCTGTAAGCGTCCCGTTTCCAGCAGCAGATTTTGCTCTGCGCTCACTAATTCTTCCTGCAAACGCGCTCGCTCCAGCGTCAGTGCTTCGCGGGCCTGTGCCAATTCTCCTTGGAGGCGATTGCGCTCACTGGCGCGGGCTTGCTGCGCTTGATTCAGACTGCTTTGTAATTGGCTGGTGGTACGCATCTGCTGCTGTAGCGTTGTTTGCAGCACGGCAAGCTCCTGCTCACGCCGCTTAATAGTGCGGGCCTGACTAAGCTGCAAATCTTCCAGACGGCTTTGCTCAGCCATGCTTCGTGCTAGCTGGTTGCGCGTTTCTTCATCCTGCGCGCGGTTACGCAGTAGTTCCAGTTCCAAGGAAGAGGCGCGCTGTTGGAAATACTCCAGCTGCTCTTCCAACGTGGCATTTTCCCGCAGCGTAAATTCAGCCAGCTGGCTGGCCTGTTCTTCTGCGACCAGGCTGCTTTTCAGCTCATCCAACAGGCGCGTATTGCTCATCACCACGGCCACTGTGACCAATAAGAAGGTCATCACAATAACCATCATAATATCGGTAAACGAAGGCCAAAAACTGTCTTCAGTATCCTCGCTGTGATAAAGATGACCCCAACTCATCGCGTGCGCCCACTGCTCTGAATAGACGAACGCTCTGCATCAAGCCGAAAGCCTTCCCGCAGCGATTCGCGGATCACCCGAATGTCGCGACTGCCAGAACCGATGCTATTCTGTAGCTCATCCACGGCCTGTTGCAGACGCTCACCCGCCTGTAAGAAGCGCTGCTGGATATGGGCAATCGACTCCGCCGTGAGACGCAGCTCCCCGGCCAGCACCGAGACATCATGCAGCAAATTACTTTCGACCGTACGGAACTGCGGCAATATGAGGCGCGCCGTGACATCCTCGATATTCGCCAGTAACTGCGTGCGTATATCCTGGAGGCGCAAATGAAAATAAGTGTAGAACACATAGCAGATAATCGCAGTAATCGTCGTACTCAGCGCCATCGACATACCGCCGATAATCGTACCCATTTCCTCTAGGCTATCCGGCGAATCCAACAGCCCCGCCGCCCCAACCAACGCAACCGACAGCGAGACAATCGTGCCAAAAACCCCTGCCAGTATTAGCGTATTATGCACAAAACGAATGAGCGTGAAGCGTGAGTTTTGGGAGGCAGCCAGGGTCGAGGCCAGCGCGCCCTGGTCGACATTCATGTGCTGCTCTGTGATTTCTTTGACCGCCATAAAACGATCCACAATCAGGGCATGCTGCACCATTTTATAGGTTGGATTCGCCACTTTGTCGCGCAGGCGCTGGATGAACTGATTTAAGGCGCCCTGCTCGCGCGCATAAGACAATACCAGCAAAATAATGCGCATGAGACCCAATAGAAACAGCAGCAAGATCAGGCCATTCAATATCAGCCCAAGCTGTCCAGCCTGTCCAAGGTGGGTAGTTTGAAAAAACCCCAGCACCCAAGTCTTGTGATAAACCATTAACCCGATGCTGAGCGACAGCAGAACCAGAATCTGTAACACCGTTAAATAACACCGCATCTTTATTGCTCTCACTGCCTCACTCCCCGTCTTTTAAGCTAATTTCTGTCTGTACCGACCTACGTGGCACACCTTCCAGCGGCTCGGTTTCTGCCAGCTCTCGCCCTGATCCCGTACCCAACTCAGCCAGCTTACGCGCCCCAGGCAGCACATTACGCTCCAGTGAACCCAATAATTTATTATAAGTATCCACACTATCCGCGACGTGCTTACCCAAGCGGTCGACATGCGCGGTAAATACGCTCAGCCGCTTATGCAGCTCCACACCCACATCGCGAATCCGGCGCGCATTATCCGTCAACACGGACTGCTGCCAGCCAAACGCCACCGCGCGCAGCAGCGCCATTAAGGTCGCAGGCGTCGCCAAAATCACCCGCAGCTCCAACGCATCCTGCATCAAATTTTTATCACACTCCAGCGCCGCGCCTAAAAACTGTTCACCCGGCATGAATAACACGACAAAGTCAGGTGCATTCTCAAACTGTTCCCAATAGCGCTTGCCCGCCAAAATGCGCACATGTTCTCGCACCCTTTTGGCATGTTGCTGCAAATGCTGCTGGCGCCGCGTTTCATCCTCGCTTTCAAACGCATCCAAATATGCATCCATCGGCGCTTTTGCATCAATCACCAACTCACGCTTATCCGGCATACGGACTAACATATCCGGGCGAATCGTACGCTCCGCATTACTGCGCTGCACCTGCTCAGAGAAATCGCAATGTTCGGTCATCCCCGCCATTTCAGCAATGCGTTTCAGGCTCAGTTCACCCCACTGGCCGCGCATCCCCGGCGTCCGTAGCGCCGTTGATAATTTACTGGTTTCTTGGCGCAGCGCCATCTGATCGACGCCGAGCTGGCGCAACTGCTCGCCTAAAGCGCCAAACGAAGCCTGCCGCTTTTGTTCAATCCGCTGAATCTGCTGCTCCGTTTTCTCTAGCGCCTGCTGTATGGGTGTGATCAGATGCTGAATCGATTGCTGGCGCTGGGTCAGGTCAGCTCTGGACTCAGTGTGGAAACGCCGCATGCTTTCCTGCGCAAGCTGTAGGAATTGCTGATTATTTTCCTGTAGGGCATGACGCGAAGCCGCAGAGAAGTTATGGTGCAAGCGATCCTGAGCATCATCCAGCATGCGCAGGCGCTCTTCATGCATCTGCTCTTCGTTTTTCAGCTGGAGCTGTAGACGCTCGACAGTGCGCCGGGCCTGCTGAAGCGGGCGACTGTAAATTAGATAAGCCACCAGCATCCCTAACAAAAACATCAGCAGGGCGACAATCAGCAGTATATTATCATCAATAATATGTCCAATGCCTACATTCACTGCTGCTGCTCCTCTTAACTCAGGGGGTACGGCCTGATTGTTCCGCTTTCAACAATAACTTACGTATTAACATATACAACCCAGACCAGAGGCTACCATGAACGCAAGTCAACACACTCCTATGATACCGCAGATGCAGAATGTTCACCGCCGGACAGGGCAGTTTATGGCAAAAACAACCGCGCTAATTATCACATTAATGGCGGGGCTTAGCCTATTCTCTGCCCCAGCGCTAGCGCTAAGCGATATGCAGGGCAAACCGCAAAAATTCAGCGACTTTATTGGCAAAGGTCAATGGACTGTATTTGAGGTATGGTCTTCACAGTGTCCAGCTTGCCCAGATGCCGTTTTTTATATGAATAACCTGAAAAAACGCTACGCTAAAGCACAGCTGATTGGGATTTCAGTCGATGGCGATTACGGCGCGGAAGGCCCCACGCTAGCTAAACGGTTTATCACACAGCATGAAATCAGCTTTCCAACGCTGTATAGCAGCACTGCCGAAGTAGATGAATGGCTTGGGCAGTATTCCGAAGTGCTGTTTGGCACGCCCTCGGTACTGTTTTTTAATCCACAGGGTGAACTGAGTAATATTGAGGTTGGCGCCATTATTTCTCAGGATGTCATTGATTTTATTGAGCAGACCGAAAACAACTCGCGCTAGGCACTGATCCGTTACGCGCCTGGAACGCCTTATTAAGCGACGCAGTCCCAGTTCGGTCTGCGCCGTTTAATAGCCTGATTACGACCTATAAAGCCCGCTCCGGCAAAGCAATATTCAATTCCAGAATATCGCAATCAGCACCCTTCTCAAACTGTACGTTCACCGCTTCTTCATCAATTTTCACGTATTTATTAATCACGCCCATAATATCGCGCCGCATCTGCGGCAAATAGTCTGGCCCGCCGCGATCCAGGCGCTCATGCGCAATCACAATCTGCAAACGTTCCTTCGCCAACTGCGCACTTTTAGGTTTTTTCTTATTGAAATAATCAAATAGTCCCATGGTTTTATTATCCTCCAAACAAGCGTTTGAAAATTCCTTTTTTCTCTACCTCAAGGAAACGATGCGGCACCGTCTCACCCAGAAAACGCTGTACAAAGTCCTCGTAGGCCTGCCCAGCCGTACTTTCCTTGTCGAGGATAACCGGCGAACCGCTATTGGAAGCCTGCAACACCGCCTGTGACTCTGGGATAACACCGATTAACGGCACGGCCAAAATTTCCAAAATATCTTCCAGTGCCAGCATGTCACCGTGCTCAACCCGCTCCGGTGAGTAGCGCGTAATCAATAGATGCTCGCGAATGGTCTCACCCTGCTCTGCTTTGCGCGTGCGACTCTGTAACAAACCCAAAATGCGGTCTGAATCACGCACTGAGGAAACTTCAGGATTCGTCACAATCACCGCATCATCCGCAAAATACATCGCCATCGCAGCACCTTTTTCGATACCTGCTGGCGAGTCACAAATAATGAACTCAAAACCGTCATCAACCAGCTCATTCAGCACTTTCTCGACGCCTTCCTGCGTCAACGCATCTTTATCGCGCGTTTGTGAGGCCGGTAGAATATATAAGTTATTCGTGCGTTTATCTTTAATCAGTGCCTGTTTTAGATTAGCTTCACCGCTAATCACATTCACAAAATCATAGACAACCCGCCGCTCACAGCCCATGATTAAATCCAAATTACGCAGACCAACATCAAAATCGATGACCGCTGTTTTATGTCCTTTTAATGCCAGTCCGGTAGCAAATGCTGCACTGGACGTTGTCTTGCCCACACCGCCCTTACCCGAAGTTACCACCACGATTCTGCTCAAAACCCATTCTCCTTAATCCTGATTGAGGCTGATTGATTATAAACCTTTCCCTAGCATTATATTGCGATAATTTTAAGTTTTTCATCTTCCAAACAAACCATCACCGCCTGCCCTTTAAAATTCTCTTCCATTTCATCCAGCAGCCGGTAACGTCCAGCAATCGCCACTAATTCTGCTTCGAGTTGCTGACAAAATATACGCGCCCCAGTATCACCCTGCACCCCGGCGAGCACTCGGCCACGCAGTGCGCCATACACATGCACTGACCCCCCAGCCAGTAATTCTGAGCCTGCACTGGTTTGTTGCAACACCACAATATCACCATCTGGACAATAGACTTGCTGTCCAGAACGCACCGGACGCTCCACTGTCATCAGGCGCTGTACCGGCTCAGATACAGTTTTATTTTTAAGCGGCGGTGTGCGCGTCTGACTGCCACCGGGCCTTAAAACTGCCCAACCCGCTTTTTCCGCTGCTACTGACGCTGCATCATTTAGATTACGAATGCCCACCGGAATCAGACCCGTCTGCTGCAATAGACGCCGCAAACGCTCAAAATCCATCGTCTCAGACTCAGGCACAGCGGAAATCTGCTGGCAGTCGACGATAATTGGGCTGCGCGCCAGCATTTGCCAGGCCGCCGCATCATGCTCCTGTAGCGCATCAGCAATCGCGTCTGTATCAGATGCATGCAGTAATAAAACGTTCAATAAAGACATCTCACCCTTCAACTCAAAGACCGAATTTTTCAAAATTCCACCACTCCATTGGATCCGACAATTTGCCTGAAAATAACACATTAACGACCTAAAAGGCGTGCAGGTTTTAATCAAAAAATCACACACACACAGCCAAAAAAATCACACGATCAACCTATAAATAATCGATAAAATCAAACATCCGACAGGGCATGAACCTGAACATTATAAATAATTGATTTTTATGACAATAAAAAAACAATTGATTCAAAAAGAAACCTTAAAAGTAACCGTAAACCAGACGATACATCATAAATTCAGGTTATTCGATTATGCACAATAATTAATTTCCTGTAATATCCTCAACAGAGGGTTAACGATGGCTTCTCACTAAAAGTATCTTAACGAAGCCTGAATATACCTAAGGAAATCAAACACTCCTCACTTCAGGGCAGCAGGGTGATGAAAAATAATTTATCAAAAAAGCGACTTGTGCCAATAAGCGTCGCTGGGGTTTTTTTGTGCTTGTCTCACAACATGGTAACAGCCGCAACGCCGGAGCTTGGCTCGGTCTATAATCCGACGCAGCAATATGAAATTGCTAAAAAATTAATCAAATCTGAAGCGACTCACTCATTCAACAGCGGCTTGAAATGGTTGAGACTAGCCGCTGCTCAACAGCACCCTGAGGCCCTATATCAGCTAGGATTTTATTATGAGTTCGGACTGCATGACTTAGCGAAAAATTATGAAAAAGCCATTTCACTTTACAAGAAAGCCGCCGCAACGGGACATCTTACTGCACAGCTGCGACTGAGTAATCTGTTTCTGCATACTGACCTCCCCTTTTACGATAGCAAACAGGGGCATTTCTGGCTCAAGCAGGCGGCTAAACAGGACGATGCCCAGGCTCAGTTCAGCTTAGCTATGTTTTACAGGGACCATCTTTCGACCCAGGCAAGTGTACAGGAGATGTTGCTCTGGCTAAACAAAGCCGCCACCAATGGCCACCAAGAAGCGCAGTACATGTTGGGCACCTATTACTTACAGGGTCGGTTCATCATGCAAAACTTAACCAAGGCCTTTTCCTGGTTTAGCCAAGCTGCTGACCAAGGCGACGCCGCATCACAATATAACGTAGGGCTGATGTATGAACTCGGTAATGGTACCCACGTCGATCAACAAGAGGCCATTCACTGGTACCGGAACGCGGCGGCCCAGGACGAACCCAATGCCCAATTTCATCTGGGCAAGAAATACCTACTGGGCGAGAACCTAGAGAAAGATATCAGCCGGGGCATTCAGTTCATCACTCAGGCCGCAGAGGCTGGGAATCCAGCAGCGCAGACCATGTTGGCGAACTATCTGCTGCTTGATCAGCACACCGAAAAGGACTTTGAACGCGCCTTTGAGTTATACCTAGCGGCCGCTCGCAAAGACTACCCAGAAGCACAGTACCGGGTTTCCGTCATGTTTGCCAAAGGCCAAGGCGTCACGAAAGATGAGCGCAAGTCTGTGCATTGGATCAGCAAAGCTGCCGAGCAGAATCATCCGACCGCGCAGTACGGCCTGGGGGCTTATCTGTTTAACGGTGTGGGCATCGAGAAAAATATACTGCTCGCGGCCTACTGGATGTCACTGGCCGCACTACAGGGCCAGGAACATGCGCTGGAATCACGCGATAAGGTTATTAATCTGCTCAGCGATTCTGAACGGGATGATCTTAAACAACGCATAAAAATGTTCGACCCGCCACAGCAATAATATCCAGGTCGCACCACACGGGCAGCAGCTGTTCATGTACAATGCTGCCCTTTGTCATTTTCTGAACGCAAACCTATGGTTGATTCTGCTGCGCTAACTCCGGCTTACCCTCCGCCCAAGCAGGGCCTTATTCGCTGGGGACAGCTGTATGGCAGCTCACAGGATTGGCTGATTGCTCGCACGGCGCGCGAATTTAAGGGCAGCGTATTGGTGGTCACACCCGATACGCATAGCGCACATACGACTGCGGCGGCCCTACAATTTTTTGAACCCACACTGACCGTGCAGATTTTTCCAGACTGGGAAACGCTGCCTTATGATCTATTTTCTCCGCACGAAGACATTATTTCAGACCGCCTGAAAACTCTGGCAGCTCTGCCCGTGATGCAAAGCGGCGTACTCATTGTACCCGTCACCACGCTAATGCAGCGCCTAGCACCAGTCCATTATGTCCAGCAGCACAGCTTACTGCTGCGTACTGGGATGAAGCTGGATATTGATCACTTTCGCCAACATCTGGAAAAGTCCGGTTACCGCCATGTCAGTCAGGTCATGGAACACGGCGAATACGCCACGCGCGGCGCGCTGCTCGACCTGTTTCCTATGGGCAGCAGTCAGCCTTATCGCATTGACCTGTTTGATGATGAAATAGAAACGATCCGCAGTTTTTCTGCTGAAACCCAGCGCACCGCAGATAAATTTAGCCAGATTGAATTATTACCGGCGCGCGAGTTTCCGCTCGATGAAGCCGGCATCCAACAGTTTCGCGCAAACTATCGCACCCAGGTTGAAGGCGATATTACGCGCAGTCAGATTTATAACGCGGTCAGCAAAGGCAACCCGCCTGCGGGCATCGAATACTATCTGCCACTGTTCTTTAACGCAACGGTAGACCTGTTTGCTTACCTGCCGGGCAAGGCACTGATCATTCAAAGTGGCGAGGTCGCACAGGCCGCCGACACCTTCTGGGAGACAGTGAATTACCGCTATGAGGAGCGCCGTCACGATCTAGAGCGCCCCATCCTGCCGCCGACAACGCTCTACACCTCACCCGACGAACTCAGCGCCCGACTCCAGCAGCAGCGCGTCATTAATGCCCATCATTTTGAGCAGCAGGGACAGGCAGAGAATTACGGCACGCGCGCCTTGCCGTCCCTGCTGATCCATGCCCGCCATGAACAGCCGTTAATGCTGCTGCATGAGTTTCGCACCGCCCTACAGGGCCGCCTCTTATTTACCGCCGAATCCGCAGGACGACGAGAAGCGCTTATTGGCTTGCTGCGTGATAATCGGCTTGCCATCAGTAGCGTTGACAGCTGGCAGGACTTCTTCAACAGCGAGCATGCGCTGTGCGTGACCGTCGCGCCGCTGGAAACCGGCTTTATGCATCCTGCGCTGGGCATTGCGGTTGTACCGGAAACCCTGCTACACGGCGACCAGGTGAGACAAAAGCGCCGCCGCACCCGCCCAACCCGCGATGCCGATGCCATTATCCGCAACCTAACCGACTTGAGTGAAGGCGCGCCGGTAGTGCATGAAGAACACGGCATCGGCCGCTATCTCGGCATGCAGACACTGGCCACCGGCGGTATGACCTCCGAGTACCTAGTGCTGGAATATGCTGGTGGCGACCGCCTGTACGTGCCGGTGGCAGCACTGCATCTCATTAGTCGCTACACCGGTGGCTCGACCGAGCATGCGCCGCTGCATAAGCTGGGCAGCGGCGCCTGGGAGAAAAGCCGCCGCAAGGCTGCTGAAAAAGCGCACGATGTTGCGGCAGAACTGCTGGAAATTCACGCCAAACGTGCGGCACAGCAGGGCCAAAGCCTTGCGCTGGACGCCGCAGACTATCGGCTATTTGCCGGAGCGTTCCCCTTTGAGGAAACCCCAGATCAGGCGCTGGCGATTGAATCTGTCATCGCCGACATGGCAACCTCACGCCCCATGGATCGCGTCGTCTGTGGCGATGTAGGTTTCGGTAAGACCGAAGTCGCGATGCGCGCGGCTTTTGTGGCGGCGAATGCCGGTAAGCAAGTGGCTATGATTGCACCGACCACACTGCTCGTGCAGCAGCATCTGAATAACTTTTTAGACCGCTTCGCTGACTGGCCGTTTCGGATCGAATCCATCTCGCGCTTCAAAACAGCAAGCCAGCTGAAAAAAGCCCTGGACAGTCTGGCGAGCGGCCAAATTGATATTATGATCGGCACGCATAAACTATTGCAGCGCGATGTCGTCTTCAAAAACTTGGGCCTAGTCATTATCGACGAAGAACACCGTTTTGGCGTGCGCCATAAAGAACAACTCAAGAAACTGCGCGCCAATGTTGATATGCTCACCATGACCGCCACACCCATTCCGCGCACGCTCAATATGTCGCTGTCTGGGCTGCGTGATTTGTCCATTATTGCTACCCCACCGGTACAGCGGCACGCGATCAAAACCTTTGTCAGTGAGTGGCGTAACGCGCTGGTGAAAGAAGCCTGCGCGCGTGAAGTTGCTCGCGGTGGTCAGGTCTATGTGCTGCATAATGAAGTCAAAAGCATTGAAAAGATGGCTGCTGATTTGAGTGAGCTGATGCCAGATATCAAAGTGCAATTTGCCCACGGCCAGATGCGCGAACGCGAGCTGGAATCGATCATGCAGGATTTTTACCACCAGCGTTTTCAGATCTTGGTCGCCACCACCATTATTGAAAGCGGCATCGATGTTCCCACCGCCAATACCATTATTATTAACCGTGCCGACAAACTCGGCCTTGCCCAACTGCACCAGCTACGCGGGCGCGTTGGGCGCTCCCATCACCGCGCCTACGCCTACCTGATTACCCCCCCGAAAAGAGGCCTGAGCCACGATGCACGCAAACGGCTGGAAGCGATTGAATCGCTGGAAGACCTTGGCGTTGGCTTTACCCTGGCGACCCATGACCTGGAAATTCGCGGAGCAGGTGAGTTATTAGGCGATGGCCAAAGCGGACAGATTCAAGAAATTGGCTTTACCTTGTATAACGAGCTGCTGGAGCGCGCTGTGAAAGCCCTTAAGTCTGGCCAGATGCCAGAACTGGACAAACCGCTGCACCAATTAACCACCGTTGATTTAGGCAGCCCGGCACTGATTCCAGAAGATTACCTGCCGGATGTACATAGTCGCCTCATCCTGTATAAGCGCATTGCCAGCGCAGCCGATGAGGCAGCACTACGTGAACTCCGGGTGGAAATGATTGACCGCTTCGGCCTGCTACCGCCGCAAGTACAGCATCTATTTGCTACGACGCGCCTTAAATTAGTCGCCCAGCAAATGGGCATTAGAAAATTGGATATGAATGCCTACAGTGGGCGTATCCTGTTTGCGGAACAGCCCAATATTGATCCCATGAAAATTATCGAACTGATACAGCGACAGCCCTCTACCTTTAAACTGGATGGTCAGGACAAGCTGCGTATCACCCAGGCTATCGAGGACATTGATCAACGAGTCGACTGGCTGATCAAGCTGCTGGAGCGCATTGCGCTCAAACCGGCTGCGCCCGCCGCATAGTTAGGTCACCAAGCCAATGAGCAGAATGCGAGACAAACGTTAGGCCCACTGACTGCCTGCTGACACCCCTTTTAATCCAGTAAGAACTGGGGCAGTGTGTACCTATTCGGCAACCCAAATTCAGCGGGATAATCCACATGCACGAAGTACAAACCCGCCGCTGGTGCCGTCGCCCCGGCCTGCGTCCGATCACGCAGCGCCAACAACTCTGCCATCCACTGCACGGGCTGATCCCCACGGCCAACAGCGAGCAGTGAGCCCACAATATTACGCACCATATGATGCAGAAAGGCATTGGCTTTTATATCGACATAGATACAGCTACCGAAGCGCTGTACCCGAATTTCCTGCAGTTCACGCATGGCATGACGCGCCTGACAACCCGCCGCCCGGAAACTGCTGAAATCATTTTCACCAAGCAAGTGCTGGGCCGCCTCATGCATGCGTTCAACCGCCAGCTGATGATGATGCCAGGTCACTCGGCCGTTCAGTAAGGCAGGCCGTGCCGAACGATTCAGAATAATATAACGATAGCGCCGCGCCGTCGCTGCAAATCTTGCATGAAAAGTCGCGCTTACGGCTTGCACCCAACGTAAAGCAATTCCACTCGGCAGTTGCACATTGCTGCCCATAAGCCAGCCACGCAGCGGACGCTCCACCGCCACATCAAAGTGAATGATTTGTCCGCTAGCATGCACACCACTGTCCGTGCGTCCCGCACACACCACACTCACTTCATGGTTAGCCACCTGCGATAAGGCCTGTTCGACACACGCTTGCACTGAAGGCGCATGGCCCAGCCTTTGCCAGCCGCAGTAGGCGCTGCCATCGTACTCAACACAGGCCGCTAGACGCTGCTTAATCAGCGTCATCGGCGGTGACCTGGCTGAGCACTCGTTCTATTATAGGAATGGTGGTACCTAACCGGTTTCATGCAGCAGTTTTTCTGCCTCGTGCCGCTGGCTGTCATTACCTTCGACCATGACCTCTTCCAGCGTACTGCGCGCACCCTCAACATCACCCATGTCCAGGTAGGCCCGCGCCAAATCCAGCTTGGTACTGATATGTTCTTTATGCAGATCAATTTCGTCATCCGGCCTGTTAAGGAAAGACAGCGCGTCATCAATATCACCCATATCGCCCAGCCAGTCTTCACCGTCTTCACCGGTCGGAGTCGCGGCTTTCTGACCAGAAGTATAGGAGGTGTCATCCGGCAAAATCTTCTTTAGGCCAGTATCTTGATCTAGGTGCAGATTGAGGTTAGTAACCTTATCGCCCGCATCCGGCGCAAACCCAGCGGTGCCCTCTTGTTCAGCGGTTGACGGCGCAGGAATTGAGCTGGCAGTCGTCACTGGGTCATCAGACAAAAAATCCAACCCACCCAACTCAGTCTCATCTTCAAGCACAGCCTGCACAGAAGTACTCTCTGTCACCTCGGCGGCTTCATCAAGTGCCAACGGCGGAGCGAGGTCACCGAGTGTATCATTTAATGAGCCGTCCAATAAATGGCTGGGCTCATTGTTATCCAGGTTCGGCAGTTCAGCCAACTCCTGGTCAAAACTCAACGCGCCCAATTCCTCATCTTGCTGCCCCGCATCCTGAGCTGGCATAGGCTCTACAGCCGCCGCCAGATCCGTTAGGCTATCATCAAAGTCCAGCGCGTTATCGACAGCACCACCGACATCTTCCAGCACCTCAGCCGACGCCAGATCCGGCAAATCATCATTAAAGTCCAGCGCGTTATCGACAGCGTCGTCAACGGCATCACCGACATCTTCCAGCGCCTCAGCCGACGCCAGATCCGGCAAGTCATCATTAAAGTCCAGCGCGTTGTCGACGGCATCACCGACACCTGTCAGTGCCTCTGCCGCTTTATCTTTGCCACTGGCAACAGCGACAGTCGCCGCACCCGCCGCCAGTGCAGCACCGGCTGCCAATGTACCCGATAGACCCGCACCACCCTCGCTATCACGCAGGTCGTCGTTTGGCTCAGCGAACGGCATGTTGCCTAAATCACCCGCTGCATCTGGATCGCTACTCTGCAATCCATCAAGATCTAACGCACCGGCTACTGACATATCGGACACCTCAGACGAAAAGCTGTCCCCACCTTCAATTCCATTCTGACTCGCCTCTTCCAATTCTTTGGCAAGCTCATCGAAATCAAAGTCCAGACCGTCATCAATAGTGTCTGCTGACTCATGGCCAGACTGCGCAACTGTTTCCTCATCGCTTGCATCAGCAGCTGCCACATCCGCTGGCTGCTGAGCCGCCGCCAAGCCTTCACCCTCAGCGGCATCCTGCAGATGAGCATCAGCATTGCTAGTTTCATCGCGTCCCAAGTCGTCGAGATTGAAATCAAAATCGTCTAATCCCAGATCATCGTCATCCTGCAAATCATCCAGCAATCCACTGAGATTTTCCTGTTCTAGGTGATCATCAGCCGTTGTAGCATCGGCCTCCGCCACACGCCCCTGACTCGGCCCATCCGCATCTGACTGACCACTGTCACTATGCCCTAATGCAACCGCAGAAGCGGCAGCACCTGCCAACGCAGCACCAGCGACGGCCACAGCGGCTCCCGCTCCCGCTGACTGCGTATATAGTGAATTATCAGGGCTAATTTTTTTGCCCCAGCCCACGATGTCCTGCCACATACTGCTCTTGGTATCGGCCCCCGACGTCGCTAGGAATGTTTCCGCATGCTGATCAAAGGCTTCACGATCATTGGAGGCAAAATAATTCTCCAACAGCTTATGGCGATATTCCAAACGATCTGGCTGTGTTTCCAGCGCTTTTTGCAGCTCACTCTCAGCCTGCTGATGTAAACCATAGGCAATATAAACATTAGCCTCCATCAGCGTTTCGTCTTCACCCTGTTCAGAACGCGCCTCAACAATATCCGGCGATGCATCGATAGGTTCACGTTTACTGACGGTGCGCACCGGCCCAACCCCAAACGGGTCTTCATCACTGGTACTCTGTTCAGCTTTATTCAGCTCGGTTTCGAGGTCACGGAAGGAGTGTTCACCGGCTACCCCATCCACGGCATCCGGGTCAGCATCAAAAATCACCGGATCGTCTGCAGCTAGCCCATTATTCTCCGGGTTCGACTTGCGACGCTCTAACAAACGTAGCAGCAGCCATAGCAGCAGCAGGAAGAATAAGGCCGCACCTGCAATCTGCCAAACGAGCGGCGAGGTCAACAGCCCCATCAGATCCGTTTCTTGATCCTGCTGGTCACTAAACACATTGGCCGGCTGAGTCACTTCAGCAGGTGTATTCGCGGCCGCGCTCTGCGTGTCATTCGCAGACGTATCACCTGGCTGCTGCGCACGCACCACCTGGTTTTGCGCGGGCTGTAGGTTATTGGCGACTTGATTTTGAATATCGCTGCCCTGCACACGGCTATTAGCAGGTGCTAGATTATTCTGCGAATCGGCAGCTCCAATACTGGCCGCAGGCAAGGCCGGTTCGGCCGGAGCACTAATACCATTATTAAGCAGCTGTTTCTGTAGCTGAGCCAGCTGATCATCGCGCAGGGCAATCAAGCGATTTTTCTTGCGCAACATCGATTCGAGGTCGTTGACACGCGACTTCAACTCTTTATTTTCACGCTGTCGAGATACCATCGACTCACGCGCCAGTGCCAGCTGTTGCTCCAGCTGACTCAAACGCTCGGAACCCGCCGCAGAATTTCCGCTGTCGGTAGCCTTAGCGTCGTTTTTACCCAATACTTCCAGACGTGCTTTGTCGTTTGTAGCTGCGGTTACCGTCTGCGTAGATACAGGCTCTGCTGCCGCCGGTTTAGCCGTTTCCGCTGGTGCTGTGCTCGCCTGCGCGGTCGGCTTTGCCACGCTCTGTTGCGGCACGGTATTCTTCGCCAGCGAGGAACGGAAATTCTTCCAGTCCGAATACTGTTGGCGCACTTGACGCCGCGCCTGCGCCCGCGAAGCACTTTGTGCCGCCTGGGCTGAAGGTGCGCGTAATACTACACCCGCTCTCAGACCGTTAATATTGCCATTAATAAAGGCCTGCGGATTGGCGCGATATAGGGCCATCATCATCTGATTGGCGTTAACGCCGGGCTGCTTTAAGCGCGATGCAATTTTATACAGTGTATCGCCGTTGCGTACACGGTAAGTTCGATTACTACTACGCGCCGCATTTTGGGCCTGCTGCTGGGCTTGGGCCTGCTGCTGGCGAGCACGCTGCTGTTGCTGTTGGGCTTGAGCCTGTTGCTGCTGTTGCTGCTGCTGTTGTAGCTGCTGCTGGCGCGCGCGCTGCTGTTGGGCTTGAGCCTGCTGTTGCTGTTGGCGGGCACGCTGCTGTTGGGCTTGGGCCTGCTGTTGTTGTTGCTGGCGAGCACGCTGCTGCTGTAATTGAGCTGCTGTTGGCGCGGCGCGGTTAACAGCACCCGCCACTGGACGCGGCTCGGCGCGCACCGCCGCTTCATTACCTGCGAAAGCCGTACCGGGCTGCATCAGCACCGGTGGGTTCAGCATCACAGTATATTCTTTTAATAGTTGACCTTGAGGCCAGCTCACTTCGACCAGAAAATTTATGAAGGGTTCAGCAATGGGCGCATCAGAGGTTACCAAAATAATAGGCTTACCGTTCTGCACCGTATTGGTGAAACGCAGACTGTTCAAAAACGCCGGGCGATCTACACCCACACGGCTAAAGACAGTTTCAGGCGCAAGGCGCACTCGTAGTTGCTGGGCCTCTGCCGCGTTAGCAGACAATAGCTCGATCTTAGCCCGAAGTGGCTGATTAAGGTTAGAGTTTGATTCAATATCGCCGAGACTCAGCGCGTATGATGCTGCGGGGCAGGCCCCGGCAACCAGCACGGCTAAACTTAGAGCCTTTTTATTCACTGCGATTTCCCCTTTCCTAGTGCAATTTTTGCATCTCTATCCATCCCCTGAGTTTACGTCAGCCCTTGGTGTTAGAATTTCTGGATGAAGAGTGATTTTTGGTTGTTGTTAGTGCTTAGACTCTATATCAGTGTCTACGGACGTTGTCATCTTGTCCGAACTGCCCCGAATCACAGCGGTTAAACTGCGCCTATCATTCGGGGCTATTTTTACAGGTGCGAATTAATTTGTGCTGAATCCCACGACAAATTTGAGCTTAGAGATGATCACGAACTAACAACTCAGCAATTTGTACGCTATTTAAAGCAGCGCCTTTACGCACATTATCAGCAACCACCCAGAGGTTTAACCCGCTGGGATGTGAAATATCTTCACGAATCCTGCCGACGTAAACCGAATCGTTATTTGCACCTTCCGTCACCGCAGTGGGGTAACCCCCATCTGTCCTCTCATCCATTACCACAACACCTTCAGCCTGTTCCAGAATTTCCCTGGCCTGTGCAACGCTCAGCTTGGTTTCGGTTTCAATGTGGATGGCTTCGGAGTGCCCAAAAAACACAGGAATACGCACTGCCGTTGGGTTCACCTTAATCTCTGGGGCTTCCATGATCTTATGTGTCTCCCAAACCATCTTCATCTCTTCCTTGGTGTAGCCATTGTCCATGAACTTGTCTATGTGGGGCAAGGCATTGAACGAAATTTGCTTAGGATAAACGCTACATTCCACCGGTTTGCCGCTGAGTAAGCTAATCGTCTGTGATGATAGCTCATCAATGGCGTCTTTACCGGTGCCTGAAACAGCCTGATAGGTCGCAATATTCATGCGTGTGATTTTCGCCGCATCATGCAGCGGTTTCAGTGCGACTAACATCTGGATCGTTGAACAATTGGGGTTAGCGATAATACCCCGATTTTTATACTGCGCAACGGCATGCGGATTAACCTCCGGCACCACCAGCGGAATATCATCGTCATAGCGAAACTGCGAGGTATTATCAATCACCACGCAGCCCGCCGCCGCCGCTTTGGGCGCATAGGTCGCTGAAATCGCCGCACCCGGCGAGAACAGCCCAATCTGCACTTGGCTAAAGTCAAATGTCGCCAGGTCCTCTACCACCAGCGTCTTACGGCCAAAATTGACTTCTTTACCCGCGGAGCGCTCACTCGCCAATGCATACACTTTCCCCACCGGAAATTTGCGCTCCGCTAGAATTGAAAGCAAGGTTTCGCCCACTGCGCCAGTGGCACCCACTACCGCTACGTCGTATGTCTTCGACATTTGTATGTTTCCTAATTGTAAATAAGTGCCACTCCCCCCTCACCCCAAACCCTCTCCCTAATGAGGCGAGGGGCTAAAGCTTTTACTCCCCCTCGCCCTTTAGAGGAGGAGGGGGGCTGGGGAGTGAGGGTAGCAACCCGGCACAATTGTTTTTCGTAGTTACCGTGCTAAAACAGCCAGGACGCAGCCTGCTTATGCTGCACTTCAAAAGCCTTAATCGCATCGGCATGCTGTAAAGTCAGGCCAATATCATCCAAACCATTAAGCAAACAGTACTTGCGAAATTCATCCACTTCAAAATCAAAGGTCTGGCCATCAGCCGTTTTTACCTGCTGCGCTTCCAGATCAACGGTCAACTGATAGCCTTCTTCCGCCTCAGCCGCATCAAACAGCTGGTCAATCACCGCAGCCTCTAATTCAATGGGCAATAACCCGTTTTTAAAGCTATTATTAAAGAAAATATCGGCAAAACTCGGCGCCAGCACCACCTTAAACCCATAGTTCGTCAGCGCCCAAACGGCATGCTCGCGTGAGGAACCACAGCCAAAATTTTCCCGCGCCAGCAACACCGAAGCCTCGGCATAACGCGGCAGATTCAACAAGAAATCGGCGCGTGGCGTGCGGGTGGAATGATCCATCCCCGGCTCACCTGGCTCATGATAACGCCATTCATCGAATAAAGTCGGGCCATAGCCGCTGCGTTTAATCGACTTTAAGTATTGCTTTGGAATGATCGCATCGGTATCCACATTGGCACGATCCAAGGGCGCAACCAAACCCGTATGTGTAGTAAATTTATCCATTACATTCTCCTGTCAGGCCGTCATCAAAACTGACGCACATCCACAAAGTGGCCTGCAACTGCTGCTGCTGCTGCCATCGCCGGACTCACCAAGTGGGTACGCCCCCCCTGGCCTTGACGCCCTTCAAAATTACGGTTTGAGGTTGAAGCACAACGCTCACCCGGTGCTAAGCGATCTGCATTCATCGCCAGACACATGGAACAACCCGGCTCGCGCCATTCAAATCCGGCAGCGGTAAATATCTTATCCAGACCTTCCGCTTCCGCCTGCAGCTTCACCAGACCCGACCCCGGCACGACCATCGCCAGTTTAATGGTGTCTGCCACCTGACGCCCTTCCGCCACCGCTGCCGCCGCACGTAAATCCTCAATGCGGGAATTGGTACAAGAACCGATGAAGACCTTATCCAGCTGCACTTCAGTCAACGGCACATTCGCTTCCAACCCCATATACTCCAAGGCGCCGCGAATACCGCTGGCTTTGGTCGCATCGCGTTCCACCGCTGGGTCAGGCGTCATCCCATTCACCGGCACCACCATTTCTGGCGACGTGCCCCAGGTAACCTGTGGAATAATGCTAGCCGCATCCAGGTTCACTTCCAGATCGAATACCGCATCAGCATCAGAATGCAAATCGCGCCATGCGCTCACCGCCGCTTCCCACTGCTCAGCAGACGGCGCATAAGGCCGCCCCTTGACATAATCAATCGTGATATCGTCCACCGCGATCATGCCGGCACGGGCACCACCTTCAATCGCCATATTACAGACTGTCATCCGTCCTTCCATCGACAGATCACGAATCGCCTCACCGGCAAACTCCAGCGCATAACCGGTGCCGCCCGCAGTGCCAATTTCACCAATAATGGCCAGCACAATGTCTTTGGCCGTCACGCCAGGACCAGCCTTACCGTTCACATTGACCCGCATATTTTTCATTTTCTTCTGAATCAGGCACTGGGTCGCCATCACATGCTCAACTTCAGACGTGCCGATACCGTGTGCCAACGCACCAAACGCGCCGTGCGTTGAAGTATGCGAATCGCCACAGACCACGGTCATACCGGGCAGCGTCACACCCTGTTCCGGCCCCATAACGTGCACAATGCCCTGGCGCGGGTCGCCAATATTAAATTCAGTAATCCCCAACTCACTGCAATTATTGCCCAGGGTTTCGACCTGTAGGCGCGCAATAGGGTCGCTAATGCCTTTGGCTTGGTCGATGGTGGGAATATTGTGATCGGGTACCGCAATCATAGTCTCGGTACGCCAGGGCTTACGCCCGCTTAACTTCAGACCCTCGAAAGCCTGTGGAGAGGTGACTTCATGCACCAAATGACGATCGATGTAGAGTAAAGCGGTGCCGTCTGCTTCACTTCTCACCACATGGGCATCAAAAACCTTGTCATACAGCGTTTTACCAGCCATTTTCATTTACCTCAATTCAACAAAACGTATAAATTCATCATAGCATTGCACTAATAATAAATTAAATTCATAATTTTCATATCATCCATTCTCAATCGGAATGCAACTATGGATTTCAATGCCTTGCACGCTTTTATGGAAGTCGCCCGCTGTCAGTCTTTCTCACAGGCCACTGAAACGCTATTTATTACCCAGCCCGCCATCAGTAAGCGCATTACCGCCCTGGAAAAGACTTTGGGGGTCAAACTGTTTAACCGCATCAACCGTCGCGTCAGCCTAACAGAAGCCAGCCGGGCGCTGTTACCCCGGATACAGGCGATCCACAGTGAAATTGAAGCGATTCGGCGCTATGCCGCCGACCTATCCGGCGATGTAAGCGGCATCCTCAGTATGGGTACTAGCCATCATATTGGCCTGCGCCGTCTCCCTCCAGTACTCAAGCATTTTAATACCGCCTACCCGCAGGTGCAGCTTGATATTCGATTTGAAGATTCAGAACAGGCCTGTCTGGCGGTTGAACGCGGCGAGCTGGAAATAGCGATTGCCACCCTGCCCGCCCATATTCCATCGCAGCTGAAAACGCATACTATCTGGACGGATAAACTCCAGATTGTCACCGCGCCTGACCACCCGCTCCAGCAGCAAAGCAGCGTCACACTGCCCGCACTGGCGGCCTATCCCTGCGTGCTGCCCAGTAAAGACACCTTTACCTACCAGATTCTGCGTGCCGCCCTCCAGCCGCTGAACGTCGAGCTGAATGTGCACATGAGCACCAATTACATTGAGACCCTCAAAATGCTGGTTAGCTCTGGCTTTGGCTGGTCGTTACTGCCCCACACTATGTTGGATGCTAGTATTGCGTCGCTTGATACTGAGCTCAGGTTAGAACGCCAGCTCGGCACAGTGACGCATCGTAAACGCACCTTGTCTAATGCCGCGCTGGCAATGCTCAGTACGCTGGAGAAATTTCAGGATCAACCCACAGCAGCGATGGACAGCAATGTACCCGCTAAACACAGCAGTTTTTGACTGGGGAGCGGGCTGCACGTACGGTTGGCGTAATGATATGAATCAGGACTTACCTTAAGCGGACGGGTCTAAGACTGGTACCGCACTACTGAATGAGGACGATACAATGAAAGCAGTGAACTACCTATTACCCCTCAGCCTAATTCTGGCGGGCGGGCCCGTACTGGCGGAAGAGAACAGCGGAAAAAAACTGTATGAAGGCAAAGGCTGTGTCAGCTGCCACGGTGCGGCAGGCATCGCACCGATTATGGCGACCTATCCCAAGCTCGGCGGACAGTCCGCTGCGTATACGGTAGCCAAACTGAAAAGTTACAAAGCCGGGGAAATTAAGGGCGCCTCCTCAGCCCTAATGACACCGATGGCCAGCATGCTGAGTGAGGAAGAAATGGGTGCCGTGGCCGATTACCTGGAAGGTGCGGCGGAGATTACTGCGGCAGAGTAAAGGCGGAGCACCTGCTTTAGCGTTGATGCAGGCCTAGCTTTTCAAGCAACACTGACCACCATGCACCAATGTCTCGCACTGCGGGGCTTTGGTGCGTTATTTAAAGCAGCACCACATCAAACTGCTCCTGTGTGTACAGCGCCTCCACCTGGAGTCGCGTCGGAATATTCACAAATTCCTGTAATTCCGCCAAGCTGTCCGATTCCTCATCCACCAATAGGTCAATCACATCCTGCGACGCTAGGACTAATAAACCCTTGGCTTCAAACTGGCGTACAGCCCGCAAAATCTCCCGAAAGATCTCATAGCACACCGTTTCTGCGGTCTTAACGTACCCCCGCCCTTTACAGGATGGGCAGGGCTCACACAGCACATGCTCCAAGCTTTCGCGGGTACGCTTGCGGGTCATTTCCACCAAACCCAGCGGCGACACATCGCAGATATAGGTTTTAGCGTAGTCTTTTTCCAGCGCCCGCTCCAACGTCTTCATCACCTGCTGCTTATGATCACCCTCAGCCATATCAATGAAATCGAGAATGATAATACCGCCCAGATTACGCAGTCTGAGCTGGCGCGCAATCGCCTGCGCTGCTTCCATATTGGTACGAAAAATTGTTTCTTCCAGATTGCGGCTGCCGACAAATCCGCCAGTATTAACATCGATGGTGGTCATCGCTTCGGTCTGGTCAACAATCAAATAACCGCCAGACTTTAACGGCACTTTACGCTGCAAGGACTTCTGGATTTCCTCTTCCACCCCGTGCAAATCGAAAATAGGCCGCTCACCGGGGTAATGCTCAATCACTGCGCTTAAATCTGGGGTGTATTTCTCGCTGAAGCCACGCACTTTCGCCACGGTTTCACGCGAATCAATCAGCACCCGTTCGATCGGTTCGCCGACCATATCGCGCAAAACCCGCTGCACCAGCGGTAAGTCCGAATAAACCAGCATGGTTTTCTCAGAAGACGCACCGGATTCCATCACGCTGAGCCAGAGTTTACGCAAAAACTTCATATCTCGGCGCAGCATCTCCTCGCTGATCCCTTCACCCGCTGTCCGCACGATATAGCCAAAATCATCCTGAAATTCTTCCCGCAGGCTCTGCACTAGGGTACGCAGCCGATCACGCTCTTCGGGCTGTTCGATCTTACCGGAGATGCCAATATTATTATTATCCGGCATCAGCACCAAAAACCGCGAGGGCACGGTCACATAGGTGGTTAAGCGCGCGCCTTTACTCCCCAGTGGGTCTTTAATCACCTGCACCAGCAGACCCTTACCTTCATGCAGCAGGTCGGCAATTTGCGGCACATCAATCGGCGGTACATTCATCTGCGCGCCACTCATCTGCACCCCGTTCGCATCACCCTCTGGCGGTACCAACAGATCAGTCGCCGTATCCAGCGCTTCCACGCCCGGCACGACTAAATCAGAAGCGTGCAAAAAGGCAGATTTCTCCAGCCCAATATCGATAAAGGCCGCTTCCATACCCGGTAATACCCGCGACACCTTGCCTTTATATATATTGCCGACGATACCGCGCCGCGACAGCCGCTCAATCAGCATCTCCTGGAGCACCCCGTTTTCCAACAGCGCAACCCGTGATTCCTGTGGCGTTATATTAATTAATAGTTCAGCGCTCATGCCGTCCTCGATAATTGTTGTAGCGGGTGCACCCCTGCCGCAGCCAGCATAGCCGCCGTTTCAAACAACGGCAATCCCATCACCGCCGAATAAGAACCTTCCAGGCGCTCCACAAACACCGCACCCAAGCCTTGGATCGCATAAGCCCCGGCTTTATCCGCTGGCTCTCCGCTGTCCCAGTATGCCTGAATTTCTGCCTCACTCATCGCACGCAACCAGACCGTACTGCGGCACACGAGCACCTGCTCTCCCGCTGCACTGCACACCGCCACGCCGCTGAGAATCTCATGCTTGCGCCCAGCCATCGTCCGCAGCATACGCCGCGCATCCGCACAGTCCGTCGGCTTAACCAATAACTCATCCCCCAGCTGCCCCAAGGTGTCGGCACCCAATACCGGCAAGGTTTTAGCGCTGCGCGTCCAAATCGCCCGCGCTTTGGCTAAGGCAAGGCGCTGTACTAACGCATCCGGCGTTTCATTGGCTAAGGGGCTTTCATCAATATCAGCGGCAGCCACCCGATAGCGGATACCAATTTGATCTAATAGCTCGCGCCGTCGGGGCGAGGCGGAAGCCAGAATAATTTGGGCCTGATCTGCCGGTGTGTCGCTCACGGGTGACTCCTTGAAGGAAGGGGTTATAAGGGGGCCACACGGTCAATCACCTCGATGGTAGGGGTGATTAGACACAATGCTCCATGCCCGAAACAGCTGTTCCGTTACGATAATACGCACCAGAGGATGGGGGAAAGTCAACGCCGACAACGACCACTTCATGTCTGCGCGCTGCAAGCACGCCGTCGATAAGCCTTCTGGCCCACCGACCAAGAGGGCAATATCCTGCCCGGACTGCATCCAGCTTTCCAGCTCACCAGACAACTGCTCTGTCGACCAGCTTTTCCCCCGCACATCGAGCGCAATGACCTTAGCCCCCGCCGGTATCGCCGCCAGCAGTTTTTCGCCTTCGCTCCGGCAGATGCGCTGTAAATCGGCATGCTTACTGCGTTTTTCCTGTGGGATTTCTTTGATGATCAGCTGACAGTGCGCGGGCATGCGCCCGGCATAATCTTGGCTCGCTGTCGTGACCCAGGTGGGCATCTTGGTGCCCACGGCTAACAGATGGATACGCATCGCCTAAGGCTTACCTAAACCGCAGGTCGGGCAAACACTCCGCAGGCATAGCGCCGCAGAAGGCTACAAGCCCCGCCACTAGCCAGCCTGACGCTGTAACATCGCATCCGGCAGATCATCATGCGCGACCTCGCCCTCACCCCACAGCTTTTCCAGGTTGTAGAAATCACGGGTAGCCGGAGTCATCACATGCACGATAATGTCATTCAAATCGACCAGCATCCATTCGGAGTCACGCCCGCCCTCAGTGCCCAGCGGCTGTTCACCCGCATTTTTAGCCTGGAGACCTACATTCTCCGCAATGGATTTCACATGGCGAGTTGAAGTACCGGTGGCGATGACCATCAGATCAGTAATGGTTGATTTACCGCGCACATCCAGCACCCGTACTTCCTGTGCCTTCATGTCGTCCATCGCGGTGGTTACCAACTCTTGCAGCGCTTCAAGTTCCATTTATACCTTCGTTCATAGTTGAGTTCATCATTGTCTAGTGGCCAAGCATAACATGGCTATTGCCGCATTGATTAATGAGATTAGCACCGACCTATGCTTACTTACCTAATCAACTGCTGCAACAAGGCATAATTCTCCTCGGTAAACGGCATACGCGCATGCGTCTGCGGATGAAACAGCGAGCGTTCCACCGTAGTCAACTTGCCCAGATACACATGCAGCCCGCAGCACGGCCGCGCACTGACACAGGTCACCGCATGAATCGCCGCAACCCCCATCACCAATAAATCGCCCGGCTCCAATACTTGATATCCGCTATGTTGCAGTGTTTCAGCGGTGGTGAGCTGATAGAAATCGTTACGCTCCTGCCCGCGATAAAGCCCAATAAAAGCCGGGATGCGGTGCTCATGCGGCGGCACGTTTACACCAGGCGTAAAGCGCACATGCCAAACCGAAAGGCCGTCATCCTCGTATAACACGGTGTCATTTTCTGGGTAATGCGGTAACGCCGCCGCCAATGTTTCCGGGTCAGCAATGGCAGCCTGTAGAATACCTTTTACCTGCGCCTCTGCGTCAGGCTGCTTAGCAACTGCGCGTAAATCAGTAATAAACTCAGCCATCGAAAATGTCATGCTCATACCCTCATCGGTTTAGTGTTGCGCTTGGGACACGCATGACCGTCATGCCGTCTAACCGCTCCGTGCCTGCATCACCCGCCACATCTCGAATCATAATCTCCGCAATTTGCTGTGGAAAAGCAGCGCGGATGCCCCGGAAAATCTCGGGATCATGCTCGCCCGAATCACCAATCAGGGTAAAGCGACGCTGCGGGAAGTGCTGCAGCAAGGTTGTGATCTGCGTATGTTTTTGTGCCATGGTCGCCTGACCGGAACCGCCCACCAACAGTTTCCAGATATCCTCATACGACGCTGCCTCCAATAAATTTGTGCGTACATTTTTCATATGCACGCTGCCCAGCGGGAAGCCCGCCGCTGGCCCAAACAAAAACTCCGCCAGCACCGGATACAGCTGCCACGGCCCACCGGACACATAGTGAAAGCTAGTCTCCGCCGGTAGTGCCCGATAGCGCTCTGCCATCCCCGGCGCCGCAATAAAGTCCTCAAAAAACGTGCGCCGCAGCACCACATCAGCGCCCTCCACAAAGCCGGTCACTTTAATCGTATCATCAATATCAGAAATGACCGACGCACCGGTCGGTGGAATCAGCCGAATATAACCGCTGCCATAGTGCTTAGCCGATACCGCATTAAGCTTAAGCCAAGCAGAATCATTGGCCTGTGTCGCTAATAACTGCGCGGCCTTTGCCGCCGTCAGCACCAGCGTTCCTTCCAGCAGGCCATTAAAATCCGTCGTGCTGCGACCCTGTGCATCATATAGACTGAACACGGTCTGCTCAGCATCGTCCGCAAAACAAAATCGCACCTGCTCGCGTGATTCACGATCGGCAATAAACGCCTCCGCCCGCTGCTTAAACCGGTCTTTCTGCACCGGCGTCAACGCATCCAGCCCGGCCTTATTGCGCAACAGTCTGCGGATAAACTTTGACGCCAAACGCAGCGGAAAATCAGCCGGTTCTCGCACCCAAATTCTAAGCGGAATATGCCAATCGCCCGCGCGCTGATAGCCATAACTCGGATAAAAAGTGACTTGTTTTTCGTGATTAAATGGCACGTTGCTGGCCCTCAGTAGTGCATGAACACCGGGATTATCGGTTACAATCTTTATCTTAGATCAACACAGAGGAGAAACACGGTCATGTTGACACACCCGATAATAGCCACTATACCGCGTTTATTAACACAAATTCTGCTGTTGTTATGCCTGTGCCTGAGCCCGCTCCAGGCCGCCGAGCAAAGCGCGGCGCTGGCCGAAGGACTGGTGAATCCGGGCTATGCAGAAAAACCAAGTTGGTTTAGAGATTCTTTTCTCGACATCCGGGAAGACATTGCCGAGGCAGCGGCGCTCAATAAGCGCATCGTATTGTATTTCTATCAGGACGGCTGCCCCTACTGCGGCAAGCTGCTGCAAGATAACTTCGGCAACCCGGAGATTGCGGCGCTGACCCAACAGCACTTTGACGTCATCGCACTTAATATGTGGGGCGATCGCGAAGTGACCGATCTTGCGGGCGAGGCGAGTACGGAAAAAGCCTTCGCGGCCGCGCTCAAGGTACAATACACCCCGACGCTCATCTTTTTCGATGAGGCTGGTAGCGTCGCGCTGCGCGTTAACGGCTATTATGCCCCCGATGAATTTAAACTGGCACTGGACTTTGTCGCGGGCAAGCATGAACGCCAGGGCAGTATCCGTGACTACCTACTGAAACGCATCGCGGCGGAAAAAGCGACCGCACAAACCGCCGCCCTGCCCGCGCTACCAGGGGAACTCGCACAGCCTCTACAGCTCCAGCAGACACTGCGCGACCAAAAACGCCCGCTCCTGCTGATCTTTGCCCAACCGAACTGCGCGGCCTGTGATGAGCTGCGCGCCGACGTATTAAAGCGCAAGGAAGTCGCCTACTCCCTCAGCAACCTTGAGGTCGCCCAGCTCAACATTCAGTCCAAGGCGACGCTGCAAACCCCAACGGGTGACACACAATCGATGGCGGACTGGGCACAGCACCTCGGTATTAAGTACACCCCAAGCCTGGTCTTTTTCGATCCGACAGGCCAGGAGGTTTTCCGCACTGAAGCCTACCTGAAAAGCTTCCACCTTCACGGCGCAATGGATTACGTCATCACCCAGGCTTATCAACACCAACCCTCGTTTCAGCGCTTCCTACAGCATCGCATGGATAGGATGCAGGCCCGGGGCTTTAGCATTAATTTGCTGGAATGAGGCGACACGGCATGAAACAACAGGGAATAAAACAACAATGACGATTCATATTCGCCGCGCCACCGCCGCTGACACCGCTGCTATCGCCGCCTTTAATATCAGCATGGCGCTGGAAACCGAAGGCAAACACCTCGACCCCACCACCATCACAGCAGGCGTCGCTAATATGATCGCCCACCCGGAGCGGGGGTTTTATTTGGTGGCGGAAGACAGCGCGACGGTCGTGGGATCACTCATGGTGACCACCGAATGGAGCGATTGGCGCAACGGTTTATTTTGGTGGATACAAAGCGTGTTTATCATCGCCCCCTATCGGCGCCAGGGTATCTATAGCCGCCTGTACGCGACGGTACAAACGCTGGCGGCTGAGGCGGATAATGTGTGTGGTTACCGCCTCTATGTCGAGAAGGACAATCGCCCGGCGCAGCTCACTTACGAGCACCTCGGCATGCAGGCGACGGATTATCTATTGTATGAGGCGCTGCGGCCGTCCACCACGACAAGAAGCACACCGCACTAAGGCCTTACTGCTTCTTAAACAGCTGTGGGGCGATCTTTTTGGTGGCCTGCCACCCGCCACGGCCCGGCTTTGACAAGCGTGGCGGTGGTAACGGCTGCTGCTCAACGGGGGGCGATTGCTGCGCGGTGGCGTTTGCCTGCTGCTCGCGCGGCGATGGCGCTGGCGTAGCCGCGGCTGATGCGGGCTGCTGTTGAACAGTTTGCGGCGCGCTGACGGCCTTCAGTGGCGGCTGCCCAATCGTAATTTCCGGCGCGGGTGGCGGCGGCTCGGCGGACGCTGCATTGCCTTTTCTGCCGGCCACACCCTGCGCATTGGCGGCGGCTTTTTTTTGTTGTAATGCCTGCTGCATCCTACGCTGCGCCTGCTGTTGCCTAAGTCGAGCCTGCTGCTGCAATACCCGCTGTTTTTTAAGCTGCGCCTGCCGTTGCTGGGTGCTGAGCGGGGCCGGTACCTGCTTACTCTGCGGCGATAATGCCTGCTGTTTTTTTCGCGGCGTCTGCTGAACACTAGGCGATGCCTGCGCCTGTGGGTTCTGCGCTTGCTTATGCTGCTTTAGCTTGTGGTAGACCGCCAGCACATCATGCACATAATGCTGCGTCTCGCGATAAGGCGGAATCCCCTGATAGCGCTCCACCTTACCTTCCCCGGCATTATAGGCCGCCAGGACTTTTTCCAGGTCACCGTCAAAACGCTGCGACAACCAGGCCAGATAGCGCGCCCCACCCTTGATATTCTGATAGGGTTTATACGGATCACTCAGGCCAAAGCGCTTGGCGGTCGCCGGGATCAATTGCATCAGACCCTGCGCCTGCTTGGGCGACAGTGCCTTGGGCTGATAACAGGATTCGACCGTGATCACAGCCTGAATCAAGTCGCGATCCACCTCATAGCGAATGGCATGAATCGTCATACTGCTCAAAAAGGGTTTGGCGCGCCGGTTTAATTCGCTGGCTGAATGCCGCGCGCAGGGATGAGTGATGGTTTTTGGCGACGATGGGGCCGCCTGCTTGGACGCTTTAGCCGGTGCTTGCTGTTTATTATCGGCGGCATACGCACCGCCTGCAACAAGGACTAAACTCTGGAACACAATGACCACCCAAATCAGCAGTCTACATACCGGTGTACGCGCCGGTATTAGCCGCCCGCCCCAGGTCGCTGCGGGCTGCCCCAGATGCTGTGCCTCGCCTAGCGCCGCGCTGCTGTTCATCGCACTTAAGCCGCCGCTCCATCCAAGGCCAGCCGGGTTTCAGTCTCAACTTGATTGAGCTGTTCTAAAGTGAGGTGGCAGTTAATCTCATGCCCAGCGTTCAGCTTGAGCAGCGGCGCGACCTGTTCATCACAGGTGCCTTTAATTCCCTGTGGACAGCGATTAAAGAATGGGCAGCCCTTCGCTGTAATCTCAACGCCACGCGCAATCCCCACGGCCATCTCGCGCTTCTGGAGCGTATCTTCCAACCAGCCCAGGCGCATTTCCGGTACCGAGCTAATTAATAGCCGGGTATAAGGATGGAAAGGCGGCTCTAAAACCTCATCCGTTGGCCCCTGCTCAACAACCCGCCCGGCATATAGCACCACAATTTCATCGGCAAATGACGCCACCGTCGATAAATCATGGCTAATAAACATAAAGGATACGCCGGTCTTATCACGCAGGCTGGTCAATAGCTTGATCACATTGGCCCCGACAATGCTATCCAGTGCCGAAGTCACTTCATCACACAGCATCACTTCCGGGTCGGCGGCCAGCGCACGCGCCAGATTAATGCGCTGCTTCTGTCCACCAGACAGCTCCATCGGATAGCGGCTAGCAAATTCCGCCGGTAATTCCACGAGCTGCAAAATCTCAGCGACCTTCTGGTGTTTTTCCTTCCCCTTCAGCCCGTGATAAAACGTCAGTGGCCTGCCAATAATATCGCCAATCAGCTTTTTGGGGTTCAGCGCGGTATCTGCCATCTGAAACACAAACTGTACCTTCTGTAGCTCATTCAGCTCGCGCTCCTGTAAGCTACCGGCCAGCGTGTCACCATCGAGAATGATATCACCTCGTGCGGGAGGCAACATACCCGCCATTACTCGCGCCAGGGTTGATTTCCCACAGCCCGATTCACCAATCACTCCGACGACGTGACCGTTCTTTACGCTGACGTTTATGTCTTTCAGAATCGGGAACTTCGGCTCACCGTTAACCAGGCCACCGTAGCCCGCAGTCATCGCTCGCACTTCGAGATTATCAATATCGCGGTGATGATCCCCACTCACCTCCGTGCCCATCCCGGCCATGGGTCGCGGCCGTACCGCCTCCATCAGCCGTTTGGTATAGGCGTGCTGCGGATCATTAATGATTTGATCAGCGGTGCCCTGCTCCATCACCTCGCCGTTGTACAACACCACGATATGATCGGCAATCTGGGCGACGACGGCTAGATCGTGCGTGACATAAATCGCCGCCGAATTTTCTTCGCGGATCACTTTTTTAAAGGCTTTCAACACCTCAATCTGCGTAGTCACATCCAGTGCGGTTGTTGGCTCATCCAGCACCATTAAATCAGGTTTACCACACAGCGCCATCGCAGCCATCAGCCGCTGTAGCTGCCCACCGGACACCTGATGCGGATAGCGATGCCCAATGCGATCAGGATCAGGCAGCTCCAGCGCGTGGTATAGCTCTTCTGCCCGTTGCGTCGCCGAGGCCTGATCCATAATCCCATGCAGCACCGCCGATTCCGTCACCTGCTCACCAATGGTTAGCGCCGGGTTAAACGTCGCGGCCGCGCTCTGTGCCAAATAGGCCACTTTAGCCCCGCGTATGGCCCGCTGCTTGAGCGGCGCCATCGTCAGCAGATCTTCGCCATGCAGCCTCACCTCGCCACCGGCGAAGTGCAGCCCTGGCTTGGTATAAGCCAGCGCGGCCAGTGAGATCGTGGTTTTGCCTGAGCCCGATTCGCCGATCAGCGCGACCACTTCGCCCTTGTGCACCTGAAAATCCACGCCTTTAACGATAGGGATTTCCTGGCCTTCATCGCTGGTCGCGCTAATACGCAAACCATCCACTGCGATTAGTACTTCTTTTTCTGCCTGTGCCATCGTCCAGCCCCCTTAAATCATTTTCTGCGCGAGACTGCCACCCGATCTGGCGGAAATATCATCAACAATCAGGTTAATCGCAATGGTAAAGCTAGCGATAGCTAGCGCAGGCCAAATCGCGGCATAAGAGATGACCGTGTTACCCTCCAAATCAATGCCGCCGCTCAGCCCGGCGAGGTTTTCACGCACCATGCTGCCCCAGTCGGAGGCCGGTGGCTGCACGCCCAGACCTAAAAAGCTCAGGCTGGAAATAAACAGCACCACAAACACCAGACGCAGTCCAAAATCCGTCGCCAGCGGCATCGCCGCATTAGGCAGCACCTCTGATTTAATGATGTACCAGATGCCCTCACCCCGCGCATGCGCGGCCTCGACAAAATCCTGCACCATAATGTCCTGCCCCAGCGCCCGTGCAATGCGGAACACGCTGGTGGCATAAATAATTCCGGCGGTGGCAATCAAAATCGGAATCGATGAGCCGAACGCAGCAATCGCAATCAGCCCCAGCATAATCGCAGGCAGCGCGAGAATCGCATCGTTCACCCGGCTAATCCCCATATCAATCCAACCACCTTTGACCGCCGCCAAGATACCCAGCGTAATGCCCAGCAAGTAGGCCAGAAAGGTGGAAAGCAAGGCAATCCCAATCGTATTACGCGCTCCGTACATGACACGCGAGAGCGTGTCCCGCCCAAGGTAATCGGTGCCTAAATGGAAGGTGCCGTATTCGTTGCTATGCGCGACCATAAAGCTATCGTCGCCGTCCATATCCATCTCATGATGCGGCGCAAGCCACGGGCCAATAACAACCAGCACCATCCAAAACGCGACGACCAGACTCGCCAGCTTACCCACCCAGGATAAACGCAGCTTACGTTTTGGCGCAGCGTCCGGTAACTCAGCGAAATCATCCAGCTTGGCGAGGACATCTTCTTCCTGCTTAGGCTGCGCGGCGGCTGCGTTTTGTGTGGGGCTAGGCGTTACTATTTGTTCAGTCATCTCGAAACCTCCGCCTTATTTAGGGTGCCGCAAGCGCGGGTTGGACAGAATGGATGCAATATCCGCAATCAGAATCAGCAGCACATAGGTGCCACAGAAAATCATCGCACAGGCCTGCACCAGCGGCAGGTCGCGTGTCTGCACTCCATCAATCATCAGTTTAGCCAGACCGGGATAGGAGAAAATGGTTTCTACAATCACCACGCCGCTGACCAGATACGCCAGATTAAGCGCAATCACATTCACAATGGGGCCAATCGCATTATGCAGGGCATGACGCAGGATAATGCGGCGACGCGGCACGCCTTTCAAAATCGCCATTTCGATATAGGGCGAGCTCATGACGTTGAGAATACCGGCGCGGGTCATGCGAATCATTTGGGCGGACACCACAATCACCAGCGTCAGCAGCGGCATCGCCAGTTTGCGCAGCCACTCCAGCCAGGTTTCACTGCCAGTTAAATTCAGCGTGGAAGGCAACCACTTCAGCTGTACCGCAAACACCAGCACCAGAATCGTCGCAATAAAAAACTCCGGCACAGAGATCGTACTCAGGGTGCCAAAAGTCACACCCCGATCCAGCCAAGTACCCGGATGCATCGCCGCCCACAGCCCCAATAGAATAGAAATAGGGATCGAGATCAGTGCCACCAGCCCAGCCATCATCACCGTATTCCAAATGCGACTGTCAATCAGGCTGGAAATCGTAGCCCCACCCGCCTTAGACACTCCCAAATCGCCCGTGGCCATATCCCCCAGCCAGCTGAAATAGCGTACATAGGCCGGACGATCTAAACCATGTTCGGCTCGGTACGCCGCGAGTGTTTCCGGCGTCGCCGATTGGCCAAGCACAATGTTTGCCACATCGCCGGGTAAAATACTGGTCATCAGAAACACGATCACTGAGACAACAAACAGTGTCACGATTCCAATACCCATCCGTTGTAAAACCATTCGCATCATCATGGAATAGTCATCCTCCAACTATTAATGATTACTGTGCAAGATGACTGCGCAAGCAGGCTTGCAGGGGTGAATTTTATAGGCGTCACTGCGCTAAGCCCTGAACTGATGGCATGTGAGATGGAAGCACACCTAGGAAACGCTCTTGGCAAGCGCCGCTTTCGCTCGCACCAGCTTCTCGCTTACCTCATCAGGCAGGTCTCTACAATCATGACCGAACTGCCACAGATACTGTTGGTACATACCATTAACGTACATCATCTCAGCACCGGCTAACGAATCGGCTTTTTCCGCCTGCAACTGTGCGACCAAGGCCGTACGCGCGTGGTATTCAGCCACTCTGAACTCAGAAATCAGCTCAATCGTAGTCAACGTCTCCAATATGATCTGTGCTTCCGCCCAGTAGTGCCCAAAATTCTCGCGCACAAAGGACGTATCAGAGGTGTTACCATCGTCCAAGGTGATTTCAATAAACGGTTTACGAAACATCGGCGCGCTAGCACGGATACTGCTGATCGCCTGCACACGCGGCGGCCAGCACACCAGCTCGTCAATAATGGGATTATCAGTAAACTGATCCAGCGTGTGATTCATGAAAAATTACAAGATCCTGCACTATGCGACGCAGCAAGCCCATCCAATGGCGGATGCCACATAGTTTAATGATTTATTAAACGTCGCACTACAACACCACGACACTTAATAGCCTACCACAACTCAGGATTCAGGGCGCGGATGATATTGTTGCCAAATTCGCAGATACTCTAATACGCCACGGTTATCCAGCTGATACTTAGAGTTTTTCATGGCAATCGCTGATAGATTATAAGCGTCATAGCCATCAGAATTGACTTGATACACATCGGCTCCACCCTTAAGCAGGTGCATCAGGGCCAGCTTGTGCCCAAAACGCGCAGCATGATGTACCGGCGACCAATTTTTAACCGTCACCGAATTAGGGTCAGCGCCCGCTGCTAGCAGCACCACAACCGCCTCGCTATGACCGCGCGCGGCGGCGGCATGCAACGGTGTTTCACCCTCTTGTGTGCGGTGATTAAGGTAGCGCTTGAGGCGGGCAAGCACCTTCACCCAAACCATATCCCCTTCCAGCGCCGCATCGAACAGCTTTTGACCGTATTTCCCCGAGGGATCATCTCCTCCGGCACTAATCAGCATATTCGCCATATTCATATTTTCTGCGTCGAGCGCAGCTGTCAGCGGTGCTTTGCCATGCATAGTGTAATTAACATCCGCCCCGAGCTTAAGTAGCTGCTTAGCATGATCGGGATTAGCTTGCTCGATCGCGCGAAACAAGGCCCTTCCCAACACGCTAGGCTTCGGCGTTGCGCCCTGCTTAACTAATAAAGTCGCCAATCCCAGATTGCCCGCTTCAATCGCGCTGGAGAAAACGCTGGCACCCTCTTCCGCATAATCAGCCGCCGCCCCCAGGCGTAACAGCGTCTGCGCCGCATTCTGATCACTTTTGCGCACGGCTTGGAACAATAATTTTCCCAGCCCCTGCGGATCGGGCCGAGCACCGTATTTAATTAGGCTGCTGATGATGCGCAGATTACCGCTACGAGTAGCCGCCAACATGGGCGTCATCTTACCATCAGCATAGTTGGGATCTGCATTGAGCTTCATCAGATTATCAATACGGGTCGTATCGCCCTGCGTTGCCGCCTTCACCAGCGCCTTACCCAAGACGCGCTCAATATCCGCACGCGGCAGCTGTTCATTGCTTTTTACCAACAGATAAGCAATACCGGTATAGCCGCCATCAACCGCCAGCTGAACCGCGTCAATATCCGGCTTTGCGCCCTGATTAACCACGCTTTTCGTCGCATTGTAATCGCCAGCCATAATAAATTGAGTCAGACGGTCTTTGAGGGCATTCTGCGCGGCTTTCTCTTTATTTGTTTTCTCTTTTTCAGCCAACTGCTGATCCTGGCGCAAAATATAAAGGACGCGCTGCTCACCCTTTAAGTGTGCGGGCACTTTAATTCCCCGCAGGCGGGCAATCTCATCGGCCTGATCAGCCTTCGACCGTGCTTCTTTTAATAACGCGGCCTGTTTAACCTCCGCCTCACGCTCCGCGACAATGGCTTCCCAATTGCGGATTTCTTGCCGCGCCGTTGCCGCAGCCGAAGTATCACCACTCCGCACTGCCTTGTTTAATTCATTCTGCCACACAGATGCCTGTGCACGCGCTTCCGCTAATGTGGGCACCTCAGCACCATAGCCTGGAGAACCCATCAGTCCCAAGAGCAAACCTACTGCCAGCAGCAGACGACAACAGGCGTTAAAACTGACGGCACGCACCCCGGACGGATGCATCTGAGAGTGAAAATTTTTCATGTGCGTGACTACACTCTTTGTGTTTGACATAGATAACTTCTGGCCCGTTTTCATGCATAAATTCCATATAAGCGTCGCCGTACAACCGTGTGGACAGGCGGAGAAAACCAACTGTGTATCTGCCCGAATGCCCATATCCGAGGAAATACCAACTACCTGACTATATTGAAACAGCTATAATATTGAAAGCTCCATTTCTATCCAACGGCGGTAAAACCAATCTTCACAACAGGTTACACAACAAGTATTGTGCGCCGGAACAACTCATTGGCCGTGCCAATCACACAACACACATGTCCCTTAGCCTAGACCCTACGACCGCGTGAGTGCTCTGGATTAATTGTCTTTTCCGGGGAGGCACTGCCCGGAAAATCATACAAGCATAGCGTAATACTAATATAATGCCCAAATGATACTCAATCGTTATCTGTTTAAAGAAATAGCATTTAGTTTTTTTGCCACCCTATCAGTGCTCAGCCTGATTATTATTGGCAATACCTTTGTGCGCCTGTTAGCTAGCGCCAACAGCGGTGACTTGCCCGTTGACTTATTGAGTCAGATGCTGATGTTTGGTTCACTACGCAATTTAATTCGTTTGATTCCCGTGGCCTTACTGATTGGTATGATGCTGGCTTTTAGTCGCTTGTATCGTGATTCAGAAATGGTCGCTCTGCGGGCATCTGGCGTCGCCCCTAGCCATTTTTATCGCGCTATTTTTAGTTTCGTCGCCCCACTGACACTGCTAATGGCCGTCATGGTTTTTTATGCCAGCCCCCTTTTAGAAGGCCACAGCCAGACCTTAAAAAAAGAAATGCATGAGCGCCCGGAAGCCGCAGGCATTCCCGCAGGAGAGTTCATCACCTCCGGCAGCAAAGCGCGTAACTACACAATTTTGGCCGAAGCAATCGATCCCTCACGCACGATTATGGAACGCTTTTTTATTCGCGCTAAAGACGGTGCGAATGAGGTCTTAATTTGGGCACGCTCCGCCATCCTGTTTATTGATTCAGCCAACGGTGAGCGTTTCTTGCAGATTCGTGACGGCTATCGTTATGAAAATGACCCCGAACAAGGCGGCATGTCGGTCATTCGGTTTGGCGAACACGGTATTCGCATCCCGCTGCGCAGTTTTAGCCGCGATGATGATATTGAAACGGTGCCAACACTGGCGCTCATCAACGCCGCTGATCCAAAGGCCACGGCAGAATTACAGTGGCGCATTTCTATCGTACTCTCCGCTCCCATCTTGGCTCTGCTGGCGTTTCCGCTCAGCTATACCGCACCGCGCCAGGGGCGCTACAGTAAGATTGCTATCGCGATTTTAATTTATGGTTTTTATGCCAACGTGCTGGCAACACTGCGAGGCATGCTGGAACGGGAAGCCTTATCACCGTGGATTGGTATGTGGTGGGTACACCTTGTACTCATCGCATTAGCACTCGGACTATTACGCAAGTATTACGGGAAGCCTGCATGAATCTGTTGGAACGCTACCTATGGAAAAATATTTTGGTCAGTATCTTGGTCACTTGGCTGGCCTTATCGATGCTGTTCGCACTGTTTGATTTTCTTTCTGAACTCGGCGATACCCAAGCAGAAACACGCTACGGTGCCTTACAGGCATTGCTCTACGTGTTGTATAAGCTACCGCGCACCCTGTACACCAATTTCCCTTACGCCGTACTCATTGGCAGCCTTATGGGCCTGGGCAATTTAGCGGCCCACAGTGAAATTACCGCCATGCGGGCTGCCGGCCTATCGATCCGCCGCATTGTGTTCACCACGCTTAAACTGGGTCTCATGCTAGCGCTTGGGGCATTTGCTTTAGGTGAATGGCTGGTCCCCAATAGTGAAGCCCACGCCCAAAATTTTAAAATGAATATGTTACAAAAACAGGTCGCGCGCTCCTCCGAAGGTACCTGGCTGAAAAACGGCGAACAGCTGCTGCATATCGACCGGATTTGGTCAGAACAGAGAATAGACGGCATTACGGTCTATCATATTGACCCACAGCGCGGCGGCATTAGCCGCATACTGCGAGCGCAAGGGGCGCTAAAGACAGAACAGCGCTGGGTCATTCAACGAGCAGAAGAACAGCGTTTTACGGACAGCGGGGTCACCGTCACTCGTTATGAGACGCTAAATGAACCCGGCTTGCTGCCAGACAATATTCTTAGTATCGCCAGCGTCCGCCCGGAACAGCTAGCAGCGCATGAACTGGCAGAATTTATTAAACACCAGAATGAAAATGCCCTCAGCAGTGAACGCTTTGAGCTGGAATTTTGGAAACACTTCACCACACCGCTCTCGACCCTCGTCATGCTGATTCTTGCCGCGCCACTGGTCTTCGGGTTTCAGCGCAATACGGGCGCAGGCCAGCGCATTTTCATCGGCATTATCATCGGCATCACCTACCTGTTACTAGATCGCATTATCAGCCGCACCGGACTGGTTTATGGCCTTTCACCGCTGATTTCTGCAACCCTGCCGCTGGTATTATTCAGTGGCATCGGCCTATTCATGCTCAAACGGGTACGCTAATTCAGCATTCAGTGAGGATTCATAAAAATTTGTACTTGGCCATCAAACCTTTTAAACTTTTGATTCGACAATAATTTTAACAAACGCACAACACGCTTTTATTGAACACGCTTAATTAACACGCTTTTCTTGCTAACTAAGGATTAACAAACATGACATCAAAGCCCTGTTGGTATTGTCGCGGTTTACCGAAATTGTGGTGGTGGTTAGCCGCACTGCTTGGTTTACCTCTGCTTTTCTTTTTCATGATCTCAGACCGCCAGGGACCGGTGGAAAGTGACCTCAATGACCGAGTCAGAAAAGAACTTATCGACAGGGATGTTAGCTGGGCCGAAGTCAATCTGGCACAACGTGGGCGTGATGTTATGCTCAGCGGTGCCGCACCAGATGAAGCTGCGCGCGACCTCGCCGTCGCAACAGCAGAAGGTGTTTATGGTGTGCGTCAAGTTGACCATAACATTGAAATTCTACCGCTGAAGTCACCAGAGCTTGCGCTCAGCACCGATGGCAGCGGCATCACACTCCAGGGACTATTACCCAGCCAAGCCCATATCGACAGCACAGTCGCCGCGGCGGGTGAAGCCTTTGGGGCGGATAACGTACAAAACCAACTTAGCGTGGGCGAACGCCTGAAAGAATCGGCTTGGCTGGATAATATCGGAACCGTCTTGCCTGCGCTGGCAGGCTGGAAACTAGCCACGCTAGCTATTAATGATGACGGCAGCAAAATCAGTGGCACCGCGCGCAGTGCTGACGCCAAAGACGCCGTATTACAGCAGGTCACAACCTTATTCGGCGATAAAATGACCGATGAGGTCACCGTGCAGCCGTTACAGCCTGCTCGCTTAGCCACTCAAATGACTGATGGCAAGATCACTCTGAGCGGTCTATTGCCTACGCAGCAAGACGCTGCCAGCCTAGTGGAGGCTGCGGCCAAAAAACTCGGGGCTGATAACATCGTTAATGCCATTGAAGTGAACGATGACACCGCTGCTGCGCCATGGCTGCAGCAGGCTCAGCGCTTTTTAGGTACGCTGTCACCGGCGCTCACTAGCACCCGCATAGCTGATGATACGCTCACGCTGGAAGGCACAGCCAACAGCTATCAGGCGCATATCAACACGCTAGGCGTGGCGCAGACCGCTATCGCCGGGAGCACACTGCGTTTACAGGATAATCTGACGGTTTCCGTCCCTGCACAGCCGGAGGCTAAGTATGCTGTCTTCACCCCGCCACCACCCGCAGGACAGCTGCAGGCTCGCTTTACTGACGATCAGCTCACACTGTCTGGCAGCTTAGCCAGCACACAGGAAGTTGAGGCCATCGTCTCTGCCGCCAGCACGCGCGTCGGCGCAAATAATGTGATTAATCAATTACAGGTTGATGCCGCACACAGTGCGGCGCCGTGGTTAGACAATGCCGGTCAGCTGTTATCCGGTCTGCCCACGCTACAAGGCGCTTTATCGATCAGCGATGCAGGCGCAGTCTTCAACGGCACGACTGAAACCCGCGAGGATTATATGCGCGCCCTGCGGCAGGCACGTAGCGCGATGCAAGGACAATCCATTGCCTTTGAAAATAATGTGGTACTGGACACCCGCAGACTTGATCAGCTGTCGAAGGAAAAGGCCGAGGCCGAAAGGCTGGCGCGCGCGAAAGCCGAACAAGAACAGCTGGCGCGAGAACAGGCCGAACGCGAGAAGCAGGAACGTTTAGCACGCGAGAAAGCCGAGCGCGAAGAGCAGGAACGGCTGGCGCGTGAGAAGGCCGAGCGCGAAGAGCAGGAACGTTTAGCACGCGAACTGGCCGAGCGCGAAGCTGCCAGACCGTCCAGCGAGGTGATTGGCTCAATCTCAGAGGACGGCAAACTGACGCTAACTGGAACGCTCAATAATCAACAGGACGTCGACGACATTGTCTATGCTGCCGCAACCCGGGTCGGCGCAGACCATGTCATCAATCAGCTCCAAGTAGATGCCGAACATAAACCCGCCGCTTGGCTGGATAGTGCGAAGAAACTGGTACTGAGTCTGCCGACGCTGCAAGGCATTATGTTTATCAATAATGACCGGGCCACTTTCAGCGGCACCGAGGAAACGCAGCAGGCTTATATTAGCGCTATTCGCAAGGCACGCTGGTCGATGCAAGACCAAGCTATGGCCTTTGAAAATAAGGTTAAACTCGATACTCGTCGCCTGGACGAACTGGCGCGACTAGCACGCGAAGCCGCCCGGCCTTCGCCTGCGGTCGCAGGCATTATCGCGCGCAATGGCCAGCTCAAACTGACCGGCACGCTGAATAGCCAGCAGGAAGTCGATGCCATCGCCTACGCCGCCGCCACCCGCGTCGGTG
Source organism: uncultured Thiotrichaceae bacterium (assembly GCA_937925855.1). Taxonomy (GTDB): domain Bacteria; phylum Pseudomonadota; class Gammaproteobacteria; order Thiotrichales; family Thiotrichaceae; genus Thiolinea. Next base: position 126,661 of record CALAMO010000027.1, read on the forward strand.
CGGATAATGTGGTGAATCAGCTGAACGTGGATGCAGAGCATAAACCGGCGGCATGGCTGGACAGTGCGAAAAAACTGATCCTCAGTCTGCCGACGCTGCAAGGCATGATGTCGATGAATAATGACAGAGCCACCTTCCGCGGCACCGAAGAAACCCGCCAGGATTACATCAGCACGGTGCGTAAAGCCCGTTGGTCGATGCAAAACCAAGCGGCAATGGACTTTGACAATAATGTCAACCTCGATACCCGTCGCCTGGATGAGCTAGCTGCGCTGGCGCGTGAAGCAGCCCGCCCCTCGGGTAAACTAGCGGGTGTCATGTCTGCCGATGAACAGCTAACGCTGAGCGGCACCTTGCACAGCGAACAGGAAGTCGCCGCAATTATCGACGCCGCTAATATTCGCGTAGGTGAGGATAATATTATTAATCAAATCCAGGTGGATGCCGAACACAAACCAGCCTCCTGGCTGGACAGCGCGAAAAAGCTGCTGATTAGCCTGCCGCCGCTGCAAGGTGCGATGTCCATCGATAATGCCGGGGCTACATTTAGTGGCACGACAGAAACCAAGGAAGATTATATCGGCACTGTCCGTCAGGGACGCTGGGCAATGCGCGATCAGGCTGCGCTAAACTTTGCCAACAATATCACGCTCGATACCCGTCGCCTAGACGAACTAGCCCGAATGGAGCGCGAAAAGGCAGCGCGCGAGAAGCAGGCCCAGCTAGCGCGTGAAACTGCACAGCGACAGCAAAGCTGTCAGACGACGCTGAATGAGTTACTGGCGAGCCAGACTATTCTGTTTGCAACCAATAAGGCAGAAATCGCCATAGAAAGCTATGACCTGCTGTTTGAATTAGCTAGTATTATTAACGGCTGTGAAGATGATCTGGCGGGCAAAAAAGTGACCATTGGCGGTCATACCGATAGCGCAGGCCAAGCTGCTTATAACCTTGACCTCAGTCAGCGACGTGCCGATGCCATTCTGCAATATCTGCAAAACGCTGGACTTGCACCGGAGCTGTTCGAGGCGGTCGGTTATGGTGAAGACCAGCCGGTCGCTGACAACGAAAGTGCAGAAGGCCGCGCACGTAATCGTAGAATCACTTTTGAAATCCGGGGCAACTAAGGGAGGAATGACACCATGATGTATCTATTCTCAAAACTGTTTATCTGGCTCCTGCTAGCTTTTGTATTGGGGCTATTACTCGGGCTTTTCTCTAAATCATCCAATAGGGAGCATTAAGCAATGACTGCATTTCTACTCGAAACGCTCCTGTTACTGCTAGTTGCCTTTCTCCTCGGGCTGTTTTTGGGTCGCCTGCTCAAATGGCTGCTCTGCCGAGCACGTCACACAGACGTTACAGCGACGGATGGTGATTCGTCTGTCGCTGGCGAAAGCACCAATAGAACGGCTAAAGCAGCCCTTGCCGCATCCGGCGTGGCGGCGGCAGGGGCAGGTATTGCCTCAGCCAAAGCAAAGATCGGCGATCTTAAAGACAATATGCCAGTACCAGATAGGCCTATTGATGCGGCCAACGCCAGCCTGCCAAAAGCAGAGTTGCACACCACACGGCCGGACGTCGATAGCTCGGCAGTCACACAACCTAGCACTGAATTGCCACAGGCAGAGCTGCCAGGTGTTGAACCGTCAGGCGCAAAACTGCTTAATATTGACACACCCGAAGTAACGCTGCCAGACACCGAACTGGCGGACACTGAACTAGCGCAAGTTGAGTTGGCAGACGCCGGGCTAACGGTTGATGCGGAGGTAGCGAATGCAGCGGCAACGTCTGCACCCGATGTCAGTGGCAGCGCTGATGCAGGCGGCGCAACTGATGGCCTCATAGCCCCCGCCGCGCTGGCAACTGCGGGGGCAGTAGGTGCAGCAGTCGCGGGAGCGTCCGAAACGACTGAGGCCGCAGTATCAGCGACAGCTGAGGCCGATTCAACAGCAGGGAATAAAGCAACCGGGTCGGCAGCAGCAGATGATGCGGCGACAATATCTGCCGCAGTGGATGCAGCCACGGATGATGTGAAGGCAACCTCTGATACCGATACTGTGGAAGCAGCAGCTGAAAGCAGTGGCCCAGTCGTCAAACTTCCGGTCGTTAAAAGTGAGGAAGCCGAAGCAGAGGCATCACAAGACAGCACACCGCAGGAGCAAGCCGAAGATGACACCACAGATCCGGGTTTTCTCAATCGGATCGGTAGTTCGCAGGTTAAGCTGCCCCAGGTCAAGGCAGAAATAGCCGCAGTCATTGCCCAAACAGGCGCTCCCGCTACGCTAGAAGACAGCGCATTGGTGGCATCTAGCAGCCAACCGGCCGTGAAATTACCGCGGGTAAAGGCACAGCTTGCCGATGCTGTTTCTAGCGTTAGCACTAAGGCTGGAACCGCTGCAAATCAGGCGGGCGATGCAGTTTCTGGTGCTGGTGCTCAGGTTGAAGCCTCCGCCGATGATGTAAGTGCTGCTGCGGCTACAACGGCCAGCAACAGTGTGGCCAACGACGCGGCACAACTCAAACTGTCAGACATTCCCGCGATTCAGTCAATCATGTCCAGCCAAAGCGGCAAGCACAGCACGCAAATTCTGTGGAATGCGGGCGCTGGCCCATGCCGTTGCAGCGAACTCGCTAGCGCAGAGAAAATCATGCTGAAGCCAGGTGAGTATGAGAGCGTGGGCACTGTACACTGTGGCGTCACCCGCTCAGGCTTCGTCGCAGTTGGCGGTTATGTCAGTGATATTAACGATGGTCAGGCCCTGCTATTTGTCAAATCACAGGTAGTGGCCTGCCGCGACGGTGATCAGCACACCTTTCTGTACTTTGAGGGTATTTAAAACCAGATACTGAAACCCATTAAACTACCCTGCCCCGGCCATTTATTTGGCTAGGGTGGGCCTTCTACTGAAAGTTATACACCGTTTCTGTTCCGCCCTACACTTGCACCTCACTTCTTCCACATTAAATAGATAACAGCACATAAACACTATAAGAAGTAGCTTTTTACTGCCAGCTTGATTATGGTTCTCCTAAAATGATTCCACCTAAACGCGGCAGGAGAGATAAGGTGAAAAAACATTACATTAAACGAGTAACTTCCTACTCCATGGTTGGCAGCCTAGGCTTTGCGATTGTCGCAGGCTTGCAGGGCTGTAGCGAAGGTCCGCTGCCAGTAGACAGCCAGCAAAATCAGAGCAATAGCATCGCTGATGCTGCTGCCGAAGGCTATTTTATGATCATTCAGCAAACCGGAATGAATCCCGACACCTATGAACTTAAGGAGCGCTACCCCTCCAGTCAGGGCACACGAGCCATTCTACGTGATATGAACGGCGAGGAGCAGGTGCTCAGCGAAGCAGAGCTCACTCAGCTGGCCGAGGCTGAAGCCAGAAAACTGGAAGAAGGCACCTCAAAATTATCACAGCCGGTGGCACAAAATCAGGGACTGGGCTTAGGTGAAATGATTCTAGCCTCGGCGGCAGGCGCGTTACTCGGTAATATGCTAGCGAATAGGCTGATGGGTAATCGTAATTTTCAGCAGCACCAACAGCGCACCAACCAGCGCGTCCAAAGCAGCATGAACAGCACGCGGCAACCCGCACAAAACAAAACAGCCAAGCAACAATCCAGCAAACGCTCTGGCTTTTTTGGTGGCCAAGGTGGTTCTAACCGTGGCGGCGGCTTGTTTGGGGGTTAAATATATGGGGCAACGCCCAGGAACACACTCCCGCCAAACGACCAACAAAAATTGTCTGCCGACACCACAGGCTCAGCACTTACTATGATCAAAACAGAAGCCGTACAACCCATCAGCCACCAACTGATGGAAGAAGTGGGAATGAGCTGGCACACCGATGTCGATGGCACAGCTTATCTGGTGAATGAACTGGTGCACGTCACCGAAGATGAAGCCGAGGCTTACTATGCAGCGGCTAATGCGACTTACGATATGTTTATCGCAGCGGGGCAGCATGTTATCGATAACGAGCTATTTTTTGAACTTGATATTCCCTTTAATCTGATTAGCCAGATTAAACGCAGCTGGGATAACGACGATCTGCATTTATACGGGCGTTTTGACTTTGCCGGTGGACTAGATGGGCTGCCCATTAAGCTCATCGAGTTTAATGCGGATACGCCCACTAGTTTGTTTGAAACAGCGGTGGTGCAATGGGCACTGCTGAAAGCCAACGGCATGGACGAAGCCCACCAGTTTAATACGGTCTATGAGGCGATTCAGCACAACTTCCGCCGCCTCATTACCGGCTTGGGCGATGACACTTCCGACTTTAGCACCCAGTATCAACAACAAAACATCTTGTTCTCTAGCATGCCTGATCTGCCGGAAGATGAACGCACCGTAAAATTTCTGCAACAGATTGCCGCTGATGCAGGCTTCCAGACTGATTTTGCCTACATGGGTGACGTTGCCTTTTCCGAGGATGACGGCATCTTTAGCAGCGAAACTCGATTTGACTACTGGTTTAAACTGTTTCCGTGGGAAGACATTGCACTGGAAACTGACGGCATCACCGGCCTATTGGAAGACATCAGTCGCAAGCAAGCCTGCACCCTACTCAATCCGGCTTATACCCTGCTTTTTCAGAGCAAAGGCATGATGAAAGTACTGTATGAGCTTTTTCCTGATTCGCCTTATCTGTTGGAAACACAGCTCGAGCCACTACCGGGAAAAAAGCAGGTCGCCAAAACTATGTTTGGGCGCGAAGGTGCGAATACCGTGTTATATGATGCTATGGGTAAAGTACTGAAAACAATCCCAGGCGAATATGATAATTACCGCAAAGTTTATCAGGAGTTTGCGCCGTTTCCACAGGACGAAGAGGGCCGGAGCTACCAGGCTGGGGTCTTTTTCGCCTGGGAAGGCTGTGGCCTGGGCTTCCGCCGAGCCTGGGATATTCATGACGATTTAAGCAAATTTGTGAGCCACCGCATCGTTTGATCATCAAACATCATGGTGATGAGTACAACAACCTGCACTCAAACCTACACGCCTATATCCGAGGGGCTGCGTTGCTACCCCTCGGACAGTGTGAACAATGTGGCACTAACTACTGATCAAGTCGAATGAACCTAGCGAGCGCATCCAAGGTGATGGCCTGCCAAGCCACTGTTTCGCAACGGTGCCATACAACTTACGAAAATCACTGGTATAGATTAAATTGCCATCATCTAACCTGGAAAGACTCGGAGGGGTGCCATGAAAACCGCCGTTAACCCTTCCGCCCATGAGCATGTGTGCGGCGGCTGTACCATGGTCGGTGCCTCCACCTCTATTCTCATTAACTCGTCGACCAAATTCAGAATACGTCATAATCAACACGTCATCCCACAGCCTAGATCTCTGCATAGCTTTGGCAAACGCATCCAGTCCAGTCGCCAGCTTCTCTAATGCGAGGGCATGCAAATTCCGCTGTGTATTGTGTGTATCAAAACCACCAATTTCTATTTTATAAATATGTGCACTCAGATCGTTCTTAATCAACCGGGTTACCAACTCCATACGCTGACCAAAATCGTGCGTAGGAAACTTAACTGCACTGGTTTCATGCCCATTCATAAGCACATCAAGCACCTGCTTGGAATGGTATTTCACGTTGTTTTGGACATCCAGCACATGGGCCATAGCAGGATTAGTTGTTGCCATACGCACCTCCTGCATTGCCTCAAAACTTTTGTCGAAATTATCCAGGTAACCCATGATAAAAGTGCCAAAGTTACTGTCGTTGAGTGGCCCATAACCATTGCCGGCCACTAAACCCTTGAGTTTTTTCCCAGCGTTAGGGTGTATTTTGGAGATCCAACCCTGCATGTCATGCACATCGGGCTCACTGCCAGAATCCCAGATTTCGATGGAACGGAAATGTGAAAAATTAGGGTTTTTGTAACCCAAGCCATGAATCCATGCCATATCTCCTCCACGCCAATATTCACGCAGTGGCTTAAGCGACGGGTGCAGCGCGAAACCATCACGCAATTTGAGCGCTTCGCGAGTAGGAATGGCAAGTTTAGGGCGTAGGCCATAGTAATTTGCATCATCTATCGGAATCAGTGTATTTAGGCCGTCATTGCCCCCTTTGAGTTCGATCATGATAAGCAAGGGACGCCTCGCCCTTGGTGCTGCCAACAGGCTAGGTGCAATACTCACACCCGGTAACAGCATAGGAAGCTGCAAAAAATTTCTACGATTCATTATTATTTTCCTTATTTAAGCTGAAACGCCGGATCCAACATGATGGCGTACAGCCGTTTTGCTTTGCTGCTGTAGTCAACTTCGGTCACCGCCTTTTCGGGCAGCAACCACTTATCCCAGTGCTTCTCGTTCAGCTTGGGAAATGCATCATCAGCCAACATGCTGTCATTATTCTTGTTCTTTCTTGGGCGGGAATGAACACCGTTAACCCGCAGAATACTTGTTATAATGTGATGCCTTACGACAATCGTAGAGTCATTGATCCAGCTCATACCACCAGCCCAGCCTTTGACATCGGGTGGGGCATAAATTTTCTGCCCTAGACGTATCAATCGAAGATTAATTGTACTATAGGGCATATCATTTCCATCCAAACCAAACGTGCGCATTGTGCCAATGATTAAATCCAACGGTGACTTGATTAATGTTGCTCTCGCAGCGGGATGCCAAAATGCACGACTAGAAAGCACAGCCTTTAGCAGCTTGGAAATATCATAGCCAGAATCACGGAACACCTTAGCCCACTTTCTAATAATTCTGGGGTCGGGCTCTACGATGCTCACAAATGTGTACCACATCTTTTCTGCAATCCATTCAGCTGTCCGTGGATGCCGTAACAAAATCTCAATCACATCATCGCCATCAAAGCGTCCGCGCTGACCCAAAATCGTTTTCATCCCATCATCAAATTTACTGGGATCTCGCACCACCTTATTATCACGGCGGATAGTCCACCCGGTAAAGGCACGCCCCACTTCTCTCACATCTTGTTCTGTGTAGTGGCCTTCACCTAAAGTAAATAGTTCAAGCAGCTCACGCGCAAAATTTTCATTAGGTGAGTCTTTGGTGTTTTTGATACCGTCGAGGTAGCGCAACATCATGTGGTCGTAAGGAATCGCGCGCAGCATATCAGCAAAATTTTTCAGGGCATTTTTCCTGATGAACTTCGTCTGCCACACCATGTATTGAATCATGCGGTCCGATGTGCTGATTTTACTGGTGAAATGGTTATGCCAAAACCACGTCATTTTTTCCTGCATCGCATTTGGATTTTTTAGCGCCTGTTCAAGCGCCCAGTACCTAACGGTTTTGATGTCTTTGGCCACTAGCTTCTTTTTCTTGAGCAGTGCCATGCTGTCAGGCGCATGCAAACTCTTCAACACTGGCATAGGTACGGTGAAGTTGCGTGGAGCGCGCAGCAGCGTTTCAACCGCAACATCGCGTTCTTTTGCATCCACTTTTCGTATGATATTCAGCTCAGATCCAAATCCGGTGCGACTCACCAGATGACGAGCCTCGGTAAAGCTCAAAACACTCATATCAGTCTTCCAATTATTTTTATAATAGCTTGCAAGGCTACTGGGGGAAACAAATTAAACCACATTATTTGCATATAATCAATATTTATGATTTGCACAATCTATACACCTTTGTCACAGATTAACCTTTGTGCTTGGCGCATGACCAGTACAGCCAACATAATTTAATATCGCATACCAAATAGCCGGTATCATGACGGGCTGTGTTCAGCATAAAATAGTAGCGGCTTGAGCACTGATTAGGCAAAACCCATCATTAATCCAATGAATTAGCTCATTTGTATTTCTAATTAAATATAAAAACTGGGCTTTATCAAAAACGATCCAGCTAAACGTGCAAATTATCCAGCTGAAGTGAAAACCTGTTTAATAAACGTGCAAGACACAAACGCATGAGGGGAAATTACTCAAACAGGTAAATCAAGGGTCAGAATTACAACTTTACCGGGCAGGATTTTACTAAGGGATATTGGGTGAGAAACAGCTGTGCAAGATAAGGACTCTCAGTCCTTACCTTTATCACCGCCGCTTAATGGTCGAGCAAACGGACTGACATTATTGGTGCGCCCACCATCCATTGCGTGCACTTTACTGATCCCCGGTTTCTCAACCTCATCAATACGGATGATCGCGTGCATGGGAATAAAGGTGCGATTGACCGCAGAAAATTCATTTTTTAGTTTCTCTTCACCTGGATCAATGACCAGCTCGCTCTGAGTACCAAAAACCAGCTCTTCAATCGCAATAAAGCCATACAGATCAGCCTCATACACTTGGCGTGCAAAGACTTCGTAGATCTTATCCTGATTGACAAATGAAACGCGATATATCCGAGAACTGCTCACTGGACTCTCCCAAAGCAACGCCATCGTTCAGATAGGCGACCCGCACTCTATTTGACGAACGTTTAAAAAAAATGAATATTATTCTAACGCAATTTGGGGATAAGATTAGCCTTTTAAAGTAGCCACTGCAATTTTCTGTTCAATGATGCCTCGCCATTTGGCCGGCCCAGTCTGGTGTACGGACTCACCCTGACTATCAACCGCCACTGTCACTGGCATATCTTTTACCTCAAACTCGTAGATTGCCTCCATGCCTAGCTCAGGGAACGCCACCACTTTGGCCTCCGTAATCGCCTTAGAAACCAGATAAGCCGCACCGCCGACGGCCATCAGATATACGGCCCCAAACTCACGAATTGCTTCAATCGCCAACGGGCCACGCTCTGCCTTACCAATCATACCGATCAGTCCGGTTTCTGCCAAAATCTGATGCGTAAACTTATCCATCCGCGTTGAGGTAGTTGGCCCAGCTGGCCCGACAGCCTCATCACGTACTGGATCGACCGGGCCAACGTAATAAATCATGCGCCCACGCAGATCAACAGGCAAGGTCTCGCCGTTGTCCAGCATAGCAATCAGGCGCTTATGCGCGGCATCTCGCCCAGTTAGCATCTTGCCTGAGAGCAAAACCGTTTCTCCCGGCTGCAATGCCTGCACGTCTTCCGGGGTAACCGTATCTAAATTCAACCGGCGCGAAGTGTCACCACCGGCCAAGGTGATTTGCGGCCAGTTAGCTAAATCGGGCGGGGTTTGCAGCACTGGTCCAGAACCATCGAGCACGAAATGCGCATGCCGAGTAGCCGCACAATTAGGAATCATACACACCGGCAGAGAAGCGGCATGCGTTGGAAAATCTTTGATCTTTACATCCAGCACCGTCGTCAACCCCCCTAGTCCCTGCGCGCCCACGCCTAATTGGTTCACCTTTTCAAATAGCTCCAGCCGCAGTGCTTCCGCTCGATTTTGTGGGCCACGCGCCATTAATGCCTGTATATCTATCGGCTCCATCAACACTTCTTTAGCAAGTACCGCCGCCTTTTCAGCGGTTCCTCCAATACCAATACCCAACATGCCAGGCGGACACCAGCCAGCGCCCATCGTGGGGACTGTCTTCAATACCCAGTCGACAATGCTGTCACTCGGATTCAGCATGGCCATCTTCGCCTTATTTTCTGAACCACCACCTTTCGCCGCCACATCCACGCTGACCTGATCCCCTGCGACTATTTCGTAATGAATCACTGCGGGCGTGTTGTCTTGCGTATTGGTACGCGCTCCCGCCGGATCATCCAGAATAGAGGCACGCAGCACATTGTCTGGATGCAGATAGGCGCGCCGCACTCCTTCATTAATCATATCAGTTAGACTCAGTTCCGCATCCCACTGCACCTCCATACCCACTTTAACAAAAACCGTCACGATACCTGTATCTTGGCAAATAGGCCGTCGGCCTTCAGCACACATCCGTGAATTCACCAGTATTTGCGCGATAGCATCTTTTGCCGCAGCCGATTCTTCATGCTGCCAAGCAGCGTGCATCGCTGTAATGAAATCGCTGGGGTGGTAATAAGAAATAAACTGCAGCGCGTCAGCTATGCTGTCAATCACATCGTCTTGCTTAATAATTACCATCATCTGCTCCGATTCTACGCTGGAATTGCTCTAATTATAGCCAAAATAACGCTTATCACTGATCTGGTGCCACTGGTCAAGCAATCACGCCCTACAGCTTTTTCAAGATCATAAAAAATGCTTTAATGGCATTAAATCAATTAATCAATTAATCAATTAAAAAAAAACACTAGATAATAACTTTTGAAAACGTTGTTTTCTAATATCCATACGCCCCAAAATAAATTGACAAATTGATTTCTTTTAAAACCCAAATCTAATTCATCATGAAAAGAGTGGAAACCCCAATGAATCATAATAAATCATTCTTAAACCGTCAAACATGTTCAGCTGCACTCGCTATCGCTGTCGCTGTTGCCAGCGCTCAGGCACTGGCAGAAAACGCAAACGACGGGATCGACCCGATGACACAAAAAATGTTTACCAGCGGCGATGCCGACAAGAGTGGTAGCCTGTCTTTCTACGAATTTTACGACTTAAATGTGGCGGCTGCATTGATGCAATATGAAGCATCCTTTAAGCAGCTAGATACAGATGGTAGCGGCCAGCTCGAAAAAGCAGAGTTTCTTGGTCATTTGCCCAAAACCGCTGATCAATTAGCGCTTGATATTTTTAAATCAGCAGCTGGCACAGCCGACACAGTCGATATGAACGCATTCTCTAAGATGCGGATGAGTACGCAACAGCTCAGTGCTAACCTAATATGGGACTTTGCCTCAATAGATGTTAATGGTAACAGTGAATTAAGCCTTGCGGAGTACAGTGGTCAGGTAGACCCCACCGAATCGCCAACAGCTAACAAAAACACAAGTAGCCCCAGTAACTCATCGGTAACTACAGATGACACACCCACAAAAGGCGCCACTCCGCCACCGCCTTCACCAGAAGGCCCAAGGGATGCGAACCCTCTAACACTGGGACAAAAACTGGGTTTTGCACAGCGTAGAGTCAATTTGTATAACGGTCGCCAGTACTTTGCCAAGCAAGATCTTAAAGCCGCTCAAGACAGACTCAAAAAGGCAAAAGCAGCAGAAACGCCAGACTTAACTCTCGTCGAGGCCCTGAATGCGAAAATAACCAAGCTGGAAAAGCGCATTATGGAAGCAAAAATGAAAGAGCAAGCCGCTATGAATCGTGTAGCAGCATTAAAGCAGAAAATAATGGATAACAAATAATCAATTCGTTTGAAAAGCGCTGCCCGCTATCGTAGGCACGACGCTTGCAGCAATCGTTCATCGACCTGACAATTTACATCACGTCAGGTCGATGAATACAAGCCACGGGCGATGGTTTACAGACACCCCCAAGCTGTCGGTCGTCTTGAGACAAACCCTGGAAGCACCCTGAAAGCTTAGAAAGCATTGGTTTATTTAGACCCGCATCACTAAATTAACTCACCCGTAAAAAGTATAATATTGCGCATCTGTATAAATTAACGCAACTGAACATAAAAACTCAGTATATTCAGCCAAAACTTCAAATACATTTATTCCACCAACATTCAAATAAAGCCGAGCCTACAATTTATTAGCGCCTATATAGGCAGCGACTCGTATTTATTTAATCCTTATCAAAGTCTTCTGATCAGGTGCAACTCAGGCAAACCGCAGCACTATCACCCAATAGACCGAGGCATCACTAACGGCTCAGGCTCCAGCTGAATGCCAAACATTTCGTTCACAGAACAAATAATCTGCTGTGCAAACCGCCATATCTCTTGTCCACTCGCCGCGCCATAATTCACCAGCACCAGCGCGTGTTTCTCATAGGTGCCCACATCACCTACACGTTGCCCTTTCCAGCCACAGCGATCAATCAGCCAGCCCGCCGACAACTTATACTGCTGATCTGCCAGCGACCAATACGGCATATCCGCAAACTGCTGGTGCAGCGTCTCCCACTGCGAGGCCGCAATCACTGGATTTTTAAAAAAACTACCGGCATTAGCCAACTGCACCGGATCTGGTAACTTTTGGCGGCGCAGTGCAATAATCGCATCACTAATACATACTGCTGTTAATGTCACATCCGCCAATTGCTCACGCACTCCGGCATAATCAATGCACCACTGTGGCCGCAGTGGCAGCCGAAAAACCACCGCACTAATCAGCCAGCGACCGGGTTCTACCGATTTAAAATAGCTGTCGCGGTAACCAAACTGACAGTCACCACGCTCAAATTCACGTACTGCCCCCGTCTTTTTATCCACGGCCTGCACGGCGTGGAGACAGTCTTTTAGCTCAATACCATAAGCGCCAATATTTTGTATGGGCGCTGCTCCCACAGTACCCGGTATCAACGATAAATTCTCCAGTCCGGCATAACCCTGCGCAATGCTCCAGCGAACAAAGTCATGCCAGTTCTCACCCGCACCAGCGTGGAGATATGCATAAGTTGCGTCTTCACCCAACACACGCCGCCCGTACAACTCAACCTTTACCACCAGCCCCGGATAATCAGCGGTAAACAGTAGGTTGCTGCCGCCCCCTAACAACAACGTCGGCAAATCAGGATGCGTTCGCTGCCAGTGCAACATAAGCTCCACATCTTCCAGCGTGGACAGCACGCCGTAGTAGCGTGCCGTAACAGCTACGCCAAACGTATGCAACGCTGCCAGCGGGTAGTGCTCGTAAATTTTCATAGCTAAAATTGTGACTGCATCCTGCGTAATGTCAAATACTGAATCCCCCGCCAACAGGATATTCTGCGCAGAAGAATGAACCGC
>CALAMO010000028.1 GCA_937925855.1 uncultured Thiotrichaceae bacterium
TATGTGCCAAGCGTCTGAGACGCTTACTGCCCCTATCTGGGTAAAATAGGCGCTCGCTTTTTCCGCCCCCAAGCCACAAAGGCCGCAAGCCCACCCATCACCAGCGAAGGCAGCGACATAGGGTACTCACCCAACAGCAGATGCGTAATAAAGGCGCCCACCATAAGCAGCGCCAAACAGGACGCAGCCAGCGGAGTCAACCCCGGCTTAATGCGCAGCAGCGCCGGTAAAATCAAGCCAAGCGCCCCCAAGACTTCGAGCAAGCCAATCAGCTTCGGCGCTATAGCAGGCATGTGATTGACCCACGCCATTTGTGCGGCCAAGGCATCATGCGGTGTCATTAACTTCATCCCACCCGCCATTAAAAAACCAGCCGCCAATAAAACCTGTATCACCCATAAAACAATATTCATCACGTCCTCCTACGTTGAAATCAGTTAAATGCTATCAAAACCAGCATACTCCACCCCGCTTAAATGCGCCATGTCACGCTTCCAAGTCGCGAGATCGGCTTTATTAAACTGATTCAAATGCGCATGCCCACAGGCGCGCGCCATGACCTGCATTAGCTCAGTGGAAGCCATAAAAAAACTCGCCAGCTGCTGCGAGGCTTTAGCCACATTTAAACGCTGGCGCAGATCCGCTTTCTGTGTCGCAATACCCGCCGGGCAATTATTGGTATTACACATCCGCGCCGCCACACAGCCAATCGACTGCATCGCGCTGTTCGACACCGCCACACCATCCGCACCCAGCGCCAGCGCCTTCACGAAATCAATTGGCACCCGCAAACCACCGGTAATAATCAGCGTCACCCGCCCGCTAGCCCCCTGTTCATCCAGGTAACGCCGCGCGCGGGCCAGCGCCGGAATCGTCGGCACACTGATATGATCACGGAAAATTTCTGGTGCTGCTCCGGTGCCCCCACCGCGCCCATCCAGAATGATGTAGTCCGCTGAGGCATCCAGCGCAAACTGAATATCACGTTCGATATGATTAGCGCTGAGCTTGAATCCGATTGGAATACCGCCGCTCACTTCACGCACCCGATCCGCAAAGCGTTTGAAATCAGCCGTTGAGGAGAGGTGGCTGAACGTTGGCGGCGAAATAGCGGGCTCACCTTCTGGAATCCCGCGCACCTGTGAAATTTTACCGCGATTCTTATTACCGGGCAGATGACCACCCGTACCGGTTTTAGCTCCCTGTCCACCTTTAAAGTGGAAAGCCTGCACGCGCTCCAACAGCGTTTCCTGATAACCAAATTCAGCGCTGGCCAGCTCATAGAAATAACGAGTATTTTCCGCCTGTTCCTCCGGCAGCATACCGCCCTCGCCTGAACAAATACCGGTACCGGCCATTTCTGCACCACGCGCCATTGCGGTCTTCGCTTCCTCCGACAGCGCACCAAAACTCATATCTGACACAAAAAGTGGAATCTTCAGCTCCAACGGCTGCTTCACCTCCGGCCCAATCACCAGCTCGGTGGCCACAGCCTGATCTTCTAACAGCGGCTTGCGTGCCATCTGCGCAACCATGACCTGTAAATCATCCCAGTGCGGCAACTGGTGACGGGGGACGCCCATTGATGTCATCGGGCCGTGGTGTCCCAGTTTTGATAAACCTTCGCGGGCTAATTGATGGATAAACGTCACGGTTGGCTCTTCTGTGGTTGCCGTAGCAACAGGCGCCGCGTTGTTATCAGCGGTGCTAACACCCGGCCCGGCCTGACCAACCTGTTCAAGCGTAAATTGCTTATGCGTCCCATCACAAAACGGCGTATTCGCGCTGTGCTTGCAGGCACACAGATAAGCCTCGCCCGTCTCCTCGGCGGTGAATGCTTTGGGCTTGAACTCAGTACCCGCATGCGAGCCGTCACAAAACGGTTGCTTAGCGGACTGACCGCAGGCGCAGAAATAATACGTCTCACCTTTTTCCAGGCTGACGGCGGTGGGTTTATTATCAGCGATAACGGGGTGACTCATGCGACCTTTACTCCCTATAGCAATGTTATTCCAATCAGTGTTGTTAACTAAAGTAACAAATAATAGTTTGGAATTTAATGGGAATATTGGAATAGCAAATATTCTCCGTAGGCATAGTAGTCGCCGCTAACCCGGCTATCTGTAAGCCATTGCAGTTTACGGTTTAAGCCAAGGTTCCCGCGAAATACTGGGCGAGGAAGCGATCAAAATCCAGCTGATCCCCAGCTTCAATCTCACGCTGCTGCGCCAACGACGTCCGAGCCATCGTCTCAAATTCTTGCTGTAATGCCGCTGGCAGCTGGCGCTGCATAAAGAAGTCGCGGTGTTCCAGCGACTTGCGTTGTGCGAAGGTAAAGAAGTCTTCGTGCCCCTGTGCCACCATCTCTTCCAATGCGCGGGCCGACGGCGTCAATTCAGGATTGCGCGCCAGCTCCAATTGCTGCGCCACCGATGCAGTATAGCGCTCGCTGCCGTGACTCTGATCAAGTAAGGCCGCCACCGACAACATCTGTTCCAACAGTTCCAACGCCCATTCTTTCAGCAGAATCTCCTCGCCGCGCCGGTGCAACTTCAACTCAGGATCGCGCCCACGGTGCGCCACCAGATACTGATTCTGATCCAGGCGTTGCTTCGCTGCGCTACTGATCGGGTCGCTGGCCTGTAGCAAGCAGGTGTGCATAAACACTTCTAAGAAAGACAATTGACCCTGGGTCAGACCGGCAGGATGAAACGCATTCACATCCACCGAGCGTAATTCAACATACTGGATACCCCGCGCACTCAGCGCATCAACCGGCTTTTCAAAGCCGCGTAACACCTGTTTTGGACGCACCGTACTGTAGTACTCGTTCTCAATCTGGAGAATATTGGCATTGAGCTGGCGGTAGACGCCGTCGACTTTGACACCCATGGCCTCATATTGAGCCGAGGGTCGATTAATCGCTTCGCGCAGGCTGCGAGTATAGCTATCGACGCTGTCATAACAGATATTAATCCCAGTTTCGGACGCCTTACTGTTGGTATAACCAATATTCCCCATGCGCAGTGACGTGCCATAAGGCTCATAGTAGGTGTGGTGGTTAAACGAGCGCATCGTCCCCGAGGGCGGCTTACCGTCGAGAAAGGACTTACAAATCGCAGGTGACGTCCCAAAAAGATAAATAATCAGCCAGCCCAGCCGCTGGATGTTCCTGATCTGTCCCATATAGCGCGCATCACGGAACGCACGCAGGCTCTCCCCCTCCCCCTCCAGCGCGTGCCATACTGGCCAAAACTCTTCTGCAATCGAATAATTAAAGTGCACACCGGCAATCACCTGCATCATCTTACCGTAACGCCAGGCTAAACCCTGGCGGTAGATATGCTTCATCTGTCCCGCATTTGAACTGCCGTATTCGGCGATACAAATATCATCTTCCCCGCCAATAATACAGGGCATACTGGTCGTCCACAGCAATTCATCTTTCAGCTGCTGATAGACAAAGGTCTCAACGTTTAACAGGAAATCCAACGCAGCGCTCGCCCGGTTCTGCGGCGGAGTAATCAACTCCAACAAAGACTCCGCATAGTCGGTGGTGATCCACGGGTGGGTCAGCGTCGACCCCAACGTTTCGGGGTGTTTACCGGCGGCCAGATAGCCCTGTGCATTCACCCGCAGGCTTTCTTTTTCTAATCCGGTGCGGGATTCACGCAAATAGTCCGATAACTGTTGCGTTTCGAGGGTTTGCAGGCGTTGTTTCAGCAGATCGTACACAGTGCTTTCCAGAGTATCATGTTATACCGACATCGCGATTAGAGCATATATCGGTCATAATGCAACGTTTAGTACAGTGTAGCTGCATCTACACTGCTAAACCCTGCGTAATATGACGGGCGTTGTGTGGCCCCGGATGCATTACAAAATTTTAAGGAACTGGTTATGAGCGATATGTCTTCCCTGTACATTCTGGCTGGATGCGTAGCCGTTATTGCAGCAATTTCTATTTATTTATCCCCTAAAGCACAAGACGCTGGGGCTTTTTTTAGTGGCCTATCGCCCAACGGCGAACCGCCCAGTCTATGGTTACTCACCTTTTCGCAGGTCACTACCTGGATTTTTGCGCGCTCGCTAATGAATGCGGCCATCCTTGGCTTTTATTATGGCATCTGGGGCACCCTCGCTTATGCGGCGTACTACCTATCCTTCTTCGTCGGCGGCAAAATTATCGACAATCTGCGCTTTGAACAGGGTTATGACAGCGTCCAGTCCTTCCTCAAGGAACGCTTTGGGCGCTGGGGCACCGCTTGCTATAACGTTGTGATTGGCGTGCGGCTGATCAGTGAAGTCTTCGCCAACCTCCTGGTCATCGGCGTATTGTTTGGCGCAGCGGGCAGCAGCCTATATACCGCAGCCATTCTGATTTTTGCAGTCGTTGTGTTGCTGTACTCCATGCTGGGTGGCCTGCATGCCTCCTTGAAGACTGACCTGTTCCAAATGCGTATCTTTATGGTCGTACTGGCATTACTCGTAGCAATCATGTTGTTTGGTGGGCATTTTGAAGCCGATCAGCTGCTATTTAAATCATTCGATATTACCGAGCCAGGGCCCATTTTATTACTGGTCGCTCTGCTCCAGGTGTGGAGCTACCCTATGCACGACCCGGTGATGATGGATCGTGGCTTTCTTGCCGACCGCGAGACCACACGCAAAAGTTTTGTTCATGCAGGCTGGATTAGCATTATATGCATCCTGCTATTTGGTATTCTCGGTGTCTTTGCCGGGGCGAATACGCTGAGCGGTGAGGATATGAATGCAACGCTGACCCGTCTGCTGGGCTTCTGGCCGATGATTCTATTTAGCGTGGCCCTGGTGATTTCTGCCATGTCCACTCTGGACAGCACCCTCTCCAGCTCGGCCAAGCTGGTGGCGGTCGATATGAAGGTGATTCAGCCAACCATGGCAAATGGCCGTCTGGTCATGGCACTGTTTATGGTGCTCGGGGTGGGCTTTGTCTTCCTGGGTAATAAAGATCTATTCAGCGCCGTCGCAGTCAGCGGTACCGCGTCAATGTACCTCGTACCCGTGGTCTTCTTTTCACTCTGGGGTAAGCGCATTGATATTCCGGTCTGGAGCTATCTGGGTAGCTTTGTGCTCGCCATCGGCGGCGCAATGCTTTACTTCACCGAATCATCCAGTCACACTAACCTAATGGGCGACAGCCACAAGTACACCAAGCTGCTGTGGA
Organism: uncultured Thiotrichaceae bacterium; assembly: GCA_937925855.1. Lineage (GTDB taxonomy): Bacteria > Pseudomonadota > Gammaproteobacteria > Thiotrichales > Thiotrichaceae > Thiolinea. The sequence continues at coordinate 5,207 of CALAMO010000028.1, forward strand.
TCTCGCTCACGCTGCTGGTATCGTGTAACTTGCTGTTCTGGCTTGGTGCCAAAACCTCCAGCTCCACATTACGCTCACAGGTCGCCGGATGAATCTTGGAACCTTCCACGATGAAATGCTGATCTTCGGCGGCAACTACAGCAACCTCCAGGCCACCGAGGCGCTCCAGGCCGTCGCCGCCGCACGAGGCATTCCAGCGCAGCGCATCATCTGTACTGGCGATGTAGTTGCTTACTGTGCCCAGCCGGAAGAAACTGTATGCGCCATGCGTGACTGGGGTGTGTCCGTGGTGATGGGTAACTGTGAGGAGTCACTCGGCTTTGACAGCGCTGACTGCGGCTGCGGCTTTGAAGAGGGTACGGCCTGTGCCGTGCTCTCTGACAGCTGGTTCACCTATAGCCAGCGCCGGGTGAGTGCCGCTAGTAAGGCATGGATGCGCGCACTGCCGCGCACGCTGCGCTTTCAGCTCGGTCATAAGCGCTTTCAGGTCGTCCACGGCGGTGTGCACGCCATTAACCGCTTTCTATTTGCCTCTCAGCCCGATGCGGATTTTCGCACTGAATTAAACGCCGCAGACGCCGATGTCGTGCTTGGCGGTCATGCCGGTATGCCTTTCGCTCGCACCGTTGCGCAGCAGACTTGGCTTAACAGCGGTGTGATTGGCATGCCCGCCAATGAGGGCCGGGCTGACACTTGGTATATGCTATTGCGCCCTGATAGCGCTGGCCTCAACGTGCAGTGGGAACGGCTGGCATACGATGCACAGGCCGCTAGCGCCGCGATGCATAAACGGGGTCTGGCTAATGCTTATGCCGAGGCTTTACTCAGTGGGCTATGGCCGAGTATGGATGTGCTGCCCGCAGCGGAACAAGCGCAGCGTGGAAAGGCCATACAGTTGGCGCCGTTGACTTTGGCCTGAGGCTGAAAACGTTATAATGGTTTTCCATTTATTATTTTCAGCAGCCACCCTGGTGCCATCACCCGCTAATGCGTATGACAAAGTACTCTCACTCCGCTAAATTTCGCTACGGCTTGTTCATGCTGCTGGTTTTTATCGGCGGGGTTGGACTCGCCTTTAGCCTGCAACAATGGCGCGGCGCCGAGCCTGCAGCTAACACAACGCGCTCTGCGCTCTCTGCTTATGGGGGAGATTTCGTGCTGGACAACAGTGCGGGTGCGCGCAGCCTACAGGATTATCGCGGCCAGCTGGTCATGATGTATTTTGGCTTTGCGTCCTGCCCTGACATTTGCCCGACATCGCTGGGCGTGATGCGCAAGGCTTATAATACCCTAAGCCAAGACGAACAAAACACAGTACAGGGCTTATTTATCTCTATTGACCCAGTGCGCGACACGCCAGAAATTGCCCATAATTATGCCCAGCATTTCCAGAAAAATTTTACTGGGCTCAGCGGCACGCCGCAGGCCGTCGCTCAAGTCGCCCAGCAATACGGCGCCCTCTTTCGCAAAACGGCAACACCGGACTCAGCACTGGCGTACACCTTGGATCATTCCTCAGTGATTTATCTGGTGGACCAGAAGGGCGTGCTGCGCGAGAAATTGCAGCATGGCATTACCCCACAGGAATTAACCGACAAGCTACGCAGCTATCTGTAGGCGCTCGCGGTAGATGCTTCTATGCGTCGGCATGCCGGCGCTGGCGCTGATTGCGCCCATCACCTCGGCTACGCCCCCGGTTCTGTTGCTTTTGTTCCGGCAGAAACGGAATCCGACCCTTTTGCCCGGTCTGTGCATAATCTTTGACTAATGCCGTCTCCAGCACCTCCTGGGGAATCGCCAATTCCGTCAGGCCGATCTGATGCACCCACTTAAACAGGCGCGGCAGCGCGATTTTATGCGTCTGCTGGCTGTGTTGGTATATAGCGGCGGACAGCTGCCAGAAACGCTGAAACGCCTGCTCACCCAGCAGTAACGGCAGTGCATGGCTGAAACGCCCAGAGTTAGCAATCATATCCCAGTAGCGCGCAAAACGATTCATGCGCTGCATCGTGGCGTAATCGACCCGATCATTACTCAGAATGTTATAGGGCGGCTCCGGGTTGTACACCATTTGATACGCCTGCGTGTGGCGAATAATCGGTGTGCCGCGCAAGCGCTTCAAGATACCGACCTGAATTTCATGCGGGCGTAGGCTGACCAACGTATTAAATCCGGCTGCGAAGCTCTCCAGATCTTCACCCGGCAGCCCAAAAATCAAGTCAGTGTGCAAATAAGCGTTACTCTCTTCACGCAGCCAGCGAAGATTGGCCTTTGATTTTGCATTATCCTGTTTACGGCTAATCAGCGCCTGCACCGCTGGATTGAAACTTTGGATACCCACCTCAAACTGTAGACTTCCCGCAGGGAAGCGCTGGATACATGCCTTCAACTTATCAGGCAAATGATCGGGGATCAGCTCAAAGTGCAAAAAGGTCTCTTGATCAAGTCGCTCCAGAAAAAAGTCCAGAATACGCAGCGTGCTGCTGATCTTTAGATTAAAAGTGCGATCCACAAACTTAAAGTTACGTAGGCCACGCTGCCACAGCTGATCCATGGCGCTTAGAAAATCATCCAGCTCAAACGGATAGGCCGTTTTATCCAGAGACGACAGACAAAACTCACATTTAAACGGACAGCCACGGGCAGCCTCGACATAGATAAACCGATGGCGCAAGTCGGCAGCATCGTAGTATTGATAGGGCAAATTCAGCTGTTTTAACGGACTATCTATACCGTTTATCACTTTGTTAAGCGGTTTACGCTGTGTAAGCAACTGCTCGCACAGCTGGCGAAAACTGGTCTCACCAGCGCCGGTAATGGTGTAATGGGCGAGACGGTTAATTTCCTGCTCCGTAGTTTCATACGACACTTCCGGGCCACCCACCACGATCACAATATCGGGAGCCACTACCCGCAATAAAGCAATCACTTCACGGGTTGCGCAAGCGTTCCATATATAAACGCCAAAACCAATAATTTTTGCTTTGTTTTCAAGCAATTGCTCCACAATATCCAGCGCACGCATCGAAATAGTGAACTCTTGTATCCGTGCGGTAGTCTGTAAAGCATCTAGATTAGCATAGAGGTAACGCAGCCCGAGTGAAGCATGGGTATAGCGTGCATTTAGGGTGGTCAACACGATGTCAGTCATGGGCATCAATAGCTGGATTTTAAGGCGATGATTCTAACAGACCCGTCAGCACGGTTATATGACCATACAGCCCATCTCATTCGATTAAATAGAATTTTCATATAGAGGATAAGGTGTAATAATCAAAAATTAAGCATTTATGCTTGATACAGCAAAGTAAAACCTTCAACTCAGTTGAGCTAAGCAATTGAGTTGGAACAACTTATAGCAACTGACACACCTGAGTCAGTCCGTTATAAACAAATAAAGTGGCGGCAATTTGTATTTACGATCATTCCTGTGTTAAGTTCGCCACCGCCTTCGGTAGACACACTTTATCCGTTACCGAAGCCATTAGTATTAAGAGGTTATTTTGTTATGGTTACATTCACTCGTTTTTGTGGATTTTTCTTGCTGCTGGCACTACTGAATCCAGCAATGGCGCACCATACCCTGGAGCCCACCAATAAAGACCACGAAAAGGAAGACAAGCAACTACGTGTTACCGCTACGGCCTACAACTCACTGCCTGAGCAGACTGATAGTACGCCAGATATCGCTGCTTGGGGGGATCGTCTCCGTCCCGGCATGAAAGTTATCGCTGTCTCACGGGATTTATTGAAAAAATATGGGCTAAAACACAAAGATAAAGTTCAAATCAGCGGCCTGGAAGGTGAATACCTTGTTCTCGATAAAATGAACAAGCGCTGGCGTAAGAAGATCGACATTTACATGGGCAAAGATCGCCGCAAGGCGCTCAAATGGGGCCGCAAGAACGTTACCATCCGCTGGTAATAGCCACCTCCCGAAAAGGATTTCATAAAAGCCCGCTTACTGCGGGCTTTTTTAATGCCGTCATTCCCTCTATGATGCGCGACTATGCAAGACACTTCCAAGCCGACTCAATACGATGTCATCATTCTAGGCGCAGGTGCCGCTGGACTGATGTGTGCCGCCATAGCAGCTCAGCGTGGTCGGCGCACCCTACTCATCGACAAAGCAGCAAAAGTCGGACGTAAGATTCTGATTTCTGGTGGCGGGCGCTGTAATTTCACCAATCTCTATACCCACCCAGACTGCTTTCTGTCACAAAACCCGCATTTCTGTAAATCGGCCCTCGCTCGCTACACGCCATGGGATTTTATGGCCCTCATGGAAAAGCATGACCTCAGCTGGCATGAGAAAACGCTGGGCCAACTGTTTTGCGACCAAAAGTCAAAAGCAATCGTCGCTATGCTATGGCAGGAATGTGTAACAGCTGGCGTTGAACTCCGCTTACAAACAGAAGTTGAGCAAATCAAACAGCACACCGCAGCAGATACAGAACGCACGTGCTTTCAGCTTACGTTGGAGCAGCAAGTGCTGACCAGCGATACGCTGGTGATCGCTACCGGCGGGCCATCGATTCCGAAAATGGGAGCGACTGACTTTGGCCTGCAAGTCGCTCAGCAATTTGGGCTCAACAGTATCCCGTTTTCACCGGCCTTAGTGCCGTTCACCTTTTCACCGCAGGATCTCAGTGGCATCCTGGCTGATATGGCCGGAGTGAGCGTAACAGTCACGGCCAGCTGTAACGCCGGGCAGTTCAAAGAACAATTGCTGTTCACCCATCGCGGTCTAAGCGGCCCAGCGATGCTGCAAATCTCCTCATACTGGCGGCAAGGCTTAGCGATTCATATCAACCTGTTTCCCAATCACAATGCGCTGGAATGGCTACAGCAACGCCAACAGGCAAGGCCGCAGGCAGAATTAAAAACCGTATTAGCTGAAATTTATCCGAAACGGCTGGCCCAACGCTTGTGCGCGCAACGCCTGCCCAACAAGCCGATGGCGCAGTTCAACCTGCAAACCTTAACGCAGCTAGCTGAGCGCCTACAGGACTGGGCAATGACACCGGCAGGCACGGAAGGCATGCGCACCGCTGAAGTCGCCCTGGGCGGCGTCAATACCGAAGAACTGTCATCCAAAACCATGGAAGCACGCAAGGTACCGGGGCTGTATTTTATTGGTGAAACGGTCGATGTCACCGGCTGGCTCGGTGGCTATAATTTCCAGTGGGCCTGGGCATCGGGCTGGTGTGCGGGGCAGTATGTTTAGATATTGATGGAACCAAGTAACAAATACTTGTTACTGTTCACCAAATAAAAGCCAACGATTTATTCTTTAGACATTACATCTGACATAAAACTACTCACAGGCCCAATGAAACTACTTTACAAAAAACAACGCAATCGCCAGATAAAAATTCAGTACAAACGACTACGGTTTTTTACCAAAAAGAAGTTGATTATCAAGCGAAAAAAACGTAAGCAGGCGTTCGCAAAAAGTCGGCCATCCTGGTGGGATAAATCTATACTTGCACCACGTATTTTTTCAATATGGCACGAACCAGCAAGAACAGAACTCATAAAGTTTCTAGATTTGCTTAGAAAACATGCGAATCGAGAGAAAACAAAGATACGCCTCGACTTCTGCGAAACAATCCACATGAACGCTGATGCAACGCTGCTGTTTAAAGCAACTTTAATGCACCTGAAGGAGAAAAGTGCCAATACTGTAATAAAGTGCGCACCATCTAAAAACCAGAAAATTAATGAAGTATTGACACAAATAAGCGTACTGAAACTATTGGGGCAAGACTTTAACATCACACCTCACTTCGAAGATGTTATCTATTGGCGAGCGACAGAGGGCAAAGGATCAGATGGCGAAAAATCCGACCCAATACTCCAAAGATGTGATCAGGTGATGAACCGAGTACTCTCGCGGGAAGTATATGTTGGATTAACTGAGGCAATGACCAACACACGGCAACACGCTTATGATACCGCATATATCGCCAGCACTAATCGCACAGAATGGTGGATATTCGCACAGGAAAAAGATAATGAATTAACTATCGCCATCTGCGACCTTGGAATAGGAATCCCCACATCCTTACCACACAAAAAAACTGGTATTTATGAGTGGATTTTGAAACGAGGTAAGCCAGAAAAAGAATCAGAGTTAATCGCCGAAGCCATTCACTACCAAATCACCCGAACCAGACGCAAAAACCAAGGAAAAGGACTAACACAGCTGACACAAGTGATTGATAAAGCCAAAAACGCAGCCATATATATCCACAGCAACCACGGATGTTATGCTAAGTATAGCGACAAAACCGAGCTGAAAGACTATGATACATCGGTAGGAGGCACAGTAATTACGTGGCGCTTACCACTTTCCGAAGGTGCAACCCCACAATGACAGACAAAATGATCGAAATTGCAAAAGACTTTAGTCGATTTCCGGCTGGAAGATTCTATACAGATGGCCCATACAGTGGCCAAAAATTTCTCGAAGAACTGCTGCTTCCCATGCTTCAGGAAACCACTTCGCAAGGAACCATTAAAATTGACTTAGACCGAACGCGAGGCTATGGATCTTCATTTCTTGAAGAAGCCTTCGGAGGCATGGTTAGAAAAACTCGCCCAGTCTCACTTGAAGAAGCATTACATAAAATCAAATTCATCAGCGAGGAGGATGACACGTTAGTCCCTGAAATCCATGAATACATGACAGACGCATTCAATGATCAGCACAATACTGGATAGCCTGAGAACTCTTACATCATTGGCGGCAGTGGGTATGGTGCTTTACGGATGGCAAATTGTAAATAACCAAAACAACCAGCGTGAGGCCCGGAAGGAACTGAAGTCAATGCTAGATAGTTTGGTCGCTGAGCTAGAGATAGTAACCCGCGATGCTGTCTCCTTCCATACTGAAAAATATAATTGCTACCAAGGTATAACCATACAATCAGCCGTCAGCAGAACTGTCAAACAAGCATCAAGAATTGGGCATATACTGGAAATAGATCTCAGACAGGACTGCATCGACTTCCGCCAAAGCATAACCCGCAATAATTTTGACAGAACAGCACATAAACCGTTGGACATGGATAACCCAATGATTCTTGAGATCATTGATCTCAGTTTTGTTCTAAGAGACCGCTTGGAAACGGCTTTTCAAGACAAATACACCTTTAGCTAATCTCACCCGCCAACAGCGCAATTAGCAGCCCGAACAGCACTCCCATAAGACTTAGCGTTTTGACGACGAAGATAGCCAGTTTTTATTTAAAATTACAACTTATTAAAATAATTTCCACCTTCCTCGGAGATTTAAATACTCTCTACATCCCAGATAAATGATTTAAACAAGAGAAAACACCTTGACCTAGCGCCTCCGCGCCTTAAAGCACTGCGCTAGCTCAGCCTGTAAGACGTTGGTTCCCAACGCCGTCAAGTGCTTAATATTCCGCTGCGGAATGTCCGCCACGTCGGGGTGCGCCGCAATCGCGGCTTCTAAACTGGCCTCCCGCAGAATGTGCAACATCGGCCATGGCGAGCGATTGGTATAATTCGCAGCGTCTTCGGGCTGCGTGTCTGCGAACTGATAGTCCGGGTGAAAACTGGCGATCAGAAATTCCCCCTCAAAGCCTTCTTGCACTAAGAGCGCATCTGCGATTTCAAGAAAATCATTGTAATCATAAAAATTTTCCAGCACGCCGGGATGAATCAGCAGGGTGGTTTCCAAGGCGGCTACCGGCTGCGCCCGCAGCTCATACAGCTCATGCAGCAAATCCTCCAGCAGGAACTCTGGGCGGGCGGAATCAGTAACGCTGAAACGCACCCGCTCGGACTGGAGCGGGCGCTGGGCAAACGGACACAGATTGCGCGCAACCACCAGTTGTTCGAGCCAGTGACGGGTATGGGCAATAATATCGGCAGCGTTCGCCGGAGCATGGATAGTCATTGGATCAGTTTACCGTGCCGCGCTGGGCAGTGCACCCCATAGATACGCAGTGTCATTAAACGCTGGGCGGTTTAATGTAGCTGGGATTTCTGCCATCATGTGATTTGACTTATTTTTTGCAGATGAGTATCCGTTATGAACGTTCCCAATGCGGCTCAGCGCCTCCAGCAAACCATTTACCGCACGATTCCACTGAGCCAGCACCTCGGCTATACCCTGAACGCACTCTCGGATTACACCATCAGCGTCAGCGCCCCGCTAGAAAATAACGTCAATATCCATGGCACAGCCTTCGCTGGCAGCCTTTATTCCGTTGCGACGTTAACTGCTTGGGCATTGGTTTATCATATCCTGCAACAGCACCAGCCAGAGGCCAATTTAGTCTTAAGCGAAGGCCAGATTAAATACCGTGCGCCGATTCATACTGAACTGCGCTGCCACGCTGAGATTAGCGACGCTGAACATCAGCAGTTTCTCAGCGCGCTCACCGGCAGCGGATGCAGCCGACTCAGCGTGAAGGTCAGCATAAACGACGCCGCCTACTGGGAAGGCAAGTTAGTCGCACGACTACCCTAAGCTAGGGCAACCACAGGGCATGAACGAATGATGATAGGCTCAGCTTACCAGCGCCCTGCCTCAGCCTTATTCCAGTCATCGCGCCAACGTTCAGGAACCGTCTCCTGTGCTAACAGACAGCCCGCAGCAATCACCGGATAAAGCTCAGCATAGGTACGCACATCAGTGCCCTGCACCCGCCGATTAATGTGCTCTGGCCCCAGTTCCGCTAGGCTGTCCAACCCCGCTGCACCCATCAGTTCTGTCAGATTTTTCACCGTCTCTTCATGAAAATTTGCCACGCGCTGCGCTTTGTCGGTCACCACTAGGCCCGCATTACGGTAGGGGTTTTGGGTAGCAATTCCCGTCGGGCAGTGATCCGTATTACAGGTGCGCGATTGAATACATCCCAGCGCCAGCATCATGCCGCGCGCTGAGTTCACGGTATCGGCCCCCAGCGCCATCGCCCGCAGCATATGGAAGGCAGAGTACATTTGTCCCGCCGCAATAATGCGGATCTTATCGCGCAGCCCAATGCCAATCAGGCAGCGATTAACAAAGATCAGTGCGTCTTTAATCGGTGTGCCCACTGAATTAGTCATTTCTGTCGGCGCAGCACCGGTACCGCCTTCACCGCCATCTACGGTAATAAAATCAGGCAGAATCCCGGTGGCTAGCATAGCCTTACACAGCGCAAAAAATTCAGTGCGGCGCCCAATACATAATTTAAAACCCACCGGTTTACCGCCTGATAATTCGCGCAGCTGCTGCACAAATTCTAATAGGCCCGTCGGCCCAGAAAACGCACTGTGGGTCGCAGGTGATAAAACATCCACCCCAACCGGTACATTGCGAATAATGGCGACTTCCTCGGTGACTTTAGCCGCGGGCAGCATACCGCCATGACCCGGCTTTGCGCCCTGCGAGAGTTTAATCTCAATCATCTTCACTGCTGATTTAGCGGCGTTTTCCCGAAACAGCTCTGGATTGAAACCGCCAGTTTTATTACGGCAGCCAAAATAGCCAGTGCCAATCTGCCAAATCAGATCACCACCGTGTTCCAGATGATAAGGGCTAAGCCCTCCTTCGCCCGTATTATGCGCAAAGCCCCCCATTTTCGCACCGCGATTCAACGCTCTAATCGCATTCTTACTCAGCGCGCCGTAGCTCATCGCCGAGATATTCAGCGGTGACATCGCATAGGGCTGTTGGCATTGTTCGCCACCAAAGAGGATACGCGGATGCATATCATGCGGATGTTTTGCGTTTAACGAATGATTCAACCACTCATAGCCTGAGCGGTTGACGTCAAAGATCGTGCCAAACGGTCGGGTATCACGCGCACCTTTAGCGCGCTGATAAATCAGCGAACGAAACTCACGCGGTACGGGTGTGCCATTCGTATCTGATTCGACAAAATACTGCTGAATCTCTGGGCGCACCGCTTCCAACATATACCGCATGTGGCTTAACACAGGATACAAACGCCGCAGTGTCTGTTTGGTCTGGAGCATATCGACTACGCCCAGAACAATGATTGGCCCTAACAACACAAACCCCCAGAGCGCAGGCTGCCAAAACGCACTAAGCCCACCTAAAAGCAGCGTGGAGAGAACAGCAAATGCAATAAAATATTGCCGCATGGTCATAGCAGACTCCAAAGCTTATTTTAAAGCGCAATCTATCATTGAACGGCTCAAAAAAACAACATAACCGTTTGTGAAGGGGTTGGCTTGGGAGTTGTACTCGAAATAAACGGCACTCAGAAACAGGGAAAGATGCTCCCTATCAAGCCTCAGTTCTAGCGGACTGCCACAGTACATTGCTGAATGACCAAACGCACAAAAGCCAGCACTGCGGCTGGCTTTCGGGATTTTTTCGGATTTATCCGAATCATCAAATGGTGCCGATGGCGAGACTTGAACTCGCACGACCTAATGGCCACTACCCCCTCAAGATAGCGTGTCTACCAATTCCACCACATCGGCATAATATCAATTCACTGCCCTAACACTTACTTATAGACAGCTTACTCAGATTTTTGTTGCGTGGCACTATCCGTAGCGGGTACTTCTGAACCCTCAGCTTCGCTCGCTGCCGGAGCCGCTGGAACTTCTGAGCTCTCCTCACTTGCTGCCGGAGCCGCTGGCACTTCAGAGTTCTGCTCAGCAGAGGAAGCTTCCTGCCCCGGAATAGCCGGCACATCGCTGTCATTTGCGGGCGCAGCCACTTCCTCGGCTACCGGTTCGGCCGTTACCGCATCCATCACACTCTGGAAGTCAGTAGTACGATTAGACACCATCCATGCCAAACCCATTGAGTTCAGAAAGAAAACCGTCGCTAATATCGCCGTTGCCCGGCTAAGGAAATTAGCCGACCCCTGCGAACCAAATACCGAACCTGATGCACCGCTACCAAACGCCGCACCTGCATCAGCGCCTTTACCATGCTGCATTAACACCAGCACAATAATACCCGCTGAAACAATAATCTGAACAATCAGTAAAATATTATAAAACATATTAACTAAACCGGCTCCGCTCTGCCTGTCTACCAGGCATTATGCATTATTACCTGCCTCGCAAATGGCAAGAAAATCCTGCGCATCCAGCGAAGCCCCGCCGATCAGACCACCGTCTATATCAGCCATCGCAAATAACTCAGCAGCGTTCGCCCCTTTCACGCTGCCTCCGTAAAGAATTTGTACGCCGTTGGCAACGGCAGTATCCGCTTCCGCCAGCTTACTGCGTATAAAAGCATGCACGTCCTGTGCCTGCTGCGGCGATGCCGTTTTACCCGTACCAATCGCCCAAACCGGCTCGTAGGCAATCACCGCATCCGCCAAGCTAACAACCCCAGTTAGCGTAATAACGGCGTCTAACTGGCGCGCCACAACAGCTTCAGTTGCACCTTGCTCACGCTCGGCTAAGGTCTCACCCACACATAAAATTGGTGTTAACCCCTGACGACGTGCCGCTGCAAATTTATTCGCGCTGTCGGCATCATGCTCACCAAACAAAGCACGACGCTCAGAATGGCCAACCAGCACATAACTACAGCCAAACTCCTGCAGCATAGCCGCCGATACTTCGCCTGTGTAAGCACCTGCACTGTGTTCGCTCACATCCTGCGCACCCAGCCGAATCGAACTCAAATGGCGCTGCAATAAGTCATTCACCCCTGGGAGATAAACATAAGGCGCACAAACCGCAACTGCAACTTTATCCAGCGCAGTACTACCTTCAATTATCGCATTGAGCAACGCCTCAATTGAGGCATTAGAACCGTTTAATTTCCAGTTCCCCGCTACCAGTGGCTGTCTCATCAGCATCCTCATTCAAGCAAGGGCGAAAGAGTACCGATAGTACGCTGAGAAATCAATGGTTTCACTATGAAAGTCTACGACTTTCATAGTCTTCATTGCTGTTACTGCACTGAAGTGAATTTTTTCAGGGTTTTCAGCCTATTTTAGGCGGCTTCGCGCACTGCACCAGCAATGTCTTCCGCCAACGTCTGCGTTTCGGTCACATTATCGCCCTCAACCATCACCCGAATCAGCGGCTCAGTCCCAGAAGGACGTAATAATACCCGACCACGCTCGCCTAGCTGTGACTCGACCTGCTGCACCGCATCCTGTATGTCCTTAGACTGACTGAGATTTAGCTGGCGCTTGACCGGCACATTGATTAAGGCCTGCGGATATTTAGACATGATCTGCTTGCTCTCATGCAGCGAGCGTCCTTGTTCAATCATAACTCGTAAAATCTGTAGGGCAGCAACGATACCATCTCCCGTTGGAATATGGTCACGCACAATTAAATGCCCCGAACCCTCACCGCCCAGCACACAATCATGCGCCAACATCTGCGCCATGACATGGCGATCGCCTACCTTAGCGCGGTAAAACGGCACGTCCATGCCCTGAATCGCTTTCTCTAAGCCCAGATTGCTCATTAGTGTGCCGACTACACCTGGCTTAAGCAAAGCATCATTACGGCGGAAGCCAGCGATAATCGCCAGCGCCTCATCACCATCCACCCGCTCGCCTTTGTGATCCACCATAATCAGCCGATCACCATCGCCATCGAGCGCAACGCCAATATCAGCGCGGTATTCAAGTACCGTCTGGCGCAGCTGATTCACCGCCGTAGCACCGCACTCTAGGTTAATATTCAGGCCATTTGGCTGATTGCCGATCGCAATCACCTCTGCGCCTAACTCACTAAAAACATTCGGTGCGATGTGATAAGTCGCACCGTTAGCACAATCCACAACTACGCGCAGACCGTTGAGTGACACTGAATTAGGCAAGGCACGCTTGCAAAATTCGATATACCGCCCGGCGGCATCATCAATGCGCACAGCCCGGCCCAGCTGCTTGGAACGAACCGTGACTAAATCACGCTCCAGATAAGCCTCAATGCGCGCTTCCAGCGCATCTGACAGCTTCATACCATCAGCACCAAAGAACTTAACGCCGTTATCATCATAAGGATTGTGCGATGCGCTAATGACGATACCCGCCGAAGCACGGAAGGTGCGCGTTAGATAGGCCACCGCGGGCGTGGGCATTGGCCCTAACAGGCGAACATTGACCCCGGCGGCGGCTAAGCCAGCTTGCAAAGCGGACTCTAACATATAACCGGAAATACGCGGGTCTTTCCCGATCAGCACCAGCGGATGCCCCTGACCGGTTAACACTTTACCCGCAGCCCAACCCAGCTTAAGCACGAAATCAGGGGTCATGGGGTATTCACCAATCGTGCCTCTGATACCATCAGTACCGAAATATTTCTTTTCCATTCTTTTTCTCCAGCGCTCAACAGCTCAACACTCAACCCAACTAACTTCGCTGTGCAGTCAGGTTTATCAATGAGTCATCAATCTTCCGATTGAAGTTCATTTGCTTTTTGTTATTTCTCAGCCGCTCTGACGGCCACTCTGTTTGACAGCCTGTACTATTTTAAGCGCATCGACGGTAGCACCAACATCATGTACCCGCACCATCATTGCGCCTTGCATAGCGGCGATCACTGCCGCCGCGACACTGCCCTGCAAACGCCCATCGACCGGACGGTCTCCCAATAAAGCACCGATCATGGATTTACGCGACATACCTACCAGCTGCGGCAAGCCCAGCGCATCTAACTCAGATAAGCGCTGCAACAATTCCGTATTATGCATCAGGTTTTTACCAAAGCCAAAGCCTGGATCAAGCCAAATACGCTCAATGCCGATACCCGCGGCCTGGCAAACCCCAATACGCTGGCGAAAAAAGTCCTCCACTTCAGCCACAACATCCGTGTAGGATGGGGCCTGTTGCATCGTGCGCGGCTGGCCCTGCATGTGCATTAAGCACACCTGGATGGTTGAGGCTGCACAAGCCTGCAAGGCCCCCTCCTCTTGTAAGGCCCGCACATCGTTAATCATATCAGCACCGGCCGCAATTGCCGCCCGCATCACCAATGCCTTACTGGTATCAACAGAGACCGCTACTTCAAAACGCTGTTTAATCCCCTCTAACACAGGGATCACCCGCTCCAACTCCTGCTCTACCGTAATCTCATCGGCACCGGGGCGCGTTGACTCACCGCCAATATCAATCACCGCTGCACCCTCAGCCAACATCTGTTCAGCGTGCTGCAATGCCGCGTCACGCTGCTTAAAACGCCCGCCATCAGAAAATGAGTCGGGCGTCACATTCAGCACGCCCATAACACTCAGTTGATTTCTAAGCGCTGCAATCATTATTGACTTACCCCAATAGCAAAGGCGCGGATAACCGCGCCTTTGGTTTAACTTATGGTTTACCACTGAACCTAACATCGCCTTAAAAAACGTTGGCGGTTGCTAGGCTCACTGACTTAATGTGAGCCTGCAGGATCACCGACGACAACACCCTCACCTTCATCCTCAACAGGCTTCGATTTTTTAGACGCTGGTGGCGTGCCCGTTGGACCATCGCCATCGTCAGACCAGCCTGACGGCGGCGGCGGTTCTTCACCGCGCATAATGGCATCAATCTGTTCACGATCAATGGTTTCAAATTTCATCAGCGCCTGTGCCATCGCATGCAGCGTATCCATATTCTCTTTCAAGATAGTTTCTGCGCGCTGATAGTTACGGTCGATAAAATCACGAATTTCCTTATCAATTGCGTGCACCGTTTCATCCGACATATGTTTTTGCTGCGTGACACTACGCCCCAGGAAAACCTCGCCCTCGTCTTCAGAATAAGACAGCGGCCCCAAACGGTTAGACAATCCCCATTTGGTCACCATATTACGCGCAATTTCCGTCGCACGCTCAATATCATTGGACGCACCGGTAGTCACACCCGCATCACCCAACGTGAGCTCTTCTGCAATACGCCCACCGAACAGACTGGAAATCTGACTCTCCAGTCGCTCCTTGCTGTAGCTATAGCGATCTTCTTCTGGCAGGTACATGGTCACACCTAGTGCACGACCACGCGGTATAATGGTCACTTTATAGACCGGATCGTGCGAAGGCACTTTTAAACCCACGATAGCGTGGCCTGCCTCATGATAAGCCGTATTCAGCTTTTCCTCTTCGTTCATTACCATCGATTTGCGCTCAGCGCCCATCATGATTTTATCTTTGGCGCTTTCAAATTCGGACATGTCAACGGTACGCTTGTTATTGCGCGCCGCGAACAGCGCCGCCTCGTTCACCAGATTAGCCAAATCCGCGCCGGAGAACCCCGGCGTACCTCGCGCAATCAGCGCTGGCTTGACGTCATCGCCAATCGGCACTTTACGCATATGCACTTTAAGAATCTGCTCACGGCCACGCACATCAGGCAACGGCACCACCACCTGACGGTCAAAACGTCCAGGGCGCAGTAGCGCAGGATCGAGCACATCGGGCCGGTTCGTCGCCGCAATCACGATAATACCTTCGCTGCCCTCAAAGCCATCCATCTCAACCAACAGCTGGTTCAACGTCTGCTCGCGCTCATCATGACCACCGCCTAACCCAGCGCCGCGCTGTCGTCCAACGGCGTCAATTTCATCAATGAATATAATACACGGCGCATGCTTCTTAGCCTGTTCAAACATATCGCGCACGCGAGATGCACCGACACCAACAAACATCTCGACGAAATCAGAACCAGAAATACTGAAAAACGGCACTTTAGCTTCACCGGCAATGGCTTTCGCCAATAAGGTCTTACCAGTACCCGGCGAACCTACCATCAGCACACCGCGTGGGATTTTGCCGCCAAGTTTCTGAAATTTACCGGGATCACGCAAAAACTCGACCAGTTCGCCCACCTCGTCTTTCGCTTCTTCACAGCCTGCGACATCGCTAAAGTTAATTTTGACCTGATCTTCGGTCATCATGCGCGCTCGGCTCTTGCCAAAGGACATGGCACCGCGACCTCCGCCGCCACCCTGCATCTGGCGCATAATATAAATCCACAGGCCAATAATCAGTAGGAAAGGCACCCAACTAATAATAATATCCCAGAAGATGGAGCGCTCTTCCGGCGCTGCCGCTTCAACCTGCACCCCATTCGCCAGCAGATCATTAACTAATTGCGGATCGTCAGGTGGGCTGTAGGTCGTGAAAGTACTACCACCCGTCGTCGTACCAATGATCGTCTGGCCTTTGATTTCGACCGACTTGACCGAATTATCTCTGACCTGGCTAATAAACTCCGAATAGGAGAGCTTGTTTGCCGTTTGATTCGGCACGCTAAATCTACTGAATACCGCAATCAACACAAAGGCGATCACAGCCCAAATCAGTAAATTTTTTGTCAGTTCATTCATGGAAACGCTCCATTTCCGCCGGGTGGTTAGTGGTTACACGCCACGATCAGTGATACTAATTAACTAATACTAATGTTATACAAAGATGTTACACGATAAAGCGCCGCGCCAACACATACACCTCACGACTACGGGGTCTTGAGGCCGTCGGCTTGCGCACTTTGACGTGTTTAAAATGGTCACGCACTTCGCTAAGGAAAGCCTCAGAGCCTTCACCCTGAAACAACTTGACCACAAAGTCACCGCCGGGCTTAAGCACCTGCTGTGCCATATCTAAGGCCAGTTCGCATAAATACATGGCACGGGGCTGATCCACCGCATCCATACCACTCATATTGGGTGCCATATCAGAAATAACAAGATCTGCTTTTTCATTACCGAGCACGGCCAGCAATTCCTGCAAGACCGCATCTTCGCGGAAGTCGCCTAATACAAACTCAACAAACGGTAACGGGTCAATCGCTAGAATGTCGCTGGCAACCACGCGGCCATGCTTGCCTACGCGCTGACTGGCGTACTGACTCCAACCACCGGGCGCAGCGCCGAGGTCGACCACCTTATGCCCAGGCTTAATAAGCTGGTCTTTATCTTGAATTTCACGCAGCTTGTAGACTGCACGCGAGCGATAACCATCCTGCTGCGCTTTCTTAACGAACTCATCGTCGAAATGCTCACGCAGCCAGCGTTGACTGCTCTTACTTCTTGCCATACTGTGGAATTACTGCTTAACTGCCACGCATAAAACATCACCCCGAGCGCTGGGAGTCACAGACTCACATCAGAACTCGCACAATTTTTCGGGAAGCCTATCATGGAATTGAAAGAAACGCAGAAAAAACGCCTCAAAGGCCGGGCTCATAGCCTGAAGCCGGTCATTATGATAGGTCAACATGGCTTAAAAGCCAGCATACTAGAAGAACTTATAACGGCACTTGAATATCACCAGCTCATTAAGGTGAAAATTAGCGTTGGCGATCGTGCCGCACGCGATGTCATCATCAAGCAGCTGCTGGCCCATGCGCCCAAGGCGAGATTGATTCAGCAGATCGGCAATATGGCCGTGCTCTACCAACGTAATCCCGAAAAGCCCGATGTTTTAAGCGCGGCGTAATTGCTATGTTTACAGGAATCGTACAGTCCACCGCCGAAATCACTGAGGTCACCGACCACAACGGCATCCGCACCTTTGTTTTGAAATTCCAGCAGGGTTTTTGTACCGATCTTGAGGTTGGCGCCAGCGTAGCGGTAGACGGCGTCTGCCTAACCGTTACCGCCCTAGTCTCAGAGATAAGCGCCAGCTTTGATGTCATCTTACAGAGTCTGCGAATCACGACTTTGAGTCAATTGACCACCGGCGCGCAAGTAAACGTGGAAAGAGCAGCTAAAGACGGCGCTGAAATTGGCGGCCATCCTCTATCGGGCCATATCGACTTTAACACCCCGATCGCTGATATTAACTATATGGATGACAACTGCCGAGTACGCCTCAGCTTAGCTGCGGCCTGGGAACCTTATGTTTTCCCCAAAGGTTATATCGCCCTCAATGGCGCCAGTCTGACCGTTTCACAGGTGAACAAAACCGAGGGCTGGTTTGAAGTCTGGCTGATTCCCGAAACGCGACGAGTAACGACTTTTTCAGCAAAACAGGTCGGCGATGCGATCAACGTTGAGATCGAACGCGGCACCCAAGTCATTGTTGACACGGTGCGCGCTACCATTCAAGAGAGCCTGGGTGAATGGCTGCCGCTACTGGAAAAAACATTAGCCGCACAGGGCGTGGATATAGACACCCTCGGGCAGCGCATCCAGTCGCGCATCACGCAAAAAAGCTAAACACACGAATAGCATACAGACTTATCGCACGCCACTCTACTCACCTCAATCCACTGACGTCGCGGTCTGTGCGGCATAGCGCTCCTCCGCCGCTGCACGAAATGTACGACTGACCGGCACCCACTGACTGTCGCTCAGCCGCAGCTTCATGCTTTGCCCCTCCACCAACATCTCCTGTACCGCCGAGTGCGCCACCCAATGCGAACGGTGCACCCGCATTCCTAAGGACAGCGGCGTCTGGCGCACCGCATCTGAAAACCGGTGCAGCACCATACGAGACTCTTTGGTAGTGGTGATCAGGATATAATGCTCCTGCGCTTCCATGCTACAGATATGACCATCCAGCGCGGGTTCCAGCGAGTCAAAGAACGTCAATGCCGCCGTTGGTACAACCGCGTCCTGCACGGCAACGACTTCAGCACCTACCCCTTCATGGCCACGTTGTGGCGTACTGTCCGCTTCCGATGCCACACCGGACAGTGCCAGTAACAGCCGAGGCAACACCAACAGCCCACTGAGGAAAATATGATTATCCAGCAGATAAAGAACTTCCAGCACAAATGCCCGGCCTTTTCCATCCGGCGCTGTCACGGTATCACCATTAAAGCCCAGCTCAGGGAAACCAATAATGAGATCCAACATAGTAATCGTCAGCGTAAACGGCACTACGCTCAACAGGACAGCCAGCCCAAAACACAGCAGCGAGATCGGCTTCAGGTATTTTTCCACCGTTAACAGCGCCGCAATAAAAAAGGCCGCTTCGATCACTATCCGGCACAACCAGTACATATAGGTCCCGACCACACTAAATGCGGCGTACTGCGCACTTTGATGCGAGGCCAGCAAACCTGACACTAGCAAAATAATGACAGCAACCCAAAACTCCTCAGATTTTTGCAGTGTTGACTTCAAAATCGATGTCACCTAAGTAATACATTCATGCTTCTTGAATGCAGAGCATAACCCATATTATTGAAAAATATAGTGAAAATCTTGCAACCGGCTCACAGATCATTGCATTAATGCCATTGACGATTTAACAGAAAACCCAGTCTTAAAATCAGATAGCTTTCAGGTATATTAACTGTTCAAGTCAATAAGCACCCATCATGGGAAGCGTAAATTTCCATGATTCTTGACCCTCAAACATGCAAGCCTGCGACTTGCATGGCAATACAAAAACATTACGCTCAGGCCTGCCAGTTTGCAACCTGCGCCATAACGTTTCAAATGACACACAAGCAAGTCACAATCATAAAAATAATCAATAATTTGGTGGAATAACACTACCTATATTGATCCTGCCCGAGCGCTTTTTGGATTTTCCAGCGCAACGGCAGGAGTCCTCTAGGCTCAACACGCTTTAGCAACACACCTTGAATTAGTTCAACGCTTCCAGGCTAGCTAGTGTCTGCAACTGCAACGCCACGGCAGTGGCTGCTTCACCACCCTTTTGATACATGTGCTTGCGGTAGACCGCATCATGAAAATCTGTTTCCTGATATTGATGCGGCGTCAATGACACGGAAAACACCGGCACGCCCGTCGCAAGCTGCGCCTGCATCAGGCCATCCACCACCGCCGAGGCCACAAAATCATGGCGATAAATACCGCCGTCAACCACCCAGGCCGCAGCTACAATCGCATCGAAGCGCTTGCTTTCAGCCAGTGTTTTCGCCAGGAATGGCATTTCAAATGCGCCAGGCACATCAAAGACGGCAATATTTTCAGCCGCAAAACCCTGCTCAACAGCCGCAACCTTAAACCCTAGCAGCGCCTGATCAACAATAGCGGCGTGCCAACGGGCGCGGATGAAAGCAATTTTAGCGTGACGATCATAGTTGTCACCGTCTGCGGGCGAGTTTTCTTCAGGCGCGTCACTGGAGGTGGTAGCGTTCATCGACATGTCTTCAGTCCTTATAGTGGGGTTTACAGGGCTGAAACTATGCGCAACACCAGCACGACCACACGCTCGCGGTCTGCTGTTCGCACGCTTTCTCTTTCATCCAGACTTTAACTGTCGGCTTCGGAATTTAACCGAATCTGCTGACCTAATGATGACATTAGCGCTCGCGGGCTGGTGCCTAGACACTTACCGCCGGTGGGGAATTTCACCCCGCCCTGAGAATAAGCTGACCTTACACAAAAAGAAATTGCCGAGCAATATCTAAAAAAATCAGCGGGCAATATCGACTGACTGGGATGAATGCGCTGACGGCACAGAAGACCTTGACCTTTAATCCACCTGGTCAAAGCGCTGCGCCACTTTACCCCGAAAGCGCGCTGTCAGTTCGGCGGGCGCTTCACTCCCATCCACCAAGCCCAACACAATACCTTTGCGCCGCGACGCACCGCGCATCTTCAATACGCCATTTTCTGAACGGCTAGTACGCTGACTCAGACGCCGACTCCAGGCGGTCAGCCGCTGCTCCATCAACGCCATAATCGCAACATGCTCCACCGCAGTACTCGCACCCAGGTCGTTGAGTTCCTGCGGGTCATGCGCACGGTCAAACAATATTGGTCGGAACCCAGCCTGCGCCGCATTCACATACGTCCAACGCTCATCCGCTACCATAAACAACCGCGCATCCCGCGGCGCTACCCCCAACTTCACCGCTGCGGGTGTGACCGAGTAGTCATATTCACTAATCGCATAGTCACGCCACGCCACCTCTTGCCCATACAGCAACGGCAATAATGAGCGCCCTTCCAGCACATGATCCAATTCATTATCCATTGTGCCCCCCGCCATTTCAGCAAAGGTCGCGGCCAGGTCAATCGACTCCACCAACGCATCACACACTGTGCCGCGTGTTGCATCGGCCCGAGACGACGGATCATAAATAATCAGCGGCACTTTAACCGATGGCGCATGAAACAGGTCTTTCTCACCCAACCAGTGGTCGCCCATATAGTCACCATGATCAGATGTGATCACAATCACCGTATCGTCCATCCGCCCGGTATCCTCCAGGTGTTTAAACAGCCGTCCTAGCTGGTCATCACCCTGTTTAATCAGGCCCATATACGCCGGAATCACCGCATCCAGGACATCATCACGTCTGAAGGCCTGTCCCACCACATTCTGCATAAACTGCTCATATACTGGGTGCGGATTTTCGCGCTCTGACTCCGCGCGATTGGGCGGTTGGATATGCGCTTTACTGTACATATTGTGATACGGCGCGGGCACGATATAAGGCCAATGCGGTTTGATGTACGACAGATGACACAGCCAAGGCTTGCTGTTCGAACTATTATGCGCGTTGATAAAATCAATACAGCGGCTGGTCATGTAAGGCGTTTCTGAATCTTCCTCGCGGATATTCGCTGGTTTAGTGGCATGCGCCATCAGCCATCCCGAAGCAATCTCACCTTCATCCGTCACCCCGGCGTTGGCATAATCCAGCCAGGGATTATCGCTGTCATAGCCTTTATCACGCAGGTAGTCATTGTATTTAGGCTCACCCGCTGGGTCATAAGAACCGTCTGGCCCAGAAGGCCACAGGCCGTCATCCCGCTCGAAAATATCAAAGCCACACTCCGCCACCCGCGCACCGATAATACTGTCAGGATCAAGCCCCAAACGCTGCATACCCTCATGATCCGGGCGCATATGTGTCTTCCCGATCAGGTAGGCATCCATCCCCAGCTTACGCAGGTGATCGCCCAGCGTCATCTCCCCAACGCGCAGCGGAATACCATTCCAAGACGCGCCGTGGCTATCAACATAGCGCCCGGTATAAAAACTCATGCGTGAGGAGCCACAGACCGGAGATTGCACATAAGCATTGGTAAAGCGTACGCCTTTTTGCGCCAGTCGATCCATATGCGGCGTATGCAGATGCGGATGGCCGTAGCAGCTGAGGTAATCAAAACGCAACTGGTCAAACATAATGAACAGGATGTTTTTGGCTTGGCGTGGCATGACATAGCTCCCAGCAATATTGAAGTACCATTGTAATCGGCTAATCCATTTTTGTCGTGCCCAGAAACAGCAAATCCGATGTTACCTACCGGAAGATACTGCTAAACTCCGCCTTTTAAACCGCAATCAACACCGGACTATTATGGCAAAGGACGTAGCGCGACGCTTCATGCTCGAAAACGCCGATACACGCGGCGAATGGGTGCACCTCGATGATACATGGCAGGCTATGCTGCAACGCGCAGACTATCCACCGACGATACGCAAAGTGTTGGGCGAAGCGCTGGCAGCCAGCGTACTGTTATCGGCCACCATCAAGCATAAAGGCTCCCTGATTCTACAAATTCGGGGCGATGGCCCGGTACATCTATTAGTTGTGCAGGCCACGCCAGAAGGCCATGTTCGCGGCTTAGCTAAATGGCATACTGAACCCGAAAGCGATACGCTCGACGCCATTTTCGGTCGTGCGAATATCGTGATCACGCTAGAAGCTGAAAACGCTAATGAACGCTACCAGGGCATTATCGCGCTGGAAGGCGACACCCTGAGCACGGCACTGGAGCAGTATTTTCTACAGTCGGAGCAGCTGCCGACGCGACTTTGGCTGCATAGCGATACCCAAACCAGCGCCGGGGTTCTACTCCAGCGCTTACCCAGCAGCACACAAAGTGATGAAGACTGGGAGCGCGTTGGGATTCTGCTGGATACACTAACCGCAGAAGAACTCGTCGAGGTGGCGGCGGAGACACTACTGTTGCGATTATTTCATGAAGAGGCACCGCGGGTGTTTGCTGCCAGACACTTGGCATTTCAGTGCAGCTGCAGCCTGGAAAAAATTGAGAACACAATTAAGGGCCTGGGCGAAACCGAAGCACACGCTATTATCGCCGAGCAGGGTAAAATTGAAGTTGACTGTCAATTCTGCAATAGCCGATACGTACTCGATCATGTCGATGTCGCCGCGCTCTTTGCCGGTGCGCAGGCTAACTCAGGTAATCCCACCGTCCATTAGCCATTAGCAACCTCAGGCCAACAAATCACCTGGAGTTCTCCCGGCAGTCGCCGTTAGGGCACAGCAAGACACAGTGAGTGCGATAACCTAGATAACATTCGACCCGTCTTAATCGGAGTGACGCACATGCTCAACTATCAGATTTATGGTGAACTCAATACCGCACAAACGCCCCTGGTGGTTATGCATGGCTTGCTGGGTGATAAGGATAACTGGCGCAGCTTCGCCCGCCAGCAACAGGCGCAACGCCCAGTCATCGCCCTGGATCTGCGCAATCATGGTGCATCGCCGCATGTTGCAGGCATGGAGTATCCGCTCATGGCCGACGATGTGCTCGCCTTATTGGATGCGCTCGCACTGGAACAGGTTGATCTCATGGGACATTCAATGGGCGGCAAGGTCGCGATGTGGCTGGCGCTACATCAGCCGCAGCGTGTTAAGCGCTTGATTGTGGTTGATATTGCACCCGTAGGTTATCCGCCACGGCACCAGACTCTCTTGCAAGCGATGCTGAACATGCCGCTGCATCAATTCAAGACACGCCGTGAGGCAGATAACTGGCTTGCACCGACGATTAAACAACCGTTTGAGCGAGCCTTTTTACTTAAGAACCTGAGCTGGGATGAAAACCGGATACTCTACTGGCAGTGCCATCTAGCAGAGATTGGACAACATTACCTCAAGCTGACCGCCTTCCCCGCCACTGAACTCACCTATATCAAACCGGCACTATTTATTCGTGGGGGCCGTTCGGACTACCTAGCCGCTGCCCCTTGGCAGACCGCCCAGCAAAAATTCCCGCAAGCTCGACTGGCGAGCATTGAGGCGGCGGGGCACCTGCCCCATGTAGAGCAGGCCGATGCGTTTAACACCTGTGTGCAACAGGCATTAGATGAGCACTAGCGGGGCAAGCGCATCTCCAACAGCTGCACCTAGCGTGCGAATGCCCGCTCTAACTGCGGCGCTAAATCAAGCAAAAACTCCCGGTGCAGCGCCATCCAAATGATCAGCGGTGCCACCATGGGCACCACCAGCGTCCCCAGTTGATACCCCATCGCCACCGCATCGACCAGCAGCGGCGTGAGAGCCTGCTGCTGTTGAAACGCCGCCCCGACATCAAAAGTGAGCGTTTTCAGCACGCTAAACACCATACTGAACACCTCAGTAGGCAGAATCAGCAGCATGCCCCACAAAAGATTAAACCCCTTATCCTCGCCGGGTGTTGCCAATACGAGCGCGCAGAGCAAAGGCAGGCTGTAACAATAAATCAGCGGATTCAAATGAAAGCCTAACAGCTCAGCCCCATCGGGCGGCGACACAATCTTACCGCCAGCCTCCACCCCGAAGTTAGACGCCACCACCAGCGTGTGACCATCCAGCTTCAGCCATAACAGCGCATCTGGCACGATAAAATTCAGACAGGTTTGCGCTAGCACCGTCACCGGCGTGAGATGGAAAGCCGCCGTAACGTACCAAATCCCAAACGTCAGGGGAAAGAAAATCAGCACACCCAACATAAAACGGTGCAGCGGACGCTGCCCCAGCGCACTCACACCACCGCCCCAGTAACATCAGTGGCATTAGCATCAGCCGAGCCGACGCCTGGATCGGCCTTATCACCCGGCAAATACCGAATCCAAATCAGAAACACCACCAACGCATCCAGCATAATCAGCGCCTGCCAGATATACAGATGCGCCCAGTCAAACAGCTCCTTACTCCACTGTCCAAGGTAAAACAGACTGATAATGCGAATCAGATTCATACCCTGAATCGCAATAAAGCCCCAAAGCAAACCTTTCAGCTTGTAACCCCAGGGCGCGGGAAAGGCCAAAATCGCCGCTAATAAAATGATCATTGCCTCAACGCCATTACAACCCGGTTCAATCGATACCGCAAAGTCACTCGTTTGGCTGCTAATCACCTTACCCGCAATCAGCACATTCTCATCAAAAAATGACATGAGCCAGCCGCTAATGACCGCCAACACATTTGTCCACGGTAAAATCACAGCCTGTTGTACGGGCTGTAGAATCTCAACCCCAAATAAAACGGCCTGCAACAGCAGAAACAGCAGCAAAAAACGCACCATAAGCTTGTATTAACTCTAATTGTTATTCAGGGTAAAACTCGTAGGGCATATGAAGGGTGACGGCAGCGAGTAAACCCCACTCTGTCACTTGACTTGTCCGTGTGCATACAGCCAGTTCAGCACAGCATCAGCCGATTGAATGCGCCCTTCTGGAGATTTTGCCAGCATTTTGCTTAACAAAGGCTGATAGACACTGAGTTTATCCGGCAGTGTGGGTACAGGGGAAAAGACATGGTGCTGCAATACTTCGGCCAGATGGCTGCCACTGAACGGCTTTTCGCCCACCAACAGCTCATAAAAAATAATGCCCAAAGCGTACAAATCAGACTGCACCGTCGCCGCCTCGCCAATAATGCGTTCCGGGCTAATATAAAGAGGCGTCGCATAGATTTCATTATGCTGCAGAAAGCCACAGTCCAATAGCAGCTGACTCTCGACGCCAAAATCCAGCAACACCAGCGAACCATCAGCGCGCATGATAATGTTTGAAGTTTTCAGATCGCGGTGCAGCAGGCCAAGTTGATGAATGTTGGCCAGCGACCGCGTAATCCCCAAGAACCACGCCAGGCCCTCGCTGACATCAAGCGCGGCCTGCTCCTCTAAGATACGCGCCAGCGTAACCCCCACCACCTGCTCCATCACCAAATACAAAGCGTCATCCTGTATGCCAGCATCCAATAGCCGAACCAGCCCACTATCGGCGGTCTGCCGCATCAATATCGCCGCATCCGCCATAAAACGCTGCACCCCCTCGGCTGGCACCGCTGCCAAATCAAATTTAAAACGCTTAATCACTGCGGATTCATGCTGCGGGTTGCGCGCCAAAAAAATCACAGCATGGTCACTATTGTGCATGACCTCATATAAATGCCACCCCGGCAGTGACAGCGGGTATTGGCGACATAAATCATTGAGCACCTCATTCGTCGTTTCATTAACCGCTATCACAGCACGCGGCTGAACCGCAAACACCGTGGTTGGCACAGGGCTGTGACTGAGCACTATCTCCCCCCGGTACTCCTTATTATCCATTCTCTTTAATCCAAGTAATCTTTAACCCAAGCGCTTAACGCATGCACCGTTACCCCACACCCACATTCATCCCAATATCAACTTAGGACAATGACCAGAAAATAAGAGAGGTCACTTTTCATACAACAGCCCGACGTGCCACTAGTCTAGATCAGGCCTATCGTTTTTACCGATATTTTCTGACCAATCGATCAGAAAATATCGGTAACGCTTGCAAATCACTGATCCCTAGCCTCAAGCGTGCGGCGTTACAGGACAAGTTTCAGCCCTACAACCACGCTGCGGCTGCACACGCACACATTGACAACGCCGCCCTTCTTAACCCATAATCCAGCGCCTTTACCCGCGCCGTGCTTTACGCCAGTCTAAAGAGCCAAATTTGCATAATGCCAATTTTGCTACAGGCTTTATCGCTTGACTCTACTGGCTTAACACATGGCGTCCCTTGCTTCACTGCGGTCGCACGCAGGAGGCTTTTAATCCGCAAGGAGTTTACATGCGACACTATGAAATTGTGTTTCTGGTTCACCCAGATCAGAGTGAGCAGGTGCCTGCTATGACTGAACGTTACCGCACGCTCATCACTGAAAGCGGCGGTTCAATTCACCGTCTCGAAGACTGGGGACGCCGCCAACTGGCTTACCCAATCAATAAAATCCATAAAGCGCACTACGTGATGATGAACGTGGAATGCAGCGCTGATACGCTAACAGAGCTGGAAAGTATCTTCCGCTTCAACGACGCCATTATCCGCACCATGACGATTCGCCGCGATGCCGCCATTACTGAAGCTTCACCGCTGAGTAAAGAGAACGAAAGCAAGTCTACAGGTAAGCGCCCGGAACGTTCAGATCGCCCGCGGCATGAAGACAGCAAGCCTGCCACACAGGCTGTTGCACCCGCCACCGAAGCCGAATCCGAAGCCGCTGCACACGCAGCGTCAGCTGACGAATAACCAGGGAGAACGATTCAATGTCACGCTATTTTCGCCGTAAAAAATACTGCCGCTTCACTGCGGAAGGCATTACCGAAATTGATTATAAAGACCTGGACACGCTGAAAAGTTTCGTTACCGAAACCGGTAAGATTGTGCCCAGTCGTATTACCGGCACCAAAGTAAAGTATCAGCGCCAACTGGCTACCGCCATCAAACGTGCGCGCTTTCTTGCTTTGTTGCAGTATACTGACCAGCATAAGTAATCAGGGCTAAACGGGACAGGACTAAACCATGGCCGCATTCATCATGGCAGGGCCGCTACAGGCATTATGCTTTGTTGTGCTTTTTGCGCTCGCCGGTTTATTTATCCCGCTTATTGGTTTGTTAAGCAGTGCTGCGCTAGCGCTTATTACGTTACGACTGGGCTGGCAGAAAAGTGTGCGAACTGCACTTCCTGCCGCACTCATATTGACCGTCCTAAGCGTTGTGCTAACAGGCAGCCTATCACCGTCTTTACTATCAGGCTTAATCCAGTGGTTGCTGGTTATTGCTCTAGCTTCGCAGCTACAGCGGTCTTCATCCTGGCGCCAGGTGTTCACCTATGTGTTCGGCATTGCGGCCGTGGGTGTTCTGTTGTTCCGACTGCTGATCGGCGATGCGGATAAATTTTGGCAAGAGCTGATGCTGCCACTGGCGGAAACAGCGCTGGTTAAACAGCAGTTCCCCGGCGTGGACTTAGCCGAAATCATTAACGCGGCAGCAGGAATGGCAACCGGTATGGTGGCCATGTTACTGAGCCTAGGATTGATCTTGGCACTGATGGTTGGACGCCACTGGCAGGCGATTTTATACAATCCAGGCGGCTTCCGACAGGAGATACGCGAACTGCGTTTATCCCGCACGTTGGGACTGGCAATGATGGCATTGCTGACCGCCGGACTGCTGACCGGATTGCCACTGCTGATTGATGTCGTGCTGGCCGGGCTGGCGGTATTCCTGTTTCAGGGTATTGCACTGGTTAATGGCATCCACTACCAGCGTGAGATGCACCGTGGCTGGCTGATTGGCTTTTATGTGCTACTGGCCTTGATGCCACTGCGCTTTGGCCTGTTGCTGGCCGTGTTTGGCATTGTTGATAGCGTCGCTGATTTTCGCCGTTATCTAAAGCCACGCGCTTAGGCAAACTTAATAAACTGATGAATGCTAATTTAGAATTTCACAGGCTTCGGCCTGTCACACTATAAGGTGAGAACGATGGAAATCATTCTACTGGAAAAAATCGCAAACGTGGGTGATCTGGGCAGCATTGTTAATGTTCGCTCTGGTTTTGGACGCAACTACCTGATCCCACAGGGTAAAGCCAAAATGGCCACTAAGGCCAACGTGGTTGAATTTGAACAGCGCCGTGCCGAACTGGAACAGGCTGCTAGCGAGGCAATCACTGCCGCAGAAGCCCGCAGGGAACAGCTACAAGAGATGGTACTAACCATTAAAGCGAAGACCGGTGGCGAAGGCAAACTGTTTGGCTCAGTGTCCAACATTGAAATCGCAGACGCTATTAATGCCGCAGGTGTTGCCGTTGAACGCCGCGAAATCCGCATGCCGGACGGGCCGCTGCGTCAAATTGGCGAGCACGAAATTGGCGTTCACCTGCATTCTGATGTAGACGCCGTAGTGAAAGTCATGGTTGAAGAAGACGACGATTAAGTCTAGACGCAAGCAGTAACAAAATTCCCCTCGCCTCTCTCCCCCTTCAACCCAGGGAGCGAGGGGAATACTGCTCAAATCCCCCACTAAATTCTTCGGCAAATCTCACATCCCCCCCGCCAAATGCGTTAAACTCAGCGCATGGCAGACACATTCGAATCACTTAAAACTCCCCCGCATTCTATCGAAGCTGAACAGTCCGTTTTGGGCGGCCTGATGCTCGATAACGAAGCCTGGATGAACATTGGCGACAAGCTGACAGAAGAAGATTTTTATCGTCAGGATCACCGGCTTATCTTCCGCTCTATTGCCTGGTTAGCCAGCAATCAGAAACCGTTGGATGTGATTACACTAAGCGATTGGCTGAAAGAAAATGAGCAGCTCGAAGATGCAGGTGGTCTGAGTTATCTGGCGACCATGGCGAAAGATACACCGAGTGCCGCCAATATTGTAGCCTACGCAGACATCGTGCGCGAAAAATCCATTCTGCGCCAGCTCATCAGCGTGGGCACAGACATTGCCGATTCCGGCTACCGCACCGAAGGGCGCGACAGTAAGACCCTACTGGATGCAGCAGAAAGCAAAGTCTTTAAAATTGCAGAACAGGGCGCAAAGAACACACAGTCATTCCGCCCACTCAAAGGGCTGATTAAAACCACCCTAGAACAAATTGAAGAGCTGAGTAAGCTAGATTCCGCCATTACCGGCGTCTCAACCGGCTATACCGAACTAGACGAAATGACCTCTGGGCTACAAAAAGGCGATCTGGTGATTGTAGCGGGGCGTCCTTCCATGGGGAAAACCACGTTCTCGATGAATATCGCAGAATATGCGGCAGCCCACCTGAAACTACCAACGGCGGTATTCAGCATGGAGATGCCGGCAGAATCACTGACGCTGCGCCTATTATCCTCCATGGGGCGTGTTGATCAGCATCGGGTGCGCACCGGCCAGCTGACTGATGAGGATTGGCCCCGCATTGCGACTGCCGTGAAGATTTTTGCTGATGTGCCAATGTTTATTGATGATAGTCCGGCGCTATCGCCGAATGAAGTGCGCGCCCGCGCCCGACGGCTCGTGCGAGAACAAGGTGACCTCGGCCTGATTGTGCTGGATTATCTTCAGCTGATGCAGGGCAATGGCCAGAGTGAAAGCCGCACCAATGAGGTGTCAGAAATTTCACGTAACTTAAAGGCGCTGGCGAAAGAACTCAACATCCCGATTATCGTACTCTCACAGCTTAATCGCAGCCTGGAACAGCGCCCAAATAAACGCCCCGTGATGTCTGATCTGCGTGAATCTGGTGCCATTGAGCAGGATGCCGATGTGATTATCTTTATCTACCGCGATGAGGTCTATAATCCAGAATCAGCCGAAAAAGGCTCGGCGGAAATCATCATTGCCAAACAGCGTAATGGCCCGATTGGTACCTGCCGTTTAACCTTTCTTGGTAAATACACCCGCTTCGAGAATTTTGCCCCTGATGTCTATAATCAGGGATTCGACTAAAGTTTTCGGAGAAAAAATCAAATAAGCGCGTCACCCACCTAGCTGAATATTATTTTTGGGCGCAATTAATGTCCTGTCCTACACTTATTAGGATATGTTAATCTGCCAAGCACTACGGCATCCCTCAAAGGCAAACTGAATTCATGAATGGCACGCATGGACGAGTGTCCGGCTTACTAATTCTACTGACGCTGTCTATTATAGTCACAACAGCCACCTTGGTCTGGCAGCTTAGCAATGCCCGCTTCTTTTCTAGCCCCCAGCAAGCCACAGCAGCACGACCCCCGATCAAACGTGGCGACGTACAAATCCCTGTCATCAGCGGTGTAAATGATGCAGCGACACTGAAAAATATTGCGACCGAGAAAACGCTCGCTGAGAGAGACGCTGCCGATAAACAAGCTGATGAACAGGCCGCTGCTGCCGCTGCAAAAGCAGCTGCCGACAAACTAGCAGCAGATGAAACTGCCGCCGAGCAAGCTGCTGCCGAACAAGCTGCTGCCAAACAGGCCGCCACAGAAAAATTAGCAGCCGATAACGCTGCCGCTGAGCAGGCCGCCGCTGCCGACAAACTGGCAGCCGAGCAAGCTGCCGCCGCACAGGCGATAGAGCAAGCGCACGTGAGTACCGCACCGACGGCTCCTGTCACAAGCAGCATTGCCTCAGCAACCGACGACATACTGCCCACCAGTCAGCAGACTGCGGCCTCTCTCTTCAAACAGCTGCTGACCATTACCGCCACCGCCATCCCCTTAACGACTGACCCGACACCAACAGCGTCAACTGCAACTGCAACTGCAACTGCAACTGCAACTGCAACTGCAACTGCAACTGCAACTGCAACTGCAACTGCAACTGCAAACACAGCACAACAGTCAACGACAATGCAGGCAACGGCAGCAGGCACAACGCAGCAAACTAAGGCTGCGCAAGCAACGGTGCTGCCGCAGACAACCGAAACCCACAGCACAGAAATAGCCACGCCTCTGGCAACCACCACACCACAGCACTCAGCACCAGCAAAACAAACAGCCAGTACCGTGACAACCGCCTCTACCCCAAGCACAGCAACAGCAACAGCAACAGCAACAGCAACGACACTACCGGCCACCACACAAGCAATATCCGCCTCACAGTCCGCCGACCTGCCACCAACGCCGCGCCCCACCACAACAACCAGGACACCAACCGCCGCTGAGACGACGATCGCCACACCCGTACCAAATAATACTGCCGTGGTGACGCCAACGCCGCTGACCACCGTATCACCAGCACTGACTAACGTCACACCGACCCCACAGCCAACGGCAGCAAACGAGGCGACAAACCAAGCAACACGACAACCCGCAACGCCAACACTTCAGCCAGAACCCGCCACCCCTACTAATACCGGTTGGGTCTATGCAGGCAAGTATAATGGCGGTCAGTGGTCTAAGGTTGGCATCACTATTCCTATCAATGATTTACCCAGCCCGGGCGGCACTCATAAACTGACTTGGGGTGCCAATGTGCGCTCGGCCCCACCGGGCAAGAAACGCGCGGATGGCACCAACTTGGCTGAAAATGTCGACTATCTGAATATAGGTCGGACTGTCCGCATTATTACCGTAAAAAATTCAGGTAATACCGGGCACATCTGGCTGGAAATCAGCTATTAGCGCACGATGACTTCTCTCAGCATACGCAGCAAGCTTTTTCTAGCCATTTTCTTCACCTGTGCACTTGTTGTCACCACTGCTGCCGCGCTGTTTCACTACCGCATCCAGCAGGCTTTCACCGACTACATCCGCACGCTGGACATGACTATCGTAGAAAATTCAGTTGGCGTGCTAGAAGCCTATTACGCCCGCCACCAAAGCTGGGACGGCCTGCAACAACGCTCGGCATGGCGCGACTTATTGCGCGCTACCAATCGCCAGATTCGACAAGGCTTAGCGCCGCAGCCTACACCGGCGAGGATGCGACTGCAGCCGGGTGGCCGACAGGCAGGACGCCGCATTCTTGGCAGAATGGTCTTATTAGATCAGGATAAGCGCCACCTTCAGGGGCGGCGGCATAAGCGCCTGCCTACCTTACTCAAGCCACTCAGCTACCAACAGCAGGTGGTGGGCTATCTCGGCATGCACCAGCGCCGCACCTTTAATGATGACAGTGAAGATACCCGTTTCATTGACGCCCAACGCAAGACCTTATTCAGCGTCGCCCTGTTCACGCTGCTGATTAGCGCCCTCATTGCCTGGTTGCTCGCCAGACAGCTGGTCAAACCGATCCAATCCTTGCGTCGCAGCAGCCATGAACTGGCATTGGGTAACCACGCGACCCGCATTCAGGTGCGCAGCAATGATGAGCTTGGCCTGCTGAGCCAGGACTTTAATCAGCTGGCTGCCAGCCTACAACAGCACGAGCAAGCCCGGCAGCAGTGGATTATGGATATTGCGCACGAGCTACGCACACCGCTATCCGTCATGCGCGGCGAAATTGAGGCGATTCAAGACGGGATTAATCCGCCCGACCCCGACAATATCCAGTCACTGCACCAGGAAACGCTGCATCTACAGCGACTGGTCGACGACCTTTATCTGCTCTCCATGTCAGATGATGGCTCACTCAGTTACCGCAAAACGCCTTTAGACCTGAAGGCACTGCTGGAAGAGACACTGCTCCAGTTTGAGCTAAACCTGCGCGAGCATAAGCTGCGTTTGCAGAAAACTATTACCCAACAGCCGCTACTGTTTAACGGTGATCGCCAGCGTCTACAACAGCTACTGCAAAACCTACTTAAAAATAGCCTGCGTTATACCGATACACCGGGGGTGTTACACATTAGCCTACAACATGTCACTGATACGAACACACCACAGCCACAGCCACAGCCACAGCCACAGCCACAGCCACAGCCACAGCCACAGCCACAGCAGGCGATTGTGCTCGAAATCGCTGATTCTGCACCCGGCGTGCCAGATGAGGCGCTGCCGCGCTTATTTGACCGTCTGTATCGGGTGGATAGCTCACGCAACCGGGCAGCCGGAGGTGCAGGTATTGGGCTGAGCATCTGTTATAATATCGTGCAAGCACACGGTGGTACCCTGCAGGCCAGACATTCACACTATGGTGGCCTAGCGATTACCATCACCTTCCCAGGTGACCTAGGATAAACGGGATAAAATGAGCCTGATCCTGATTGTTGAAGACGAGCCTAAGATTGCCGAGCTCTTGCAGAAATACCTGCAAAATGCAGATTACCAAACGGCCCATCTCGCCCGCGGCGATGAGGTCGCACCCTGGCTCGCCACCCAGCAACCCGACCTGATTCTGCTTGATCTCATGCTACCGGGGAAAGATGGTCTTGAAGTGTGTAAAGACATCCGTATGCACTCGCGTATACCGGTCATCATGCTAACGGCACGGGTCGAAGAAATTGATCGCCTGTTAGGCCTGGAGCTGGGGGCCGATGATTATATCTGCAAACCCTTTAGCCCCAGAGAGATGGTGGCCAGAGTTAAAGCCGTACTGCGCCGGTTTGAGCAGCTACCCGACGAGAACCCGCTGGCAAAAACTAGCCCACCCCATGGCCTCACGCTGGACCGAAATCGCCTGCGCGTTAGTATTGACGCGCAGGATGTCAGCCTGACCCGCGTCGAATTTGATTTGCTGGATGCACTGCATGCTCAGCCGGGCCGCATTTTTAGTCGCCAACAGCTGATGGAGCGCGTCTACCCCGACAACCGCATTGTCAGTGACCGCACGATCGACAGCCACATTAAAAAACTGCGTAAGAAAATCCACCTGCTCGCACCGCAGCAGGAGCTAATTCACTCCGTTTATTCCGTTGGGTATAAATTTGAGGCGTAACAGCCAACCCTTAGCAGCAACCGCCACCCATCCGCAACATTCCCTATTGTTTACACATTTCGCGCACAGTTACTGCTCATTAAAGCATTAGGCTTATACCCACTGACAGCACACAGCGAACGCCAAACAATTTTGCCTAGCTGCCTGAAGGTATCACAAAAAACAAGGAGACAACATCATGAATAAACCGCTACATACTACGCTGAAAAAGACACTCTTCACCCTCATTATGCTAGGTGCCTGTAGCGTCGGCAGCGTCAGCGCTAACGACACTACCGTACAGTCCCGTGTTGACCAGATTAAAAGTGAATTTAATTTGGATGAGCAACAGGCCAAGCGTATCGCCATGATTCTAAATCAGGCCGGAATGAGCAAAGAAGAGAAGCGCAGCGCCCGGATGGAAAAACGCCTACAGCGGCGCGTCGAGCATATGACTCGCGCACTGCAATTAAACGACACTCAGGCAGCGCAGGTCAAAGCCATTCTGAACCAGCAAGGCGCACAAATGCGTGCCATGCGCACCCAGAGCCAGGCTGATATTACCGCACTACTCACGCCAGAGCAGGCGACCCAGTTCGCCCAAATGAGTGAGCGGCATCAAGGCCGCAAGGGCCGACATGGCAAACGCCATGGTAAGCGAGGCAATAAGTGCACGGCGGATTAAAACACCGCCCACGGCCCTGCCACCACACCCTATAACTTCACCTCGTTATTACCGGGTCAGATGGCCCGGTTTTTTTTCGCCTGTTGATGCTACAAGGGCAAGCGGCGTAAAGTACAGCATAATCACTCCCATCAGCCGCTGGTTTAGCGGCCTCTGGAGGGTTACTTGCGTGTCAGGCCAAAGAATAACCACGCAGGCGACCCGCGAACTGCTCCAGCGCCGCAATCCCGGTCTGCTCGGCATTACTGATCCATTCCTGTACGGCAACTAGTTTGGCTTCCTGTGTCGCTGCCCGGCTTTCCCACAGCGCATGCAAACGCTGCTGATACTGATAAACCGTTTCCAGCACCTGATTTTCTTGAAGAATTTGCTGTAGATTAGCGCGGCCCGCAGTGTCCAGCACCTGACTGCTATTCAATAAGCGCTGGGCCAGCCGAGAGGTTTTGCGGCATGGATTAGCCGAATGGCACAGCTCGGCTTTAACCACCGGCGTCGTCACCTGATGGGCAAAATTAGACAGCACCTGAATCCGATTACCGAAGACGGTGCGCATCGTTTCTAAATCCACAACCCGCTTGGCTTTATTAACCTTAATCCGTGGTGCCAGCTGTAATACGCGGGCCTGACCCAGCCGCTCCAGTAAGCGAATGTACATCCAGCCAATATCAAACTCATACCATTGATTCGAGAAGCGGGCAGAAATAGCAAAAGCATGATGATTATTATGCAGCTCTTCGCCGCCAATCAAAATTCCCAGCGGCGAGATGTTCGTCGAAGCATCTGGCGTACTCCAATTACGGTAGCCCCAAAAATGGGCAAGGCCATTAATAACACCCGCCGCCCAGAATGGAATCCATACCATCTGCACCAACCACATGCATACCCCAGCCCAACCAAACAGCACTAGATTCAGCGCCAGCATCAGCAAAACACCATAGCTGGGATATTTGGAATACAGCGTGCGCTCCATCCAATCATCCGGGGTATTTTTGCCAAAACGTGCCAGCGTCTCTGCATTCAGCGCCTCGCGGCGATAGAGCAACGCACCTTTCCACAGGACAGTATGAATCCCCTTAAACTGTGGGCTGTGCGGATCCTCCGCCGTCTCGCATTTCGCGTGATGCTTACGGTGAATCGCGACCCATTCCCGCGTCACCATACCCGTCGTCAGCCAAAGCCAGAAACGGAAAAAATGAGCGGGAGCGGGAGCAAGCTGCACCGCCCGGTGCGCCTGAGCACGATGCAAAAACACGGTCACGGCAACAATGGTGATATGGGTCAGCACTAGTGTAATAATAATCAGCTGCCACACCGCCAAATCGGGAAAAATCCCCATGAAAGCCTCCTAAGCAGTTTTTCGTAAATTATTGTGCACTCACTCTACTACACCTGACTAAAGGGGTATACCGCCTCCCCCCACAAAACCCGGCGCTGCATTACGCATCACTATCCCTTAAGGCAGATAAGATTAACAACTTTGCACAATCAGCCACCCGCGAACGGACGTTATCGCGCACTTACCCAACGGCTAAAACACGAAAATCATGTTATTTTTTCTTGAATAAGACGCTAATTATTTCAATCAAGTCATTTACTACTAAAGGGTTATAGCCCCTCAATCCTATCCTGCTTAAGGTTGAAAGATCAGAGCATTGCCACTCACGGCGGAAAATGCAGGGCAATCTTTTACTAAAAATTCAGGTAGATGCCATGTTTGACACACTGGAAATTCCCAATACGTTAGCCGCCGGGCCAGGGCCAGGCAATACCGACCCACAGGTACTCGCCAGCTTCACACGCTGCGGCGTGGCCGATCATATGCAGGCTGATGTGCTGCGCGGTATGCGCGAAGCG
The DNA here is from genome assembly GCA_937925855.1 of uncultured Thiotrichaceae bacterium. Classification (GTDB taxonomy): domain Bacteria; phylum Pseudomonadota; class Gammaproteobacteria; order Thiotrichales; family Thiotrichaceae; genus Thiolinea. The sequence goes on from CALAMO010000028.1 coordinate 41,914, forward strand.
AAATTTATGCTGCGTGAACTGTTCGGCACGCAAAACACCTACACGTTCGGGGTCGGCGGCACCGGTTGGAGCGGCATTGATTGTATGATGAGCGCGGTGCTGCCCGGCGATAAGGTTGTGGCATTTGTCAACGGCACCTTCAGCGGCATCGACGATCTAGCGATTAGAATGCGCGCCTCTTCGCGCGCTGACCTCGCCGCCAGCCCGGATAATCCTAAGCCCGCAAACGTGATCACAATCAACGTTGCACACGGCGAGTCGGTCACTGGCGCTGTGATTGAGGCAGCCCTGGCGGAGCATCAGCCCAAATGGGCCATTATGACGCATTGGGAAACAGGCTCTGGTCGCATTAATGACATCGAGGGCTTCTCCCGCGCCTGTGAACAGCACGGCGTTATGGGATTAGTTGATGCGGTATCATCTCTCGGTGTCGCCGACTTCGCTATCGACGATTATCCCGGCGTGGCGGCCTGGGCCTCCTGCCCACAAAAAGGCGTGCTCTGCCTGCCGCTAACCTACGCACCCGTCAGCTTCACTGCTCAGTATATCGCCTCTCTCAAGGCCAGTGGCTGCTACAGCTACGTACACCACCCAATACTCGAAGCACGCCACTGGGGCATTATAGACGGCCAGGATAGCGATACAGCGGTGTACCACCGTACCCATTCCGGCTATGCCATAGCCGCCTTCCATGAGGCACTGCGTATTCTGCTGAACTACGGCCGCGCGCAGAAAGCGGCGGATTATTGCTTCTATGAATACGTGCTGCGTGAGGCAGTTGAGACCATGGGCTGCAAAGTCACCTCTAATATGAGCAGCCTAGTGGTGCTTAATCTGCCCGCAGACTTTGCCGGACGTGAACAGGAGCTAGTAAAACGCTGCCGGGCTGAAGGCTTTGGTATTTGGCCCACGCTGTCCGCACCAGTACAGATAAGGATCGGCATTCTCAACCAACTAAATAACACGGCAATCACCGAGATCATCAGTCGGTTTGGTGATGCGCTAGAGGCAATGGGCGTACCACTGAATAAGGCCAAAGTGATGGCGCAGCTTGATCAGCGGCTAACGATTAAGATGGCGGCTTAACGCACAATAACCACAATGCTACCGGCAGGTATCGCGATGCACACCGACGTTCTATTAATTGATGGCAACCCAATTTTTCAGCACGGCCTGCAACAACTATTGCAGGCACATAACTGGACAGTTGCGACAGCGCATCATTCCGCTGCCGGCCTTAGGCTGGCCGCACAGCTAACGCCCCAAATCATTCTGCTCGACATTAATATCTCGGGTTCAAACGGCGGCGGGCTGGCTTTGTTAACCCAGCTGCTTGCACAACAGGTTGCTACAAAAATCGCCTTATTGGACTGGTATACTAACGATCGTCAATTAGACCGGCTGTTACAGGCCGGTGCACACGGCTACTTAGCGCGCCATATCCAGCCGGATGAACTATTAGCCGCTCTAAAGGACATACTGCGCGGCAAAGTGGTTGTTCCCCCTGAATTAGCCCCGCGCCTTAACCGTTTCCAACAGCAGCAATCAGAACCGCCAGGACAGAACACAGCGGCTGATTTAATCGCCACGCTCACCCCACGCGAGTACGAAACGCTGACGTATTTAACCCAAGGCTTAAATAACAAACTCATTGCGCGCGAAATGGGGCTAACCGAAGGCACGGTAAAAATTCATGTCAAAGCGATTCTGAGCAAGCTTAAAGCGGAAACCCGCATTAATGCGGCGGTGATTGCACTGGAACAGGGCATTGGTGCTGATCTAGCGTGAGGTACACAAAAGCCTAAACTTCACTCCACATTCGCAGCAAATTAGCATAGGTCATCCCCAGCCGCGCGGCCTCATCCGACTGCGGCAATTGCGCCATGACACCGGTACGCGCCTGCGCCAGTTCCCAGAGTAAGGCGCGCTGATCCGCACGCTTCACTAGGCTCTGCGCCCAAGTCACCGCCGCCAACCTGACCCCGCTGCGCACCGGATTCACCTGATGCCATAAACCTGAGGCATAAACCAGCGCGTCTCCGGCCTCACCTTTAACCACCGTCTCGCCCAGCGGTGTCCGCAGCACCAGCTCACCCCCCTCATACGCCTCCGGCGCATTCAGAAACACCGTGGTCGATATATCACTGCGATAGCGACCGGCCATGGGGCCCATCACCGGATCATCAACGTGAAAACCATAGCCCATGCCCGGCTGATAACGCACATAAAACGCGGTCGCCAGCTTCAAGGGGAGCGCAAACGCCTGATACTCAACATGCTGCAATAGGGCAGACATCACGATATTATCCAGCTGGCGACGCAGCGGATTATCAGCCGCCAGCTCCTCATTGTGCTTGACGGCTGCGGCTTCTTTCCCGGCAGACAAGCGGCCATCGACGAAGCTTGCGTCCGCCATTAAAGCCCGTACCTGCTGTATTTGCGGCGTGCTTAACACGCCTTTGAGATGAACAAACATGGGTCTGACCTCCACACACCGTCAACCGATGACGGTGCGGTGGCGCTTACTCTGAATCTGAGGTGGGCTTCTCTTCCAGCCGTGGCGGCTGTGCAGCGCTCACCTCAACTTGCTCCGGCGCTGGTGCACCAAACCACTGTGCCATTTTGGCCCGAGCCTGCGCCACATGCTCATCTTTAATATGGCTTGCCACCGTCAGCACGGCACTCGATAACGCCCCAAGATCATCAACGTAGCCGCCCGGCAGAAAATCTGGCACGGAATCAACGGGCACAATGAAATACAGCAACGAACCACCAATCACGGTTTTCGCCCAGCGCGGCGTGTCTGCGTCTTGCATGCAATAGTAAAGCTTAAGCGCCGTTTCCACCACCTCACGCCCGGCAACACGCGCGTACTGCTTAAGCTTTTCCCAGAAAGAAGGGTCGCTGTATTGCTTCGCCATGACGCTAATTAATCTAGCGCCAGCACATCAGCCATATCATACAGTCCGGCTGGCTGTGAACTAAGCCAGTGCGCAGCGCGCAGCGCACCCTTAGCAAAGGTCATTCGGCTCGACGCCTTATGCGTGATCTCAATCCGTTCACCTATATCCGCAAACAGCACGGTATGCTCACCCACAATATCACCGGCACGGATGGTCTCAAAGCCGATGGTTTTACGGTCACGCTCACCGGTATGACCTTCACGCCCGTAGACCGCACAAGTCTTCAAGTCACGCCCCAGCGTCTCCGCAATGACCTCACCCATGCGCAGCGCCGTCCCAGAGGGTGCGTCCACCTTATGGCGGTGATGCGCTTCAATCACTTCGATATCGACGCTATCACCCAAAACCTGCGCCGCCATCTCCAATAGTTTCAGCGTTAAATTCACTCCCACACTAAAATTTGGTGCAAACACCACGCCGGTTTTCTGTGCCGCCACCTGTAACGCGGCCTTACCGGAATCGTCAAAACCGGTAGTGCCAATGACTATTTTTTTATTATGCTGCACGCACCAATCCAAGTGCTGGAGCGTGGCCTCTGGGCGGGTAAAATCAATCAGCACGTCAAAATCAGCCGCAGCCGCATCGAGCGAAGGTGTTAGCAGCACACCATTGTCACCCACACCCGCCAAGGCCCCAGAATCCGTATTTAATAACGCGCTCCCTGGACGCTCGGTTGCTACCGTCAGCATCAACCCATCATCCTCATGACTGGCTTCAATCAGGGTTCGACCCATGCGGCCCGAAGCGCCTACCACTGCAATATTAATCATGCGCCGTTAATCCTTATCGCCAAACAAATCATGCTTAACATCATCAAAGAAGCCCTTCGCCTTATCCAGCCAGCCATGCTCACGCGGGCTATGACGCTTACCGCCCTCTTCCATAGAGGCATCCAGTTCTGTTAATAGTTCACGCTGGCGTGCTGTTAAATTAACCGGCGTCTCTAACACTACCGTACAAATCAAATCACCCACACTGGCGCTGCGCACTGATTTCACGCCTTTATTGCGCAGGCGAAATTTCTTACCGCTTTGTGTTTCAGCCGGGACTTTAAGCGTCACTTTGCCCTCTAGCGTCGGCACCTCAATTTCACCACCCAGCGTCGCCGTGGTAAAACGAATCGGCACATCGCAATACAGGTTGTCGCCATCACGGGTGAACAATTCATGCTCTTTAACGTGTACCTGTACATACAAATCGCCTGCCGGGCCACCGTTCAGGCCGACTTCGCCTTCCCCGCCCAAGCGAATGCGATCACCGGTATCCACTCCCATTGGGATGCGTACTGATAGGGTTTTATGCTCTTCTACCCGGCCCTGACCCTGACATTCATCACAGGGGTCAGCAATGATTTTACCCTGACCATGGCACTGCGGGCAGGTCTGTTGCACCGAGAAAAAACCCTGTTGCAGACGTACCTGACCCTGACCACGACAGGTCTGGCAGGTGGTCGGGGAAGAGCCTTTCTTTGCACCGTTGCCGTTACAAGCGCCACAGCTCTGCATCGACGGCACGCGAATATCAACTTCGGTACCGAACACGGCATCTTCCAGCGATAGCTCAAGATTATATTGCAGATCACTGCCGCGATAGGCGCGATTACCGCCACCGCGCCGCCCACCGGCACCCCCAAAGATATCGCCGAAAATATCTTCAAAAATGTCGCCAAAGCCCTGCCCTCCAGGGCCACCACCGCCTGCCGTCTTCTCAACGCCAGCATGGCCGAACTGGTCATAAGCCGCACGCTTATTAGCATCGCCCAGCACTTCGTAGGCTTCTTTGGCTTCCTTGAATTTAGCTTCTGCCGCTGCATCATCAGGATTACGATCAGGATGGTGCTTCATCGCCAAACGCCGAAAGGACTTCTTCAGATCCGCCTCACTGGCGTTCTTCTCAACGCCCAAAACCTCGTAATAATCCCGTTTAGACATAAATCACACTACCCAGATTGCTCGATAAAAGCAGCGCTGCACGCGCTGTAAATATGCTGACAGAACCTATCAGCAACAACACAAGCGGGCGCGATAGACTGTTGAGATCTACCGCGCCCGTATTTAACGGCCCACTTTTACTAAGCTACCGTATCGGTTTACTGCGGGTATTAGACTCAAAAGCCGCCCTACCCGCTTAGGCTTACGACGGTTTCTTGTCGTCGTTATTTGCATCAACTTCTTCAAACTCAGCGTCAACAATGTCGTCATCGGCTGGCTTAGCCGCATCAGCGCCCGCCGCACCGGCTGCACCCGCCGCCGCTTCTGGCCCGGCGCCCGCGCCTGCCATTTTCTGCATCAGCTGGCTTGATGCTTCCGCCAGCGCTTCACTCTTGCGCTCCATCACGTCCTTATTGTCACCCTTCAGTGCCTCTTTCAACTCACTGATCAAGTTTTCAATATTGCCGCGCTCTGCAGCATCGACCTTGTCACCATAGTCTTTCAGTGATTTTTCGGTCGCATGAATCATCGAATCGGCCTGATTGCGTGTATCCACCAGCTCACGCTGCTTCTTATCTTCTTCCGCGTGTGCCTCAGCATCCTTCACCATGCGCTCAACTTCATCATCCGATAAACCGGAGGACGCTTTAATCACAATCGACTGCTCCTTACCGGTGGCTTTATCTTTCGCCGAGACGTTAAGGATACCGTTGGCATCAATATCAAACGTCACCTCGATTTGCGGCACGCCCCGCTGTGCAGGCGGAATATCACTCAAATCAAAGCGGCCCAGCGACTTATTGTCCCGCGCCATTTCGCGCTCACCCTGGAGCACATGCACGGTGACGGCGGTCTGGTTGTCATCTGCCGTTGAGAACACCTGTGATTCCTTGGTGGGAATAGTGGTGTTCTTATTAATCAGCTTAGTGGAAACACCGCCCATGGTCTCAATACCCAGTGATAGCGGGGTAACATCCAGCAGCAGTACGTCAGTCACGCCACCACCCAAAACGCCGCCCTGAATCGCAGCGCCAACCGCCACCGCTTCATCAGGATTCACATCACGCCGTGGTTCCTTGCCAAAAAAGTGCTGCACCGCTTCCTGCACCTTCGGCATCCGGGTCTGACCACCGACCAAAATCACATCATCAATTTCAGCCGCGCTCATGCCGGCATCTTTTAGCGCCACTTTACACGGCTCAATTGTGCGACTAACGAGATCATCCACCAGTGATTCCAGCTTAGCGCGGGTCACTTTAATGTTCATGTGCTTGGGCCCAGACGCATCAGCAGTCACATAAGGCAGGTTAACGTCCGTCTGCTGCGCAGTAGACAGCTCAATCTTCGCCTTTTCAGCCGCGTCTTTCAGCCGCTGCATAGCCAGCGGATCACCCTTCAGGTCGACACCATCAGACTTACGAAATTCATCGACCAAATAGTCGATCATACGCATATCAAAATCTTCGCCGCCGAGGAAGGTATCGCCGTTAGTGGACAACACCTCAAACTGCATATCCCCATCGACATCAGCAATTTCAATGATAGACACATCGAACGTACCCCCACCGAGGTCATACACGACGATTTTCTTGTCGCCGTGGGACTTGTCCATACCGTAGGCCAGCGCGGCGGCGGTCGGCTCATTGATAATACGCTTGACATCTAATCCGGCGATTTTACCGGCGTCTTTCGTCGCTTGCCGCTGTGAATCATTGAAATAGGCAGGCACGGTTACAACCGCCTCAGTCACCTCCTGTCCAAGGTAATCTTCAGCCGTCTTTTTCATTTTCATCAGCACCCGTGCCGAGACTTCAGGCGGTGCCATTTTTTTACCGCGCGCCTCGACCCAGGCATCGCCATTATCGGCTTCAACGATATTATACGGCACTAACTTAATGTCTTTCTGCACGGCATCTTCCTGAAAACGCCGCCCAATCAGACGCTTAATCGCGTACAGGGTGTTTTCAGGGTTTGTGACGGCCTGACGCTTAGCGGTCTGCCCGACCAAGACCTCTTCTTCCATAAACGCCACCACCGACGGGGTAGTACGATCACCTTCAGAATTTTCAATAACTCTTGGTTTATCGCCATCCATCACTGCAACGCAGGAGTTGGTGGTACCCAAGTCAATACCAATGATTTTTCCCATTACTTTTCTCCAAAAATCTGTTTTAGCTGTGTTTCTGTCTAAGTCGCCCTGTTACACCAGAGCCCTTTGCAATTAGCATTATTTGTTGGGGTTATTTACGCCTTTTCAAGCAATCGCCATGAGAATTTTCACCCCTCAGGCAGATCAGGCGGCACCCAAACCGTATTAATTCTTACAAACCATAACCATCGCCGGACGAATCGTGCGCCCACTCAGGGTGTAGCCCTTTTGCATAACATTCAGCACCGTATTATTTTCATGCTCAGGGCTGGGCTGCATGCCTACGGCCTGATGCAGTTCGGGGTTAAACTGCTCACCCACCTCACCCACGGCTTCCAGTTTGAATTTTTCCAGCGTCGTTTGGAATTGCTTAAGCGTTAAGTCCATACCCTCACGGATCTTTTCCACGCTGCCCTCGGCTTGCATACCCATTTCCAAGCTGTCAATTACCGGCAATAAGCTTTCAGCGAAGCGCTGTACTGAAAACTTGTGCGCATCCTCGACCTGTTTTTCAAAACGGCGACGCTGATTATCCATATCAGCCTGTAGCCGTAGCGAACGCTCCCAATTTTCTTCGGCTTTAGCCTGCGCCGCGACTAGCGCCTGCTGCAACTGCTCCACATCCAGCTCAGCCGCCTCAACATCATTCGCCACATCAGCCCCGGCATCAGACTCATGCGCAGCCGACTTTGCTGTAGGCTCCGCTGTAACTGATGCGTCCTCTGCTTCAGTCTGCTGTACGTCCTCATGTACTTCTGCGGCCGCTTTATCCTGTGCTTCCGGGGTATCTTTTTCTGTTGGCGAGTTCATCTTCGATCTCCAAAAATTCAGTTTCACGTCGTTATTACCTAAGCGTCAATCGAGACTTGCCGCACCTAACTGGCAGCACAAGCTCTTTATCGCCTGAAAGAAATAGGGTTTAATTTAGGAAATTCAAGCTATGAACCACAGCAATCATCAAAATTAGTAACAATTGCCTGCATTGACATAAACACATGGGCACAGCGTGCACCCCACGGCATCTCTAACCCTGCGGTAAAATCGCGCGGTTAATCGACTTTTTTTAGCTATTTTGCGCTTGCTTACTTACAGCTTAAGCATTTTCCGTTAATATCATCCGTAAAATTAGATTAATTAGCTTTTTGCTATTAGGGGCTGCGCCATAATTTCACAGCGATGTGACATCAATAATGTGCGTAGGGGGCTTCAAAACTACTGATATAAAGTGATCACCAGAAAAGACTGAGGCGACAGTTACCTTTGGTTATTGCGGGTATCAGGCATCAAATCACGTATGAGCGATTTTCAGCATTTAACGGTTGAACATGACCCAGACAAGCGTCTGTGGCTTACCCTACGGACACAGAACAGTTTGCGGCCGGAAACGGTCTTGCTTCTTAAAGAACTCAGCACCGCTTTGTCCGCCGCAACGGAAAGTGCGCTGCCGAATGGCATTATTATCGTCCCGCAGCCCGCAAGCAACGCGCCACCGCAAAGACCCTTCACCGCCGCACAGCCTGATTCACTGCAACAGCTAGCTGCGGTGATTGAGCTGGCGCAAACGGTCGGACAGCAGCTACAGGGACTGGAGACCCCCTCCATCGTTTTATTAACGCACTCCGTCGACATCACCGAAATGTCACTGGCGCTGGCGGCCACCTATTGTATTAGCTGCGATGACCGTGCAATGCAGCTGGCTTTTAAAGAAATAAGCCACGGCCTGCACCCTAATAGACTCAGTACCCAACAAGCGGTGCGGCGCATGGGCGCAGCAACCGCTATGGACTATTTGCTTAGCAGCCGCCCACTTTCTCCCGCTCACGCCTTAAGCCAGGGTTTGATTGATGCCTGCGTCGCCCAGGCCGAGCTTAGCGCCACTGCCATTGACTTCCTCACCCGTAGGCCCACAATACGGCGCGCAGGTTTCGGCCAGCGCCTGTGCACTCTGGCCCCACTGCGCAAACCGCTGAGTTTAACGTTACATGATAAAGTGCAACGCATTGGCAGACCGGAGCACTATCCAGCACCCTATGCTCTGCTGGGCTTGTGGGAAAAATATGGTCTGAATGACACCGTGCCTGCACAGCAAGCCTACCAGCGTTCAACGCAACACTTAAGTCAAACTCAACAGGCAACCCACCTCAACAGACTAGCCCAGCTCAGCCAGCAACTTCGCCACACTGATTTCAATCGGCCTGAACACACCTTGCAACAGGTTTGCCTCATTGGCTCTGGCGAAACAGCATGCAGATTAATAGCCCACATGTTACCCTGGGGCGTAAACGTAACATTATGCAATCATTTGCGTAGTGACGGTGATGAGCTGAAGCAGCTGGTGCCCGCTGTTAAACAGACGCTAGCTGATCAGGGTAACGTCTCAGAAAGCCAGCTAAACAGCATGCTCAACCAGCTGTTCTACGACCCAAAGGGACAACATTTGGCCACTGCTGATTTAATTCTGGTGCTTGAGGACTTAAATCTGGCAGATAGCCAAGAACTGTTTGCGGAACTGGAAGAAAAAGCTAGCCCTGATGCGATCTTAGCGACACATCAAAACACGCACGCCTTGGACACTATTGCTGCGGCGCTGCTGAATCCACAGCGCTTAATTGGCCTGCATTTCTGCCACAGCGCCGTACCGGAGGGCATCAAGCTGGTTGAAATCGCGCTCAACCATAAGACTGACCACGCGCTGTATAACAGCGTTCAGCGCTGGCTGCGACAGTGTGGCGATATGACGCTAACCACGCGCAGCAGTCCCGGCCAGCTGGTTAACCGCACCTTGTTACAGTATGTCTTTCAGGGTATTCGCCTGCACCAGCAGGGTGTACCACACGCCTATATTGACCGCGCCGGGCATAATTGCGGCATGCCAGTGGGGCCGCTGGAACTGGCCGACCGCTTGGGTTTGGATTACTGCCTGCGTTTGGCAGAAGCCCTGCAAAAGGCACAGCGCAATATTGAGATACCTTATAGCCTGCGTGAGAAAGTCAGCGCGCAGCAATGGGGTATCAAAAGCGGTAGTGGTTTTTATCGTTATCGTAACGGGAATCGCTTAAAAAAAGAACGAATCGAATGGAATGGAAGTGAACAGGCACTTCAAGAAAAACTGGTTGGCCAAATTTGTGAGGAGGCCGCCATCTGCCTGGAAGAAGGTCTGCTGGACAGTCCAGATGTGATTGACGCCGGTATTATTTTTGGCGCAGGGTTTGCGCCCTATCCAGGCGGGCCGCTTTATCAGCAGCGTCATCACGCGGCGCATAATTAGCGGGTCGAGCAATGAACTTACCTACGGTTAAACAACTGCGCTACTTTGTAGCACTCGAGAGCTACCAACATTTTGGCAAGGCGGCAGAAGCCTGTTTTGTATCACAATCTGCTTTCAGCACAGCCATCCGAGAACTCGAATCAACGCTAGAAGTTCAGCTAGTAGACCGCACGAATAAGAATGTCACCGTCACTCATTCTGGCCGACAGATTGCGGCTGAAGCGCGGCGCTGCCTGCGTGACATTGAAGGATTAGTGGAGTTAGCGCGCAGCAACCAGCAACCGCTGACGGGGGAGCTGCACATCGGCGTTATTCCAACCATCGCCCCCTTCCTATTGCCCTGTATTATGCCGCAGCTGCGTCGGGAATTTCCGCAGCTCAAGCTATTCCTGACGGAAGATATTACCCAGCGTATTTATCAAAAACTCATGGACGGCGAACTGGATTTAATCATGCTCGCCCTACCCTATGCACTGCGTAACGTTGAATCACAGACGCTGTTCAAAGATCATTTCTATCTGGCTTGTCGATCGGACTCACAGCTGGTCAATCCCAAGAAATACGCGCTCGACGCGCTGCAACCAGAAAGTATTCTGCTGCTGGAAGACGGCCACTGCCTGCGCGACCACACACTATCAGCCTGCCAGCTGTCCACCAATGTAGATAAAATCAGCCGCTTTTCCGCCAGCAGCGTGCTCACACTGGCTCAAATGGTAGATGCCGACTTAGGCATTTCATACCTACCAGCCATGGTAAAACATTCGTCACTGCTCACCGGCACCGCAGTCAAATTATGGCCAACCCATGAAAACAGTTTCCGCCAGATTGGCCTTGCCTGGCGTCGAGGCAGCGCACGCGCTAAAGAATTTGCACAGCTCGGAACCTCTATTCAAACTGCCTGGCACTCGGCTCGCGTGTCCGAAAATAAGTCATAAACGGCGGTATACGTCCCGGCAGCAGGCGCAGCGCACGCTCTTCAAAATACTCATGCTGACCATCGACTGACTTAACTTTAATTTGCACACGGTAGAGCGGCTGCTGGGTATGATCAAGGAAATCCCCCCCAAAAGGCGGCTGCACCCAAGCTCCCTCAGACTCCTCCCGCATCACCATATAGTTATTCACCAGTGTTTCATCACCATCAGCCAACAGCATAAGGATTTGACGCGGGGCTAGCATCGGGTTGATACCTTTACTCGCCGAGTTAACTGACAAATAGCGTGACAAGGCCTTATACAGCACGGCGGTCATACCCAGCACCTGCTGTAGCTCCTCGATACGTTCAAACGGTGCATCTTTGGCCCCATAGAACAAGCCTTCCGCTTCATAATCCGCATCTTCCGCACCATTTAGATGTTTGAGATCATCGGGGTCACGAAAATCCTCAATGCGATCCAGTATAATATCAGCATCCTGCTCAACAACACCGACCTGTGCTAGCACCCGCTTTAACAGCGGACGGCCCGCCTGATTGATGTCCACCAGACCGTTTTCGCCCACTACCCGAATCACCATGTCATGGCCCATATATTGCCAGACTGCGGCGGCACCCCCAACCCGCAGCTTACGTTCATCAGGCGGCAAAAATAATTGCATCACCGCATAATGCGTCGCTGCCTCGGCGAAGGCACGGGCCTGCGCATTTTCACGGGAGTAACTCACCATCTGTGTTTCCGTCTTAACCGCATACAACAGCGTCGCCATCATCCCCATCAGCACAACAATCATCCACAGCACCATGATCATCGCCACGCCACGCTGGCAGGCAACGCCCACACACCTTTGTCTACTTAGCACACCTAGCTGTAAATCTAGCTTAACCCGGCACACGACCACCACCTATATATTCATCCACCTGCGGCAAATCGACAACCAGCTCAGGCCATATCCGTCCATCCTTATCTTCCAGCTCCAACTTAAACAACAGCGGATAAGCGGCATGCTCAGTCCATTCGTTAACCCACACCGGGTCATCCTCAACCGTCTCCGCCGCAAAATACTCAAACGCCACCGCCTCTAGCCCCCCATAAACCAATACGGGTTCTACCGCATCGAAAGCATCATCCCAACTCAGATCAGGACGATAGGGCGCATAACGCATTTCCAGCTTCTTACCTTTAGCATCGCTCCCCACAGCAAGCTCAATTAGGTACACCCCGCCGCTTTTTTGTAAGGGTTGGAGCGGCGCGGCATACCGCACCACATCTTCTTCCCCTTCAAAGGCATAAACCTGGGAGTCTTCCTCATCACCCTGAATTTTCACCACCATCGCCTGACTGAGCTGCGTGCGCAAGAACTCGCTAATCAGGCGAATATCCTCGGTTTTTAACATTCTTTTATCGGCAGCATCCCAACCCCTCCCCAGCGCATTAAAGCTAGAGAACAAGGCAAGAAACAAGAGCGACAGCATCGAGAAGGCAAGCAGCATCTCCAGTAAAGAAAAGCCCTGCTGGGTTCGTTTCTGTTGACTCTGCTGACAACGAACACCGCGCTGAGCGCCAGAGTGAGCACAGCCCTGCGTAGAGACACTCATATCTGCTCTCCAAAACGCAGCGACGACAGCACGAACTGACGTTTTTTACCCGCGCTGTCCCAGCTGACCGTGACATCGACCTGATAAGCCTGTATAGACAGAGAAAAACTCTCTTCCGTTTCTGCCTCAAGTTCCAGCGGCTCCATAGTCACGACCCATTGATAACCTGTGGCCTGCTCCTCACCGTTGATACTGCCCTTTTCTACCGCAATTGCAGTGCCCACCGTTTGCAGCCGTGATTCAGCGACCTGCACGGCAAAACTATATTCTTCTGCCAAGGCTACATTATGGATAGCCGTGCCAAATAAACGCAGTAAACTCCCAACCACCATCGCCATCACCACAAAAGCGATTAAGATTTCTAATATGGAAAAGCCTTGTGCAGGCGCACGCCGCCTTTTTGCCCGCATCTTTGAGCCATATTGTCCGCTGCTAGCTTTATAAGGTGCTGACACGGCCACTGATCCATTCCACGTTCACGGCGTAAGTCTGCTCCCGCATCTTTAGTTCAACAGAACCACCGGTCGAGCTGCCGTCTGGGAAAAAGCGGATATTGCCCTGACTGGAGGACGCAACCTCTGAAGACGCCGTATTAACTTTCGCGCTAATGGCGCGATGCAAAACTCGTTTCTCATGTCGCTGAGCGCCCTGCATCCAAAATGTCTTGGACTCAACGTCCATCGACCAGACCACGGGTTTTTGCTGCAAAATAGCGATACTACGCGCGTGACGCAAACTCACCGCAACGTCTCGCGCTGACTTACGCAGCACCGGGCCATCGCTCAGCGAAGTCGCCACCACGCCCATTAAGATCCCAGCAAGCACTAGGACTAACAACACTTCCAGCAAGCTAAAGCCCCGCAGCGTTGATTTGGGCGCTGTGTTTAACTGTAGTTGGTTACCGGCTAAGCACCTGCATGAATGCCTGGCTATTGCCAGGCATTCATGCGTTATCGCCGTCTTTTTCATGCGCTGCATAACATCGGCTTAACTTTTATTTTTTCCAAAGTGAAATATCAGCATCTTCGCCTTCACCGCCTGCCGCTGCATCCGCGCCTAGCGAGACAAGGTCGTAAGGCTGGCCAGAGCCCCCTGGACGTTTATATTGATATTCATTATTCCACGGGTCGAGCGGCACCTCTCCCTTTTTGAGATACGGGCCATTCCAGCCACGCGCACCAGACGGTGAGGCAATCAGGGCCTTCAGCCCCTGTGATGAATTGGGGTAGCTCCCCACTTCTAACCGGTACATGTCCAGTGCCGCACTAATATTTTCAATCTGCACCTTGGCCGACTGGCTCTTACCTTTACCCAGGTATTTCATGGCCTGTGGGCCAACAATCCCAGCAATCAGACCCAGAATTACCAGCACAATCATAAGTTCGATCAAACTAAAGCCGGGGTGCTTTCGTTTCCGTGACCGTTTAAATTGCAACATCATAAGCTCCTTATTATTTTTAATTATTGTTAGCTCTTTTTTAGTTGTTGTTATTTTTATTGTATAGCGACCAATAGGTGTTGGTCTTTCATTATCATACCGCTTACTGCACCAGATCACCCATGCTCATCATCGGGATCAGAACAGCAAACAGAATGGCCAGAATCGCCACGGCCATCAAACAGATTAACAGCGGCTCCATTAATGCCAGCATCTGGCGTACTGACGTTTTCACTTCGTCGTCATAGATGACCGCCACATCATGTAGCAGCTCTTCCATGCGACCGGTTTCCTCGCCCACCCGCAGCATATGCAACGCATAAGGAGGAAATACTTTTTTACCCAACAGGGTACGGGTCAGGCTTTCACCCTGCTTGAGGCTATCAGCGGCTTCCCCTACTGATTTCGCCATTATCCGGTTACTCATGGTATTTTTTACAATTTGCAGCGAACCAAGCAGCGGCACTCCGTTATTTAACAGCGTACCAAGACTGCGGGAAAAACGCGCCATTTCCACTTTAGCAATCAGGTCACCCACCACTGGCCAGCGAAGCATAGAACGATCTAACCACATACGCGCTGTCTCATTAGTGAATACATATTGGATCAGCACTAGCACCGTTAGAAAACCAAGCAGCACGGCCCACCAATACTGCTCCAAAAAAGCACCCGCTGCGATCACCACTCTGGTAAGCGTTGGCAGCTCTGCCCCCATGTCGGCGAACATTTGTGCGAACTGCGGCACCACAAACAGCAGGAGCGCAATAATCGAAAGCACTGCAACCACAAATAGAATCGCGGGGTAGATGAGAGCGGACACCACAGTGCTACGCAGCTCTTTGGCGCGTAGCATATATTCCACCAAGCGCCCCAGCGCATCATCAATGGAACCACTGGCTTCACCAGCACGCACCATATTGATATAGAAGCGCGAAAATTGACCGCTTTCTTCTAGCGAATCTGCAAAATGTAGCCCCCCCCGCACTTTTTCCTGCACGCCCTTAATCATATCGGCCAGTGCCGGACTTTCTATAATTTCCAGCTGAATGCCCAGCGCTTTATCCAGCGGCAAGCCCGCTCTGAGCATGGAAGACAACTGCTGCGTAAACGCCATAATATCGGGCTGGCTTACCTGCCTGCTGCCAAACAAACCAGGGCGGCGCATCTTTTTACCCGCACCCGTATCTGCGCCGCCTTTACCGGCACGGTTAGACACCTGTAGTGGGATTAAGCCCTGCGCATTCAGGCGCTCGATCACCTGTGCCTCACTGCCTGCATCTATGACACCATCCTGCGCAATGCCCTCCGCATTAACCGCCTTGTAGCTATACAGCGTCATTCGGTGTTTCCTCAGCAACGCGCAACACTTCTTCTAACGTAGTTACGCCCTGTAAAGCTTTTAGTAAACCATCCTCATACATCGTGCGCATACCATTGCGCCGCGCCTCATGCTGAATCACACCGGCATCTGCATGCTGGAGCACCCGCTTGCGAATCTCATCATTCATCACTAACATTTCGTGAATCGCACTTCGGCCTTTATAACCGGTCTGACCGCAGGCTTTACAGCCCCGCGCGTGCCACAAGCGCAGCTGGCCTTCCGGCTGGTATTGCCGTAACCCAATTTCCTTATCCATCTCCTCCAGCACGGGCTTAGGCTCACGGCACTGCGGACATAAGCGCCGCACGAGGCGCTGTGCCAGCACACCATTAACGGTTGAGGTAATCAGATAATCCTCAATTCCCATATCCATGAGGCGCGTCACCGCACTGGCGGCGTCATTGGTATGCAAAGTAGAAAGTACGAGGTGGCCGGTCAGTGCGGACTGTACCGCAATCCGTGCGGTTTCTACGTCACGCATCTCACCAATCATAATAATATCGGGATCCTGGCGGACGATAGAACGCAACGCATCTGAAAACGTCAACCCAATTTTAGGATTAGCCTGAATCTGATTAATACCCTCCAACTCATATTCCACCGGATCTTCCACCGTCAGCACCTTACACTCCGGGGTATTCATCTGGGTCAGCGCCGAGTAAAGCGTCGTCGTTTTACCAGAGCCAGTCGGCCCAGTCACCAGCACCACGCCGTGCGGGGCTTTCAACTCATTCTGCAAACGCTCAAAATTTTCTGGCGAAAAGCCGAGTGCGGCTAAATCAAGATTCACACTATTCTTATCCAACAGACGCATCACCACGCTTTCGCCGTGCATCGTCGGCACCGTGGAGACCCGCATGTCGATTTCCTTGCCCTGCGCTTTAAGCTGAATACGCCCATCCTGCGGCAGGCGTCGCTCAGCAATATTCAACCGCGCCATCAATTTAATACGCGATAGTACTGCGGCTGTCATATTGGCAGGCGGTGAATCCACTTCATGAATCACACCGTCAATCCGATACCGCACTTTAAGCAGATTCTCAAACGGCTCGACATGAATATCTGATGCCCGCATGCTCATCGCCTGGGTCATAATTTGGTTAACAATTTTTATAACAGGTGCTTCACTCGCCATATCTTTGAGGTGTTCGATATCATCAGCATCATCATTATGACTGGTAATTTCAAACTCATCGCTACTGCCGCCGGCCTCAACAGCGCTGTACAAGCGCTCAATATTAGCCCGTATTTCTGACGGCATCCCCAGATAGGGTTTTATGCTGCGACTGGTCGCCATTTGTAGCGCACTAATTGCAAATTCGTTGGTGGGATCCGACATGGCGACATGCAACTCACCGTCTTGCTCATACAGGGGGAGCATCTCCGACGAGCGCATGTAGTTGATTGAAATATCTAAGTCATCAACCGCTGTTTCGGGGTAGTCTCCGCTCAGTGCTAATGGCTTATTGATATGGCGGGACAGGACAACCACCACTTCCTGTTCGGTCAGCATACCCAAACGTACCAATACATTGCCCAGCGGCTGATTAATTTCAGCTTGTGCTCTCAAGGCACGCTCTAAGTCAGATGCTTTAATCTTGCCTAATTGGATAAGGCGCTCACCAAAACGGATGACCGGAGGTTCGGGGGTTACAACCATCATAATAATGTCTTAGTTATTTTTAGTATTGTTCTGAGACTTAAAGCCACATAATGCGGCCAAAACCGATAGTTGAATCTGTTTCAAGCCCACAGGTTCAGCCTATAATTCTTATTTATAAGCAGTAAACTTGCAAGAGATTTTTCTCCAGTGGTCAAAGAATCTTCGCCAACAGTCACTTTCAACCCATCATAAGGCGAAAAAGCAAAATACTACACGCCTTGTCTATACCCAATCATGCACGCTGCCACCTGGCTTATAGACTTACCGGCAAAAGCCGCACGCATCAGGCTCAGCCTCAATCATATCGACCCGTCTGCTGCAACCAGTCGAGATACTGCTGAGCATAGCGCTTACCCATTTCCACCATACCGTCAGCGTTAAAATGGATGTTGTCATAGATTTTTTTGATGCCGCGTTCTGGGATTAAGTAGGTGTTAGGCACGGTATTATTGACCAGCCGCTGCTGCTGTTGGACTAGCGGCACCTCAGGAAAATCGCGCCCCACCGGGTTAATCTCACCCATGATAAACGGCGCATCTGGCACATTAAGCTCAGTTCTCAGGCTTGCAATGAAACGTGTCAGGTTCTCGGCATAGCTCGACGCCCGCTCACGATTAAACGCATCACCCTCACCTTGCATCCAGAAAATAGCGGCTACAGTGCGCTTTTCTGGCGGCACAAACAGTCTGAATTGGCGCAGCATGCCCTCATAAAACGGCTCGCCCGGAAACCACTGGCGGATGTGGCTGCCGGTGGCCGCAAACTTTATAATCGTATGCTGATCATTCGGAAATTCGCGCGCAATCCGGTGGGCAAAACTCACCTCTGGGCCAAAATGCACGTCTTGCCCAAGCGAACGGCGGCTACCTTTGTAGAAGAACTTAAGGTTCGGCGGCGTGGTTTTATAAGCGGCGGATAGATGCTGAGTGCTGGCTAGGCCCATCATATTAGACTGGCCTGCCATGAGGTAAATGTACTCTGCTGCCATCGCGGCTGGCCTACTGCAAACCACCAGCAAGCCCACGATTAGGGCCGGTATAATTTTCATACTGCTGTGTGTCACATACGACCCAATAGGTTCATATCAGGATAGCCATCTGCTGGCAAGCGCAGCTGCTCCTGTATTGCGCGTACAGCGGCGCGCGTTTCCGGCCCAATGATGCCATCTATTTTAGTGATGCGCAGACCGCGCCGCTGTAACTTGCTCTGGAGCTGCTTTACTTGAGCAATTGACAGTTTCTGCACCGGAGCGTTACCTGAGCGCACAGGCCCCGCCCCGGCAAAGCGAGTAGCCAGATAAGCGGCAGTCGTTGAGTAAACCGTAGACTCATTCCACTTCAGCATCACCTCAAAGTTTGGAAACGCCAAAAAAGCCGGGCCGTTGCGCCCCATCGGCAAAATCAGTGCGGCTACCCCTCCCGGCTTAAGCGGGCGTCCATTGATTTCAGTCACACCCTCTTGAGACCAGCGCGTCAGCGGCAGCCGATTCCCCATCCGAGCAAGTCCCCAGTTCATTTGCTTCGGCACACGGACTTCCAACAACCAAGGCTGCCCGGCCTGCCAGCCATAGTGACGCAGCAAATTAGCCGCCGAAGCCAGCGCATCGGCTTTGGAACGAATCAAATCACGGCGCCCATCACCGTCATAATCCACCGCATGCAGATCATAACCCATCGGCAAAAATTGCAGCTGGCCTAGTTCACCGGCCCAGGCACCCTGCATTTCAGCGGCTTGCATATCGCCCCGCTGAATAATGCGCAGTGCATGCAACAGTTCCCTGCTAAACAGGGCCGGACGGCGACAGTCATAAGCCAGCGTGGCGAGGGCGCGCAAGGTCGGATAACTACCAGTAACCGCTCCAAAATCGGTCTCCAGCGCCCAATAGGCCGCTAGTACCGGCGGTGCAACACCAAACTGCTGTTCAATCCGCTGAAATAAATCAGCATGGCGACGTAGCCGTTTCTTACCATTACTGAGGCGATAATTATTAACTTTCTTGCCTGCAAATTCGAGAAAGGTTTGGGCGAAGACCTGTTGTGAGCGGTCGCGCTTAATCACGCTGGGGTCAAAGCTAACAGTGCCTAATGCATCATTAACCAATGCAGACGGTATGCCAGATGCAATAGCCTGCTGCTTAAAACCCTTCAGCCATTGCTGAAAGTTACCCGTATTCCTGCACTCTGCCAGTGCGGAGCCGCTGGCAAACAAACCTGCCAGCAAAAAAAGTAAAATGAAGCGTCTCATGATGAACCTTATGATTAGTGATTGGACGGACGAATTTAAACAGCGTATAGATTAATCTATAGACCAGCTCCGGGCACAAAGTTCGTGATTGTTTGGAGCCATGCGCTTATCGGAATGCGCAATCATATTATCAATATGTATGAGGATTGGGTATGAAAGACTACATGATGGGCAGGTTCAGCATTATTGGCGCTGGTAAGCTGGGTAAGACACTGGGCAAGCTTCTCGCCGCAGCAGGACTGCAGATAGGCGATATCCTGAACCAAAGCCAGAACAGCACCCAGGCCGCAGTCACATTCATCGGCAGTGGCCGTGCCTGCACCACCATGAGCGAGCTCAAAGCGGCAGACTATTACCTACTCGCCTGCCCGGATCATCAAATTCAGGCGTGCTGCCAACAGCTGGCTGCCAGCGGCGTGTTGCAGGCCGGGATGACGGTGTTTCACTGTAGCGGCGCTCTGAATACAACGGTACTCCATAGCGCAACAGCGCAGGGAGCGCACACCGCTAGCATCCATCCCGTGCGCAGTTTTGCGCAACCGCCGTTAGCCGCAGCGGAATTTCCAGGCACCTACTGTGCACTGGAAGGCGATGCCGCTGCTTTAGCTCAGCTGGAACCGCTGTTTGTTAGCTTGGGCGCAATCCCATTTCACATCGACCCAGCCCAGAAAACGCTGTATCACGCAGCCAGTGTCATGGCCTGCAATTATCTGGTCACACTGCAAGACCTGAGCCTACAGGCTCTCGAACAAGCGGGAGTGGAACGCGACCTGGGAATGAATATCCTACACCCTCTGGTCAAGGGTACAATCAACAATCTATTCACCTCCGGCACGGCAGCAGCGCTAACCGGGCCCATTGCCCGTGGTGAACATAGCGTCGTGGCTGCACAGTTAGAGGCACTACAGGCCTGGTCACCTGATATAGCCAAGGTATATCGCGCCCTAGGCCAGCAGTCGCTAAAGCTAGCCGCACAGCAGCCACAACAGAAAGCGGCTAACTTGGCACGGGTCGCACGCGCACTTGCAGCAGCATCCTGATAAAAAAGCACGCCCAAAGGGTTTATTTATTAAGCAAAACTAAGCTATGATCCACGGTGCGGGTAAACAATAAGCAAATAAAAATTGCAAATAAACGTTTGCAGATAAAAATCATGCGGTGATGTAGTAGGGAGAGTTTCCAATGTTGATATCCATTCTTAAGCGGGCCGTCTGGCCCACGGTGTTGTTGTGCCTGACGTTTTTAGGTGGCTGTATTACGCCCGACAACGCCGTGTTGGAAGGCTTGGGCACACCCGACATTACCGGCTGTAGTTCTATTCCTGGTGTTGAAAACGGTGCGGATTACCGACCGCGCACTGCGATTAAGCTAGGCACGGATAATCGCACGCACCCCGACGTGTTTTACATGGGCTGGGCCCAGCTGGATGAACGCTCGGATCTGCGCTTTCCACAAAAGGGCTACGACGGTAACGGCTTTGAAGATAAACTGCTAGTCACCCGCAAAACCGCCAGCCCCGCCAATGAAGACGATCCAACGGCGGGCAACGTGGTACGCACTTGGCAGCTGTTACCGCAGGTCGACAATAATTGTAATGACGTAGAAAAAATCCGCATTCACAGCTTTGACGTTGCACCCAATGGCCGCAGTCTGTATGTGTCGATGGCGCGCACTGGAGCGGGCGATACGCATCTGGGCGTTTATCGCTTAGACCTCGAAACTGGAGATTTGGCTAAGATTAGCCAGGAAGACGATATACACTTCATGTATCCCACCTATGTGGGCAACGATCCCGACACGAAACATGAAATGCTAGTGGTCGCCAAAACGGTTACCGCCGCCGATATTCCACACAACTATGCACAACGGATACAACTGGTGGATGAGTACGATCGCGCACCTACACCGCTGATCCACACCATGGACTCCCAAACCGGCGAGACCGTACGCATCGGCCTCAACAACTCGCACCAAACCGAACCCTTTGTGATGGTCGGCCCAGACGGCAATCGCATTGTCATCTTCACCCAGTGGGAGCACCAGGACAGCGTTAACCGGTTTGCACTGTGGAAAACCCAGATTGACGGCAGCGATAACTTTACGTTTTTTGGTCAAGAAAGCTCAGAGGATAAAAGCGGCGCTCACCTATTCCAGGCCAGACCGATTAAATCCGGGCCGTATCAAGGCTATGTGATTATGACGGAGAGCCATAATAAATTTGACGCTGAGGGCCATATTGCGTTCACCTTCCGCCACCATCAAGAATTACGCAGCGCCAAACATTATCTGCAAAGAGTTGAACAAGCCGGTTCGACCAACACTCAGATTAGTCGCAACCCAGAACACTATAATGATGAAAGTTTCGTCTACTCCAGCCGCGCAGATAGCAACTACACCTATCAACTTTACATCAAGGATTTTCCAGCAGTCCCCAGCGCGACACCGACTGCAGGCGTCGGCGAGCAATTAACGCCCGATACGGATAACTACCACTTCGTGCAGGCGCGCAGCTACTATCCGCCGGAGCGTGAACTCATTGCACCCACAAATGCGGCTGACCTCGGCGAAAACCGTGTTTCCTTTACCAATGAAAACCTCAATGGCCGCGCCGGTTTCTTGGTACAGAATTTGGCGCAGTCTGATAACGGCGTGCAACATCAGTTAGATGGTTTAGCCCCTGAAGACATCAGCATGCAGTTTTTCCTGCCGTCCCATCACTTCAGCAATTCAAAAACCATTGGTGTTAAAAGCAGCCCAGAAATGAGCATTCCGGCCAGCGGCTTTATCTCACCGGAGTCTGATGGCTCGATGGGTGTCGTGATGAAAGAGGGTCTGTATGTCTGGAAGGTGAATAAGCGCTTCAAACATGCGGAGCAGGATATTTGGCTGCCGGTGCGTTCAGAACGCCAGGAAGTAACTTTTGTTCCTAACCGGGTCAATGCCTGTAACCAATGCCATCAGGAACGTGACCAAACCAATCTTGACCTCTATGCGAATTATGATTCAATTGCAGCGCGCAAGATGCACGGTGACTTGAGTGATGTTGTGGATATTAGCCATTACAGTGCCTACAACGCCGTGCCTGATTTCCACCAAGACATTATGCCGCTGCTGACCAAGCCGGCATTGGGTGGCGGCCAGTCCTGCGCGCAGTGCCACACGGCGGGAACGAAGCTTGACCTGTCTAATACCACCGGCACGGAAGCGATGAACTCGACCTACCGCACCCTGATACGCGGTGCAAAATTATTAGACAGCGGCAATTTATTGCCGTATTCCAATGATTCTATTAACCCACTGGGCATGGACGATAACTATCATCCCGCACCCCTACTATGGAGTTTACTGCTGGGCGACGACTTATCAGTGCCGCCTGATGCAGACTATGCCAACGACAGTAACCGTAATTTGGATCGTCCCGGAGATTACGGTGCGACTTACGATGCCGAGGTCGAAACAACCATTAACACGATTAATGCACAGTACGACCATAGCAAGCACCTGTCGGCTGCCGATATACAGAAATTCATCACTTACTCCTCTACCCAGATGCCCGCTGGCTTATCTGACCGCATGACCTTTGTCCCACAAAGCGGCAACTACCGCTCGGGTAATGCCGGACAAAAAGCTTATCAGGCCATGGTGCGCAACTGTTTCAGCTGTCACAACAGCTTCACCACCGCGACCGGCGGCGGCATTGAAGACCCGCTGTATGGCCTGCCGCTAGAAAAACGCTTCAGCAGCAGCACGGGGATGCGTGACAAGCGTATGCGCTTTATGGTGCGCAACCATATTGCCAATAAACATGATACGAAGTACTCAAAATATAACTGGCAAAGCAATATTAATACGGCCCGCGATCAAACCCTGCTTTCAGCCAGCTACCGCATTAATTTTGCTGACATCGATAACTCAGAAATCCTGCGCTATGCTCTGGGCACGGATGCTAATGGCACACCGTTGAATCAGGCACAGCATGGCGTTCAGCACCCCCAGGTATTAAACGAACAGCATGCTGACTATCTGGCTATTAAACATTGGGCCAGTGCCCAGAGCGATACGCCGAATCAGGCACCTACTCTAGATGCCTCGATCCCAGCATTCACCATTAAGGAATATGACCCGCCTGCTTACCTGCCGGCACAAATCACCTGGACAGATCCCGATCTTGGCCCGAATGGGTTACAGGAACTCTCACAGGCATTTATTGCTGGTAATAGCACCTCCAGCCATAATTTTAACGACAGCATGTTGGCGTTAGAATACGACAGCTTTACCGCTGCCCGGATAGAGACCTATGCCATTTTGGGCGACCGGGGCAACCAAAACTTCAGCTTCTACGTCACCGATGGTGCCGACGGCTCGGTGCAGAATGTGCCGGTCACGATTACAACGGATTATACCGTGCCCGCACCGACTGCAACGCTGCCCAATGCCTATGCGTTTTATACCGTACGCAATCTAGGTGGCAACGCAGATGCAGGCCAACTCCGTCGCTTAGCGCATGATGCCGCCAACCCAAGCGTTCCTAAAGACACGCTGATTGGGACAATTCCAGGTTATACCAATGAATGGACCACCGTTTATCGGCGTGCCGATAAGGGCTGGCTATATTTTATCGAGCAGTCTACGCAGATGATCCATGTCGTCGATGAAACCACAGCTGCTGTACAGTTCCATATCAAACTTAATCACGAACCTAATAAGCGCGGTGATAAGCATAAGCAAACTAACTACCTACTCTGGTGGCGTGCGAAGGAAGGTCTGGATCACCTGAGTAATACTGACTGTACCGAAGGCGAGTTACAGGGCTTGCTGGAATCCAAGCTCAGCGATGAAAGCGCCCGCAACGGCGATTGGTATATCGGCCTGGGCTGTGGTGAATTACCCGCTGGCGGCGTGGGCTCAACGATTGAAGTGACGCCGGAATACCGCACCAAACTCGCCGATGGCGGCAATACACTGGCGGTATATACCTGGAAGCGAGCAACGTTCATGAGTAAATGGGTGAATGAAGGGGTAGATCGCCTTAACGTACTTAATCTAGTGACCGGTAAAGCCAAGAGCCTAGGAGATTTTGACTTCCCGGCACAGGCTTTATCCACTGATCCAGCAACTCGCTATCCAGCAGCGACCTATGCCAATGTCCGAGCGGTGGTAGTCGCTGAAGATGGGGCGTTCTATGGCTTTAACAAAGATACCAATGACCAGCCTGTCACCCTGTTTAACTTTGACCCGCTGGAAGAAGTACAGCAACCGGTGAACACGCCGGAGTGGATCAATACATACTTCACGCAATACCAAAGTTATGGAACACCCTTTTTGGTGATTGAACCACGCGCTGTGCAACCATAGGTTTATCGGACATGTTTATATTTTCATCTAGATGCTTATTGAGGCTCGGTACACAGCTACCCCAAGGATGCCTTTGGGTAGCTGCAGCCACATCCGTCATTAGCAGCAATGTCTCTGCCGATGCAGTCTGGCCGCCTATTGATGCAAGTGTCGGTTTTTCGCATACTGCCGATGCCCGTGAAGGCGTTAGTCTAACCACAGGCTGGCGATTTAATGCTGATTGGCGGCTAAAAGTACGGTTTGAGCGCAACTTCCACGAGCGCGCACATAACGTCAGTTTGGTTCAATTTAATGAAAGCTTTAAGCGTAACAGTATCAGCTTACTCGTCGAGCGTGATATTGAGGCCTTCCCAGCATTATCGGTCGCAGCTGGAGTAGTACACTTTGATACGGGTTCGGAATGGACGGCGAACCCAACCGTTAGTGCGATTTATGAATTAAATAACACTTATTACTACGGTTCGCATTTAGGTAGCCCTGAGGCTACGATCAATTACAATAAATTGGTGCCCTATCTTGGACTGTCATGGTCATCCTTGCGATCGAATCAAACCGGCTGGGGATTAGTTGCTGAGGCAGGCTTTATGTTCAATCTTAAACCCACATTAACGCTTCGCTCAGAAAACCCTTCGGATTTAGTCTCATTGAATGCTGATCTACAGTATGCAGTCGATGCCTATATTAAGCGCTTGGAGTCAAGTGGCGCGTTTCTTGACAATGTTGTGCCACGCATTGGTGTAGCCGCCATTTATCAGTTTTAAATTTATTTGGAACAATGTCTCTGGGCCATTCACTGTTTAAGCATCTCTCGTGTGGAGTGACCGTCATAGCCGGCTGTCTAAGTGTTTTTTGTTTAAGTTTAGTAGGGCTCATATTTATCTTGCAGGCACCGCTCTGGCACAGCTATTCTTCGCCAGTACTGCAACTGCACACGGATATTTGGCACTACCTACTGGTAGACAACGGACAATTGCTGATTAATCATGCACAGCTGAACATGGCCGCAGAACGTCATATGCTGGATGTAAAACGCATACTTCAACGGTTATTTACCGCCACACCTTGGATCACGCTGGCTTTTGGCATCAGTCTGTACGGCTGCCAAAAACAGTGGCGGCGGGCACTCAGAGGGGTTGCGCACTCTGGGGGTGTTGTGCTCGTCTTACAGGTGCTACTTGTAGTGCTGGCAGGCTTTAGGAATGTCTTTATCCATTTTCATGCGCTGCTCTTTTTAGTGGACACTTGGTGGTTTGAACCTGACTCTGTATTGATTCAGGCATTTCCCAAGATCTATTTCCAGCAGTTTGCCTTATGTTGGACGCTTTTAGTCAGCGCTCTATGTGCGCTGCTTTATGGCATAAGTACTGCGCGCTGGCGCAATACAAGCACACCACGCGGCTAACTCTTCAGCCGATACCCCGTTCTAAACATCCACCAAACCACGCCCATACAAATTGCCAGGAAAGCCAACACAATAAACAGGCTGAGGTACACATTCACATCGGCAATTTCAAAAAAACTCCAGCGGAAACCACTCACCAGATACACCACCGGATTAAACAACGTGACGGTCTGCCACGCGGGCGGCAGCATACTAATCGAGTAGAACGTGCCGCCCAGAAAAACTAGCGGCGTAATGATCAACAGCGGCACCACCTGTAATTTCTCAAAGTCGTTGGCCCATAAACCAATAATAAAACCAAACAGGCTAAACGAAACGCAGGTTAATACCAGAAAGGTCAGCATCCAGATAGGATGAGCGATATGCAGTTCAACAAATAGGCTGGCTGTCGCCAGAGTGATTAGTCCAATGATCAATGACTTAGTTGCCGCTGCGCCGACATAACCAATCAGGATCTCAAAGTAGGAAATCGGTGCCGACATAATTTCGTAGATCGTCCCGGTGAACTTGGGAAAGAAAATACCAAACGAAGCGTTGGAGATACTCTGAGTCAGGAGCGTTAGCATCATCAAACCAGGCACAATAAACGCGCCGTAAGACACACCATCTACTTCCTGAATACGGCCACCAATCGCTGAGCCAAACACAATAAAATACAGGCTGGTAGATAAGACCGGCGAGGCAATACTCTGCATCAACGTGCGCCAAGTGCGCAACATCTCAAATTTGTAAATCACTTTAATCGCATTGAAGTTCATACGGCTGCCTGTTTAGAGGGTTAATCGATAAATTGGGCATTTATTCGGTGTGTACCAGATTGACAAAAATATCTTCCAGCGAGCTTTGCGTCGTATTGAGGTCTTTTAAGGTCAAACCAACCTGACTAATATCCTGTAGCAGACGGGTAATACCGGTTTGTCCAGAGCGGGTATCGTAGGTATACGTCAACTGTTCGCCGCTGTCTGCCAGCTCCAAATCGTATTCAGCCAGCGCAGCAGGAATCTGCGTAATGGCCGTCCGCAGCTCTATTGTCATTTGCTTTTTACCCAACTTTTGCATCAGCCGCTGTTTATCTTCAATCAACAACAGTTCGCCAGCGCGAATCACACCCACCCGGTCTGCGATTTCCTCCGCTTCTTCAATGTAATGGGTCGTCAAAATAATGGTCACCCCCGAAGCACGCAGCTTATTGACGATCTGCCACATGTCCTTGCGCAGCTCGACATCTACCCCCGCCGTTGGCTCATCCAGAAACAATATCTTTGGCTCGTGTGACAGCGCTTTGGCGATTAATACCCGGCGCTTCATCCCACCGGATAGCGTACGAATTTCACTGTACTTTTTGTCATGCAGCGAAAGGTCGCGCAGCAGCTGATCCAGGTAGGCCGCATCGGTTTTCTTACCAAACAGGCCGCGACTCAGATTAACCGTATCCCAGACCGTTTCGAAAGCGCCTAACGTAAGCTCCTGCGGCACCAAACCAATCAGCTGGCGGGTAATACGATAGTCTTTAATAATATCGTATCCGTCCACGGTGACGCTGCCACCACTGGGATTCACTAGGCCACATATAATCGAAATCAACGTGGTTTTACCCGCACCATTTGGCCCGAGCAGTGCGAGAATTTCACCGTTTTTAATGCCAAGATTTATCGTTTTTAAGGCCTGATGACCGGAATGATAGGTTTTTTCCAAATCAGCGATTGTGATGATGTCAGACATGTGTATCCTGGCAGGTTGCATAGCCGTATGAGCAAGCGCCTTATAATCACACAGAAACTCCCGTCACTTCAATTAAACTGTAGCAAGAATCAACAATGCCACTTTCCTCCACCCACTTAAAACAATTTAAAACAGATGGCTTCACGACGTGCCGTCAGTTAATAGACCCCGACCACTTGCCCGCATTACATACGGCATTCGATGAGCTGTTTCAGGGGCGTTTTGCCACCGGCGTGGCCCCCGATGAGGTGAACTGGCAACAGGGCAGCGGTGATCCAAGCGTCACACGGCAGATTTGTAATGGTTGGAAAGCCAATAAAGCCATTGCTCGCACGGTATTGAGCTCAGCACTAGGCGAGCTTATCGGCCAGCTCACCGGTTGGGCGGGCGTCCGCATTATGCAAGACAATGTGCTGTGGAAACCCGCAGGCGCAAAATCGCTGGGCTATCATCAAGACAGCGCCTACCTGCCCTGGTTCAGCCCTGCTGATTTATGCAGCGTATGGATTGCACTCGACGCGACCCATGCCAATGGCGGCACGCTGGAATTTGTGCGTGGCTCCCATCGCTGGCCCCTGGCAGCGCCAGAGGGCGTGTTTCACGCACCCAAACAGTATCGCACCGCCATGGAGAAAGCCGCCGCAAGGGCAGGCGTTAGCCCTGATATTTTTCATGTCGAAGTCCCCGCGGGTGGTGGCTCAATCCACCATGGCCACACTTGGCATGGCTCCGGTCAAAATAATGGCAACACACCACGCAGAGCGCTGGTGTTACACGCCATGCAAAGCGAAGTGGAATATGTACCGTCTCATTTTGGGGTTGGCATTGGGCCAATCTATGCGCGCTATCGCCGCTTAGGCGATCAAAAGATGGACGAAAATCACTTTCCGATACTATGGCGCAAAGATGGCTACCGAACGCCGGAGCTAGAGGTCTTTTTAAGCGATTGACAGAAAAATACAGGCCGCCGACATCACGGCCTGATTATCTTTTATGTAAAACCTCAAGGCTCGCCGAACTCAACTCGTCATGCGCAGACCGGTGACTGCACAGCAATACCTTAACTCATGCCAGGACAACTCTGCACTTTACCCTCTCGTTTCAGCTGTGCCACCGCTTTGAACAAACGCTGAGCCTGATCATACTGCTTTTCTTTAGAGCGCAGTACCGCTTGCCGGTTGAGTTCAGCAACCTTTTTGTTAATCACGGCGCAGGACTGGGCCGCTGATGGCACCACGGGTCGCACAGCGGGCTGCGTCCGGCTAGTCGTAACGCGAGCACCTGGGACTGGATTGCGACGCTGTTGGGCGAGGCGTTGCTGATAGGCGCGCCGCTGGGCAGCAATGAGACGCTGCTGTTCCTGCGTGGCACGCTGACGGCGCTGCGCTAATTCACGCTGCTGCTGCTGTTCACGACGCCTCGCTTCAGCCTGACGTTGCTGTAGCGTCATTGCAGCACTAACACGCGGCGGCTGTCCGGCACCCGCATTCGTATCCACCCGCCGAGCCTGCTCACGTCGAGCAGCGGCTGCAACACGCTCAGACGCCTGCGTAGTGCGCCTGACTAGAATATTATTAGACGCTGTCGATGCTGGACCAGGCGTCATGCTGCGATAGCAGTAATAGGAAATGCTGCAATTGACGGCATAGGCGTGACTGCTGGCGAAACTACTGAACAGCAGAACAGCCCCCAGCGACAGGAATTTATAGTAGCTCATGGTAGGCTCCTCGGTGTTTATCTTTCAGGGTGTATGTGGTTCGACTCCTAATCTGCTGGAGAGTTTAGCAGAAGATGAGCCTCATGAAGTAATCGTAGATTTCCACACTTGAGGGACGGGGTAATTTATGGGCGGGGACTTGATAGGCCTTGCAATGGTGCAAGGCACAGGCTTACATTGGCGCGTGTAATCTTTCGTGCATTATGCTAAGCAAATACCTCAGTGCTCATGGCCGCAATCACCGTGGGCATCATGTGCATGACCATGACTAATTTCTTCCGCAGTCGCCGCTCGCACAGCAAGCACGGTCACATCAAAATGTAGCGTTTCTCCCGCCAGCGGATGATTGCCATCAATCGTGACGGTGTCCTCTTGTACTGCGGCAATCGTGATCACTTCCTGTCCTGCGTTAGTTTGCGCGTGAAATTGTGCACCCGGCACCAGCTGTGCTTCATCGACACCGCTGAACATCTCCTTAGAAACATTCTGCTGCAATTGTGCATCGTGTTCCCCATAGGCATCAGCAGGCGGAATCGTCACCTCCAATTGATCATCAGCCTGTTTCCCAACAAGCGCAGTTTCCAGTCCGGGGATAATATTGTTGGCACCGTGTAGATAAATAAAAGGTTCGGCTTGCGTAGCCTCATCGAGTATTTCGCCCTGACTGTCGGTGAGTTTGTAGCGCAAGCTGGCAACAACGTTATCTGCAATTTGCATGAATCTTTTTTCCTTAGCGTAAAGAATTTTCAAGGTGACTATGAGTCTATACGGTAGCGATAGCTACCCTCTGGGGTGGTTTTATAACGCCGGTGTGTCCACAGGTACTGCTCGGGAAATTCCCTAATCTGCTGCTCAATGATTTGATTGATCCGTAGCGTATCATCCGCTACGGATTCACCGGGGAAATCATCAAGCGCAGGTAAAAAGCGCAATAAATAACCGTTTTTCTGTCGAACCGTAAAAAAGGGTACCACTTTTGCGTGTCCGATGTGACTTATACGACTGGTGGCGGTGTTGGTAGCGGCTTCTATCCCAAAAAAAGGCACAAAAAGACTGTTTTTCTGATCGAAATGCTGATCCTGGGCGTACCAGACGACCTGTTGTTGTTTCAGACTGTGTAACATAGTGCGAATATTGTGGCGTGGGATCGCTTTGCCATAGCGTTTTGTACGCAGCTTAGCCACTGTGGCTTCTATGACTGCGTTTTTATGGGGCTTGTAAACGACGTGCAATGGCAAATGAGGCGATAGCAGTCGTCCGCCTAATTCTAAGCTGGTGAAATGCGCGCTCAGTAAAACAACGCCACCGGTTTGGCGTGCTGTTTCGAGGTGCTCCATGCCTTCGATATGCGTTAATGGCGCTAGTATTGTCTCATTGCCCCACCAACTCAGGCCGGCTTCTAACAATCCCTGTCCCAGTGAGATGAAGTGCGCACGGCTTAAGGCTTTGCGTTCAACCTGGCTCAGTTCCGGGAAGGCTAACTCAAGGTTGATACAGCAGATACGACGGCGCCCGCGCAAGCTGTAAAACATGAGTAGCCCCAGCTGTTTGCCTAAGCACATTTGTGCACGCCACGGTAACTGAACGCTGAGCCACAGTAGCGCTACCCCAAACCAGGTTGGCCAGTAACGGGGGTGTAAATGTAAGCGGCGTGTGTTTTTCATAAAGCCCAAAAGTTTTAATGGCGGCGTGCATGATGAATGTTTAAACTGCCGTTGGTCAATAACGAAATAGTTTCTGTGCTGTATTATCGCTGGGTTTTATCACAATGAACATTAAACCTAAGATCGCATGCAAAAGTGATGACGTCTTTCTCCATCCTATCGCTGGGATGTGCCGTGCCTACTGAACCACAAAAGTGTCTCATTGTTGGCCCGGCCTGGGTGGGTGACATGGTGATGGCACAAAGCTTGTTTATCGCACTGCGCCAACAGTATCCCGCGCTGCTGATTGATGTGTTAGCGCCACGTTGGAGCGAGCCACTGTTAGCTGCGATGCCGGAAGTGAACCAATCTATCGTCATGCCGTTGGGGCATGGTGAGCTGGGTTTGGTGAAACGTTATCGTTTGGGTCGGTCGCTGCGGGCGGAAAATTATGACTGGTCAATTGTCTTACCTAATTCACTGAAGTCTGCGCTGCTACCCTATTGGGCGGGCATACCACAACGTACGGGTTATAAGGGGGAGATGCGTTACGGGCTATTAAATGACCTACGCTATCTCGATAAATCTGTGCTAACGATGACGGTGCAGCGGTTTGTGGCATTGGGGCATTCTCCTCATCCACAACAGGTTCCTGCCTGCCCCCAGCCAGCGCTGGGACTCGCTGCGGATGCTTGTCAGCAGGTATTGGAGAAATTTACGCTGCGCCCACAAGCGTTTGTTGCTTTGTGCCCCGGTGCGGAATATGGCCCGGCGAAGCGCTGGCCGGAGCGCCATTTTGCGGCACTGGCGGCGCAGCTGATTGGCGATGGGCAGCAAGTTTTGTTATTGGGTTCTGCAAAAGATCAGGCAGTAGCGGCGGACATTTGCCGCTTACTGGATTCCACTGATCTCATTGACCTGACCGGGAAAACCAGTTTGCATGAGGTCATTGGTTTGTTGCAGTCAGCCTCAGCGGCAGTGTCTAATGATTCCGGCCTGATGCATATTGCGGCGGCGGTGGGTACGCCAGTGGTCGCGCTTTATGGTTCTTCTGATCCGGGGTTTACGCCGCCGCTGGCGGATCATTCGGTGGTAGTGAGTTTAGGACTGGACTGTAGCCCTTGTTTTAAACGGGAGTGTCCGTTGGGGACGTTGGCTTGCCTGGAAGGGATGTCGCCGGAACAGGTCTACAGTGCTTTGCAGAGGTTACTATGAAAGTTCTTTTCTGGCAGCGGAACAATCAGGCCGTAACCAAAGCCCGCATGAAAAAGCACATGCTCCAGACTTGGTTAACTGGCGTAAACTCGCTGCCGCTCAGACAGTACTTGGTTACAAGCAGTTACGGCCTGCTTGCTCCTTGTGCAAACTTTCAGGGTTTGGGGTGCAATTGTCATTTGCATGTCGGTTACTGTGTAAGTCGAAGACTTACATGCACTCGGGGTGTCAGCCTTTCATGCACGTTACCGTAAAAGTTCGCGTAGCCTTTAACCATAGACATGCCTAAATCGCTAACAAGTATTGCCTTTGTGCGACGTTCTTATCGGCCTGATGGTGGCGCGGAGCGGATTATTGCCCGCTTGCTAGAGGGCTTGGTGACGCACGCGCAAGCAGAGCAGCTGCTTATACATATGATCGCTCAAAAGTGGCAGTCTGCTAATGATTCGGCGGTTAATTTTATCCGGTTGAAAAAGCGTGGCCTGACGCGCACGCAACAGTTCAAAGCCTTCAGCCATGATGTGCGCACCTTATTAGATCAACAGCAATTTGATATTGTACAGTCCCATGAACGCATCCCCGGCTGCCAGATTTATCGCGCGGGTGATGGCGTTCATAAACAGTGGCTGGAATTGCGTAAGCGCTTTTTAGCCAGCAAATTGCAGGCGCTGTCATGGGACTTTAGTGCTTACCATCGGACGCTACTCCAGGCGGAGCGTGAATTATTCGCCCATCCCCGGTTAGCCCATGTGATCTGTAATTCCCAGCAGATTAAAACGGACATTTTGCGGCATTACCCGGCAACTGATCCCGATAAATTAGTGGTGATTTACAATGGCATTGATGTCGCACGCTATCAGCCGGTAGATAAAACAGCGAAACAACGGGCGAGAGCACGCTTAAAGCTAGCCCCTGATAAACCGCTGGCTTTGTTCGTTGGCTCGGGCTTTGAGCGCAAAGGTTTGGGGCTGCTGCTGGAGGCGCTGGCGTCTGCATCCGATTGGGTTTTACTGGTTGTGGGCGGCGATAAGCGCAGTCCGTATTATCAGGCGTTAGCTGAACGTTTAGGGGTTGCGGATCGGGTGCGGTTTTGTGGCGTGTGCGCTGATGTTCGCCCCTTTTATGCGGCGGTTGATCTTCTGGTACACCCTGCTTATTATGATCCGGCGCCTAATGTGGTGCTGGAGGCACTAGCCTGTGGCTTGGGCGTTGTGTTGAGCGATGCTTGTGGAAATGCTGAGCTGATCAGGGAAAATCAGGAGGGTATGGTGGTGCCAGTGGGGAGTCGTGAAAAACTGGCTGATGCCTTGTCTGTGCTGTCGGCCGACAGGGAACAGTTAGCATCGTTGGGTGTGCGGGGCAGGCAGCTCGCGCTGCAATTTCCGTTGCAGCGAATGGTGACAGAGATGATTGGCTTATACCAGAATGTGCTCGATACCTAGCCCCATAGGCAAATTTACCAGGCCTGTTAGCGCCCAGCCCCAAGCTGTAGCAGGCGCTGCCCGCTAAACTTCTGCCATGTTACGCCATGTTATTTAGGAATCCATTCAGATGGTTGTTTTAGACAGACTTTCCCAATCGCGTAACAGTCGTTTCGCTTACTACCTCAAGGGTCTGGCGCGTTACCTTTACCCAAAAGGCTTATTACAGTTAGATTTCGCTAAACTGGAGTCGCAGATGCAGCAGTATGACGAAGCTGCGCTGTATGACAGGCTTAATTATTATAATCAGAATACCCGTGCCTTTACGCTTGGGCCGGAGGCTAAGCGTTTACAGGATATACCGCTGAAGGGTTCCGGCAGTATGTATTACCTGGATTTGATGGAGTATGCGCGCTTCTTCCCACAGGACGCGAAACTTTCCTATTTATTCTATGATGTGACGCATGTGCCTGATACGCCTGCGCTGACTAAAAGCCGCCCTGTTGCACGCCCGGATTTGGACAATACGCCATCGGTACTCTATAAATTTTGCAAGGTGCGTAATTTTAAGTTTGTCGATGATACGATTCCTTTTCGTGAAAAAAAGGATAAGCTGATCTGGCGGGGAGCCGCAAATCAGCCGCATCGCATTGCCTTTATGGCGCAGTTTTTCGGTCAGTCCGGGCGAATTGATATTGGTCATTACAGTAAACGTGGCGACCGACACCCGCAGTGGAAAGTACCTTTTATGCCCATTGACGAGCAGCTACAGCATAAATTTGTCTTTTCCATTGAAGGCAATGACGTGGCGACGAATGTTAAATGGGGCATGTCTTCCAATTCACTCCTCATCATGGCTAAACCCAAATACGAAACGTGGTTTATGGAGGGGCGTTTGATCCCATCGGTGCATTATGTCCAGGTGAGGGATGATTATGCTGATCTGGAAGAAAAAATTGATTATTACCTGGCGAACCCTGATGAGGCGGAAGCCATTATTCATACGGCTAATCAGTATATTGCTCAATTCAAAGACCCCAAGGTTGAAGATTGGCTGAGCCTTAAAGTGTTAGAGCGGTATTTTCAGCATTCCAACCCGGCTGCTTGAGGCACAACACTCATGCCGCTGCGTTGGGACGCTTACTCCGATCAGCCCGATATTATTCGGGATAAAGCCTATAAAAAAAGTATCTACCGGCGCGTGATCTGGGACAGTATCAAACTGTTGTTAACGAATGTCATTGTCGCGCCATTGATTGCGGCGGGCTATTTTTTTCTCCGCCCGAATCAGCAGCGCGTCGCGCTGGATCAGTTTTTTGGGCTGGGCATTAATCTGGATAAACGCCCGCAGGATACGCGGGCGCTGGTTGATGAGTTGGGGGTGGAAACGCTGCTGATTCGTATGCCGTTACATGATGTTGAAAACGTGGAGGCGTATGTCCGGTTTGCACAGCAATACCAGGATAAGACACTCGTTATCAATATCCTACAGGATCGGCGGCATGTAGAAGATTTGGTGCTATTGCGACAGTCGCTAAACCTTATATTTGCACGCTTTGCACCGATCACTCAGCGCTTCCAGATAGGTAACGCGATCAATCGCAAGAAATGGGCGATCTTTTCCATGGATGAGTATCTGCGGTTTTATGGCGTTGCCTACCGGCTCAGGCAGGAGCAGTACCCTGATTTAATGCTGCTTGGCTCGTCAGTGATTGATTTTGAGTATTATTTTACGGTGCGTACACTGTTTAATTTTTCTAAAGTCCGCTACGACCAATTTAGCACTTTATTGTATGTAGACCGCCGTGGTGCGCCTGAGAACACACAGCTGGGGATGGGCGTGATGGCTAAATTACAGCTGTTGCAAACTATTGTGCGGCTAAGCCATAGGACTGCTGGCGGCGCAAGCCCTGAAATTATTATCAGCGAAGCGAACTGGCCGATCCAAAATACCCGCCCTTATGCACCGACGAGTGAGACGGAGTGTGTGTCGCTAGAGGATTATGCTAATTATCTGGTGCGTTACTATCTGTTGGTTTTAGCGTCGGGCGTGGTGAGCACCATCTATTGGCACCAGTTGATTGCGCCGGGGTATGGCCTGATTGATCACCGCGAGAACCACTTGGTCAAGTATCCCGCTTATTATGCGTTTAAGACGATGTTGGGTTGTTTACGGGGGTGTGAGTTTGTTGATTTTAAACAAAATGACACGTTGTACCAGATGCAGTTTAAGGCGGAAGATAGACACGTCGAAGTGGCCTGGTCATTGCGCCCCCTTATGTTCGATGTTGCTGGCTACACAGTGCTGACACGGGATGGTGTTGAAGACCTTGTGCGCTGTGACGGCAATGAGACGATTGAGCTTGGCGAATCTCCGGTCTACCTGATAAAGGCGTAGCGCTAAATGAAGTACGAAATACAAGAGCGGTATCTTGCGCTCAAGCCGCTGGTGGAAAATGTGGCTGAGCACTTTGCGCAGTCGGATGAGGTAATCCATAAGGCGAGAAATGAAATCAGGTTAGTGACTTTCGCGGGGGAAACTTACGTGGTTAAGGCCTTCAGGGTGCCTAACTTAATCAATCGTTTCATTTATCGCTATGTGAGAGCTTCAAAAGCCCGTCGTTCTTACCGGCATTCTATCCGTATTGGCCCGGAATTTTGCCCGGAAGCGGTCGCTTATATTGAAAATTATAAGAGCGGCTTATTGGAAACCAGTTATTTTATTTCCAGGCATTTCGCGGCAGATTACACGATCCGTTCTGTGTTACGGGAACAGGCGTTTGCTAATCGTACAGCGGTGCTGGAGCAGTTCGCAGCGTTTACTTTTTTGCTGCATGAAAACAAGGTGCTGCACAAAGATTACTCGCCGGGTAATGTATTGATCAAAGAGGCTGGGGGGCAATACCAATTCAGGATTGTCGATGTTAATCGTATGGTGTTTCGCGCTTTGAACCTGAAAGAGCGGGCGCATAACTTTGTTAAGTTCATGATGGAAGACGAGATGAGTCGGGTGGTTTTGTCCCAATATGCGCTAAGGGCGGGGGTGGAACCGGAGGCATTTATGGCGGATTATCGTCGGTGTTACGACAGATTTATCCGGCGCAAACAGCTTAAAAACAAGCTGCGTGGTCGTTGAGCCTGCGCCTCTCCCCTATGTTAGGATAGTTGTCACGCATAAATGTTCATCAAATTGGGCGGATAGCTGCATTGCTGTGTGGAAGAGCCTATAAAAGAAAGCTGTTATCTGCCAAGGAAAAGTAATGATTGAGTTAATAGTGCTAATTATTCTGCTTGATTTAATATCAGGCATCGTTCATTGGGCCGAAGATACATTTTGGCATGAATCTACTCCAATCATTGGTAAGTGGTTGGTCATCCCCAATGAATTACATCATGGCGACCCAAGTGCTTTTGTCAAAAACACCTGGCTTCAAAGTTCATGGGATCTTCTTCTGGCAGGCCTAGTCGTACTGGGTATAGCAGCCATGCTAGGAGAGATAACCTGGCAGTTATTAGTCATTTTTCTGGTGGGAGTCAATGCAAACCAAATACACAAGTGGAATCACAGCCCTTTAAATGATGTACCGAAAATCATTTTAACCCTTCAAAATATCAAACTTCTTCAGAATAGAAACCATCATCTATCACACCATTCTGGTGAAAAGAATACGGCTTATTGTGTAATCACTCCATTTATCAACCCTATAATGGATCGACTGGGATTTTTCAGGTTTTTAGATAAGGTATTTTTGAAACTAATACACCCCTCGCGCAGAGAAGACTTGCCACATAGCGGATAAAAGTGCAGTCAAAAATCTAACAAATAATAACTTATATTTAAGGCGTTAACAGTGACTAAATGACTGACAAAGTGATGAAAGCCTGAGGAAACGATTGGAAAAAAGTATTGGCTTAGGTCATAAATGCCGCGTGGTACAGACATAGCCCGCCTGTTCCAATGTTGCTAAATGTGCGCGCTCAATAAAAGCAAGCTTTTCATGAATAGTTTGAAATTCATCATCAAAGCCAGAACGATGGCCCGCGCCGCCTAAATGCAGCCAGTTTTGATCAATGCGGTGGATTTTATCCGAGATGCCATTTTTCTTTTTCTCAAGTACCTGATCGGCCGCCAGCGTCAATTGCGCGACATTAAAATGACGGTAAAGCGCCCAATAGTTTCTGCCGCCGGTATCCAGGCCATTAGAAAAGTCATAAAGGAAATTAAGCGGATAATCCATAACCTTGCGATAGCGGAAGAAGCAGTAGCCTGCCCAAAGTTGCCAGGTGGAGGCGCGGGGTGAAACCCACTTAGCCCCATAGAAGGCTTGTGTGCCCAGCCTGGCGGCAATATCAACAGGCGCAAGTGGCAGTAGATCGTGGTCGATGAAGCCAAATATATCGGGCTGTAGACGGTTGATAATGCGTTCGTAACACCACTGCATAGCCATGCCATGAGAGCGATTGGGATGGGTCGTTTTATTGAGCGGCAGGGGTATGTAATTTATCTGCTGTTGTTGGCATAGCTGTTTGATCTGCGCACGCTGTTCCTGATCATTCGAGTTGTCCGCGATGACGAGTGTTGCCTGCGGTACGTTTTGCTTAAATTTTTCGATCAATAGCGCGATGATCGCAGGTTTATTAAAGGCAATGCTGATTACGATGGGGGAATGGTGGCTGAGCTTCTGGAGTTGGGCAGCACTGAGGCCATCGCCTGCTTTTACATAGCGACTTAGGCGGATGTCGTTGCGCAATTGTTTGAAGCCATCGCGTAAAGGATGCCCTTTTAACCATGCACTCGCCGGGTAATTGTTGAGGTTGCGCATCGACTGGGGCCTTAGTTCAGTGTTTTCTGGCGATAACCAGCCTTGATGGTGTTGGTCGTCTTGGGTAGCGACAGTGGGTAAATTCAATTGAGAAGCCGTGGCTGGATAAAATTCTTTCCATGCGTCTCAGGTCGAAAGCATTCCGGTGAAACATACCGTCATGTTCTTGCGAGCCGACCAGCATTTTCACCATATAGTCCATTTTCTGTGGACGCGGTAACAGTGGGTAAACCCAAGCATACTTGAGCCATTTTACGGCGATGGCGGTGATGTCTGGGAAGGTCAGCACCAATAAGCCACCTTCACAAAGGACACGACGCCATTCGGCCAGAGCCAAATCAGTATCGGCGAACGACAGGTGCTCTATCATATGATTGGATTCGATCAGGTCAACCGTCCCGTCGCCAAACATATCAAGTTTTGTTGCATCCGCCTTTACATCGGCATCGGGATTAAAAAGATCACAATTGGTTAGGCCCGGTAGTTTTATGCTGCCAGCGCCTATATGCAGACCTTGGCTCGCCTGCTGCCGCATATTTGCTAATAACTGATCAATATCACGAATCACTGACCTGGACAGTCTTAGTTTTGTTCTGGGGTAGGTGAGTGGCGCAGGTTTTATGGCTTGTTGGTTCAAAGCTATGTCCTTGTAGATTGCAAGAGGGATGACCAGTTAGCGGCAATGGCTTCATAAGTGTAATGCTGTTCAACCGTAGTGCGGCCCGCTTTGCCGATGCGGTGAAACGCTTCATTCTGCTTTAAAACGTGTACTAACTGCCGCGCCCAATCATCATCGACTAAAAAGCCATTGACGCCCTCGCTAATAAGCGACTGATTCATCCCGACTGAACTACCGACAGCGACAACATTCGCGGCCATGTATTGTAACAACTTATAAGCACATTTGCCTTGTGTCCAGGGGGTGTTTGCCATGGGCATCAGGCCTACATCGAGCGTGGCTAACCAGTCGTCCTGGCTGGTTAGCGACCAAGCTGTATTAATAATATTAAATGTTTCCCGGTCGTCTGTGGGCCTTGCGGGCGCAAAAGGTTGATCGCTCATAATATGTAATTCAAACGGCGTGTGCGGGTATACCTTTTCCAGCTGCGGCAGGATCGCCTGTAGCATATGCAAATTACCGGCTGTGCCGAGCCAGCCTAGTTTTATTGGATAGGTGTTTGGCTGCTCATGCTGACGCTGAGGGACATTATGCGGTACGGGGGATGGGATAATATGAACGGAGGCGTGTGTCGCAGCACAATGCCCGGTCAGATATTCATTGCCGGCTACAACGTGATTGACCAGCCGCAACATGCGTTTAAAACGTCTGCGGCGGGTGGCCGAATGATAGCTGCCCGCTTTTGGGGTGTCGCGCAGAAAAATGGCATCATCAAAGTCAAAATAAATCGGTGTTTTCACCCTTTTCCACAAGCAGTAATCCCAAAATGAAAGCAACTTTTTCTGTAGGATGACGGCGTCATAGTGCCGGGCTTTAAGGCAAGTCCAGCGCGTATAGGGCATGAGTGTGCATTGTATGCCCAGTTTTTCCAGATAAGGCGCGAGCTGTATGATGCGAATTCTAGAGGATGGCAGAGCGGCATCCTGATAAATCATGAGCACTTTTAAGGCTGTGGGTGCGCCGGCTTGGCTAGAAATAGGCATGAAGAGGTTGTGTCCCAGGACATGGAAGCGTGGCACTTCCTGCGTACTTCCACGGTAATAGCTTGTCAGGCTGGATGAATTTGTGGATCATAGCCTGTCAGAAAATAATCAGCTTCGCAAGGCTAAACGCAATGCCAGCACTCTCTATTGTGTACATCACACTTAATGCCGGAAAACACATACAGGAAAGTCTTTCGGCCTCATTATCATTAGCGGATGAAGTGCTAATCGTAGATTCGGGGAGTACCGATGAAACATTAGCGATCGCAGAGCGCTTGGGGGTTAGCACGATACACCAGTCTTGGTTAGGCTATGCGCAACAAAAGCAGTTAGCCATCGACAGTGCAAAGCACGATTGCGTATTGTTCCTTGATGCGGATGAAATGCTGTCCGCAGCCGCGGTCACTGAGATTCGTTGCGTGCTGGCAGGTGAATCAGCGCTGGCGGCGGCTTACAGTTTGCCAAGGGAAAACTGGTTTCAGGGTAAATGGATTCGCCATGGCAGTTGGTGGCCTGATCGGGTCGTACGGCTGGTTGACCGTCGGCAGGGGCGCATGAAACCATTACTGGTGCATGAAAGCTGGGAAACAGAGGCCGCTGTGGTGGCCTTATCCTCTCCGATCAAACATTATTCCTACCAGAATTACAGTGAGATGATACAAAAAGCCGATCGCTACTCTTCATTGGCGGCACAACAGCTGTTTGCCAGGGGTAAACGCAGTCAGGGCTGGCAGCCGCTCACGCATGCTTTCGCCAGTTTTATGCGTTTATTCGTATTGAAACGTGGTTTTCTTGATGGTATCGAGGGGGCGGCGATTGCTTATACGGCGGCGCTGGCCTCGTTCATGAAGTACGCCAAGTTACAGGAATTGCAGCGGCTGGAAGCGCCGCACAGTAAAACCTAATGCCCTTAAACAACGTCATGCCACAACACTTACTTATCAAAACCTCATCGCTGGGCGACATCGTGCACATGCTGCCCGCTATTAGCGATGCGGCCCACGCCTTCCCAAATATTATGTTTGACTGGGTAGCGGAGGAAGGCTTTGTTGAAGTGCCGGCCTGGCACCCGCAGGTCAATAAAGTGATGCCCGTTGCCATACGCCGCTGGCGGAAAAATCTATTAGATCGCAGCGTTTGGCGGCAGATCGGTGACTTCAAGGCAACGCTACAAGCGCAGCGTTATGAGCAGGTCATTGATTCACAGGGCTTACTGAAAAGTGCGTTAATCAGCCGTTTCGCGACGGGGACACGCTATGGTTATGACCGGGATAGTATCCGTGAACCGTTGGCGAGCTTATTTTATCAGCGCAAACTAGCCGTGCCGTTTAAAGCGCATGCGGTACTGCGCAACCGTTTGCTGCTGGGACAGGCTTTGGGCTATGAACCGGACTTGGCGCGACTGGATTATGGGATTGCTGGGCAAGATGTATTTGATGATGCCTTGCGTACGCTAGCGGCTGAGCTGCCTGCAAAGGTGTTGCCGGATAAGTACATCGTTGCTTTACATGGTACGAGTCGTGTCGATAAAGAGTGGCCGTTAGCGGCATGGCGGCGCTTTATTCCCGCGCTGGAAGCGGCGGGTTATAGCGTCCTGTTACCCTGGGGGAATGAGGCGGAGTATGCGCGGGCTAAGACGCTGGAACAGGAATATCAGCGCGCGCAAGTATTACCGCGTTGTTCGCTGACGCAGTTGGCTGGACTAATCCGCAACGCGGATGCGGTGATTGGGATGGATACCGGGTTGATGCATGTGGCGGCGGCTTTTGAGAAAAAGGGGGTCGCGCTGTATCCGGTGACGCAGCCTGAACTCACGGGGGTATTAAGTGCTGGCAATTCAATTCGTAGTATGGGTGGTCAGGCCGCGTTGGATGTTGATACGGTGATAGACAAGATGCTGACATTGGTAGCCAAAGCAGACGCTGGCAAGCCAATATGGTGATACCATTAAGCCTTTTAAATCCGAGTTGGCATGCATGAATACTTTTCCACAGGTGGTTGACGAACATCTGGCTGTCCTCAAGCGGCTGGATACGCAGTACGAGGCGATTCAGACAGC
This sequence comes from uncultured Thiotrichaceae bacterium, assembly GCA_937925855.1. Classification (GTDB taxonomy): domain Bacteria; phylum Pseudomonadota; class Gammaproteobacteria; order Thiotrichales; family Thiotrichaceae; genus Thiolinea. The sequence goes on from CALAMO010000028.1 coordinate 84,503, forward strand.
GGGGCAGTTGATTCTTGCTACGCTACAGGCGGGCGGTAAGTTGCTGCTGTGTGGTAACGGTGGTAGCGCGGCGGATAGCCAGCATATTGCCACCGAATTTGTAGTGCGTTATCACAACACACGCCGCGCCTTGCCTGCGCTTGCGCTGACGACAGACACCTCCATCCTTACCGCGCACACCAATGATTTTGAGTTCGATACCGTATTCTCGCGTCAGATAGAAGCCTTAGGCAATAAAGGGGATTGTTTAATCGCCATTTCAACCTCGGGGAACAGTCCAAACATTCTGAGCGCGGTGCGTGCCGCGCAGCAAAAAGGGATCCGCGTCATTGGTCTAACCGGCGGGAGTGGCGGTCAATTGGTCGGGATTTCCGATTGTCCGGTGGTTGTGCCGAGTGCTGTCACCGCACGCATACAGGAGATGCATATTCTGATTGCGCATTGGTGGTGCGAACAGGCCGACATACTATGAAAATTAATGTGCCGGACTTTGCTAACGCCAGAGTGCTCGTCGTCGGCGACGTCATGTTGGATAAATACTGGCACGGCCACAGTCGGCGTATTTCGCCGGAAGCACCGGTGCCGGTGGTGCATGTGCGGGATGCTGAGTTACGTGCCGGTGGTGCCAGTAATGTGGCGCTGAATATCACCGCACTGGGTGGACAGGCCTTGTTGCTGGGCATGACCGGTGACGATGACAATGCGGATGCACTGCAAGCGCTATTGACTGAACAGGCGGTCGAGTGCCATTTTTTGCGTGAACCGGGTTATGAGACCTCACTCAAATTACGCATTGTCGCCCAACAGCAGCAGATGATCCGGCTGGATTTTGAAGATGATTTTTCAGCGGTGGATAAATCCGCCTTACTGCGGCGCTATCAGGAATTACTCGCGGCAGTCGATGTGGTGGTGTTATCGGATTATGCCAAAGGTACGCTGAGTGAGGTTGAAGTACTGATTGCGACGGCTAGAAGTGCTGGCAAGGCGGTTATTATTGACCCCAAGGGCGCAGATTTTAATAAGTACCAAGGGGCTACCTTAATCACACCGAACTACGGCGAATTTGAAGCGGTAGTTGGGAAGTGCGCGACCGAAGCTGAGATCATTGAAAAAGCCACTGACTTATTGGCGCAGCTGGCCCTGGATGCTTTACTGGTTACGCGAGGCGAAAATGGCATGAGCCTGATTCGTCAGGCGGCTGAGCCCTTGCACCTACCGACTTATGCGCGTGAAGTATTCGATGTCACCGGTGCGGGCGATACGGTGATTGGTACACTGGCGGCGGCCTTGGCGGCGGGGGCGAATCGCCAAAATGCGGTAGCGCTGGCGAATTTGGCCGCGGGTTTAGTGGTGCGTAAACTCGGTACGGCGACGACGTCACTCGCAGAAATTCAGCACGCTTTGCATGAACAAAACCCAATAGACTCCGGCATCATCAGTGAAGATGAGTTGGAGCAGGTGATTCGGGTTGCGCGTGCTAAAGGTGAGCGGGTGATTATGACGAATGGCTGCTTTGATCTCCTGCACACCGGGCATATTACTTATCTGGAGAAAGCGCGGGCGCTGGGTGATCGTCTGGTGATCGCGGTGAATGATGATGCGTCGGTGCGGGCTTTAAAGGGTGAGACACGTCCGATTAACCGGCTGGAAGATCGCATGCAGGTATTGGCGGCGCTGGGCTGTGTCGATTGGGTGATACCGTTTCGTGAGGAAACGCCGGAGCGCCTGTATTGTAAGGTCTTACCCGATGTGATTGTGAAAGGCGGTGATTATCAGCGCCATGAAGTCATCGGCGGCGATTGCGTCGAGGCTAATGGGGGGGCGGTGGCGCTTATTCCCTTTGTAGACGGTCAATCGACCACCGATATGGTGAACAGAATTAAAGGAGCAGCAGACGCATGATTATTGTAACGGGGGGCGCGGGCTTTATCGGCAGTAATATTGTCAAGGGGCTGAATGCGCGCGGCTATAGCGATATTCTGGTGGTCGATAATCTGGAAAATGGCAGAAAAATGCTGAATCTGGCTGATCTGGATATTGCGGATTATCTGTCGAAGGAAGCGTTTCTGGAAGCCGTACAGCAGGGCGCGTCATTAGGCAGTGTTGAAGCTGTTTTTCACGAGGGGGCCTGTTCCGCCACTACCGAATGGGACGGCCGTTTTGTGATGGCGAATAACTACGATTATTCTAAAGCGGTGCTGCATTGGTGTGCTGAGCGCCAGGTGCCTTTTCTTTATGCCTCGTCAGCATCAGTGTATGGCTCCGGTTTGGTGTTTAGGGAAGAGCGGCAGTATGAACGTCCGATCAATATGTATGCTTATTCTAAATTCCAGTTTGATCAGTATGTGCGGCGCTTAAAATTAAAGCCGGGTTTTGATACTCAGATTGTGGGCTTCCGCTATTTCAATGTGTATGGCCCGCGTGAACAGCATAAAGGCGGTATGTCCAGCACAGCTTTTCATTTTAACAATCAATTGAATGAATCAGGTGTGGCGCGTTTGTTTGCGGGTTCCGACGGTTATGGTGACGGCGAACAGCGGCGTGACTTTGTCTATATTGACGATGTGGTCGATGTGAATTTATGGTTCCTCGATCACCCTGATAAATCAGGCATTTTCAACCTGGGTACCGGGCATTCGCAGTCGTTTAATGAGATGGCGGATGCGGTGCTTAAATGGCATGGTCGGGGGGAGAAAACCTATATTCCCTTCCCCGAGCACTTGAAAGGTGCTTATCAGAGCTTCACGGAGGCCGATATTAGCCAGTTGCGTGCGGCGGGTTACACTAAGGAATTTCACACGGTGAACACAGGCGTGCCTGCTTACCTTGACTGGCTGGCCGCTGGCTGATAACGGGAAACTGTTGTGGCGCTTATCATCTTAGATCGTGATGGGGTTATCAATGACGACTCAGACCATTACATCCGTTCGGTGGAAGAATGGGTACCCATTTCCGGTAGCCTGGCCGCGATAGCAAACTTACAACAGGCCGGCCATAAGATAGCGGTTGCAACGAATCAATCAGGATTGGCGCGGGGTTATTATGATGTGGCGGCGCTGGCGGCGATGCATAGTAAGATGCAGCGTTTGTTGGCTGAACTTGGCGGGCAGGTGGACTATATTGCTTACTGCCCGCATTTGCCGGGTGATCAATGTCACTGCCGTAAACCTGCGCCGGGTATGTTGCAGGATATTTTGCAGCAGTTTGAGATGTCTGCCGATGATGCCGTGTTTGTGGGTGATTCCTATTCGGATTATCAGGCCGCTACTGCAGCCGGAATGGATTTTTCGCTGGTGCGTACCGGGAAAGGTGAACGCACTTTAGCGGCACACCCTGAGTTGTGCGCCGAACAGCCTGTGTTTGCCACATTGTCAGCTTTTGCCTGTGCTTACCTGGGCACTTAGGTAAGCACACGAAGTGCCTTTTTGGTAAACACAGCGAAAAGTCTGGTGTCGTTTGCGCATTGGGTTTGATTTAAAATTGGCAGAAAATCATGGAGGATCGATAATGAGAACCATAGCATGGAAGTCAGTGACTTCCACAATAAATTATAAATTGTGCACATAAGTTGGCGACGTTTACTTTACTCTGCGTGCTGGTACCTGTTGTTACCGGCTATCTTAGTGCGCCTGCTGTTAAAATCACGCGCCAATAAGGCTTACCGCCAGCGTTGGGGCGAGCGCTTTGGCTGGGTTAAGCCATCTAAAACGTCTACACAGCGCCCCAAGCAGAAAACTATTTGCCTGCATGCCGTGTCCGTGGGTGAGGTGATGGCAGCGCGAACGCTGTTGGAGGCATTGCTGCGTGCCATGCCGGAATACCGACTGTGGGTAACCACCACCACCCCTACCGGTTCTGATACAGTACAACGTTTATTTGCAGGTCGGGTCGAACATAGCTATCTGCCCTACGACCTACCGGGGGCAGGCAAACGTTTCTTAACCGCCGTACAGCCCGCACTGCTGCTCGTCATGGAGACGGAACTGTGGCCAAATCTTTATGCAAACTGCGCCCGGCGCACCATTCCGCTACTCCTAATTAATGCACGTCTATCGAAACGTTCTGTGCGGCGCTATCATAAAGCAGGTGCCCTGGTGACAGAGACCCTGGCCTGCGTGCATGGCATCATGGCACGCAGCCAGCGAGACGCTACCTATTTTCACCAGCTCGGCGCGACCCCAGCGTGCATCACAATCACAGGTAATATTAAATTTGACCTTAAGCCTGACCCCTCAGTCGCTAAACGCGGAACCACAATACGTCAGCAGCTGGCGCACCGCCCGATATGGTGTGCCGGCAGCACGCACCCAGGCGAGGAAGCAACGTTGTTGGCCGTGCACGCAAAATTAGTGCAGCAGTTCCCTGATTTATTACTCATACTGGTACCCCGCCATCCCGAACGCTTTAAGGCTGTCGGGGAGCTATGTGCGGCGTCCGGTCTGGCTTGGATACGGCGCAGCCAACAGACATGCCCAACACTGGAACACAACGTGTTGTTGGGGGACAGCATGGGTGAGCTAATGCTGTGGTATGCGGCCAGCGACCTAGCCTTTGTCGGCGGGAGCCTGGTACCCGTGGGCGGCCATAATCCGCTGGAAGCGCTGGCCTTTGGGGTACCGGTGATTAGTGGCCGGTATGTCCATAACTTCCAGGATTTATATCCCTTATTACAGCGCACGCAAAGCACAAAGTTGGTCGCATCGACCGATGAACTGTACGATATTGTGCGCTATTGGCTACAGCATAGCGATAGACGACGGGCCTGTGGACGAGCAGGCAAAGCATTCATGCAAGCAAATCGGGGTGTGGTTAAACGCCTACTGCGCGCTATTAACACCTGTTTAAGTAAGTGAGCTAGCCGCGCACCAGAAAGCTAGGTCACAATAATGATCATTATTAACGCCGCTCTCAGCGGGGTAATGAGGTTAACCATGGGCAGCAACCAAATTGCGGGCAGGTGCCATGCACTTTCCCTTTTCGGCCAAAGACGCACTTGCTGGTGCAACAAAATGGTGCGAGAACGTCGCTGGGTAGGTTGTCGCTTAGCCTCCGCAGCGCTGGTCATACTGCTAAGCGGCTGCGATTTAAAGCCACCGATCGAACCTGCACAAGAGGCAGGCAGCAGCCAAGTCTCACCGACACCGCCAGCAGCACAATCGACCAACTACTCAATCCCGCTAGCGCAAAGCCTGCAACCACTAGACAGCGCTAACCACCCCGGTAAAGCGCTGCATGACGCCAACTGCATCAGCTGCCACGATAGCAGCCGCTATCAAACTGCGCTGCGCAAGGTCGCCGACTTTCCCGCTTTATTACAGCAGGTAGAACGCTGTAATAACCATTTAAATCCGCAGCTAACACCAGATGCAATCCAGCAAATTGCAGATTATCTGAATCAGGCTTTTTACAGGTACGAAAAACCGTGAGCTATCGCGTACACATTGAGAATACGCCGTATCATTTTACTGTCCACCTCGGAGAAAGCGTGCTCCAAGCGGCACTGCGGGCGAATATTAATATGCCATGGGGCTGTGGCGATGGCCTGTGTGGTGTTTGCATGGGCCATATAGTAAGCGGTGAAATAAGCTATCCTAACGGCCCACCGATGGCACTGTTTGAAGACGATGCGGCTCGTGGGCAAGGCCTATTCTGTGTCGGGCACCCGCTGAGCGATTTAGTGCTGAATCTTCCTGAAATGAATGATTGAGTGTCATGGCGTGGCTCGCTGCTTGCTTACGGCAGCCTTTCAGGACTGAGGCTACTGCTTCACCAGTGCCTTCCACGGTTGATCATCAATCAATAAATCGCGAATAGCCGCGTTCCCAGCACCATCCAGCGAAATCAACAGCGAGCCCTGCTGATTTTCTACCCGCTGTTGCAGCCGCTGTACATATTGTTCGGGAATATAAAAGCGTTCCAGCTGGGTAATAAAATCACCTTCACTATTGCAGTTACCACGAATGTACTGGCTACAGCTGGCGGGACGCTCGTCCCAGGGAAAAACCCGGGCGTTTGGACTCAGACAGACCGCGGCTTCAATATCACTGGCCGGACAGTCCGCGTCATCACTAATGCCATAGTCAATTTTATACGTCAGGTAGTGTCCGACTAATAAGTGACGCGCATCAAATTGATCGATCGGTAACTTCACAGCCGTACCGTGCTCACGCTGTTGCTGCGCGAACCAAGCCTGCGCGGCCAATACACCCAGCGGCAAGATAAGCGCCAGCAGCAGCGTCCAGCGATTGTGCAGCCCACGTTTCAACAGATGACGCCTCATTCGTGCAACTCCTCACTCCAACGCCGCAAACGTCCCCGGCTTTTGTACCAAAACCAAGCAATGCCGATAATCATCAAACCGGACATGATCAGGCCGACACCGGTTGCTGCCAATCCACCCATTGCTTGGAAATACAGGATGACAAAACGCAGCCCAATCAGGAAGGTAATGAGGTTAAAAGTGCGGTGATGACCACTGTTGCCCGCATGCGTGGCATACAAAAATAAAATAAAAATCGTCAGAATCGGCGCTCGAATATCATCTGCCGTCCAGAAGCTGCTGCTGCCCACGGCTTCGGTACCGATATAGTGATAGCGGGTGTTACCATCGAATAAGATATAGGGATGGTAATACAGAAGAAACAGTAGAATAACGGCAATTAACAGGCTTTTATTCAATAACCGGTAATCAGGCCGGGTCAAAATAATCAGCGTCAGCACGGCAGCCGCCATATAGCCGGGTATATACCAAGCCAGCTCATACTCGCGCATTTCACCCCCGGAGCGCATAATATCAATAACCACTAGGGCGATTAAGCCTGAGACTTGAAACCAAAAGAAAAAGCTGCTGCTAAAGTTGTTTGCGACCCCAATAAACCGCACAAAACTATAGCAGCTTGCCGCCAGCAGTGGCATAAACATAAACAGCGCCGGTAGCTGCCGGTATGTTTCACTCATTCCGCTCGCAGCGAAGCTAACGCCCGCCCAGGCAAACGCATACAAAAAAAGCGTCGTCCAAAAGAAAGGCGCAAATAATTTTCTAGCAAACAGCACCAGCGGCAGGCTTATCGCTGCCCAGAGTAGCAGTGCCTGATACCACGCCGCGCTAAGATGGTAAATCTGCCCAATCAGACCGATAGTCGCGAGGCAGAGCACGATAAAGCCGCTGATTAATACATCAAACCAGTGGCTATTAACGCGGGGATAATGCATAAAAATACCCACAGCCAACAAACCTAGCACAGTAAAAGCACAGGCCAGTTTAAGCATATCCGGGATCAAGGCCCAGTTGGCCGCAATCAATGAAATAATACCCAAACCAATAATGGAGGTACCGAGTATCAACAAACTGTATAGCCACCAACCACCGTTGTTACCCGGCACAGCGGCTTTTTCATATTGACTGATCGCGTCGTACTGCGTGTTCGAAATCAGCCCCTGTTCCAGCCACGCGCTCAATTTCTTCTCGATACCTGCCATGAGCAGAATGTCCCTGTTACTCGGAAATTTGTTGTCGATGAATATGCATTAGCGTAGTACTTGCGGCTTGATGATCACATCACGGGCCGCGCTGATCCCATAGGTCGGCATTGTCCACCCACTTTATAGCACCTGCACATACAAACGCGCCAATTAATGCCATAGCACCCCATAACGTTGAATGAACAAAAATCAGCAGTAGTCCAGCCAAACAAGCCGTCACCAGCTCCAGACGGACCGCATCCCGGCGCTGCGTCACTAGGCAGAGGGCAACTCTCACCCAAAGTGGAATTTTTTTCCATTGTTCGCTTGTTTTATCGAGCATGCTACTCCTATCATCATGAGTGAAGCGTTTAATGTTACCAGCGTTAAATGCATGATGCCTGATTTTAAAATTCGCTCAATAATGTGCCTTTTTTTCATTTTCGCTAGTAACCTTGCTGCCCACGCAGGTTTTTTCAAGAATCCAACCGCGCTGTTTAACATTCAGCCTACCTGCAACGCCACAGCTAGCACCGCGTCGAAAAGAGTGTTGGCCGATAACATCTTCGAGGCGTGCACTACCCTATTGGGCAATGGATATCTTGGTATGGCGCTACTGTTCGGCTACCGAATGAGGTAAACATGGACTTATTTTCAACTGATGGCACTGAGTCATGGTGGCAGGAACCGATTTGCCCAGGTGCAGTTGTGCTGCGACAGTTTGCCACTGCGGCAACGACGGATATTCTTACTACGCTGGATGGGCTGATAGCAGACGCGCCGCTGCGCCAAATGCAAACGCCGGGCGGGGGCAAAATGTCAGCAGCCCTCAGCGCCTGTGGAGACTACGGTTGGGTTTCAGATCGCAGGGGCTATCGCTACGCCGCTATAGACCCTCTGACCCAGCAGGCGTGGCCAGAAATGCCAGATCTATTATCTACCTTAGCAGCGCGGGCGGCAGCCGCTGCTGGGTACCCACATTACTCACCGGATGTCTGTCTGATTAACTGCTATGAAACCGGGGCTAAGATGGGCCTGCATCAGGATAAGGATGAGCTGGACTTTTCGGCTCCTATTGTTTCAGTTTCGCTCGGTGTTCCGGCTAATTTCCAGTTTGGGGGAGCAAAACGCACGGATAAACCTGTGAAAATTCCCCTACAGCATGGCGATGTCGTGGTTTGGGGCGGCCCTGCCCGCCTCAATTTCCACGGTGTACTCACGGTGCGCAAAGCCTTACATCCGCTCACCGGCAGTCGGCGTTTCAATCTCACCTTTCGTAAGACACACTGAGAGGCAGAGACGCTCTACGATGTTGGACGCGGCTACAACCCCGCCAAACACTCAGCGTACAGAGTTAGCCGCTACTAATCCTAACGCCATTCAGCAAACTAATATCAGGCGGGAGCCAGCCCCCGCAGGCGCTCTGAGCGCCTGCGCAGCAGTTCAACGACGGTCAGCAAACCAATCGAAATCATTACTAAAATCGTCGCCACCGCCAGAATGGTCGGGCTGATCTGTTCTCTAATACCGGAGAACATTTGACGCGGAATGGTGCGTTGTTCGACATCTGCCAGGAAGAGAACGGCGACAACTTCGTCGAGTGAGGTAATAAAGGCAAATAAAGCGCCTGAGATCATACCGGGTAGAATCAGCGGCATAATGACCTTACGGAAGGTCGCCCAGCCATTAGCACCCATACCCTGTGACGCACGAATTAACGAGCGGTCGAAGCCGGTTAGCGTGGCGGTGACGGTGATAATCACAAAGGGCACACCCAGCGTAGTATGCGCCAGAATCACGCCCAGATAAGTCTTCGCCAGACCCACATCCGAGTAGAAAAAGAACATGCCAGTCGCCATGATTACCAGCGGTACAATCATCGGTGAAATCAGCAGTGAGGTAATCAGGTTGCGGTAGGGCATATTGGGCTGTGACAGACCCAGCGCAGCCAGTGTGCCCAATGTAGTCGCGAGGAAGGTTGAGCATAGTGCAATAAAGAAGGAATTCCGCGTCGCCCGAATCCACTGCGCGTTATTCCACATATCCGCCCACCAGCCTTCAGTGGCGTTGGGTGCGGCCATGCCATTATAGAAAATGTCTTTGTACCAGCGTGTCGAGAAGGCATCGGGGTCGAGAGACAGCATGCCATCGGTGAAGGTAAAGTAAGGCTCTACGTTAAACGATAGCGGCACAATCACTAAAATCGGTGTGATTAAAAAGACAAAAATAAAAGTACATAGGGTCAGGTAGGTGTACTGCCAGATGCGTTCACCGGTGGAAGCGTAAGCCGGTAGTTCACTCATGAAGAACAGCGGCGCACCAAACAGAAACGCAAAGGCTAGGGTGGCAAATACTGAGCGGCTTATTAGTAGCACCAACACACAAGCCGCCAGAAAAATCAGATTATGTGTTTTCATATTACTGAAAATATTTTTCATTGTGATTCACTCGCCCCTTAACCAAAGCTCAGTTTTTCAATACCCACCAGCTTGTTATAAAGCCAGTAGAGCACCAGTATCACGACCAGCAGGATTGCGCCAAGTGCTGCACCCAAGCTCCAATTCAATGACTTTTGGATGTGGTAAGCGATCAGGTTGGAGATCAGAATGCCGTCCTCACCACCCACCAGTGCCGGGGTAATGTAGAAACCGATAGACAGAATGAAAACCAATAAGGTGCCCGCCGCAATACCGGGCAGGGTTTGCGGAAAATAAATGCGACGGAAAGCATTAAAGGGGGTGCCCCCCATAGAACGTGCCGCCCGCATATAGCTGGGTGAAATGGTTTTCATGACCGAATACAACGGTAGAATCATAAACGGCAGCAGGATATGCACCATGGAAATAATGGTACCGGTCTGGTTATAGATCATCTGGATGCGACCATCATCCGCCACAACGCCGAGATAAACCAGAATATCGTTGATAATGCCTTCGGTCTGCAAAATAGCAATCCAGGCGGTGGTACGCACCAGCAGTGATGTCCAGAACGGCAGCAGTACTAATATCATCAGCAGGTTCGAGGTGCGCATCGGCAGCGTAGACAACAAATAAGCCACAGGGAAAGCGAGAATAAAACAAAAGAAAGTGATGACAACGGACATGCCCAACGTTTTGCCAAAGTTGCTGACATAGATTTGATAGAGTTCGTCGGCCCGGACAATATTGCCATCGTCATCATACTTTCTATCCAGCGCTGCCAGATAGAAGGCAGGCGTATAATCTCGCGAAACACGTTTCAGCGTGCGCCAAATGACAGGGTTGTCCCACTTTTTATTGGTTTTTAACAAAGCTTCCTTATACGGGCCTGCTTTAATTTTGTTTACTTTTCTGCCGGTAGAGGTGAAAAGACTGCGCGTACCGGGCATTTCATAGTTCATCCGGGTCGCCAGATTGCCGATGGTTTTGCCAATTTCGCGGTTTTTCTTAGCGGTTTGCATATCATCAACAAAAGCAGCAAACACGGCTTCGTCCGGTAGGCCCTGTTCATCCCAGTCCTGGATGATTTCTGCAAACTGCGGTAGGACATTGCTAGCGCTGGGGTTATGTACAGAGCGTAATAACATCTGGCCGATAGGCAGGACAAAACTGATAAACAGAAATAACACCAGTGGCAGGGTAAGTAGGAAAGCGCGCCATTTTAGTGTACGGGTTGTACGTGCCAGCTTCTGTTTTAAAGGTACCCCATCGTCGCTAAGTATTGCATTAGGGTTTTGTTGGGCCGAAACCTCAGACATGATGAAAGCCCCTCATCAGAAGTGTAAATAAAGAAAAATAAGTGTATTTTGAGACGTAATATAAAAAGTATGGAGTGGTAAAACCACTCCATACAGGTCAAACACCAGCGGTTAACTTAGCCTGCTAACCAAGCGTTGAAACGCTCACTCAGCTGATCCTGATTGTCTGCCCAGAACTCAAAGTTGTTCTGTACCGCATTAGTCAGGTTATCAGGCGCTGTTGGCATTTGTGGGCCCATATCAATGTCTTTGTTATGGTACTTACCCACTAATGGTGCAGAAGACATACGTGCCGGGCCATAAGAGATGTAAGAGGCCTGCGCTGCCAGCTGTTCGGTCGCGGTAGAGAACTTCAGGAAGTCCATAGCCAAATCTTTGTTCTTAGCACCTTTCGGAATGACCCATAAGTCCAGATCCCAGATTTGACCGTCCCAAACGATTTCAAACGGCTTATCTTCGCCCGCGACCGCGTTGAAAATACGGCCATTATAAGCAGTCGTCATTGCAACTTCGCCATCAGCCAGTAACTGAGGTGGCTGTGCGCCAGCTTCCCACCAGATCACAGAGTCTTTGATTGAATCCAGCTTTTTAAATGCGCGATCAACGCCTTCTTCAGTCGCCAGCACTTCATAGACGTCTTTTGCGGCAACGCCGTCAGCCATCAGTGCAAACTCCAGGTTAGACTTTGGATTCTTACGCAGGCCACGCTTGCCCGGGAATTTCTCAAGGTCAAAGAAGTCAGCAATCGTCTTCGGGCCATCTGCCATTTTTGACTTGTCATAGGCAAAGATGGTTGACCAAACGATATTAGCGACCGCACATTCGTGCAGTGTGCCTTCCATGAAGTCTTCGGTTGCCGGCTTGCCATCGGCACCTGCTGGCAGTTCAGAATGATCAATCGTTTCCAGTAAGCCTTCATCACAGGCACGAATAGCATCAGACAGTTCAACGTCCACCAAATCCCAGGTCACATTACCGGCTTCTACCTGTGCTTTGATTTCGGCAGTACCGCCGTTGTAATCCTCAGATTTGATCTGTTTACCGGTCTTGGCGATCCATGGCTTGTGGTAGGCTTCCACCTGTGATTTGGTGTAAGCACCGCCCCAGGACACAACAGTGATTGATTCTGAGTGTGAACCCGCCTGTGCAAGGCCAGCGGTGCTCATAAGACCAGCTGCGATTAAGCTGGATAGTAGCAGTTTTGGAAGTTTCATGTACTTCTCCTCCTATTAGAAATCAGATGCTGCGTTAGCAGCGTTGGTATAGATTTTGGTATAACTATTTGTATAAATAATGACATCACGAAGCAACACTAAACAGTCTCTGCCATAGGGTGTTAAGCAACCCCGTGCGCAAATTATAGTCTAGCCGATAAGACTAGCCGGTAAAGTCTAATGCTTTACAGTCGCTGGAATTCCAACCAATTTGTACAGCCTGGCCTGCTGCCAGCGGGCGCATATCGGAGCGATTGCGCACTTTAACGATAAATTCATCGTTACCCGCGACATCAACCCGGACGCGAATATGGTCACCAAGGTAAATCAGCTCTTCAATTTTTCCGGGTAATACATCGTCCATTGCGCTGCTTGGATCAAGCTCCACCCGCTCGGGCCGTAATGACAGCGTCGTGCGATCACCGACCTTATCAACATTGACTTTTTCAGCGATAACAGTGTCGCCACCATCTGTTTTCACTGTACATTTGGAGCCGTCAATGTGCTCAACAGTTCCTGAAAGGGTATTGTTTTCCCCAATAAACTGAGCGACAAAGGCATTTTGCGGGCGCTCGTATAAATCATCGGGGGTAGAGAGCTGTTGAATAACGCCATCGTTAAAGACCGCAACCCTATCCGACATGGTGAGTGCTTCGGTCTGGTCGTGCGTAACATACACCACGGTCACCCCGAGCTGTTCATGAATATGCTTGATCTCATACTGCATTTGCTCGCGCAGCTGCTTGTCCAATGCACCCAGCGGTTCATCCATCAACACTAAATCAGGCTCAAACACCAGCGCCCGTGCGACCGCAACACGCTGCTGCTGCCCACCGGATAACTGTGCCGGACGGCGGTCGCCGAAATCGCCAAGCTCGACCATGTCCAACGCGCGCTTTACCTTGGCTTTCACGTCTGCACCGGACATTTTGCGTACCTGTAGCGGGTAGGCAAGGTTCTCTGACACCGACATGTGCGGGAACAGCGCGTAGTTCTGGAACACCATACCGATACCGCGCTTGTGCGGGGGTACCTTATTAATGGGTCTGCCGCCGAGGTAGATTTCGCCGTTGGTCGCTGGCTCAAAGCCCGCTAGCATCATTAAACAAGTCGATTTGCCTGAGCCGGATGGGCCAAGCATGGTGAGAAATTCACCTTTGGCGATATCAAGATTCAGATTCTTAACGACGAGTATTTCACCGTCGTAACTTTTCTGTACTTCACGGAAACTGACAAAAGGATCAGCGGAAGAATTCATGTATGTCCCTGTTGATTTTATAACTTTATCGAGTAGCCCTAACGGTAATACCAAACCAGCGTAAAACGGCCAAACACTTCAGGCAGTCTGAATTAACGGACTGTTTACCCGATGCATACTTCATTAACTGGACAGTCAACATAACATAAATTAATTAATTGTGAACAGTCTTTTGTAAGGTGAATCAATATAAGTATTGAGGGGTGAAAAGTCTGCCGTTTGCTGCCAGAATCCTTACTTCGTTACCGAACAAGCCGAGTAAATAACACCATGTCTACACAGACTGAACTGAAACGCCATCAAACCGTTGCGGTAAAGATAGGCAATGTCCACGTCGGCGGTGCAGCACCCGTGGTGGTGCAGTCCATGACCAATACCGATACCGCCGACGCCGTGCGTACGGCGGTGCAGTGTGCGGAGTTGGCACAGGCGGGCTCGGAACTGGTGCGCATCACCGTCAATACGCTGGAAGCCGCCCAAGCCGTACCCGATATTGTGCAGCGACTGGATAAGATGGGCTGCGCGGTACCGCTGATTGGTGATTTTCATTACAACGGCCATAAGTTACTTAGTGCCGTACCGGAGTGTGCGGCAGCATTGGCCAAGTACCGCATTAATCCGGGTAATGTCGGGCGGGGTAAAAAGCGCGATGAGCAGTTCGCACAAATGATTGAGTTTGCCTGTGAATACGGTAAGCCGGTGCGTATTGGGGTGAACTGGGGGTCGCTGGATCAGGAGTTGCTGGCGCGTAAGCTGGACGATAATTCAAAATTGGCACAGCCGCTGGAGCTGGGCGATGTGATGCATGAGGCGCTGATTGAGTCAGCCTTATCCAGTGCGGCGAAAGCGGAAGAATATGGCTTGCCACATGATCATATTATCCTGTCCTGTAAGCTGAGTGACGTACAGGGCTTGGTACGGGCTTACCGTGATATGGCGAGTCGCTGTGATTACCCATTGCACTTAGGTCTGACTGAAGCGGGTATGGGGAGCAAGGGTATTGTGGCTTCTACTGCGGCGCTGTCTATTTTGCTACAGGAAGGTATTGGCGACACCATTCGTATTTCACTGACGCCGGAGCCGGGTGCTCCGCGTGAAAAAGAGGTGATCGTCGGTCAGGAAATTCTACAGGTCATGGGGCTGCGTTCTTTTACGCCACAAGTGGTGTCCTGTCCGGGCTGTGGTCGTACCTCAAGTGATTATTTTCAGCATCTTGCCGAGCAGATTCAGAGCTGGCTGCGTGAACAGATGCCGGTGTGGAAAACGCAGTATGCCGGGGTTGAGAGTATGTCGGTAGCGGTAATGGGCTGTGTGGTTAACGGGCCGGGCGAGAGTAAACATGCAAACATTGGAATTAGCTTGCCGGGTAGTGGCGAGCGGCCGGTTGCGCCGGTGTATGAGGACGGGGAAAAGACAGTGACGCTTAAAGGTGAGCGGATTGCGGAGGAATTTCAGGCGATGGTGGGCGCTTATGTGCGGCGGACTTATGGTGTTTAGTCAATAGCGGTGCTTTGGGGCCTAACCGCGCTTAACGCGCAAAAGTAAGGGGCTGTGCAAGACAACAACAGCCCCTACTAACACTGAGTTTTTAACTTGCGGATTACTGCGTCGCTTGCCACTGACCGCTGCTGTCGCGGCATGCATTCATCTTGATGTTCTGCTGCTGACCATTGATATAGCCCACGACGGTTACCGGGCGACAAACTGATGGCTGCCCCTGATAGTTTGCATTATAAACATTGCCAGGCGTCGCGGTGTAGCTATGGCCTGTTTGTGGATTTTGCCAGCTGGCCTGTTGGCCGCTGTATACCGCATTATTAACGTACTGGCGATCCTGTGGATCCATCTGTGCACCGAGCATGCCGCCGATTTGGCTGCCGATGATGGTGCCCGCAATGGTAGCGACCGTATTGCCACGCCCTTTACCCAGTTGCTTGCCGATCACGCCGCCGAGCACAGCGCCAGTCGTTGATCCAATCTGGGCGTTGGTGCCGTTACAACCGACGAGAATCAGGCCAGACAGTGCCACAATTGATGCAATCTTCAGAGTAGCTGAATGCTTCATTGAAAAACTCCTTTAATCATTATAGTTTAATTGGCGAGTTGCTTAATTTTTGGGAAACCCCGGCGCAACTATCCAATTTTTTGGACAGCACTGCAATAGCTGAGTTCTGACTATTTTTTATTTATTGGCAAATGTAAAGGTGTATTCAATGTTTTGCCCGGCGATGACCTGTAGCTGCTGTTCCAGGATGTCCCCGTCAACATCTGCTTTAACGCGGTAGTTACCCACGGGCAGACTGGCCTCGACGTTAAAGCGTAGGACGTGTTTAGAAATAAAATCTCCGTTGTTTAGATACACACTGTAATTCGCGGCTAAGGGTTGCTGTTTAGCACCCTGCGCCGACAGATTTAAGCGACCGTACTGCCCACCATCAAACTGTAGCCGACTGGTCTGGCCAGAGGCGATGGTCACTGTGCCAGTTTCACTGCGGCCACGCCACAGCGCCTTCACTCGATAGGTGCCGGGTTTGAGGTATTCCTTCACCTTGATGCGCGACGTGAAGCTGGCGACATTGCTGCCGCCAAGCGTGTAAATGCTAAAATTAGCGCGCTGTAATGGCTGATTGCCATTGGGCTTAATACTGAGTTCGACACTGCCTGGCAATCCCGGAGAACCAACCTCTTCTTCCACCCCCACCAGCACTGCCGTATTTTTAATCATCTGTGCTTTAGCCTGCACGCCCGCCAATAGGGTTTTCAAGCGCTCATGATCGTCAGCCACTACGAAAGCACCGTTACCGTTTTCGGCAATGCATTCCAACTGCGCCTCTTTTTCGGCCCGAAAGCCGATGACATCAATTTGCAGTGCGGGATTAGCAGCCCGCAGCTCCCTGGCCATGGCACAAGGATCCCCGCCACAGCTCTCATCACCATCACTGACCAGCAGGATATGGGCATTTTCCGCAGGCAAAATCGAAGCGGCTTTTTTGAGCGCAGCGGCAATCGGCGAGCGTCCGCGCGGATTCATCCGATAAATATTCTTCAGCAGACTGACCCTATCGTAGTCTTCGGGCTTGCTCACCAGTTTAAAATCATTACAACCGCGCTTGCGGCTGCCATAGGTCAGTAGGCCAAAATTAATATTATCCTCTGCATTTTCCAACAGAGTTTTCAGACTTTCCCGCGCTGTCACGATTTTATTGATACCCTGGAGCTGACCCCACATGCTGTTGGAACCGTCTAACACAATCATGGTGGATTGCAGGCTAGCTGGCTGCTCGGCAGCGTGTGCCGTTGCTGTAAGCGTGACTGGATTCAGTGCAGCGGCCAAAACGGCTACGGTCAGCAGGCGCTGGGATATTGTTGTCTTTTTCATGTTATTCACGGGGGCAGTTTTATAAATGTGCGACACACAAAAAACCGCAAAACTAGCGGTCTTCATTTGAGCCTTAGAGTAGCACTATCTGCGCCAAAGTCTAACTTTACCTTGTCATCAACTCTGGTTTTCACGACCAGCGCAACCTGATTTGGCCTGACAAAAAATCGGAAAAATTGGAGCGAAGCAGCGCTAAACATCCTCACTCATCTTACTCGCTCGAATCCCGTATTCTACCGCCATCACCGCTGCCGTAATCCGCGAGCTGACATTTAACTTACGCAATATCGCCTTCACATGCAGCTTCACCGTGCCGTCTGAAATCCCCAGATTGCGCGCAATTACTTTATTACTCTGCCCCTCAGCCAACAGGGTCAGAATTTCATACTCACGCGGGGTGAGCGCAGAAAACGGATTTTCCACCGATTTTTCTTCTAGTTCGCCGTCCTCACCCCGGACAAACCGCGCCAAGACAGACGATAATTCTGGTGCAACCACCGTTTTCCCAGCCAAAATCTCCCGAATCGCTCGCACTAGCTCGTCCGGTTCAATATCCTTCAGCAGATAACCCCTTGCCCCAGCGCGTAATGCCTCAAGCAAATCGCTGTCGTTAGTGCTGGTGGTCAACATGACGACTTTCAGCGCCTGATCCTGCTGGCGCAGCTGTTGTAACACGCTTAAGCCACTCATGTTTGGCATCCGCATATCCAGCAGCACAATATTAGGCTGCATCGCTGCCACCTGCTGAATCCCCTCCTCACCGCTTCCCGCGGCTGCCACGACCTCGATACCACGTCGAGTCAACAAGTCCTCTAAGCCAGCACGAAACAGCGTGTGGTCATCAATCAGCAGTACTTTCTCATTCATGGTGCCATCCAAACTTTTAAATAAGTCACTCTAATCGCAGCATAGCACAGCAGCAGCAGCGTCGAAGGCTAGCCGCACCCGCCAGCACACTCATGACGCGCGCACCACATCAAAACTCAGCTGTAATAACGTGCCGCCCTCATCCGGGTCACTCTCATACTGTAATTCACCGCATAGCTTTGCCGCCCGCTCCTGCATAATGCGCATACCAATATGCTCACCGGTCAGCGGATCAGGCAGCACTGGCTTATCCGGCAAGCCGATACCATCGTCCTCTACCAACACACTACAGCGCCCGGCATCCGAGCTATACATCAGAATACGCACGGTATCGGCCTGACTGTGTTTGCGCACGTTATTCAGCGCCTCCTGCACGATGCGCACTACGGCCAGCTCGGTTTCTTCGTCCAGATCTTCCAGCGCCCAATTATGGTAGAAGAACATCTCCAGTCCAGTTTCACGCTTAAAGCGCTCAGCCAGCCGGCGCACCGACCGCACCACGCCCTTGCCATCAATCGGCGCTCGAAAATCAGTAATCAGGCTGCGTAGCTCAGCATAGGCATCGTCAATCGTATGCGCCAGAGCTTCCAACTCCTGCCAGATAACCGCCTCATCGCCTTTATGCAGCGAATCATCAAACAGCCGTATTTTAATGCGCAGGCTCGCTAGCGTCTGCGCCAGCGAATCATGCAGCTCATGCGCCATGCGGGTGCGTTCTTCCATCACCGAAAGCGTACGCGCTTCCTCACGCTGGTGCTGTGCCTGCGCCGCCGCTTGATAATCATCCGTAATCGCATTAATACGCTGCCGAGTGCGGCTCGACAAACACCCCGGTTCCGCCAGCGGCATCCGCGCCGCGAGATCACCCTGACGCAAGTGCTCCGACCAGCGCGCCAAATCATCACCGAACTGACGGAACTGCCGCCAGGCCCGGAACAGCAAAACAAAACCACCGATACCCGCCACCAACCAGAGCGCGCTCATCAACAGCGGCACCCAAACAGGCACCTCACTCAGGCTGAGCACCCAAAAGTAAACGCCCCCAATAACAACAAACAACAGGGCCAGTAGCAGCAGCGCAAACCAAAATTGCCATGAAAAATCTAATACCCCACGTTTACCACCGCCCATCGCTGGCGCGCCGCCCACAGCGGCACCGTCCGGCTTCGGCTTAGACGGTGCAGCAGATTGATGCTCCGCACTCACCCGCTGCTACGCCTCAACCGGCGGTTTATAATTCGGATCATTCGGGTTCATAAACACCAGCTCCATGCGCCCGTTGAACTCCACATAATCCAGCAGCATTCCCTGTGCCAGCGGCGCAGAATCGGCGTCAACCACTAGCGGGCCAGCCGCCGTGTCAAACACCTGATCACCGGCACGCTGCTCGCCGTCAAAACCCATGATGTAATGGAAGCTTCCATCCGACTGGCGCGCTATCGCAATACGCAACATTAAATCACTGGCATGGCTTTGTTCGCGGGACAGCTTAATCTGATTTATGGCGGCGGGGTTGATAGTAATCATACGCGGACTCCCTAATCCGGGCTGGGGGCGGCAACGCGCTCCAAACGCTTTAATCTGACAAATTCAATAAAACGCTGCGCCCACGGAAACTGTCCGGTGTGACGCATATGCGTATACGAGGCCAGCAGGTTTTTATACACCCAGCCATCATGCTGGCCGTCGATGCCCTGCCCGCGCTGCATGCGATAGGCGAAACGCCCACCAGCGGGTAGATTCTCCAGCGCAGAATAATGAAACTCATGTGCATGGATCATCGTCGTTAGGTCAGCTGGGTCACGCTTACCCGGCCAGGGCATCTCTGCGGTCTCCTGTAATTTAACATAGCCCCGCCCCTGTGGCTTAGCATGCATCACCGCATCGCCCGGAATAATGCCCACCATGGCGGCCTGCTCACCGCGCCAATGAAGACTACGCGCCAAGTACATCAGGCCACCGCATTCAGCATAAGTCGGCATCCCCGCCTCAATCGCAGCATAAATTGCACGCCGCAGCGCGGTATTTGCAGCGAGCTGATGCATCTGAGTTTCAGGAAAACCACCGCCAATGAATAAGCCGTCTACTGCGGGTAAAGCCGCATCGTTTAAGGTATTCACCGGCACCAACTCGGCCCCGGCCCGCCGCATTGCACTCAAATCATCGGGGTAATAAAAAGCGAACGCAGGGTCCTGACAGATGGCAATGCGCAGCGGGGTTTGTCGCTCTAGTACGCTCTGGCCCTGAGCCAAAGGCAAAGAAGCCGATACATCCACTGCCGATGCAACCACTGATGTACGCTTATCTGTCCCACCGTGCAGGCGTGGTGCTGTGTTTGATACGCGCCTATAGCCAACAGCGGTGTTGCGTTTATCTGCCGTACCTAGCCGCTGCGTTACTGAGTGAGTCGCTGCTAATGTTTCACCGCCACGGACCAGCGCCAAGATACCCGCCATATCTACCTGTTGGGTGACTAAATCCCGTATCTGTGTAATTTGCCGCTCCGCAACGGTACTCTCATTACTCGGCATTAAGCCCAAGTGACGCGCTTCAATCACCATCTCTGTACATTCACGCACCGCACCCCATACCGGAATATCGGTATATTCCTCTACTGCTCGGCGTAATTTAGCCACATGGCGCGCCCCGCCGGTACGATTCAGAATCACCCCACCAATATTCACCGCCGGGTCGAAGTGCTGATAACCCAGTAATAACGGTGCAATACCCCGCGTCATGCCACGGGTATCCAGCACCAGTAGTACTGTAGATGTGGTTAATTTTGCCAGCGCGGCGTTGCTGTCCGCGCCATCCAGCGCCACACCATCATACAGCCCCTTGTTCGCCTCAATCAGGCGGCAGTCTGCCTGTGCACCCACCTGCTCAAGCATCTGCTGGATTTCAGCCGCTGTCATCGTATTAAAATCAAGGTTATGGCAGGGGTGTCCACTGGCCGCACTCAACCAGAGTGGGTCGATATAATCCGGCCCTTTTTTAAAGGGTTGCACCCATAGGCCTTGTGCGCGCAGCGCGGCGCACAGCCCGATCGCCAGCGTTGTTTTGCCTGATGACTTATGGGCCGCAGAAATAAAAAGGCTCGCTGACTGTCCGGGGGCAACAGCCGCCTTACCAGACGATGTCGATGAGGTAACTGAGTGCATCATGGGTGGTGCATCGTCACTCCGATTAGCATGAGCAGAAATAGTGTAAAATCACTGTGCCGTGCTTTATCGCGGCAGGGTAATCGTTAATTAGCAGTGTAGCTGAATCACTGCGCGGCGGCTTCTACCCGAAAGGGGATAGGTGTCGCAGCGGGTCTATCTCTATTAGCCAGCAAACAGTGTTGCCCTGGTTGAACTTTTACTTCTTCTGCTAATAAAAATTAATCATTGACGCTCAGTTACCCGATAGTGTTGAATACTGCGGGTGAATGCCACCGCTAAACAACTGAGTTATTGCTGCGCCCTAACAGGCATCATTATGTTAGCGGCTCTGCTGCGCTTCTGGAATTTAGGCGAGTTACAGCAGCTGGTCTTTGATGAAGTTTATTTTCCTAAATACGCGCATAATTACCTGACCGGCACTTATTTTTTTGATTCGCACCCCCCCCTCAGTAAATACCTGATTGCCGCCGGTATTTGGCTGCATAATAATTTGGCTTGGACGGCTGACCCCCCTTTTCATCTCGTTGAAATCGAGCAGCTGAGCGCCGCCAGCTGGCGTTGGATGAACGCTGCCACCGGCACGCTATTATGTCTGGTGAGCGCCCGCCTGGCCTGGCTACTCTATCCC
Source organism: uncultured Thiotrichaceae bacterium (assembly GCA_937925855.1). Classification (GTDB taxonomy): domain Bacteria; phylum Pseudomonadota; class Gammaproteobacteria; order Thiotrichales; family Thiotrichaceae; genus Thiolinea. The sequence goes on from CALAMO010000028.1 coordinate 106,210, forward strand.
AGCAGATTATTCTCGCTGTTATGCGCCCTCTTCATTGCGATTGATGGCACTTTTATCGTTGATTCACGCTTCGGCATGAATAATATCTATTTAACGCTGTTTGGCACCTGCGCGCTGCTATTTTTAGTCAAGGCACTGCGTACACCGCAGACTTCACTCCATACCATGCTGACGCTTTGCGGGGTATTCCTTGGCTTTACGTACAGCGTGAAATGGAATGGACTGGGCGTTTCGCTAGCGGCGTGGATGATTATCAGCCTGTTTTTAGTGAGCCAGCTCGCATACTTCCGCGCTCATGCGGGAGGAGCCAATAATACGCCTAGCACGGGCGGGATATTTCCGCTGCCGGACAAACTAAACATCTGGCACTACCCACTGTATCTGGTCATTTTACCGCTGGCGATATACAGCCTGCTGTGGATACCGCATGTCACGATGTATGAGCAACACGGTTTTATCGAGATGCAGCGCCAAATTTTTGGTTACCACGCCAATACGGTGAAAGAAACCACTCACCCCTATTGCTCCACCTGGTATAGCTGGCCGCTGTTAATTCGCCCGATTGGTTACTTTTTTCATTCAGACAAGACCTCCGCCAATGAGGCCGAACATGTGTTTACCGATATTCATCTATTAGGTAATCCACTGTTATTCTGGCTGTCGGCGCTGGCGATGTTGGGTCTGACCTTATTGTGGCTGCGCCAGCTGCTGGCCTATTACCAGGGGCGGGCGGTGAATGATGCCTTTCTGTTACAGACCGTACTCGTCGCCGGTTTCTTTGCGAACTGGCTGCCCTGGGCGATGGTAAGCCGCTGTGTGTTTCAGTATCACTACATGCCCGCTTCGCTGTTTGCCTTTACCGCACTTGCTTGGTTTGTCAGCCGCTTGATCACATCAACACATCGACGCCAACGATTAAGTGGGTTCGTCACCCTGCTGGCTATCTTCTGTGCCTTTCTCTATTGGCTGCCCATCCAACTTGGACTGTCGCTGCACCCGGAAAATTTTTATGACCGTATGTGGCTGAGCAGCTGGATTTAGTGGCACGCCCGCACAATACATTCTCAAACTTCCTGCTGATTGGCCTATTGGCAACCGGGCTACAGTTTATACTGCTGACTCTATTGATTGAGGGTGCTGGATTAAATAAGGTGGTAGCCTCCGCCGCAGCTTATGCACTGAGTGCGGGCGCTAATTACCTGCTGAATTATTCTATTACCTTTAGCAGCCAGCAGCAGCACCGCACCACCCTGCCCAAATTCATTAGCACCGCCCTTATCGGACTGCTGATTAATACGCTGGTCTTCGGTATTATGTTGCATATCTTTGGGCATTATCTGATCGCGCAGGTTGTTGCGACCGGCATCACCTTTATGATTAATTATCTATTACACCGCTATTGGATATACCGGAGTGATTGAGCATAAACACAAGGCGGCTATGAATAATCTAATTTCTCTGGCGATTGTCGTGCCCTGTTATAATGAAGCAGCCGTCATCGAACAAACCCTTGCTGCCCTGCAAAACCTGCTGTCCCACTTAAGCACCGCTCAAAAAATCAGTCAGGATTCCAAACTCTATTTTGTAGACGACGGTAGCTGTGATGCCACCTGGGACATCCTGAGCCAGGCCGCAACCACACAGCCTCAAGTCACCGCGATCAAGCTCAGCACTAATAAAGGCCACCAAAATGCGCTGTACGCCGGACTTGTCAGCACCGATGAAGATGTCGTCGTCAGTATCGATGCCGATTTACAGGACGACCCCGCGCTGATTGAAACCATGTTGGATCAGTTCCAAGTCGGTTATGACGTGGTTTATGGCGTCCGTTCCTCCCGCGCCAGCGACTCATTTATGAAGCGAGTCAGCGCTGAAAAATACTATCGCTGCATGCAGTGGCTGGGCATCGATCTGGTGTATAACCACGCTGATTTTCGCCTGATGTCACGCGCCGCGCTGGATGCGCTAAAAGAATATCCCGAATCGAATTTATTCCTGCGTGGCCTGGTGCGTAAAGTGGGTTTCAAATCCACCGTGGTTGAATACGAACGCGCAGAGCGGCAGGCCGGTGAAACCAAATACCCGCTCCGCAAAATGCTGAGCTTCGCCTGGGAAGGTTTATCGTCTTTTAGCGTTGTGCCACTGCGTGCGATTACTGTTTTGGGCTTTGTCGCCAGCTGGTTATCGGTCTTTGTGATCATCTGGGTACTCGGCATTCGCCTATTCACCGAAGACGTTGTGCCCGGCTGGGCCTCCATCCTATTACCCCTGCTGTTTTTTGGCAGCATTCAGCTACTCTCACTCGGCATTATTGGCGAATATATTGCCAAAATATACAATGAAGTTAAGCGACGACCCCGCTTTCATATCGAAAAAACCATACATTAAAGGCAAAATAATACTCAACGCACCGTTATACGCACCTGCTTTGCCCGCTCGCTACGCCCTCAGCGCAGCTATCGACCATATTAATTTATACTCAAAAACAGTAAACTAAGCATTAATATAAGCACTGATACTTTTGCGTTAGCCCATAACGTTCACTACTACCCTGGCAGAAGGTAGCCTGATGAAACTTGCAACATTCAACCTATACCAGTTCGTTGCTCCAGGCTACTACTGGTACGAACGCGAGCCCCGCAACACCTACAGCCCCTCAGAATGGCAGCAGAAAACCACCTGGATTAAACAACAGCTACAGACGATGGATGCTGATGTTTTGGGGTTTCAGGAAGTATTCAGCGTCGATGCGCTCAGAACACTCTGTGTCGAGGCGGGCTATCCTCACTTCGCCACCGTAGACACGCCGCTGTTGCACCCTGACGACGCTAAGGTTTATTACAAATCGGTGGTCGCACTCGCAGCTCGCCACCCCTTAAATGCTGTGCGCAGCGTGACGACCCACCAGGATGTTAGCCATGATCTGCGTTTAAAGGATGACTTTAGTTTCAGCCGCCCACCGGTTTGCGCCGACATCACGCTCCCCACCCTCGGCACCACCACCGTTTATGTCGTCCACCTCAAATCCAAACGCCCTGACACCGCCGCGTTGACGTTTGACGCGGTGACCCCCTGGCCAGAGCGTGTGCGCGCCACGATGATGAGTGTCTCGCGTGGCAATATTGCCTCGTTATTACAGCGTGGCGCTGAAGCCACCCTGCTGTATCACAGCATATGCCAAGTATTAGCGCGCGACGTCCAGCGCCCGGTCATTATCCTCGGCGATATGAATGATGGCGAAGACTCCATTCCTTTACGCTCACTCACGATGCGCAGCCGAATTTATACGCTGGGTGGTGTCGACGCAGATGACTGGCCACCAGGAACAAAACGCTATCTGCATGACCATCGGCTGAGCGATAGTTTCCGCGTCGCCCCGAATATGCATCGCCGTCTGCGCCCGTTTACTCATATCCACCGCGGTAAAGGCAACTGCCTGGATCATATTCTGGTCTCGAATGTGCTGAATCCACGCAACCCGGAAGCGCGGGCTGAAGTCGCTTATTATGAGGTATTGGGTCAGCATCTTGACCAGGACGGCATTGAAAATAAATTACAGTCCGACCACGCCCAGGTCTGTATCGAACTTTTAGCCGTGAGCAGCGCAGAACCGCCGCCGCCCAACCCGGCGATCCAGCATCAAAAAGACGTGCTGACCCGCCAGGACTTTGTCGATCTTGCCGGGGGCGTGTTTCAGTCGCAGCAGCACTTTCGCCAGTGGGAACGGGCTGATAAGTGGGAAAATTTCTGGTCATTTTTCTTTGATCAGCAATACGGCTGGGTTAAATCTGTCTACGGCCAGGTGCCAGTCGATGAATTACATCAGCGCAAACACCACAGCATCGAACATATCATTCCCCAGGTGTTTCTGGATCGCTATCTGGTAGCGCGGCGCGTGCCTCGGCATGTGCGCCACGGCGCAACGATTAATCCGTTTAATATGCTGCCTTCCGAGCGCGGCTTGAATGCCAAACGCTCTAATTTTCCCTTTGATATGGACGGTGATCAGGTCGTTCGGCCCCAGCACCTGCAATTACAGCCGGAAAGCTTCAGCCAAACCGGGCTAGACCAGCAGGATGAATGGATCATCCCAGCACGCAACCGGGGCGATATTGCGCGGGCAATTCTGTATATGCTGTTGTGCTATGAGATTGACGAACTGTATAACCAACACATTAAAACGCTGGTGCACTGGGCAAAGATTGATAGCCCCAGCGCGTGGGAGAAGGATTATAACCAGTGGGTCTACAACCGGCTGGGGATTCGCAATCCATTTATTGATGAGCCAGAAAATGCGCGCCTGCTACTAGAGAATCAGACGCTAATGCAGTCGCTACAGACACACCGCTAAAAGATACCCCGCTAAAAGATACCCCGCTCAGCGGCGGGGTATAAGTGGATGAGACCATAGATCCTGAGTGTTTTTGCGTTACAGGCCAGCGACTTAGTTGCCATAGGCCCAGTGTTTATCAGGAAGGCTGCACCGCGATAAACTGACGCCGCCCATCCCGCATAACCAACATCGCCAGCGGACGCGCTTTATCAGCGGCTTGCACCTTGGCCTTCAACTCTGCGGGGGTGCTAACTCTGGCATTATTCACCGCAATAATCACATCGCCCTGGCGCAGGCCCGCTTTGGCCGCTGGCGTACCGGGCTGCACCTCACGCACCGCCACCCCAATCTCCAGCTGGCTCGCTGCGCGCTCCTCCGCCGTCAGTGGCGCAACGGCTAAGCCTAACGCTGCTGATGGCTTGGCGCTTGATACCTGCTTGGGTTCAACGCCATCGTCTAAGCGCTCAATCTTAACCTGCAATGTTTTTTCAGCACCGCCGCGTAATACCTTCATCGCGACCTGCTTGCCGACCTGAGTACTGCCTACCAGCAGCGGCAGATGATTCGCTGACTCGACCGCCGTTTGATCGAAGCCAACGATAATATCACCGGCCTGCACGCCTGCTTTATCCGCTGGGCCTGCGGGCTGCACGCTCGCCACCAGCGCACCGTCTAGCTGACCGATATTAAACGAATCCGCCAGTTCCTGACTTAGGTTCTGAATCTGTACGCCCAGCCAACCGCGACTCACCGTACCGCTGACTTTAAGCTGCTCGGTAATGTTCTTAACCAAGTCCACCGGTATCGCAAAGGAAATGCCCATATAACCACCGCTGCGGCTATAAATCTGTGAGTTCACGCCAACTACGTTGCCCGCTAAGTCAAACAATGGGCCGCCAGAGTTACCGGGGTTTACCGCCACATCCGTTTGAATAAACGGCACATAGGTGCCATCCGGCAAGCTACGTGATAAGGCACTGACAATACCCTGCGTCGCCGTATGATCTAGCCCAAAGGGCGCGCCAATGGCCACCACCCACTGCCCCACTTCCAGCGCGGATGAGCTACCCAGCGTCACCGTCGGCAGATTAGCGCCTTCGACCTTGAGCAGCGCAATATCACTAAATTCGTCCTGCCCCACAATCTCAGCATCTAACTCACGCTTATCATTCAGCGTCACCGTCACCTTCTTCGCACCGTCGATGACGTGCGTATTGGTCACGATATAACCGTCTTCAGAAATAATGAAGCCCGACCCCATAGCCGCGCCACCGCGCTGCGGGCCGCGTGGCATATTGCGGAAGAACTCGCGGAACTGTTCCGGCAACTGCTGGCCGTTGGGTAATTCAAAGCCCTGCGCCGCCATTTTTTCCGAGCCACCGGCCTCAACCTGAATGTGCACCACCGCATCACGATTCTGTTTAATCATCTGGGTGAGCACAGGTAATTCTGCGGCGTGCACCACCGGTGGTGCCGCATGAAAAGCCATAGCTCCCAGCAGCGCACTGCCCGCCAACACCGGCAAGGCACGTTTTTTTAAAGACCGTAATTGAAGGTTGTAAGTCATGTTTGCATCCTGTTTAACAATGAAGATGCGCTTACTCTAGCGCGCCCTACATTACGGTAAGTTTTCGAAAACGTTAAAAAAATTTAAGCTTTAATTCACGCGGCACCGCCCCATGGCCCATGATGACTTCCATACCCTATACTGGCGAAAAAAATTACAAAACCGTAATGGCAAAGCAACACACCCATCGCTTATGATGCTTAACGATGAATATTCTGCTCGTAGAAGATGATACCGCCACCGCCAGTTTTATCCGCAAAGGGTTAACTGAACACGGCTACGTCGTAGACCACGCCGATAACGGGGAAGACGGCCTGTATCTGGCGCTGAATAATACTTACGACATGCTGATTGTGGATCGCATGCTGCCCAAATTAGACGGTCTGTCGCTGGTGCAGCAGCTGCGCGCTGAGCCCATAGAAATACCGGTACTTATTCTGAGTGCCTTAGGCGAAGTGGATAACCGCGTCGAAGGCTTGCGCGCTGGCGGCGATGATTATTTGGTTAAGCCTTATGCGTTCAGTGAACTACTCGCCAGATTACAGGCGCTGTTAAGGCGGGCACATCCCGCGCACGAACAAACCGTGCTCAAGCTAGCCGATCTGGAAATGGATCTCATGAAGCGGCAGGTGAAACGTGCTGAAAAAGTGATTAATCTACAACCACGAGAGTTCACTCTGCTGGAATATCTGCTGCGTAATACCGGGCAGGTCGTCACCCGCACCATGCTGCTGGAAAAGGTTTGGGATTATCATTTTGATCCACAAACCAACGTCATTGATGTGCATATCAGTCGCCTGCGCGGCAAGATTGACCGCGACTTTAAGACACCGTTACTGCACACCGTGCGTGGCGCGGGCTATATGCTGCATGATCCGACGACTGCTTAATACCACCGTCTTCCGCCTATCGCTGATCTATGCGTTGTTGTTCAGCCTAGTGGCGGCAGGCGCCATGGTGTCCATCTACTGGATTACTGAAAACCATATCACCCGCCAAACCGACGCCCGCCTCCAGCTTGAAGCCGACATTCTGCTCAATCGCTACGGCGTGTATAACACCGAAGCATTACTGAGCGATATTCGCCGCCATAATCAGCGCGCCGATTTAACTCAGGGCGACCGGTTTTATTCCTATGTGCTGCTCAAACGACGTGAATACGACATGCTAAGCGAGTTTGAAGCGGAGTACACCACCGCCGATGGCCGCCAGCTGTTTGCGACCCGCGCGTTAAATCAAACCATTAATTTCTCCATGACCCCAAATCAGGAACAGCCCGCCCGCATCCTGATTACACTACTGCCTGATAATTACCAGCTCTTAGTCGCCACCGATATGAGCGAGCAGCGCGCCTTATTAAACGAAGTTTTTAATAGCATGTTGCTGGCTATTCTGGTGATCTTCACCCTCGCCGGTATCGGGGGGTATTTGATGGGCGACGGCGTACTGCGCCGCATCGACAGCGTGCGCCAAACCGCTGGAGAAATTATGGATGGTGACCTCAGCCAGCGCATGCGTGTCACAAAACGCAACGATGAATTTGACCGGCTCAGCATTGTGCTCAATAGCATGCTGCGCAAAATTGAACAGCTCATGCAGGCGAAGCGCGAAGTGACCGACAATCTGGCCCATGACCTGCGCAATCCGCTGAACCGGCTACGCAACCGCCTAGAATCCAACCAGTTTCGCGACCCGGACAGTACCGACTTCCAGCAGCTCAATCAGGATGCGATTCAGGATGTAGACGAACTCATTAAAACCTTTAATGCGCTGCTGGGCATTGCACAGGCTGAGTCTGGCGTGCAGCGTGATGACTGGCAGCTGCTTGATCTCAGCCAGCTGATTGCTGATCTGGGCGAGCTGTATGAGGTCGTTGCCGAAGAGAAAAACATTCACTTCAGCCATCACGCCCCGTCCGAGCTCACGCTGTTTGGTAATCGGCAGCTGCTGGCGCAGGCGTTAACCAATTTATTGGATAATGCGGTTAAATATACCCCCGCACACGGCCAAATCGAACTCATGGCTGCCGCCGACGGCGATGGTATTCAAATTCAAATCAACGACAGCGGCATCGGCATCCCACACGATCAATATGAACAGGTGTTTGAACGTTTTGTACGGCTGGATAATGCGCGCAGCTCACCGGGCAATGGACTGGGTTTGAGTCTGGTGAAAGCTGTGATCGACATGCATGAAGGTCAGATCAAACTGGCCGATAACCAACCCGGCCTGAGGCTCAGCCTGCATTTTTTGACCCCGAGCGGCGAGCACTGACGACACACATAATAACCCCACGGATCAGCTGGGAATAATCCCGCACATGCGTTAATATAAAGCTTCCCCATTCAGCTCAGGGAGGCGGCATGTTTACCTTCTTCATCATTATTTTACTGATCGTGGTCGGCGGTTTTTTCTGGCTCTCCACTCAAAGCGGCAAATTTAATGTCTTCCGCAAGCGCGTGATTCACGCAAGTCCCGAGACACTGTTCGCACTCGTCAGCGACTATAAAACTTGGCCAGAGTGGACACCTTGGCTCGCCCATGAGCCGGACTGCACCCTAACTTTTTCCGAACACACCGACCAGGAAGGCAGCTGGTATCGCTGGGACGGCAAGCTGATTGGCGCGGGCAAAATGACCCAGAACACACTACAAGCCCCTGAGCGCATTGACGCCAAGCTGGAATTTACACGCCCCATGCGTTCCAACTGTGATGTCTACTGGGACTTTGTGGCGGTGGAAGGTGGCACTGAGGTCACCTGGGGCATGCGGGGTGAAATGCCGTTTTTCCTGCGCTGGATGGCCAGAAAAATGGATGGCATGGTCGGCCCCGATTACACAATCGGCTTAGCCAAACTGGCACTACAGGCGGGTGATCAAAGCGACCCTATGGCCCTCACCTACGATGGCATCGTTGAAGTCCCCGTGCAGCCCTACATCAGCTTGCCGTGGGAAGGCTCCCTCGATGATATTGGTTCAGCCATGCAGCAGGGCTACCCCAAGCTGATGGCCGCCGTACAAGAACACGGGCTGGTATTAAGCGCTGAACCACTGGCGCTGTATCATAAGGTGAATCTGAAGAAACGCTGGGTGAAGTGTGAAATGGCACTGCCAGTGCAGGCCACACAGCCAATCGATGGCTTTAATAGCGGAGAATTAGCAGCGCAGCGCTATTTGCGCACAACCTTACGCGGTGATTATGCCCATCTAAAGCGCGCTTGGCATGCCGCGTTTGCCCACCTAAAGATGCGCAAACTAAAATTCAAGTGGCCGCAGCCAATGCTGGAACGCTATGTGGCCGACCCAGCGGAGCAGCAGGGTCTGGATTTAGTCACACAGCTCGATATTCCGTTGAAGTGAGCAGTGGCTCACTTCAATAGCCCGACATCTCCAGATAGCCATAGCCCAACGGGGTCGCGTCGGCCATATCCAGCACTTGCACCGCGCCCTCCCAGTAGGTGATGCCGGTTTGCATCAGTTGGTCATCCACCAAAGCCTCGATCCGCCAGTGCTGTGCGCGCTCAGGTAGCAGCAGCTCCCACGCCACCGGATACTCGCGCCCATCCGCCGCCTGCCAATAGCGCAGCGGCTTTAAGGTGAGCTGAGCAAAATCGAGCGCGCGGGCCTGACCGTCTGCCGCCACCCATTTTCCCGCACTGTGTTCATCTGTCGCGCCCGAATGCTGCCGCATGCGGTACAGCATAAGATCTTCCCCACTGTGTAATTGCAGCGAGAACCAATCCCAACCGGCCTGCTCTGCGCCCAATACGCTGGTGCTCCACTCACGATCCAGCCAGGAATAGCCCTCAACCGATAAGCTCTGCGCTGCTGGCGCTGCCGTCAGCTGGATTTCGCCACGGGTGTGTAAGCGCGTGAAGGAATAGTAATACGAGGCATTGCCCGCTGCTGCACTCTTCTGGCTCAGCCCCCGGTCACCCTGCAAGACCACTGGCTTTTGTGGCACCAGCTGTAAATCCAGCTTAAAGTCTGCTGTCTGCACCTGAATCGTCCACGGAAAATCGCCCTGCGCCGTCCCCAGCAGCTGCCAATCTTCCAGCCACACCTTAAACGGCTGCGTCGTTTGTCCAGCCAGCCCAGCGGCGCCCCGGGCGAGACGCTGATCATGATGGTGCACGCCGGCCGCTACATCGGTGAGCGCCACATGCGCCATCCACACCTGATTGGTCGCCCATGCGGAAGTACCTGTTGGGGCCTGCGGCGTCAGCGCAGTGCGAAAGAACGTGACCTGATAGCCAAAACGCTGGCCAGTCTGCGCGCTCAGATTGCCCGTGACATACCACCATTCATTCCGAAACTCAGGATGCGCGCTGTGCTCGGTGGGGAAGTTAAAAGGGCGCACCGCAAGCGCCCGCGCAAACCCAGTCGCCGCCACCCCGCCGAGCGCATTATTCAGGTCAAAGGCATCTTTTTCAGGCGCTTTTTCGCAAGCAGCCAGCAGGACGCATACAATCAGTATGAACTGCAACTTTTTTAGCAAAGCAATCATCGATATAAAAAGACAAACATGAAAAAACGTCACCCTACGAGCACGCCAATGTGCGCACCGCCCAGTATACACAGCCCCCGTTTGCCATGAGCAAACCCAGCCCGTTGGCAGGCCTATTATGGCTTTGCCTCAGCTTATGGCTATCGGCCTGCGGCAAACCGGAGGCGCAAACCCTGCTGGAAGATTATGCCGATAGCATGAGCAATGTGCTGGCAACGGCGATCCCACTTGATTTCGAGGCTGCCGTACGCGCCATCCCAGCCCTGCCCGAAAAACGGCAGCGCACTCTGGACACCCCAGATATGCGCGAGGGTATGCTGGACGTCTGGGACTTCCAACAGTGCGGCATGATGCACCTCATCGCCGAGCGTAACAGCTCATTGGGTAAAGTCATGCTGCCGAGCCAGAAAATGCGCTATGAGCTGCGCTTTCTAGCGGCCTTGCAGCGCTGCTTAGTGACGATGCAGGCTCTGTCCGCTCCCGATAAAGCACAGCAGGATTTTATCGCACGCCTACTCACTATCGCCCAGCTCAAGCAGCAAAATCTAGCGAAGGAAATCTGGAACGGGCTCTATCGCTCAGATGAAATCAGCCAGCATTTTGCGCGCGGCCAAACACCGCTGCCGCTTACAGCGGGGCAGTCTGGCAATGTGCTGCGCGCATTAACACAACTACACACGCTGGCCGGACTGCATGACAAAACACCGCTGGCCTTGCCTGCTTGGCTGGATGAGATTGAAGCGGTTTACTATGCCTTTTACAGCAGCGAATTTGGGGCACAGCTGCTGCCCGCACTGGCGATGTTAACGCATGCACTGCATCAGACCGCTGTCGCGCTCGAAACGCGCCTGCAAGCCGCGCCGTTCTGCCACTCCGGCCATCGCCCGCGCCGGGCCGAAATTCTGCGCAATATCTTTCAGAAGTACTACGCCGGTCAGGTACAACCCTATATGGCGCTCATCCAACGCGAAGGACAGGAATGGCTCAGGCTGCATGATGAGATCATGCATAGACTGCCTGCGCCCAAGGCGATGCAGGCCTATCAACAGCGCGTGCTATCACTCAGCGCCGCCAATAGTTTGTGGCGGCAATGGGAGACCGCTAGCCGCCGCCACACCCGCGCTTGGCAAGAGATACTGGGGCAGTGCGAAATGATGCCGGGGCCGTCACGCAGTCCGGGCTGATGGACCTGCTAGACCGCACACTTTAGACATACAACGCGCGGCCAACCGATATTCAGCATGAGATTGGATTGTTCAGCCGGTCAGCCAATCACTGCGTCAACCGATCCGCAATCAACGAAATCATCTCAAACATCAGCGCATTCGCCACCAGCGAAGTCTGCTTATTCGGTGAATCCTTAGTCGGCATCAGACACACCACATCGCCCCCAATAATATTCAGCCCCTTCACCGAACGCAGCATCTTCATGGTTTCATTGATCTTCAGCCCCTCAACCCCGGCCTCAATATTAGCCACGCCGGGCGCAACCGTCGGATCGAGGCAATCCAGATCAAAGGTGATATAAACCGGCGTATCGCCCAGCCGCTCTCGAATAATCTCAATCGTCGCGTCGGTACCAATCTCGGCGTAGCGATCCATATCAACGACTTCATAGCCCAGATCGTAACTCGGCTCCAGCCAATCCAGCGTGCGTGGATTACCGCGAATCCCAATTTGCACGCTGGTATGTGGGTTGACATGGCCATCACGCACCAAATAACTGGCCCAGTGTGCTGCTGATTTTTTCGCGCCGAGAAAATGTTCGATATGATGAAACGCATCGGTGTGTGCATCAAAATGTAACAGGCTTACCTTCTCGCCTCCGGTCAGATTCGCATCTTTACCCGCAATGGCCTGCAAAATTCCACCGGTAACCGAATGATCACCCCCAATCGACACCGGACGCGCACCCGCTGCATCAATGCGTTTGTAGAAATCGGTGATACGCTCGATACACATCTCATTGTGATTCGCTTCCGGCAGCGCCACATCGCCGAGGTCATTAATCCGGCACTGTTTCCACGGATCAACGCCAAACGCTTTATGCGCCCGTCGCCCCAGCGCGGAAATATCACGCACCGCCCTTGGCCCCATGTGCTGATCACGTTCGGTGGTGCCGTTACCGGTACTGTGCGGTACGCCGACCAGCGCAATGTCGCAGTTCTTCGGCTCGGGGTCAGCCGGACAGCGAAATAAGGTCGGTATACCCCACCAATACAAGCCATTCAGCATGGCATCGAGCTTTTCCTGTGTACCCTGGTCGT
>CALAMO010000029.1 GCA_937925855.1 uncultured Thiotrichaceae bacterium
TCACAGCCCGTTGCATCAACTGCTGCACCGGCTACAGTCTCTGGACAGCTATCGGCGCTATTTTTGACGCTGTCCTTATCGTCGTCGAGTTCACAGCCCGATGCATCAACTGCTGCACCGGCTACAGTCTCTGGACAGCTATCGGCGCTATTTTTGACGCCGTCCTTATCGTCGTCGAGTTCACAGCCCGTTGCATCAACTGCTGCACCGGCTACAGTCTCTGGACAGCTATCTTTGCTGTTTTTGACGCCGTCGGCGTCGTTATCCAGCTCACAGCCTGCGTTATTAACTTCGGCGCCCTCAGCGGTTTTAGGACATTGGTCGGCGCTGTTTTTGACGCCGTCCTTGTCGTCGTCGAGTTCACAGCCTGCGCTGTTGACCTGAGCCTGTTGTGCAGTGGTGGGGCAGTCATCAGCACTGTTCTTGACGCCGTCGGCATCATCGTCCAGCTCGCAGCCTGCTGCGTCAACGTCAGCGGCGACCGCTGAGGTTGGGCATTGATCGGCGCTATTTTTGACGCCGTCATCATCGTCATCCAGCTCACAGCCTGCCGCATTAACCACGGCATCAGCCACTGAGTTTGGACAGGTATCGGTACTGTTTTTGACACCGTCTTTATCGTCGTCCAGCTCACAGCCCGCTGCGTCAACTGCCATACCGGCAGCGGTTTCAGGACAGCTATCAGCGCTGTTTTTGACACCGTCAGCGTCGTTGTCCAGCTCACAGCCTGTGTCATTAACTTCAGCGCCTTCAGTGGTTTCAGGACACTGGTCGGCGCTGTTCTTAACGCTATCAGCATCATCGTCCAGTTCACAGCCTGCCGGGTCAACGTCAGCGGCAACCGCTGAGGTTGGACACTGATCAGCACTGTTTTTGACACCGTCATCATCGTCATCCAACTCACAGCCCGCCGCATTAACAACGGCATCCGCTACTGAGTTTGGACAGGTGTCAGCACTATTTTTGACGCCGTCATTGTCATTATCCAGTTCACAACCCATGGCGTTAACAGCGGCACCCGCGGCGGTTTCCAGACATTGATCAAAGCTATTTTTGACACCGTCAGCATCATCGTCTAGTTCACAGCCAACTTTATTTACTGAAGCACCGTCCTGTGTTTCTGGGCAGTCATCGGCACTGTTTTTGACGCCGTCTTGGTCATCATCTAACTCACAGCCCGCCGCATCAACCGCTGCCCCTGCTACTGTATTTGGACACTGGTCCGCACTGTTTTTAACACTGTCGCTATCGGCGTCTAGTTCACAGCCCTCAGCATTAACTTCTGCACCTGCTGCGGTTGTTTTGCACTGATCGGCGCTGTTTTTGACACCGTCGGCATCGTCGTCCAGTTCACAACCCTGCGGATTCACAGTGGCGCCTGTGGCCGTTGCTGGGCATTGATCTGCGCTATTGGCTATGCCATCAGTATCGTCGTCAAGCTCGCAACCCGTGCGGTTAACGACAATGCCTGTGGCTGTCGTGGGGCACTGATCTTTGCTGTTGCCGATGCCATCGTTATCATCATCCAGTTCGCAGCCATTCAGGCTCACTACTGTGCCAGTCGCAGTGTTTGGACATTGATCTTTACTGTTGCTGATGCTGTCACCGTCATTATCTAATTCGCAGCCATCAAGGCCGACCTGTGCACCTTTGGGTGTGCCTGGGCATTGATCACTGGGGTCGAGCACGCGATCGCTGTCGGTGTCGCGCTGGGCTGCACTAAAGGCTTGCTGTAGCGAGCCATATTCTTTACTTAATAGGCTAAAGCGTTCAGAGATTTCAGTGCTATTCGCAACTTCTGCATTGAGCCGTTCTACCTGCGTATTCAGCGCTGCGTTTTCCTGGACGGTGAGGTCAGCTTCCGCCTTGAGATCTGCTAAGGCTCGTTTGCTTGCGGCTAATTTTTCTTCTAATAGCGCTTTGGCGGCTTCCACGCCAGAGAGCTCAGCCTCTAGTTGTTTGAGCGTGGTCTGGCTGGAATCAAGCTCGCCCTGCAACTTAAGGGTCTCGGCTTCGGTATTCTTTGTGAGTTCAGACAATGTGGCTTCCATATCAGCAATTTGCTGTTTGGAGTCGGCCAACGCTTGTTCCTGCTCTTCATCAGGGAAAATAGGTAGGGTGATCATGATGGGCGGCAGAATCTCTGGCATCATCATCGGATCCACCGCGCCTAGCATGTTCTGCCTATATTCCTGCATGGCTTCGGGCGAAGGCAGGTCGCCGTTTTGCTGCGGAGCAGGCATGGCAAAACCCGGCAGTGGCAGCGCCATTCCCATGCCGTCTGGCAACATTGGCATTTCCACGCTTTCCGGCAGCATCATCGGCATACTTTCGAACAGCATACCCCCTTGCTGCGCCATGACTGGTCTGCCATCCTGATCCACCATCATGGGCATAATCATAGCGCCATCCTGAGTGGACATCATGCCAAGCTGAGCCGGATGCGGCATATAAGGTAAGGCAGGCAGGCCATGAGGATAACCGTGCATAGGTATCGCAATCGAGCCGTTTGGCTGTTCCGACCTCTGTGTTTCTGCGACCGCTGCAGCTGATAACACAGTTATCAGTGCGAGCCCCATCGATAGTTTTCGCATAGTGGAAGTCCTCAATTTGTATCAATATTTGTTGTCATCAGAGATTGCCGCCCAACGCTAAGTCCCTTCGGGCTGATGAAATCGTTATGGTGAAACCGGCGATCACGTCGAGAAAGGACATAGCCGCCAGGATCAAAAACACAGAGTTTCCGCCCCATGGGTATATGAGCCACACCACCAGATAGCCAATCAGTACGAAGGTGGATAACATGTGATCAAATATACTCGCTTCTGTGGTGCGTGTCGCTTTGAATAATTCAAAATAAAGTGCGAGTACACCCGTCATTACCATAAGGTCGCCCCAGGTAGGTTTCCAGGTTACGCCTGAAGGCAGAGTGAAGCTGTGCAATACAGTGTTTAGGTGTTGGGGGAACACATTAATAGTGACGAAGAACCAGTAGGCCAGCAGGATTACGCCAAAAAGAGGAATTAGCTGTAGCAGTCTTATCATTTTAGCGGTAACTCACTATTAATTTGAAAAACATATCCTGCATATTGCTACGATTTAGTCCAGTCTGTGTCGTTCCGTGCGAACAGGATGTTCATTACGATGGCAAGCATAACAATGGTATATTAACAAACCGGTCCATAAATCGCACCCCGTTAGGCACATTGGTTCGAAATCGACGAGTGTGTTTTGATTTTAGTCTGCTTGATCAATCGCGTAAAACAGTAGCGTAAAAATTGAACGGTTTCGACGTTCGTCGGACTGAAGTGAAATTATGATTTATACACACATATAATACTGCCAATTGTTGCGTAAAAGTCTTTAAAACTGACTACATATAAAAATAATAACAAGAGAGAAAGACATATGAGTAATAAAAAGAGCACGTCTCCTCAATGGATCCTGCTGCCCATTCTGTTTTCTTCCGCCTCTGTGTTAGCAGGGGGGCTCAATGACCTCGACGATCATGCCTTGCGTGCTGTCGATCAGGCGACTGCTCTGTCTGCTGACAGTGACGGCTTTCTGGATGACACGCACGCAAGTGGTAGCGCCTCGATGGGCTATGTGGGTGGTAACACCCGTATTGGTGTGGGTTTTGATAATAACTTCAATGGCCGAGTTGAGGGTAGTCATATTTTCAGTGCCAGCGATGATGCCGCCACCAGCGCTCAAGGATGGATCGGTATTAACCCAGAGGCTGATAGCGATAAAAATGAAGAGATGATCACTGGGGCCGGAGCAAAGGTCAACCATCATTGGGTGAGTGGCGATGGTGCTGGAGGGGCTTCACATGTGAATAAAGTATTCGGTGCTTATGATCAGAACGAGGCGGCGGATAAAAAGTTCACTGCCGGCTATGGTCAGGAACGAGAAAATATGTTCTGGTCAGGTCATGTCAGTAAGAGCATGTCAGACAAGCGCGTGTCTGGTAAAACGTCCGACGGCAAGCATATCTACGAAAAGGCCTATGACTATGGTGTGGGTGGTCGTGTGGGTGCCTTTGTCGATGGCAGTTTACTGCGTATTCAGGGCGGGCTGGACTACGAATGGGGTTCGGAGCACGCTGAATCAGAAGATATGCCCGCACAATTAACCGTATCGGGTGGGGTGGAAAAATTCTTCCATGATTCACCGCACAGCATTGGTGCTAATCTGGGTGTGAGTACCAAAACAGGCGGCTATGAGGGTGTTGAGCATGAAGCTGATGTGAGTGGTAATGTGAGTTATCGCTATGATTTTGGTAATGCCGGTATGTTTGCCTCTGATGAGCAATACCGCCGGGTTCGCGTAGAAATTCCGGGTAAAACCGAGGCGCGTGCCCCCGTCAGGCATAACATGGCGATGGATGCGGAGACGTTCTTTAATTATAATACGTCTCAGCTGACGCCAGCCGGACAGCAGCGCTTGCTGGCTATGTTGATGCGTATCCGTAATGCTAATTATAAGGGCCAAATTCGGGTGATTGGTGATGCCTGTGCGTGTGATGATGGTGCTCAGTATGACCGTAATGCCTTGTCGCGGCAGCGCGCAGCTGAAGTAAAGCGTTTTATGGTGCAAAATGGCTTCACGGCTAGTGAAATCAGAGCGTTTGGCTTTAATGAGTTGGGCGGGCAATTTGTCAGTGCGGGAGAAGACCGTGTTGTCATTCAATATATGACGCAGGATGGCCAAGCCGCGCAGGTATCGAGTCAGCCTCGGGTTGCTTGGCGTAAGGAGTTGATCCAGTCTGGCCCAGCTTGGGTCGGTCAGGCATTGCGCAATAATGCGACTCACAAGCAATCGATTGATACTTATCAAACGCTGGGTGCGGGCGCGATGGGTGGCGGTGCCGCCAACATGGCTCCGGTTGCAGTTAATGATAATGTGCAAACGGCGTTTGAGACGGCCGTGATGATTGATGTGTTGGCGAATGACACGGATGTAAATACTGGTGATACGCTGACGGTGACTAGCTACGATGCGAGCACCCCAAATCAGGGCATGATCAAGCTGGAAGACGGTAAGTTGATCTATACACCTGCTAAAGGCTTCAGCGGAACGGATACGTTTAAATACACTATCAGTGATGGTAAAAATACCAGTATGGCCACGGTTACCGTCGTGGTAGCTAAAGCGGCTAATGTCGCGCCGGTCGCAATGGATGATAAGGTGTCCACGGCATTCGATACTCAGGTTACCATCAATGCGTTGAACAATGATTCCGACGCTGATGGTGATACCCTCAGTATTACTGCTTTTGATGCTCAGAGCGTCAATGGCGGTACGGTTACCCAGCAGAATGGTATGTTCATTTACACACCAAAAGCGGGGTTCAGCGGAACCGATACCTTTACGTACACTATTTCTGATGGCCAGGGTAACGAAGCTAAAGCAACGGTCAGTGTGCACGTCGCAGAAGAAGTGACCAAGCCAGGCCTAGCTGCGGCTAATGATAGTGTCACAACGCCATTCAATACAGCGGTATCGATTGATGTATTGGCTAATGATTCTGATGCTCATGGCGACACCATTGCGATTGATGCTTTTGATACTAGCACTAGTAATAGTGGTTCAATTGCGTCTGTTAATGGCATGCTGGTCTATACGCCTGCCGCTGGTTTCACTGGAACTGATACATTTAATTACACCATCACGGATAATAACGGTGAGAAGGCAAGTGCCACCGTTACGGTTACGGTAGAGACTCAGGCGCTGAAAGTGGTCGATGATGGTACACAGGGTGAAATGGTCGGAGATGCTTATAGTTTCTATACTAATGATGCAATGACCAGAAACCTCGATGTAATGGCTAACGACATGGGTGATGAACTGACCATTGTTGCTATTACGGTGCCACCGCGCTTTGGTACGGCAGTGATTAGTTCCGATGGTAAATCCATTAACTACACGCTGCGTAGCGGCTACTGTGAAGATCACTTCTTTGTTTACCGGGTGCGGGATAAGCACGGTAATGAAGCGGAAGCGCGTTCTTACATCAATGTGCTTGATGACGGTAAGGCGAGTGCTGATCGTATGTTTTAATGCATGAGTCATGCAGGCCTACGATCCATACGGGTTAACCTATTTAAGTGTTAATCGGCGTTTGCTTAATGTGTGATTTAGGTCATAATCACCCTAGGGCGATAGTCATCGACTATCGCCCTCTTGCTTTTTGGGTCTTGGGAAAGAGAGTGCATGAGCGTTAAAGCGGGTGGCGTGCGCAAACAGCGCCGTTGGCTGGTTTGGTTGTTTGAATTCCTAGTTATTCTGGCTATTGTTTTTGTTATTCGGGGCTGGCAGCAACGCTCTTTGGTCAGCGGGGCTGCGCCTGAGATTGATGAAATAACCGTGCGGGGCGATCAAATTGCACTAGACGATTATCAGGGCCAGCCCGTTCTGCTTCACTTTTGGGCTTCTACCTGTAGTACCTGCGATTTGCAGCAGCAAAGTCTTTCTGAGTTGGCGAAGCACTGGAATCTGGTGACGGTAGCCTACAATTCGGGCGAAGCCGAAGCCGTGCAACGCTATATCGAACGTGAAGGTATCCAAGACTGGACGACTATTGTCGATAATGATGGGGGAATCGCCCGCGAATATGGCGTTAACGGGGTGCCCGCCAGCTTTGTGTTGGATGGCAGCGCGCGGATTCGATTTAAAGAAGTTGGTCTGACTTCGGGGTGGGGCTTAAGGTTCCGGCTTTGGCTAGCTGGTGTGCTGTTTAATTAGTCTGTGAGCTTGGTTCAGCTAGCCAATTCGCTGGTTTGGAAATTAACTTAGTTGAGTAAGTTTTTGGATTGGTAATGCCCCTCTGTGTAACGCGCGAAGAAGTTGGCCAATAAAGGGTGTTCAATCGGGGCTTTAGTAATATCAACCTCGATATTACGCTGCGCGACATAAGCGACCCGGCCATCGTCATCAATAAGGACGTGATACCACGGTTCATCTTTAGGAGGCGTTCCGGTTCTGGCGTTCTTCTCATACCATTCATCTGTTCCCTGAAAGTCGGCATCTACATCAAAAATGACGCCGCGATAGTCGAACAGACGATGGTGGACAATTTGACCAATTGCAAAATCAGCATTTTTTTTCATCAGTATATTTCCTGTGGCAAGCACATAGCACGTATAGCGGTTGCCTGTTGTTTTTCTCTATGCCACATAATGTGGCCCCCAGGCGGTCTTATCAAGTCTCTGCTATAGGCTCAGGGATATAATTTTTTTTGTACTGCTGCGCAGTATGCACGTAGCTGCGATGTAACTGTTCTTTAATTTGTGCGCCGCTGAAACCGGCCTGGATTATTTCCTGAACATCAATTTTGCGGCAGGCCGTAAGTATATCCCAGAGGTATGTGGCTTGTGGATAGGGCCTACGCTCAAATCCGGTACGGCCCTGTGCGTCAGCTTGGCAGGCGATTAGCAACTGCTGAAAACGCTTGGGGCGCCGGAAAGCATCGGTTTCATGAAAGAGTTTTATAATGGTTTGGGGCTTCAATTCTTGCGCACGATGCACTCTCAAATGTTGGCGTGAGGTTATTTCTGCCAGTTGGCGAAATGGGTTCGGCACCTTGTAGCGCTGGCTCAGGCGCGTCACTAAAGGCACCCCTTTTTCTTCATGTCCGATATGCTGGGGCCATTCTGCCGCTGGTGTTAGGCCTTTACCTAAATCATGGACTAAGGCTGCATAACGTGTGGCGATATCCTCACTGAGTTCAGTTGCGCGCGTCAAGACAAGCAAAGTATGCAGGCCGGTATCAACTTCGGGATGGTGTTTGGGCGGCTGCGGGACGCCAAATAAGGCGTCGATTTCCGGGAAGAGTTTTTGCAGTGCACCACACTCGCGCAATAGTTCAATAAAACGTGCCGGCGTCTTTTCCGCCAAGGCGCGTTCAGTTTCCTGCCAGACACGTTCCGCAACCAAGGCATCCACTTCGCCGTTACTCACCATATTTTGCATTAAGGCCATAGTGTCTGGTGCAACTGTAAAGCCAAGTGCGGCGTAACGTGCGGCGAAGCGGGCCACGCGCAGGATTCTTACGGGGTCTTCACTGAAGGCCGGTGAGACATGGCGTAGAACCCTGTTTTCTAAATCTTGCCGGCCGCCGTAAAAGTCAATGACCTGCCCATACTCATCCTGAGCTAGTGCGTTAATCGTGAGATCGCGGCGCGCTAGGTCTTGTTCGAGTGTGACCTCAGGTGCGGCATGAAACTGAAAGCCCTGATAGCCCGGTGCGACTTTGCGTTCAGTGCGGGCCAAGGCGTATTCTTCTTGTGTAGAGGGGTGTAAAAAAACCGGAAAGTCTTTACCAACGGGACGAAAGCCCTTTTTTCGCATGTTTTCTGGTGTGGCGCCAGTGACTACCCAGTCAAGATCTTTAATCGGAAGTCCCAGTAGCCGGTCACGCACTGCACCGCCCACGAGGTAATAATTGATGGTTTTTGTTTGCATGGTTTAGGCCGGATTATTTATATCGTATGACTCGTATATTAGCATGTTGGCCGCGTGTAACGTCTTATTTTGCTGTGTTGGTGCAGTCAAGCTAAGGCCCAAAAAACAGGCGTAAGAAACTCCGCTAGTCGTTGGATGCAGACAGGCTGCTACACTTATCTTGGCAGTAATACCGCAGAACGGTTTGGAAATTGAGCCTAGTATTCGATTAGCGTTAAAAGACCATTCTTAGTGTGTGAGAAGCATTTAAAAACCGAGAGTCAGGAGTCTTGGGGCATCGTGGAGCGGGAGAGGGTAAGTTTTTATCTCCCGCTTTATTTTTTGGGGTGTCGAAAAACGTTTATAAAGACCTGTATAATCGCTCGCTGATAAGGATAAGCTATTGGTTTTGAGTTTGATAAACTGGAGAGCGGTTATGCGTATGCAGTGCTGGAAAAACCTAGGATTATGGGCGCTGTTGGGGATGTTGCTCACTGCGTGCGGCAATAAAGGGCCATTAGCTTTACCTGACACTGATACGACGACTGAAAACGTCGAACAAACGCAGCGGGAGTAGACAAACTAATGGATCATTTTAACTATCGTGCCGGGCAGTTGTTTGCGGAAGCTGTGCCGGTTGCGGAGATTGCACGGGTGCATGGCTCACCCTGTTACGTTTATTCACGCGCAACGTTAGAGCGACACTGGCATGCCTTTAATAATGCCTTCGGCCAACAGGCACATTTGGTGTGCTATGCGGTAAAAGCCAATTCCAATTTGGGCCTGCTCAATCTGTTTGCTCGGCTGGGTTCGGGTTTTGATATTGTGTCACAGGGTGAATTGGAGCGTGTGCTGCGTGCGGGTGGTGAGCCGCATAAGATTGTATTTTCCGGGGTGGGTAAGAAAAGCAGTGAGATTCGCTTCGCCTTACAGACCGGTATTCGCTGTTTTAATATCGAGTCGGAGGGTGAACTAGACCGTATTCAGGCCATCGCCGCCGCACTGGATAAAGTGGCACCCATTTCTATTCGCGTGAATCCCGACGTTGATGCCCGGACGCATCCTTATATTTCGACCGGCCTGAAAGAAAATAAATTTGGGATTGATATTGCGATTGCAGAGGCGGTGTATATGCGGGCAGCGGGCATGCCGAATATTGACGTGCAGGGTATTGACTGTCATATCGGTTCTCAACTGCTCAAGCTGGAGCCGTTTGTGGATGCGTTGGATCGCTTGTTAACCCTGGCCGATAAACTAAAAACGCGGGGCATTAACATTCAGCATCTTGATGTTGGTGGGGGGCTGGGGGTTAATTACCAGAATGATAAGCCGCCCGAACCAGCGGACTATATGCGCGAGCTGTTTCAGGATGAACGCCTGAAAAACTATGAAATCATGATTGAGCCGGGGCGAGCTATTGCGGCGAATGCCGGTATTCTGCTGACGGAGGTGGAATATTTGAAGCATGCGGAGCATAAGAATTTTGCGGTAGTGGATGCGGCGATGAATGACTTAATTCGCCCCGCGCTTTATTCGGCGTGGCAGGCAATTATCCCGGTCCAGCCGCGTACGGGTGAGGATAAAACTTACGATATTGTCGGGCCGATCTGTGAAACGGGTGATTTTCTGGGTAAAGACCGCGAGTTAAACTTGCAGGCCGGAGATTTGTTGGCGGTGCGTTCATCCGGTGCCTATGGCTTCGCGATGTCATCGAACTACAATTCGCGCCCAAGAGTGGCAGAAATTATGGTGGACGGTGATCAGATGCATGTGGTGCGGCAGCGTGAAACCATTGATGATCTCATGCGGGGTGAGCACATTTTGCCGTAGGCGAGTCTGTTGGCGCTGAAGAGGCGGAGCGTGCTTGTTTGGCCCTTAGGTTCTGGAATCGCTGATCTTACCAGCGTTCTGGCAGCTTGTTCAGAATCATAATGCGCCTTCTGCCGTCGTAGTCAATGTAGCCGCCAAAACTTAATCCCTGCATAATCCGGCTGACCATTTCGCGGGAAGAGCCGATCATTTCTGCGATTTCTTCTTGGGTGAAGCGGCGCTGTACAACCAGGATGCCGTTTTCTTCTTTGGCATATTTCAAGAGATGTTTGCAGACGCGGCCATACACATCCAAGGTGGCAAGTGAGCAGACCATATCGTCCAGGTCACGCAGGCGACTAGCCATGATGCGTAGCATAGGCAGTAGCGCTTCAGGGAAGGATTCCACGAAGCGGTTGAACACGTCCTGCGTGATTAGCAGTGTTTCGGTTTCCACGGTGGTTTGTACGGTAGCAGAGCGTGGGCCGTCATCCAGCAGGCTAAGTTCTCCCACAAAGCTATTTTTGCCCAAAAAGGCCAGCAGAGTTTGCTTGCCTTCTGGGCCAACGGCGGTGACCTTGAGTTCGCCTTGGATTACGATGAATAAGGCCGTGCTGTGTTCGCCTTGCGTAATGAGGACACTGCCTTTGGGGTAGGTGAAGCGTGAAATCATCGGGGTGAGGAAGTTGAGTTGTTCTTCATTTAATCCCTGGAACAGGGGTATTTCTTTTAGCATGGACATGGGTCTTTCTCGCATGTAGGACAGTCTTGTTAGTAACGTTTTACGAGAATTATGGCAGCTTTTTCGTTTAATTGTTGTGTAAAAGCTGAACGCAACCCGCAAAATTTTGTCACTGTTTCTTTCCCTGTTATTCGGTAAGTTTCGTCAGTTGTTCTATGCTTAGTGATCAAGAGTCCATTAACAAAAGGAGTTTGATTATGGAACAGCAACAATATGTCGATGCCGCCCAGGTTGGCGCAGTATTATCCAAGCGCGGTAAGGTTACAGCGAACCGACGTAATGAGAATATGCGCATTTTGAAACGGGGTGATCCGATCTTTATGGGTGATGTGGTGAGTACGGTGCGAGGTGCAAATCTTCAGCTCAGGATGCAGGATAACAATATCATTATGCTGCGCGGTGGCAGTTCGTTTCGTGTTGATCAGTATCAGCCAGATGCGCAGTCAGTTGAGGTGAAGCGTTTCGACTATGCGTGTGGTGTGTTGCGCCCTAGCCGTAGGCGTTTAGTTTCTTAAGTAGAGCAGCGGCCAAAGGTAGCTACGGCTCATGGGTTGTAGCATGCATCTCTTCAGATGGATTGTGCGCTGCGGCGGTAAATGATAAAAAACAAGCCACTGCAAAGCAGCACTATTTAAAGGAGTGTGCATTTTGACCAAGCTGACGGCGGTTTATCCCGGAACGTTCGATCCGTTAACGAATGGGCATCTTGATTTGATTCAGCGGGCTGGACGTCTATGCAGCCACATTGTGGTCGGTGTGGCCGCTAATCCCAAAAAACAACCTTTATTTTCACTAGATGAACGGGTTGAACTGATTCGTGAAGTGATCCGCACTAACAGGTTGAACCATACGGTGGAGGTGATTGGTTTTAGTGGCCTGTTGGTAGACTTTGCCCGTGAGCACGAGGCACGCATTTTGATTCGGGGTATGCGGGCGGTCTCTGACTTTGAGTTCGAATTTCAGCTGGCTAGTATGAATCGCAGTCTGGCACCAGATGTGGAGTCGGTTTTTTTGATGCCAGGGGAGAGCTATTCCTTTGTTTCATCGACGCTAGTGAAGGAGGTTGCCAAACTTAATGGTGATATTTCACGCTTTGTGCCTACCAGCGTACTGAGTGCGTTGCAAGCCAGAATTGACGAGTTGGCCGCAAATGAGCGAGTGCAGCGTTAGGCTTGTGGGCGTCTAGCTATAGTAGTATTTATGGCCTGAAATAGGCGACAGAGCTAAGGGTTATTGGCTTGTGTGGCTGTGGTTGCTAGAATCAGCAACCCTTAAAACTGTAACTGTAGCGGTCGTAGATTTCTACGCTTGCGGGGCGAGATTTTTTAATGCTATTCATGCTATTTACTGGGAGTTCGATGCCATGGCACTGATGATAACTGACGAATGCATTAACTGTGATGTGTGCGAACCGGAATGTCCGAATCAGGCTATTGCGCCGGGCGAAGAGATCTATGAAATTGATCCTGAGCGTTGCACGGAGTGTGTTGGGCATTTTGACGAACCACAGTGTGTGGCGGTTTGTCCGGTAGACTGTATTCCGAATGACCCGGAGCGGGTGGAATCGCAGGAGGTATTGCAGCTCAAGTATGAAGCACTGATGGCACAATAACGTGCTGGCAAGATTGTTGCATCAAGCACGTAGCCTGCTGCTTGGGCAGTGCCTTTAGAGGCCTAAGTGGAATTTGTTCTTAAGTGGGGTTTATTCTGCTGCCTTAGGCGTCAGGATGAGCAGTACATTGCGCTCGCCGTCCATTAGGTTTAGCGCATCACGAGATAGGGCAAACAGCTTGGTGTTTAAGAGCGCAGCGTTGAGGTTTCTTTCCAGCTCGCCTGTCTGATCCAGGCAGGCCATTTTAGTTGCGCCCAGCTGGCCGATGGTCATGGTGCCATTTTGCCCCGCCGTATAATGAGTAAAGAATCGATTGCAGCCGTTAAAGCCGCTGAGGCGATCCTGGGTAAAGCTCAGGGTGGGCGCGCGTTTCATCGCAGCCTGATAGCCGCTCAAGGTTTTGACTTCCCAGTGAGTATTGGCCAGCTGGTGGGTGAAGGCGGGCTGGGTTTTCGTCTCCATGCTGCAAGCTGACACAATGGCCAAGCCGATTAAAGCCGTGAAGAGCTGCCCGGCGAATGAGCTGATAATCCTGTTGAACACAATGTCCCACCTTTTAGTATTATATCTTCCCTAAGAGTCGCTGAGGTACAAAAAGGTTCACTGTTAAGGTGCACAAAGGTTTGGCCCAGTTCTATTCTAGCAGTCTGGCTGGCTGTCCGCTGTGGCCGCTTTGAGGTTTGCCCCGTCATGATTGAGATGAATCCGATTGGTTATATTGCCTCCTGTTATCAGCAGAAGTTCGGCATCCCGCGCCAACCCGGTCTGGTGCCCGCTGCTCAAGGCGTGTTGCGGCTGTTACCAGAGTATGCCCAGCCTGAAGTGGTGCGTGGCTTAGGCGATTTTTCACACCTTTGGCTAATTTTTATGTTTCATGCGACCGCTACGCAGGGTTGGAAGCCTACGGTGCGACCGCCGCGCTTGGGGGGTAATGCGCGACTTGGTGTATTTGCCACGCGCTCTATGTTCCGGCCTAATCCTCTGGGGCTTTCAGTCGTGCGTTTGGATGGGGTGCAGATAAACTCTGCTGGGGTCTGTTTGGAATTAAGCGGCGTTGACCTGTTGGATGGTACACCGATATTGGATATTAAGCCGTATCTGCCGTATGCTGATTGCCTGGAGAATGCTAAAAGTGACTTCGCAGCGTCTCCACCGGCGATACTGCGGGCCGTGAGCTTCAGTGAGGCAGCAGTGGCGCAATGCGTCGTTAAAACGGCGTACTGGCAGGTCGACGTGAGTGCGCTGATTGTGCAGACTTTGCAGCAGGATCCGCGCCCTTCCTATCGCCAAGGTAAGGCTGATGACAGGCAATACGCGCTGCGCCTGTATGATTTTGATGTGTGTTGGTGCTGTCGGGCCGATAAAGTTGAAGTGCTGGAACTAGTGGATATAGGCTAAGGCTGCTGCGGTTCATCGCCGCAGCGTTTGCATAGAAAAAAACAGGGCTGCCACTTTTTACATTGACACAGGCATTGGGCGCATGGTGTGAATTTCAATAAGTTAATAACAATGATGAGTCTTGCTGTTATTGCCAGCGTGGTATTCCTATCGATGCTTGGCGCAGATTCTGTTTGGGCAAAATCGACGCTGGCAAAGTCAGCTCCACCTGCACCCGCACAGCAGATAATTGTGCGTGCCCAAAAAACACAGGCTTTACCTGAGAGCGTGCTGAATTATCTGGCTAAGAAGAAAATTGCAGCGGACGAGCTGGGTATTTATGTGCACGATGTTAATGCAGATGCACCGTTGTTGGCGCACAAGGCTGATACGCTGCGTAATCCTGCTTCAACCCTGAAGCTAGTTACCACCTGGGCGGCGTTGAAAAAACTGGGGCCAGCTTGGCGTTGGAATACCGAAGCCTGGGCGCGTGGTGAAGTCGTCGATGGCGTGCTGTATGGCGACTTGATTCTTAAAGGCTACGGCGACCCTTTTTTGGTTTATGAGACGTTTTGGCAGTTTATTAACGAGATTCGCTTAAAAGGTATTCGTGAAATCAGCGGTGATCTTATCGTTGATAATAGTTTTTTTGATTTGCCGGTGCTGGATCCCGGTGCCTTTGATAAGCGCCCATACCGGGTTTATAACGCGCCGCCTTCGGCTCTAATGTTTAACTTTCAGGCCACTCGCTTTATGTTTCAGCCCGACAGTGCATTGCAGCAGGTGACGGTGACTACGTTGCCTAAGCTAAACGCGGTGGCGGTTGCTAGCCAGCTTAATTGGGCGGAGGGGCGCTGCCGCAGGCAGCATTACCGGCCTGCTTTGCAGCAGCTAGCACACGATGACGGCAGTCGCACTGTCACCGTGTCGGGTGATTATGCGCAGAGCTGTGGGCGACGCGAGATGATGCGGGTGGTATCGAGTCCAGAGCAGCATGCGTTTGATGCCTTCAAGCAAATTTGGACGGAACTTGGCGGTTATCTCGGCGGTGGTTTGCGCACGGGGTCGGTGCAGGCCAGTGATCAGCGTTTGCATGTCCATTCATCACGCACCCTGGGTGAACAGATCCGGCTGATCAATAAGTGGAGTAATAATGTGATGACCCGTCAGTTGCTGCTGACGCTGGGCGCGGAAGCCTACGCATCACCGGGTACCTTGGCGAAAGGGCGCATGGCTATTTTAGACGTATTGCGGGCACAGGGAGTGACAACGGCGGGTATAATTATTGATAATGGTTCGGGTTTATCACGTAAGGCGCGCTTAAGTGCTCGCCAGTTAGGTGTGCTGTTGCAGGCTGTTTGGCATGAGCCCTATATGCCTGAACTGTTAAATTCGCTGCCGCTATTGGGTGAAGATGGTACGCTGGTTCGTCGCCTGCATGACAGTGCTATGCAGGGGCGAAGTCGCTTAAAGACGGGTACGCTAAACGGCGTGACCGCGCTGGCGGGTTACATGCTGACGCGCAGCGGTAAGCGGCTGGTTGTGGTGATGCTGCACAATGGCCGTAAAGCAGGTAGCCACGGTCAGGCCATTCAGAATAAAGTACTGGAGTGGTTGTTTGAACAGTAAGGTGCAGGAAGAGAGTTCACTTTCAAACCTGGGAATTGATGATTTCCACAGTAATGAGCACGCAATGCATATTTTTATCTATCGGATAAATAAACTTTTTGGCCGGTTAGCGCTGCTGCTGTGGCTTGCCGTGCCGGGTTTTCTGCTCGCGGCTGAAGCCGCAGATGAGCCGCAGGCCGCCGAAAAATCACCGATTGGCGTGCAGGTCAGTGGTGCGCCAGAAACGCTGGCAGCGAATATTGAAGCTCACCTGCCGTCGCTGCGCAACTTAAGCTGTTCGGCTGAGCAGGCGCAGGTCGATCGCTTTATCGATGCGGCAATGGATAAGCTGATTGAAGGTGCTGATGCGATGGGGTACTTTTCGGCTAAGTTCAAGACAACTGCGCAACGTCGGCAAGGCTGTTGGATATTGAATATTGCTGTCGTGCCCGGCCAGCCGGTGAAGGTGCGCACCATCAAAGTCGACATCGTTGGGGAAGGGCGTGAGCTGCGTTTGTTTCGGGAAATGAATGCTAAATGGCCGTACAAGCAGGGCGATATATTGGTGACCCAGCCCTATGAGGATTTTAAAAGCAGTTTAAGTAGTGCGGCCAGTCGGCTGGGGTTTTTTGATGCTGAGTTCAAAAAGCGCCGTATTGCAGTCAGTATTGAGGAAGGGGTGGCCGATATTGAGTTGCAGTTCGATACCGGCAAACGCTATCAGCTCGGTACCTTAACCATCCGGCAAAATGTATTAGATGAAAAGCATTTCAGGCGTTATCTGCGGATTAAGCCGGGGCAAACCTATGATTCTGATAAGCTGCTGGAACAGCGTCGCCTGTTGGAGGCCAGTGGATATTATAAAGATGTACAGATTAACACTCGCTTTGCGCAAGCTCGGGGCAGACGGGTGCCGGTGGATATTACCGCTGTGCGCCGCAAACGCTACACCTATACCGGAAACTTGGGCTATGCCACGGATACCGGGGTGCGTTTTGAGGCGGGGGTTGAAACGCATTGGGTGAATCAACGCGGCCACAAGCTGGATGCGGGTATACGCTTGTCGCAAAACGATCCAGCGGTGCGGCTGAAGTACAAGGTGCCACTGTGGAAGCCAGAACATGAGTTTGCTAGCTTTGCGGTTGATTGGAGTCGCAGTGACAATGACGCGATTAGCGGCGATAAGCTTGAGCTTAAGTTCGACTATAACCGGCGCAATAGAAGCGATTGGCAGCAAACGGCCTATATTAGCCTGCTGAATGAAAAAACCCAGGTGACAGGTTCAGCGGCGGTGACTTCACAATTAACGCTGTTGGGTGGGCGTGTGAGCAAAACGGTGAAGAATGACGCGCTGTTTCCAACGCAAGGTTGGCGGCTTCAGGCCCAGATGAAGGGTGCGCACGATCAGGTATTAAGCGACATCAGCGTGTTGCAGGCTAGCGTCAGTGCTAAATACCTTCAGAGTTTGCCGAGTGACAGTAAGCTTCTGTTGCGTGGTGAATTTGGGGTATCGTTGACTGATGAGTTTGATGAATTACCTAAATCACTGCGCTTTTTCGCGGGTGGGCAAAATTCGGTGCGCGGCCATGACTTTGAGTCTATTGGGCAACGTGATGCTGATGGCAATGTGGTCGGGGGTAAAAATTTGTTGGTTGCCAGTGTGGAATATGAGCGCCCCGTTACCGAGAAAATTAGCGGTGCGGTTTTTGTGGATGCGGGCAGTGCTTTTGATGAGTGGGGCGATTATGGTTTTGAGGCTGGGGTCGGTATAGGGGCGCGCTATCGGTCGCCGCTGGGGCCGATTCGAGTTGATTTCGCTATTCCTGATGACGATCCCGGCGATCTTCATTTCTATTTCAGTCTTGGCCCAGATCTATAGGCTGCGCAGTGAGTCTTTCTTTTGAATAAGCTGTTTAAATATCTGGTCTTTCATCCCATTATCGCTCTGCTGGCGCTGGTGGTCTTGCTGTTGGTGGCGGTGCTGGTACTGTCTGCCACTCAGACCGGTAGTGGTATATTGGCTCAGGCTGCTGTGCGTGCGGTACCTGCGCTTGAACTGAGTGGAGTGAAAGGAAGCTTGGTTGATCGGCTAGAAGTCGACAGCTTAGTTTGGATGCAGGATGGCATTAAAGTGGATGCGCAGCAGGCCGTGTTTAAGCCCGTTGTGGCGCTGCCATTACCCACAAAAATTACGGTGCAACAGCTAACAGCTAAGCGCTTGGTAGTTGATTTGCCGCCCTCTGCTGACACACCTTATCAGCCGATTACTATTCCTGACCTGCGCCTGCCGATCAATGCCGAATTAGGCGATATTGCACTTGAAGAGCTGGTGATTAAGCAGGGCGAGATGATGCTTGTACTGCGTGATGTGGCGCTGAGTGCGCACACCCGTGATGACACGCTGCATATCACCCGGCTTGAGGGTGAACTGGCAGGCGAGCTTGGGCAAGTCTGGGTTAGCGGCCAGGGCGAAATGGCGCTGACTCCCCCTTATCCCCTGCACTTTAAACTGGATGTGAAATCGAATAGCCGCCGCTTGGGAGCTGGTGAATTAAACGCCCAGGCCAGCGGTGAGCTATTGAATTATGGTGTTAGCCTGTGGGGTGACTGGCAATACGCGGATTATCCGCCCTATAAAGTGGACGTGCAGGCTCAGGGTAATTTCGAGAGCATGCAGCTTCAGCTGCTGAGCCTACAGGGCGCTGCTGGAGAAATAGCAGCCCAGGGTCGGCTGACTTGGGCGCCAGAGCTATTGTGGGATATACAGGCTTCCGCCGATAAGCTGAAACCCGGTTTGCTGGTGCCAGATATCGACGGTGAATTGGATGTGGTGCTGTGGACGCAGGGCAGTTTGGCGGGCGAGGGCCAGTTTAAACTTCAGCTTGATCAGTTGGAAGGTGTGGTGCGCGATTATCCGATTGATGTCAGTCTATTTACCGAATTAAAGGGCGATGATGTCACGCTGCATATGCTAAATGCGGAGGTCGGTGACAACAAGCTATCGGCGCGTAGCCAGAGTGAAAGTGAGGTGGATGTGCGCTGGGCGATCGATGCGCCGCGTTTGAGCCAGCTTCATCCCGAAGCTCGGGGGGAATTGCGTGGTGATGGTCGACTGTTGGGTACGCTAAATAATGCGCAGTTTGATCTCACGATTAATCAGTTGATGGGACAGGTGCTGGATTATCCGGTAAATGCACGCGGCCAGCTGGCCTTAAAAGATCAGGTGATTTCAGCCCGTGATCTGGACGTGACGGTGGCGAATAACCGTCTGACTTTGGACGGTGTGGCAGATGAAGCGCAGGGCATTGATTGGACGCTGGATGCTATGGCCTTGGGTAAGCTCAAGCTGCACCCTGCGCTGTCCGGCCAGTTGGCGGGTGAAGGCAATGTAAAGGGGCTGCTGGACGGTTCGCGGCTTGCGCTGCGCGTTGATCAATTAGCCGGTAAGCTGAACGATTATGAGCTGGCAGCTTCTGGAGCGGTACTGCTGGAAGATGACTTGCTGAGTGCGCAGCGACTGAAGCTGGTGGTTGGCGGTAATACGGTCACACTCAACGGGCAGGCGGATGAGGCTGAAGGGATAGACTGGCGTATTAGTGCGCCGACTTTAGGCCAGTTGCATCCCGATTTTCCGGGCAGCTTGCGTGGCCACGGTAATGCGCAAGGCTTGCTGGATGGGTCGCGCTGGGCATTACGTGTAGAGACGCTACGCGGCAAGGTGCAGGATTATCCGCTGAGTGCGCAGGGTAAAATCAGTCAGCAGGATGCGGTGATTAGCGTTGCCAATCTACGCATGGACGTGGGGCGGAATAAGCTTCGGCTGGACGGCAAGGCGGATGAAGCCGAAGGGGTTGACTGGATTATCGACGCGCCCGAGTTGGCGACACTGCACCCTGAACTGGCGGGCAGGTTGCGCGGCAGCGGTAATATCAAAGGCTTGACGGATGGTTCGCGTATTGACCTTAAAGTGGCAGAGCTTAACGGTAAGGTGCAGGGGTTCCCAATCAGCGCACAGGGTGAAATTAAGCGGTTTGACCAACAGTTGATTGCCCGGCGTTTTCGCTTAAAAGTGGGTAATAATCGTCTTAGGCTGGACGGCACGGCGGATGAAAATACGGGTATCGGCTGGATTGTCGATGCGCCCGATCTAGAGGCTTTGCATCCGGCGTTGCAGGGTGGGGTAAAAGGGCACGGTAAGGCTCGGGGAGTAATGGATGGTTCCCGTCTTGCGGTGCAGGTGGATACGCTCAGTGGGAATATTCAAAATTTCCCGCTTAAAGTTGAAGGGGAGTTAAGTCTGAATGATCAGCTTATATCAGCTAATAAGTTTCGTGTGTCCGTGGGCAAAAACAAACTGCGCCTTGATGGCGTGGCCGATGAAGCTACTGGGATAGACTGGCGGCTAGATGCCCCTGAGCTACTTGCGCTCCATCCTGAGTTAGACGGACAGGTGCGTGGTTACGGTAATGCGCGCGGCTTGCTGGACGGTTCGCGTCTGGCGTTACAGGTGGCTGAGCTGAAAGGCGAGTTGCAGGGTTATCCGCTGAACGTTAAAGGCGGGATTAAACTGCGTGATCAGCTGTTGAGTGCCGACAATCTGCGTCTTGGTATTGGGAAAAATAATATCCGTTTAAACGGCGTGGCCGATGACAATACCGGTCTGAGCTGGGCGCTGGATGCGCCGGAACTGGGGGCGTTACATCCTGAATTGAAGGGGCAGCTGAGCGGTCGCGGTAGCGCGCAGGGTTTGCTGGATGGTTCACGCTTATCGGTTAAGGTGGATCGGCTTCAGGGGCGGGTACAGGACTATCCTGTCAGTGCACGGGGTGAGATTAAACGTCGTGATCAGCTGATTAGCGCGAATAATTTCCGCTTGAATGCTGGGCGCAATGCGCTGCGTTTGAATGGGGTGGCGGATGAGCGTACCGGTCTTGATTGGACGCTGGATGCGCCTGATTTAGCGAGCCTGCACCCCGAATTACAGGGCCAGCTTAAAGGTCGCGGTAATGCGAAAGGTTTGCTGGACGGTTCACGTCTAACGCTACAGATAGCGAATTTACAGGGGCGGTTACAGCAATTTCCGCTAAAAGTGAGTGGCCGTATTGAGCGCCGCGATCAGCAGCTTTCTGCGCAGCAGCTGCGCATCAATATGGGGGGTAATCAGCTGCTGTTGGACGGCGTGGCCGATGAGCGGCGTGGTCTGAACTGGACGTTGGAAGCGCCTAAGCTGGCGGCGGTGTCGCCTGAACTGAGTGGTAACCTGCGCGGCGGCGGTAATATACAGGGTTTATTAGATGGTTCGCGCTTTAAGGTTCGGATCAATGAGCTCAGCGGGCGGGTGTTGAACTATCCGGTGAATGCGGGAGGTAGTCTTCGCTTCCAGGATAATATTCTGGCGGCGGATGATTTTCGTTTGAATATGGGGGCTAATGCGCTGCGCCTGAATGGCGTGGTTGATGAGCGGCGCGGCCTGAGTTGGTCGTTGGATGCCAAAAAACTAGTGCAGCTGCATCCGACCTTGGACGGTCAGTTGCAGGGGCGCGGCCATGTGCGGGGTAAGCTGGATGGTTCGCTCGTGGCAATGGAAATTGTTGGGCTGGAGGGACGTATCCGTGGTTTTCCGGTGAGTGTGGTCGGGGCCTTGCAGCTGCGCGACCAGAAGCTGCTGGCGGTGAATCGCCTGCGCCTGAGCGTGGGGCAAAATCAGCTGCAGCTGGATGGGCAGTTGGATGAACAGCGTGGGCTGAATTGGCGCGTTGATGCGAGTAATCTGACACAGGTCGCGCCGCAGCTTAAAGGTAATGTGCGCGGTAATGGTCAGCTTCGGGGGGTGCTCGATGGCTCTAAGCTGGCTGTGCAGATCCAGGCGCTGGAGGGGCAGATCAACCAGTATCCGCTGCGTGCTAGTGGTCAGCTAGCGCGCAGCGGCGAAGCGTTGACCGCACGCAATCTGCTACTGGGTCTTGGGCAGAATACGCTTAAGCTGGATGGCAGCGTGGGCGGTGCGCCCGGCTTAAGCTGGCAGCTGGAGGCGCGCAATTTGGCGCAGCTGCGGCCTGAGCTCAAAGGCAATCTGCGTGGTAATGGGCGCTTGAGCGGTAAATTGGATGGATCGCAGCTCCAGTTCCAGGTTGCGCGTTTGCAGGGACAGGTCGATGGTCGCCCTGTGCAGGCCAGTGGCACGGTGAATGTGGCGGAGCGCGGTAAAAAGATCGCGCTAGATAAGCTGCAGTTGAATGCGGGCAATAACCGCGTGGCGCTGAATGGCAGTGTGAGTGACCCATTGGAGCTGAGCTGGCAAGTCAATGGTGCTGATTTGGCAAAAGCCTGGCCAGGACTGGCGGGGCGTTTGCAGGGCGAAGGCACTGTGCGTGGCAGCCGAGCACGCCCTCAGGTGCAAGGCACCTTGCGTGGCAGCAATCTGCGCTATCAGGATATAGCGCTACAGGCGCTGGATGTTAGTGTGAGTCAGCGCGGGGCGAATTACACGGTCGATGGCCGGCTGCGTAATCTACAGCAAGGTGAAAATACCCTAACCCGCTTAGATTTAATGGGGCAGGGTACATTGCAGCAGCACAGTGCCACCTTAGGTGCCGTGCATAAAGACGGCAGGCTCGATCTGGCGCTGGCGGGCAGCTGGCAGAAAGCACAGTGGAATGGTGTGGTGAATACGCTTGGACTGCGTGAAACGCTTGTGGGGGATTGGCGACTTGGCGCGCCAGTGAAGATCAGTGCATCCGCGCAGCAGGCGACGCTGAGTAATGCCTGTCTGCTGAATCGTCAGCAGGCTCAGCTGTGTTCAAAGGTGAGCTGGACAGCCAAAGCAGGGGTCACGGCTGAGGGTAAGGTACAGCAGCTGCCGATCGCGCTGGCGCAGGTGTTTTTGCCGCGTGGGGTGCAGCTGCCAGGCAAGGTCAGTGCGGACTATGCGTTTCAGCAGCGTGATGGTCGTCCTGTGGGGCAGCTTAAGCTGCGGCTGCCGGACAGTAGCATCACACTGAGCAATGAGCGTGGTAAGCCGGAGGTTTTTCAATACAGTAATGCGCAGGCTAGTTTGGTATTGAATGATCGTACGGCTGCCTTGGATGCCCAGCTGGATTTGTTGAACTACGGCCAGGTGCGCAGCAAAGGTACAGTGGTTCTGTCGCCGGGTGATCAGCAGCACCGGCTGGACGTGCGCACTACGGTGGAGATGCCGAGTATTAGCTGGCTACAGCGTTTTGCGCCGCCGGTAGATGCATTGCAGGGGCAGGTTAACGCCGATATTCGGGTGGTCGGTTTGCTGAGCCAGCCACAAATTACTGGGCTGGCCCGACTACAGGGCGGTTCGCTATATTTGCCGGAAACAGGGTCGAAGATTGATGATATTAATCTGACAGCGCAGGCGAGTGGCGCTAATAAGCTGGTGCTTGAGGGAACGCTGCGTGCTGGTGCTGGCAAGCTCAAAGCTAATGGTAACCTACAGCTAGCAAATTTGCAGGACTGGCGTGGTACTGTGCAGCTCCAGGGTGAAAATTTGCTACTGGTGAATAGCCATGAGGTACAGGCACAAGTCTCGCCCAATTTACAGGTGCGTGCAACGCCGCAGTCAGTGGCGATTACCGGTGTGGTGCGCATCCCAGAAACAACGATTAACCTCCGTGAGCTGCCCACTGGTGCTAGCGTGGTGTCTGAGGACATTGTGATCGTATCCGGGCGGGGCAAAAAGCCGCTGCGCGGTAATCAGGTTGTGATTGCCGCAGATAGCGGCAAGCCGCTTTATATCCAGCCTAATGTGATCATTGAGCTAGGAGACAGCGTGACCTTTAATGGCTTTGGCTTTGATGCGCGTCTGGCTGGGAAAATGCGGATCCTGCGTAATCGTCAAGGAGTCATCGCCGAGGGGGCCCTGAACGTGGTAGACGGCGTGTATAAAGCCTACGGCCAGAAGCTGCGGGTAGATCGGGGCCGCTTATTATTTAATGGGCCGGTAGAAAATCCAGGTCTGGATGTGCGAGCCAGCCGTACTATTGAGGGTGGGGAAGATATTGTGGTTGGGATTGAGCTGGGCGGTACCGTAAAAGTGCCTGAATCCAGTTTGTTTTCCAATCCGCTGCAAACCCAGACCGATACCCTGAGCTATCTGCTGACTGGGAGCGCAGTTTCTGGCCTGAGTGGCAGTGAGTCAGCGATTTTGACGCAGGCCATTACGAGCCTCGGTGTGGCGGGCGGTGAGAGTCTGGCACAAAAGCTAGGCGGGCAGCTGGGGTTAGATAGTGTGGGCCTGAATACGCGGGGCGGCGACTATAAGCAGAGCGAGCTGACGCTGGGCAAGCGTTTGGGGCCAAAGCTCTATATCAAATACATCGTCGGTCTGTTTGACTCCTTGCAGAAAGTAGCGGTCAACTATCAGGTCAATAAGCGACTGGAGTTAGAGGCTACCAGCGGCGTCAACCAAAGTATCGATCTTATCTATAAGATCGATACAAATCGTGGAATATTCGGCCAGTAAGCCAGCTGCCTTAGCGCGATGGCTGTGCCTGGCCGCGCCCGATGGCGTAGTAGGTGATGCCCTGCTGTGCCATGAGTTCGGGATCATAAAGATTGCGCCCGTCGACCACTACGGGGTGGCTGAGCTTGCTTTTTACCAGTCCGGTATCAAGGCTGCGAAATTCCTGCCACTCCGTGACAATGGCGAGTGCATCCGCGCCGTCCAGAGCGGCTTCTGCACTGGCGCACAAGCTTAAATCAGTGCGCGGACCATAGATGCGTTCGCATTCCTCCTGCGCTACTGGGTCATAAGCCTGCACATTTGCACCGCTCTGCCATAGGGCCTCCATGAGTGTGCGGCTAGAGGCTGCGCGCATATCGTCGGTGTTGGGTTTGAACGCTAGGCCCCAAAGGGCTATCGTCTTGCCGCGCAGGTCGCCAAAGTGCTGCTGTAGTTTTTGAAACAGTCTTTCTTTCTGGCGCTCGTTTACGGCCTCAACGGCGGCGAGGAGTTCCGCCCGGTAGCCGATTTCGGCGGCGGTACGTTCCAGTGCCTGTACGTCCTTGGGGAAGCAGGAGCCACCGTAGCCGCAGCCCGGATAAATAAAGCTGTAGCCAATGCGTGGATCAGAGCCGATACCCACTCGGACTTTTTCAATGTCAGCGCCCAAGATTTCTGCCATATTAGACAGCTCATTCATAAAGCTAATCTTGGTCGCTAACATGGCATTAGCGGCGTACTTCGTCAGCTCAGCTGAGCGAATATCCATGGCGACTAGGCGATCATGATTGCGATTAAAAGGCGCGTAGAGTTCACGCATAAGTTCAGTGGTGCGCGGGTTGTCGGTACCAATGACAATGCGATCTGGTTTCATGAAGTCGTTGATTGCGGCACCTTCTTTCAGAAACTCTGGGTTAGAAACGACGTCAAATTCCAGCCCCGAGCCGCGTTGATCCAGTATCGTTTGTATCGCTGCTCGCACCTTGTCAGCGGTGCCAACGGGAACCGTCGATTTATCAACGACTATGCGATATTCGCTCATATGATTCGCTATCGAGCGTGCTACCGCTAATACATAGCTCAGGTCAGCGGAGCCATCTTCATCGGGTGGGGTGCCGACGGCAATAAACTGAAACAGACCGTGCTGTGCGCCTTCTTCTGCGGACAGGGTGAACTTGAGGCGGCCTGCAGCGGTATTCTCACGTACCATTTTTTCCAGTCCAGGTTCATAAATAGGAATGTCACCCTGTTGGAGTCGATTGATTTTATCGGCATCAATATCAACGCAGAGTACGTCAATGCCCATTTGTGCCAGACAGGCGCCAGTGACCAAGCCAACGTAGCCAGACCCGTATATTGTTACTTTCATTCGTGTTTGTTCCGTGAATGTATGAATTTAATATATTGTAAAACTGCTGATTATTCTGCATGTGCTGGGCGTATTATGAGTTAGCCAAACGTTGATTGACAGCCTCTGTGTGAATAATAATAGGTGATGGTAAAAGATACGCTAATTTCTTATGCGTATGAGTTGACATTGCATAATGATTATATCAAAATGCCCACCTTTCCAGTTGGAGGGGTTCCCGAGCGGTCAAAGGGGACAGACTGTAAATCTGTTGGCACTGCCTTCGAAGGTTCGAATCCTTCTCCCTCCACCACCTTTTTTGAGGTTTTTGGATAAATTTGCATGGCCCAGGCGGGTGTAGTTCAACGGTAGAACCTCAGCCTTCCAAGCTGATGGTGTGGGTTCGATTCCCATCACCCGCTCCAATCGAATGACTCATGGCCGGGTACAAAATTTTTAATTATTAGCCCATTTAGCTCAGGCGGTAGAGCGCATCCTTGGTAAGGATGAGGTCGGCAGTTCGACTCTGCCAATGGGCACCATTAATCAGCATGGTAACCATGCGTAATTATAGATTCTTGATAGGGTGCGATACCAATGGCAAAGGATAAATTTGAGCGTACGAAACCGCACGTCAATGTGGGTACGATCGGTCACGTAGACCACGGTAAGACGACGCTGACGGCAGCGATTTCAGTGGTTCAGTCGAAGAAATTTGGTGGTGATACCAAGAAGT
>CALAMO010000030.1 GCA_937925855.1 uncultured Thiotrichaceae bacterium
CTGCTGAGAATGCGATTCGCCCCTTTGTGATTGGGCGCAAGAACTGGTTGTTTAACAATACCGTTGCTGGGGCAGAAGCCAGCGCTAACTTATACAGCTTAATGGAAACCGCGAAAGCGAACGGACTGGAACCCTACCACTTCCTTAAACGGGTGCTGACTGAACTACCGGCGGCTAATACGGTTGAGCAAATCGAAGCGTTGCTGCCCTGGCAAGTCAAAATGCGGCTACCTGTGGGGATAAATTGACGCTTACATGACGGGAATTATAGCGGGTGCTTTGAAGGGTGCATTCTTTGGTGGACGCTCCGTCGGGTTAGCTTACGGTATTGGTCATGTTTTGAGTATCCCCGAAGGGTCTGTTGGTAAAATGATTGCACACGGTGCTGCTCAGGGTGGTGTATCACGTTTGCAGGGTGGAAAGTTTTCCTCTGGTTTTGTGGGTGGGTTTTTTGGGCATATGACGGGTGGTTTTGTTAAAGGCATTGGGAAACACCTGGGGTCTGTTGGCGTTGCGATGCGGACGACTGCGGCGGCGGTTGTTGGTGGGACGATTTCTAAGTTGACGGGGGGGAAGTTTGCAAATGGGGCTAGAACTGCGGCGTTTGTGCATTTGTTTAATGCGGAGAGTGGTGGAACTCCCAAGCCAAAAGCAAGAAATGAATTACTATCAGTATTTACCTTTGATGAAGCCTTTGGTGGTCATGCTGCATTTGCCTTCACGCATAACGGTTCATCAGTATTGGTCGATCCTAATGGTTCATTTGTTCCTATTGGAGCCAATGAGCGGGCAGGCTTTATTTTTGATGTTGATGTAACGGAATATTTAGGACACTGGAATGTTACTGATAATGTTGGTGTTTTCATGCAGTCCATCCCGATATCAAGCAATGAATCTGCAGCACTAAATGCTGCAACAATAAATCCAGAAGCATACTTATTTGGTTCTATATGTTATTGCGCTTCAACTACTGGAAATTTTATTTCTAGTAATATTCCAAGGTTTGGTTCTCTTAGGCAACCTACGTTACCAACGACCATCAGGGATTATTTCTCCTCACAAGGCTATAGGGCTGTTCGCTATGCTGATTAGTCTTGCAAAGAAAGTAATTGTTTTTTGTTGTCTTATTATTGTTGCTATGTTGATTTGCAAAGGCTTTCTTTTTTCAAAAAAGATTGTTGAACTAAATGACATGCCACCGATGACCTCCAATGATATTTGTGAAGATGAGGAAAACCTGGGAGAGATCGTTGCTGTAAATCTTGCAATCGTAATGAAACCAAATTCTCCAGGGAGAGATCCGGTATACAGTCTCTATGCAAGGTTATATGTGTTGCTGCTATCACCGGAAAATAAATGCGCTCTTAGGCATAGGTTAGCTTACTATCGAGATAAGTTTTTGTAACTTGAATCAGTGGTGGGTTAACCCGGCACTATGGTTCAACTGTCTGAATAAGCTTGATATCCTGCCTAAGCATGTCATTAACGAGCTGCGCCAGCTCCACGCCTTTGGAGCTGGCACGTTCCTGTAAGTAATTACGCACCTCATCATCCAGATAGACTGGCAGATTAAAGCTGGCATTTTTGTGGAAGAACTTACCGCGTTCCCCTTTAGAAAAATCATATTCCTGTTTCATCATTCTGCCTCATATTGACGCTGTTCGTGTTCAGTCGCTGGCCGTGCGGAAATGACCCGTACCGTTACTGGTCTGGCAAGGTTTTTCCAGACTGATTTCCAAGCAGTTTTTTTGGCTCATGAGCTTCGATAATTTGGGCCTAAACAAGTAAGTGTCGACGTCGCCCACGTGCTCATCAGTGACTTAGGCGTTCTTTATGCCCACATCAGTTAATCTGCGCTGCATCCTGATACTAAGTGTCTCAGAGTATGCTGATGCCAAAAACAATCCCAAGAATAAAGCGGGCTGTCGGTGGTAATTAGCGCGCTTAGTCGCAAATCGCCAGACACAAAAAAGCCCGCTAGGTTGCGGGCTTCGGGGATGTCGGCCTTTGTCGGCCACCATTGCAAATAGGTTGGCGGAGAGAGAGGGATTCGAACCCTCGATAAGCTATTAACCTATACACACTTTCCAGGCGTGCTCCTTAAGCCACTCGGACACCTCTCCAGCTGAGGCCGCAATGCTAACGCAGTCCCCAGGGCTTGTAAACAACGATAGCAGCATCAGCAGTGTACAGGTCATCTGCTGGCAGTCGACAAGGTGGATAAACTCCGCTAAGGTGATTTACACATCATTCAATAAAAAAAATAATATGCTGATTGAGAAACTTAAAGTCTTTTTTAACTGGTGGGGCAGCGGTTTGTACCGTGGGCTGCCTGGCCCATTGCGCCGTCTGTTCCGATCAGAACAACCACGCCTCAGCCTACAGGTGACCGAAGATGATCGTGTCAGCGTCAGCTGGCGTGCGGACGGTAAACAGAAAGACGGCGGCGAGTATCGCCTTAACCGTGATCAGTTTGACTATCAGCGCATCGTAGCGAAATGTGCTCACCGCAAAAAGCACCTGCTGGAACTGGTGTTAGATCCTACACAGACGCTGCATTTGCAGCATGCGTTTCCCGATGCGGCACGCGATAATATCGGGCAGGTCGTCAGCTATCAGTTGGATCGCCTGACACCTTTTACGGCAGATAATGCCTATTTCAATGCGCGAGTCGCGCGCTATGACAAAGTGAAAAAAGAAGTGGCGGCTGATATTTATGTCACCCCGAAGGCTGTGGTTGATAATCTTTTCGCCCGCTTGCAGGCACTGGGTGTGCCTAACTTTGATGTGGTATCCGCGCTCGATGGTCGCATTAAGCTGCGGAATGGCCGCGAAAACAATGCTTTAGCCGCAGATAAGCGCTGCAAATGGTCAAAAGCACCGCTCTATTTCTTTGTGGGTGCGCTGATCGCTTCGCTGGTGGTGCCGATTGTTTATAAACAGCGCCGTATCGACCAAATCAATGATGCCATCAGTGAGATGCGTCTGGATGCGGCAGAACAGTTGGAGATCCGCGATAAATTAATGGCGGCGGGAGATGCGCTGCTGTTTTTGGAAAAGCGTCGCCGTACTTCGCCGGTTGCGCTGGATGTGGTGGAGCGTCTGTCGACAGAGATTCCTAAGCACGCTTGGTTGGAGCGACTTGAATTAGCGGGACGGGAAATTCTTATTCGCGGTGAATCGAATCGTGCGTTGTCCCTGATTGATACCTTGGAAGAATCGCCGCATTTCTCGCGCGTCAGCTTTAACTCACCGGTAACGCGCAGTAAAAATAACGGCAAAGACAAATTTCATATTCAAGCCAGCGTGGAATTAAATCATGAGTGATGGGTTACTATCGGATCGCAGTCAGCCTCTGGTGGCCTGGCTACTCTTGTTGTTGGTGCTACTGTTTGCCGTTTTTTTTGTCGTGTTGCCCGCAACCGCAAAATCACTGGAGCTGAGTGACCAAATCGAATCGGGTTATAAGCGCCTAAGTACCATGCATCAGATTAGGCAGGCGACGCCGCAGTTCACTGCCGAGTTTGAGCGGGTTAAGGCTCAGGGGCTTGATAAGCTGTTTTATCCCAAAGGGATGACGGCGGCACAGGTGGGTAAAGAGTTGCAAAAACAGCTGGCCGGCGTGGTAGCGCGCCACCAAGGTCTGCTGCTGAGTTCTGAGGTGGTGGACGATGCCGCCCCTGATGCTGAGCAGCAGCAGACTGGTTTTGAGCGGGTTACGGTGCAGGCTGATTTTCGTGGGAACACAGTGTTGCTGCGTGAGATTTTGCATCAGGCCTACCGCACTCGCCCTTTAATTTTTGTAGACCGTCTTGATGTTCGGCCACAGCGTAATACGACCGAGCAGGAAATCAAAGGCATGGTCAGGATCTCAACTTATTGGCGTGGAGGGGCAGCAGCTGATGAAACACTGGATTAGTCCACC
The DNA here is from genome assembly GCA_937925855.1 of uncultured Thiotrichaceae bacterium. Classification (GTDB taxonomy): domain Bacteria; phylum Pseudomonadota; class Gammaproteobacteria; order Thiotrichales; family Thiotrichaceae; genus Thiolinea. Next base: position 3,926 of record CALAMO010000030.1, read on the forward strand.
CGCACAGTTAGTGTTATGGCTTGGTGGTGTGGCCTGCCTGTTGGCTGCCGCCTGGAGTTTATGGCAGCTGCGGCAGGCGAGCGTTGATGATCATATGGGGCGTAATCAGATACAGATTGCCGTCCCGGATGCTAAAGCATTAAACGTTCCCGGTATTGGTAGTTACCGTTCGTTAGTGCAGGCTCCACTATTTTGGGAGATGCGTGCCGTTCCAAGGCCGATTGTTGCTCAGCAGCCGGTTGCGGTCAGACCGCCCCCGCCGATTGTGGAGGAAGTGCCACTCAATCCGCCCGCAGGACGCTTGGTAGGGATTGTTGATTTAGGCAATAAGCGCTATGCCTTGATTAGAAACCAGACGGGCAACCAGTCACTATACAAAGGTGATACCTGGGAAGGCTGGAAGGTTGATCGAATTGAAGCAGGCCAGGTGGTATTAACGGCGGGTACGCAGTACGCTGAAATTCCCTTGATCGGTGATTTCGCCGCTCCACAGCCTAATAAGCAATTATTGGCTGCAAAGCAGCGGCGTCAACAACGCCAGCGCGAAAAACATTTGCGTATACAGCGTCAGCGTCAGCAAAAGTTGTTGCAGCAACAGGCTCAACAGAGCCGAACAGGTGCGGTACAGCCTGCTTTGGATGATGCTGATAGTCTGGACTATCAACAGGCACAGGCTGCAAGAGAGAAGCTGGAACAGGCGCTTAATAGTGGGGGGGGTGCTGAGGAGACGGCCCAGGGGCAACCATCAGCGCCGGTCATGTCAATCAAGGAAGCGCTAGAGGCTCGTCAGCGCCTTATGGCTTCGCGCTGGGGTAATAAAGACGAAGAATAAAAAATAAACCAATGTTTGATTCTGTTCGGCGGATGGTGGCTGTGTCCAATGTAGTAAAACACCGCTTTGTCGGCGATACGGTACTATCCGATGAGCTGCCTTTTATTCGGCTGCTGCAACAGTTAAAATATAAAAAAGATAATAATTATAAAAATAATAAATGGGGTTTGCTTTGTGACTATCATAAGAACACTGGCAATAATGTTTTCTGCCGTCTTTGTGTTGTCGGCGTGTGCGTCGATTAAAGACTGGCCGGGCTTCCGTAAAAATGTCGAACAACCTAAAACCATTGGAATGAGTCCTTTCCAGCGTAGTGCTGCCGTTCAATCAACAGGTTATGAGGCCCTAGGCCTGCGCCGCTCAGCGCTATCTCCACCTGTCATCTCCGAGCATTCTATCCCTCAGGGTTCAGTGCCGCGTGTGGCTACGCAAGCCAGGGGTGTCCAGCCCGAGCGTGACGTTGAATTAATTCTCGGTGATTCTCAGTATTACCGGAGTGATGTTACTCGGCCTGGCATCATCGGCGGCGGTATGGGTTCTGGTGTGGCGCTGAATTTTGAGCGTGCCAGTATCCGTGAAGTAGTGAGCGTTGTGCTGGGTGATATTCTCAAACAAACTTATATTGTAGAGCCGGGGGTTGAAGGCGAAGTCACGATTAATTCGAGTGACCCGATTCCACGCAGCAGTCTGATTCCTACGTTGGAGTCGTTATTACAAACGCAGGGTGCGGTGCTGTATCAGGACGATACCGGCAGCTATCGGGTAGCGGCGCGTGCCAATCTCAAAGGGCGAGGCTTTGTCCCATCAACGAGCGAGCTCAAGCCGGGCTATAACATGCAGGTGGTGCCGCTGCGCTATATTCCCGTCGCGGAAATGCAGAAAATTCTAGAGCCTCTAGCCGCACCGGACGCTTTTGTGCGCGTTGATACCAATCGTAATATTTTAGTGCTGGCGGGTACCAGTTCGGAACTGGCTAACCTGATGGCGACGATAAGAACGTTTGATGTGGATGTGTTAAGCGGTATGTCTGTTGGGCTTTATAAAGTCAAAAACGTTGAAGCTCAGATTGTGGCGAAGAACCTCGACGCCTTATTCGGCGAAAGCGGTAATAGTCCAATGGCGGGTATGATAAAAATCATGCCGATTGAGCATATGAATAGCATTATGATTATCTCTGCGAACCCGGACTACCTTAAAAAGATGAAGCGCTGGGTTGATCGTTTTGATAAGTCTGGCCCAGTAGAAGGCCAGCAGCTTTATGTCTATAAGGTGCAGAATGGTGATGCCGAGCATTTAGCCGGCATGCTGTCACAAATTTTCTCAGGTAAGACGGGGAGTAAGAAGCCAAACGGTACCCTGCCTTCCAGTCTTGCACCCGGTTTAGATGAAGCGACAGTGGGCGAAACGTCACAAGAAGCAAAGGCAAAAACATTGCTGGGTGGCGCTGCGGGTAGTGAAGGTGGCGTGAGCATTAATCAGAATGCGGAGGTTAAAATTGTTGCAGATAAAGCGAATAACTCGCTGATGATTCTTTCCTCTAAAGGTGTGTATGAGCAGATCCAGCAGGCGCTGAGGCGAATTGATATTATGCCGATGCAAGTACAGGTTGAAGCCACCATCATGGAAGTAACGCTGAATGAAAGTATGGAGCATGGTTTGCAATGGTATTTGCGCAACAATCGCGGTACGTTTGGCGGCTTAGGTTTGGGCGGTCTGGATGATGGCACAAAGCCCGGTGGCTTTTCCTTCACCCTCACAGGGGGTGCAAGTGGGATTACGGGTGTAGTCAATGCCTTAGCGCGTGAATCTGATGTGAAAGTTATCTCTTCACCGTCGGTGCTGGTTTTGGATAATCAGACGGCTGAAATTCGGGTGGGTGATCAACAACCTATCTATACCAGCTCAAGCCAGTCTGAGTCCGGTCAGGTGTTAATACAGGACGTGCAGTACAAGGATACAGGGGTCTCGCTCTCAGTGACACCGCATGTGAATGCGAATGGACTGGTGAAAATGGACATTAGTCAGGATATTACTGACGTGGGTGAGGAAGATACCGTGACCGGTAACCGTAGTTTTCTACAGCGGAAAATTAAAAGTAATATCGCGGTGCAAAGTGGTGAGACCATTGTGTTGGGCGGTCTGATTCGTGAGAATAAAAGCCATAGTGATGCCGGGGTGCCCGTGTTGAGAAACCTGCCTATCGTGGGCAATGTTTTCAAAAATAAATCAATTAACGGTAAGCGCACTGAGCTATTGATCTTAATCACGCCGACTGCGATCAAAGACCAGAGTGACTTGGTAAGAACAGGTACCGAAATGCGTGAACGGATGAAACGTCTGATGGATGATGATCGTTTTATTCGCCAACTGCGCGGTGAATATGTTGAGTAGCACAATGGCGCTTAGGCGTCATGTGATCAGCACATAATAATGAGTAATCTATGGCTTATAGCGATAATAAAAGAAATGGGTTTTGTGGACTTATGTTAGCGCTATGTCTGCCCTTAACGGCCTGTAGCAGTGGAGAAGCCGCAGTAAAAGAATTGGCACAATTACGCTGGAATGCACTGATTAATGGTGATTTTGGCGCAGCTTATCAGTATTACACGGATACTTTTAGGGAAGCGGTGCCGCTGCGGCGTTTCAAAAAGCAAACCACGGGTGTGGGGCTATGGAATAAGGCTGAGGTGGCAACAGTTCAGTGCGATAGTTCCGGCAAGCGTTGTGAGGCTGCGGTTAAGGTTACCGTCGCATTAAAAATGCGGGGGATGGTAAAACCCGTTGAAACAAGTGACACCGTGCATGAAACATGGGTTAAAGAGGGGGTATTTTCAGACTGGCGGTATATAAAAAAATGATTAAATATATTAATATAATTTATTGTTTATTTCGGGTTCTTGCGCCATTTGGCATGCAGAACTGGTGCTGAGTAAAACACTCCGTTACAAATATAAAAACTTTTAGGAGGCACGAAAGTGTTCAAAAAGAATAAACTCGCTCTCGGTGCGGCCACTGGTTTAGTAGGCCTGGCCGTTATCATGACCGGCGCACAGGCTGTGCATGTAAACACCGAAGGCACAGGACAGGTGCTGATTTTTCCTTACTACAATGCGCATCAGGGCTATATAACTAACATTAACCTAGTGAACTCGACTGATGAAACCAAAGCGATAAAGATTCGTTTCCGCGAAGGTGAAAGCAGTAATGATGTGCTGGACTTCAACATCTATATGTCACCCAACGACGTTTGGACTGGCAGTATTGGCGGTATGCAAGATGGTGGTTCGTATATTGGTGCACTGACAACACGCGACCGGACTTGTACACTCCCACAATTGGCATCTTGTAAAGACGGCAACTGTGCAGTGACTAAAGAGTTCCAGGGGCATGGCTTCTTTGCTGGAGTTGACGCCGCTGACACTCGTGAAGGTTACGTTGAAGTGGTCGAAATGGGTGTGGTCACCGATAAAACGGTACAAGATGGCGTATTACACCACAATGGTTTGCCGTATGATTGTGGTGCGGTCGAAGACGCTTGGTCTAATGGAACCTTTAAACAGGGTGCAGGTGCGGCAGCAACTGGCCTGTCGGCACCTACCGGTGGACTATTTGGCTCTTCTGCTATTATCAGCGTTGAAAAAGGCTCGGCACTCGCGATTGATCCTGTCGCAATTGACAACTACAGCACAGTGGCGCAGCACTATCTGTCGGATGATGCCAATAACTTCCTGTTGCCTTCCCTAGCATCGGGTGATGTCAAGCACAGCGCCATTATGGTGAAAGATGCCGCCGGTGAAGTTGAATTGGTCGAAACGACCTGGAAAACAACGGCGGATGCCTGTTTGGCTGATGGTGATACCTTAACGCCCCAGTGTGGCACGAATCCGTACCCAGTGGCGCACGTACTGTTGGCCTCAAACGTGATGAATGAATACTTCCTAGACCCAACTGATGGCTATGACGGTCATACTGATTGGGTTATGACGTTCCCGATGAGGAAACATGGTATTCATAATGACAAGTTAGCCGATGTCTCGCTCGTCGTGGATGGTATGTTTGACCGCGAAGAAGGTGAGATGACCGCGACTCAAAGTGGTGCGTTTGGCTTCTCACCAGTGCTGCCGGGTAAAGATAAGGAAGAAAGTCTGCTAACCCGTGAAGTTAATGTGGTGACCTTCAAAAGCACAGACCCTTCCTATGATGACTCAAAGACCGTGCTGAGCAGTCATATTGATAAAAGCTTATCGGTCGGTCCTTATGTACATGGTTGGGCACGTTTAGCCTTCCCAGGCTACAGTCTGGCTTCAGGTTGGGAAAGCTCAAAAACCTACGGTAAGAGCGCAACAGTGCACGGCGCCGATAGCCATATCTACAAAGGTGTTGCTGTGATCGGTTTTGCGGCGATTGACGGTAATGTGAGTGAAAATGCCAATGCCCGGTTTGGTGATGTGTTGCCTCATAGGGTTCAGCGTTAATACAGTCTTTCTCGTATAACGTGATAGTCGTATGACTGGCCGGGTGGCAGCACCCGGCCAGTTTTGTTTGGGGCTGACGAAAATACGGAGCTGCATGAAGCTCGATCATTTCACGAACTTACTCAACTTGGGCTATCAGTTACTGTGCCGGGAAATGCGGGAGCGCTATGCGGGTACCTTGCTAGGTGGGTGCTGGTTGTTGCTCAATCCGCTGTTTATGCTGCTGGTGTATAGCTTTATTTTTGGCGAGGTGTTACAGCTGCGCTTTGGCTCAACGGTGACGGCTAATAGCCACTTTGCTTTTTACCTGTTTGCCGGTCTTCTGGTTTTTAATGGACTGAGTGAAGTGATGACCCGGAGCACGTTGGTGCTACAGGACAAGCGTGATATGTTGCTGAATACGCCGTTGTCTCCGTGGCTGTTGCCTATTTTGCCCGTTATGGTGTCTGTGCTGTTGGAGTGGCTGGCGCTGTCTGTGTTATTGCTGTCGATGCTGGCTTGGGGTGAGTTTAAGCTGGTGAGCCTCTTGGGATACCTGCCGTATTTTTTGGTGCGGTTGATGCTGTCGCTGGCGTTAGCTTTTGTCATTGCCCCCGCTGCTGTTTTCTTTCGCGATTTGCGCCTGCTGATGCCTGCGGTGTTGACGGTTCTGTTATTTATCTCGCCTATTCTTTATCCGCCGGAAGTCATACCGGAGCGCTTTTGGGCGCTGTATCATTGGAATTTACTCAGTCATTTGGTTGCGGGGTATCGCGAGGTCTTGCTGGAAGGTGTGTTTGATGTTTCACGCCTATGGGGCTTGCTGTCAATTTCTAGTTTAGCGCTGTGGTTTGCGCTGTGGGCGTTTAAGCATTTAATGCCAAGGGCTAGGTATGTGTTGTGAGTGGGGTAGGTGCTGATTGGGTAGGGGTTTCTGCGATGGGGCCAAATAAAGAAAGTGAACCAGCTGGTCGTGCTGCAATGCCTATTGCGCTAACGTTACGGCAGGTCAATCTTGTGTATCGGCGCTACCCTCATCCGCGAGATGCACTGCTGGAATGGTTATTAGGTGCGGAGCGCCACGAAAAATTCTATGCGCTACGGGATATGACGTTTGAATTGCAAGCGGGCACTGCACTCGGCATTGTGGGGGATAATGGCGCAGGTAAAAGTACTTTGCTGCGCCTGCTAGCGGGCAACTTGCTTCCTAGTAGCGGAGATTATGCGGTGCGTGGGCGGTGTTCCGCCTTATTAGAGCTGGGTAGCGGTCTGGACCTGGAATGCAGTGGCATTGAAAATGCCCGTGTTGGCTTGGCACTCCGTGGCCTAACGCCGCATGAAATAAACGAGGTATTACCTGAAGTTTTGGACTTTGCTGAGTTGGGTGAGTTTGTGGCTCGGCCAGTTAAAAATTACTCTAGTGGTATGGTTGTACGGCTGGTGTTTGCTATTGCGGCAGTGCTGGAGCCTGATGTGCTAATTGTGGATGAGGCGCTGTCGGTCGGCGACCAGTATTTTCAGAAAAAATCGTTGGATCGTATGCGTGAAATTCTGGCAGGCGGTGCCACACTGGTGTTTTGCTCACATAATCTATATCAGCTGCGCGAGCTGTGCCAGCAAGCGGTCTGGCTTGAACAGGGCCAAATTCGTATGATCGGTGAGGCACAGCAGGTGGTCGATGCCTATCAGGATGCCGTGCGTGCGCGCACTCATCCGGGGCACCCTGTCAGCACAGCATTTGCGCTATGTTCTGTGGCGGCGGGCGACACGGGCACGCCAATCGCGCCGCAAGTAACCACCAGTCTGGGCGGTGCGCCCATTTTGCGCGCGGTGGAATTAGAGCACGCAGCGGCGTTAACGGAGGATGCTAATCAACGCCCCTGCTTTCTAACTGGGCAGCGCTTTGGGGTGCGGGTGGAGTTGGATAGCGCAGGTGTGGCTGAGCCGGACATTCATGTGGGCGTGGTGATAAGGCGTAATGATGAGGTGCAATGTTACGGTATTAGCACCTTGCATGACGGTATCAGCGTGCAAATAGATCAAACTGGGGTGGCAACCGTGCGTTTTATTATTGACAGCCTGCCGTTATTATCCGGTGAATATTGCTTGGAGGTTTGGCTGATTGACGCCAGCGGGGTACACGTTTATGACGCGCGTGAACGCTGCTGTTATTTTCGGGTACAGCAGGCCTCGCAGCAGCAGGGAATTGGTCTAAGCTGGCTAGCGCATCGCTGGGAAACAACCGCACAGACAGCGGGCGCGCCAGCGAATCAGTGTGTGCAGACTAGGGCGGCTGAGCTCGCCGTCGGAGAAGAGGCTGATGGTGTTGTGGCGACCTGAGGCGTTTTCAGTGCGTTATCAGCTGGCGTTCCCGCTGTTGAGTCGGCTCCCGCCCGCATTAGCTTATCGGGGTGTGGGATGGCAGGCTCGCTATTTCAGTGCGAAGCACGGGCAGCAGCGCGCTGCTATCCAGAATCAGATGTTACGGTTATTCCCGGGGGCTACGCCTGCGCTGGTCAAGGGCTGGCTAGAGGATTATTTCCGTATGGTTGAGCGTGAGGCTTTGGATACCTGGTTTTTACAGCGGGCGGCAGCGAATGGTTTGGTCACGCTCAAAGGCTTTGAGCAAGTGGCTGCTTTGCGGCAGTCTGGGCGCAGGGTGTTGCTAACCGGTGGGCATTTTGGCCGTTTCTGGTTGGCAGGGCCTGCGATGCGTGCTGCGGGTTTCCGCGTGGGCACCATTACTCGTGATGGCGGTGAGAATATTCATAACCTACACCCCGCTGAGTATCGCTACCGTCTGTTTAAGCTAAAACAACTGTCAGAAGTACTGGGCGGGCCGTTTCTAGTGGAGGGGGGGGATTTGCGCCCTTTATATCGCGAGCTGGATGACGCTCTGATAACGTTGATTTTTGATGTGCCGTATGTGGAAAGACCGGCGGGAAGCGTGACAGTGCCATTTTTTACGGGTAGTATAAAAATACCTGCCGGGATATTTAAAATTGCAAAAAAAACCAAGGCAGTGGTCGTGCCATTCTATATGCGCGATCTAAAGGGCGAAAAGGTCATAGCGGAGTTTTCTGAGCCGCTGGAACCTAATAATTATAATGAAGAGGAATTTATGAGCTTACTCGTACTTGAACTGGAGCAGCGTATCAGGGCGCAGCCGGGTTCATGGTGGTTATGGGAAGCGCTTCCTCTGTTGTGGAGTAATCAGCATGAATCAGACTGCGGCTGACGACGCCGAAATTCTGGCAGATCATAACCATTCGCACCATCAAATAGTACGCCGCATTCCACAGTATGCACAGGTCTTGGAGCTTGGCTGTGCTGGCGGTGAAATGTCCGCGATGATGAAGCGTTACCGGCAGGCCGAGGTGTTTGGCGTCGAGCAAGACGCACACGCCGCCTGGCAGGCACAGCGCCACTGTAAATATGTATTCACCGAAGATCTGGATGATCCGCACAGTCTGGATGCACTTCAATTTGAAAAATTTGACGTGATTACGCTGGTTGATGTGCTGGAGCACCTCAAGCACCCCGAAGCCTTGCTTAAACGCCTCAAGCCATTGCTGCTGGATGAGGGCACGATTTTATTATCGGTGCCTAATGTTGCCCATGCTTCGGTGCGCTTAGAGCTGCTGACCGGTGAATTTCGCTATGAAGAGGCGGGCATCTTGGACAGCACGCATCTGAAATTTTTTACGTTGAATAGTTTAAGAATGCTGCTACAAAACAGTGGCTTTGTAATTCATGAAGTGGATTACACACTGCATGATATGCCGGATGCTGTGATTGCGCGTTATTTGCGACAGGTCGGAGTAGAGGCAACGCCGCGGGTATTAGACTATTTTCATCAGCCAGAAGCAGTCGCCTACCAATTCATCATTGCCATGAGTTTGCCAAGGCAGGATGCAAACTGTGACGCTGAACTGCCCAAGTGTAAGCTCGATTTAAGGCCGCCGCCGGAGAGAGCGCACGCACTGAAGCCCATGGCCGCGTCTTGGCAAACCTGGGGCGATATGTTTACTAACCTACAGGAAAAAGAGCACATTATTCGTGGCCTGGAGGTGAATATGGAGAACTGTCGGGGTGAGCTTGAACAGGCTCATAATGATTTGCAGCTTAAAAGCGAAGAGTTAGAACGGGTTTATAACACGCTGAGCTGGCGCTTATTGCGTTGGGGCGCTAATTTATGGCGTGGGCGGGGCAAAGTTCAGGAGCGATTAACACCTAATTGATAGACTGAAACCATAATTATAAAAAAGATGAGGCCAGTTATCATGGATAATCCGGCACCCAGGGTTAGTGTTATTATTCCAGCGTATAATCATGCGCCGTGGATCGCGCAGGCATTAAGTTCAGTGTTTGATCAAACATTGACGGACTGGGAGCTCATCATTATTGATGATGCTTCAAGCGATGATACCTGGGCGATTATCGAAAAAACTTGTGCCGCTGTGGCGGTGTCCCAACCGGGCAGAATCAGCCTGATCAGACACGGCGAAAATCAGGGCGCCCCTGCGACCTTGAATGAAGGTCTGGCACTCGCGCGGGGCGAATACATCGCGATTTTAAATTCTGATGATGTTTGGCATGCCAAGCGTTTGCAGCACCTGTGTGCGCACAGCCAGCACACGGGCTGCGATTTTGTAGCCAGTGCGATCACCCTATGGGATAAACATTCCCAGCTGAAAAATCATTCTGAGCCACATTGGCTGGCTTGGTATGAGATGCTTCAGGCTGACTGGCGCCAGCATAAAGATTTCCTGCATACCTTGTTGCTAGGAAATTTTCTGATTACGACCTCTAATTTCTTTTTCCGGCGCAATTTGTATGAGCGCTGCGGTGGCTTTGCTGAACTGCGTTATTTGCATGACTACGAGTTTGCCCTGCGGGCGTATCAGTGTGGCGCACGTATGGCGTGCTGCTGGGATGAGGTGCTGCTGCATTATCGGCTGCATGATGATAATACGATTCGGGAACGCCCACTGGCTGCTCAGCAGGAAAATATGACGCTGCTGCTTGAGCAGCTGACCGAGCTGGCACCCCACTTGAATGCCAAGCGCCTGCACGCGCTACGCTGGCAGCTGGCAGAGATTTTTCGGTATTACAGCGAAGAGTGGCAGACAGAAATTCATCGGCGTCTGGTCGCGAAAGAGACAGAGCTGTTTCGCTTAGTTGTAGACCGTGATGCTTGGGTGGCGGAGCGTGATGAGGTGATTGCTGAACAGCAGCAGATGGCGGTACAGCACACGCATTGGCTGGCGGAGCGCGATGCGCTGCTCGCCAGTCACGCGGAGACGATTAGCCAGCAGCAGCACTGGATTGGCCAGCGCGATAGCTGGATATCTGCGCGTGATGCCATGATTAGTCAGCGTGATGATTGGGTGGAGCAGCGTGATCATTGGATTGAGGAGCGCGATGCTTGGGTGCTTGAACGTGATCAGGTGATTAACCATCTCAGGGCAGAGCATGAGCAGTTGTTGAGCAGTTATGCCTTCCGCTTCGGCAATGCGCTATTGCATCCTCTGCGGTTGCTGGCAAGTCGGCTCAACCTACAAAAATGGAGTCTGCGCCGTGCCTGATAAGATTGTTGTGCGTGATGGCTATCAGTTGCAAAATTATTTGCAGCCCGTGCTGAGTCAGCAAACTGCTTCTGGCGGCGCTAAGCTGGACAAGGCGACGGTTCGCGTCATTTCCTTTGATATCTTTGATACCTTGTTGGCGCGGATTGACACGCCGACTCAGGTGCAGCGTGCGGTTTGTCGGAGATTAGCGGCAAAGTTGCCCACAGCAATCACAGAAGAACAAGTTTGGCAAAGCCGCCAGCGGGTAGAACGTCAGCTGCGAACGGCGACATCGGCTGTTGGGCTGGATTATGAGTGCCGCTTCAGTGAGTGGGTGCCGCGCTGGCTTCAGGATTTGGGGGTTGCCCCCGATGCGGTGACCAGTCTAGTGAATTTTGTGTTGGCGACTGAAATTCAGTTGGAACAACAGGCACTCTACGTGAAACCCGATGTGGTCGCCGTATTGCAGTGGCTGCGTACGCAGAATGTGCGGGTGTTTGCCATTTCTGATATGTATCTGGACGGCGTGTACATACGTGAACTGCTGGCGGAAAAAGGACTGACGGACTGTTTCGAGCAGATTTATGTCTCGGCGGATAGCGGGCTGTGCAAATATTCTGGGCGTTTATTTGAGCATATCCGCGCGGAACAGGCGCTTGAGTATCCGCAGTGGGTACATATTGGCGATAATCCAGTGTCTGACCGGCGTGTTGCCTGCCAGCTGGGTATACAAGGTGTCTGGCTGTATGAAAAGCAGGAGCTGCTTCGGCGCGAACAGCAGCAGTTGAGTGCTGAAATGGCAAACAGTGGTGGCCTATGGCGGGGTCAGCATTTTTTTTCGGTCTTACAGCAGTGCCTGCGCGTACAGGAAAGCAACGGTTCGAACGCCAATAGCTTTTACTTTCGCTACGGGCGCGATGTGCTGGGCGGTGCGTTTAGTACGTTTATGCTGGGTTTGCAGGAGCGGTTACAGCACAAACCGGTAGATAAAGTGCTATTCGTGGCTCGCGATGGCTTTTTATTCCATCAGATGTACCAGCAGCTGGCGGAGCAGGTGCCGAATGCGTATGTGTATTTGTCACGCAAGGTGATTACTGCCGCTGCCACTGCCGATGGACTGACGCTGGAGCAGGCTCAGGTTGCTTTTTATAATCCGAAGCAGCAGGGCCTGAAGTCGGTTTGTAAGGTTTACGGTTTGCCGGAAGACGAAATCAAGCCGCTGGCTGCGGTGCACGGGTTTAACGATTTTGCCGCCCCGCTGACTGACTGGCAGGATCAGCGTCTTAAGAATTTTCTGGCGGATGATGCGGTACAGGCGTGTATTCGTCCCATTGGGGTTGAGCATCGCCGTTTGCTGGAAGCCTATTTGCAGCAGGTTGGTTTTTTTGATGTGGCCTCCGTGTCCTTGGTTGATATCGGTTGGAATGGCACGGTACAAAAATTTCTTAAGCAGACGTTCGGTGCGCGTACGGATTTCCCACAGGTGCGCGGCTATTATTTTGCGTTTGTGCCGAAAATATACAGCGATTTTGGGGCTAATAATTTCTGTGAAGGGATTATTCACGACTCGCGGCGTGACAATGCTTGTGAGCGTATTCCGGCGGAGTTTGAGGAAATTTTTGAGCAGGGCGCGCGCGCTCAGGACGCAACTACGGTGGCTTATCGACAGGTCGGTGACCGAATTGAACCCGTGCTGAAGGCGGATTATGCGCCGGATCGTCAGGCTGAGTTGGCCTGTAATGCCATGGTGGCTGAGATGCAGCGTGGTGTGCTGCTGCATTGGCAGTATTTTCAGAAGGTGCAGCAGCTCAGTGGCTATCGCAGCGCCGATTTGTTGCCTTATGTGTACGGCCAGTTGGAGCGGGCCATTGTTTATCCCAGCCGCCTTGAGTCGCGGATGTTGACGCGCCTAGTGCATACGGAGGATTTTGGTGATGATCATGTGCTGGAGTTGGGGCAGGGGTTTTTAGGCTGGCGTGATTTGCTGCGCCCTGGGCAGCTGTGGGAGCGGTTACGGGGTGCTGCTTGGCGTTATGCACTGTTCGCTAAAATGCCGACCGGCATGGCTAATTTTGCCTTCCGTATGGTTTATCTGCATGCGGTAAAAAAATGAAAATAAAGTCATGTACCTCAGCTAATTTGCTGATCAGCCCGCTGCGGCTCTTTGGCTTTGCACAAGCCTTTCGCTTTTCCTCTGGCCGTGGGCAATGTTTTAGTCCAGGCATTAAAGGCCTTGTGTGTTGGTATGCAAGACGGTTGCGCCAGCGTCTGCTTGATCGCGCTGCGTTTAAGTGGTGGCGCTGCTGGCTGGAGAAAGTATAGCCATGGCTCAGGTGCAAATTCTATTGTCAACGTGGAATGGCGAACGTTGGTTGCCGGTGCTGCTTGAATCACTACTGCAACAGACTTATACCGATTGGACGCTGCTGATACGTGATGATGGTTCTCAGGATCAGACCTGTAAGCTGTTATTGCAATGGCAGGGTTTACATCCCGATAAAGTGGAGTGGCTGGAAATGAACGGGTTGCATTTGGGCAGTGCGGCCAGCTTCAGTCGGTTGGTGGAGTTGAGTCGTGCACCATTGTTAATGTTCTGTGATCAGGATGATGTCTGGTTTCCTGACAAAATTAAGCGACAGCTAGCGGCAATGCAGCGTTTGTCAGTACAAAATGACGTGGCTACTCCTTTGCTGGTACATACTGACTTGGCGCTGATTAATGCGCGGGATGAGCCAATCACCGATTCCTTCTGGCAGCAGCGTGGGTTTAATGTCCGGCAGCCCAAACAGGACTATTTGTTAACCAACACGGTGACGGGCTGTGCGGCTTTATTTAACCGAGCTGCTGCCACCAAGGCGTTCCCGCTACCGCCGGGGGTAGCGCAGCATGATCGCTGGTTGGCTCTAGTCTGCGCGTGGTTTGGGGCGGTTGAGTCTCTGACGCAGGCGTCCATGCAATATCGGCAGCATACCCAAAATGCGATCGGTGCCGGTCAGGCGCATTACGCGCATGTGACCGCGGTTTCGATTCCGGGTCGACTGGCGGCATGGAGTCAGCAGGCTGAAATATTTTTAAGCTGTTTCGGGAATGAACTGAGTCGAGTGGACTACAGGCTGATCGAAGCACTGGCGGAGCTGCGTCATTTAAAAGGCTGGCAACGGCGCAGGCATATTGTACAACACCGCCTGTTTAAACAAGGGGTTTTGGCAAACCTAGCCTTATTGTGGTTTGCCTGAAAAGGAAGCGTGTATTATGAAAACAATAATAAATCGCCCGGACGTTGCGGTCGTTATCTTAACCCGCAATGCTGGTCAACTGTGGGCGGCCTGCCTGGCAGGCGTCAGGCAGCAGACCGTTCAGGCCGGACGCTATCTCGTCATTGATTCCCATTCTGAGGATCGAACTGCCGAGCAGGCCGTCGCCGCTGGAATGGATGTTTATGTCATCGACCCGCAGCAGTTTAATCATGGCGGTACTCGCCAGCTGGCGGTGGAGCTGTGTCCCGATGCGACCTTCATCGTCTATCTGACGCAGGACGCTATTTTAGAGCAGCCAGATTCACTTGAGCAGCTGCTAGCGCATTTTGCCGATGAGCGTTTAGCGATGGCCTATGGGCGTCATATCCCACACAAACAGGCCAGTTTGATCGAGTCGCATGCCCGCGCTTTTACCTATCCGGCACAGTCGGCGCAGCGCACGCGCAGTGATTTTAAAGCTTTGGGCTTTCGAGCGGCCTTTTCCTCGGATGTTTATGCCTGCTATCGGGTGGCAGCATTGCGCAGTGTTGGTGGTTTTCCGCAGAATGTGATTGTGAGTGAGGACAGTTATGTCAGCGCCTGCCTGTTGATGGCGGGTTGGACGACCGTATATTCTGCGCAGAGCCGGGTTCGTCATTCGCATCATTATTCGCTGAGTCAGGTATTTCAGCGCTATTTTGATGTCGGGGTGTTTCATGCCAGCGAGGCTGCCTTACTTCAGGGTATCGGCAAGCCAGATAAAGAAGCCGGTGCCTACGTGCGCTCGCTAATTGCCTTTCTCAATGTGCGGCGCAAGCGCTTGTTGCCTTATGCCGCGCTGTTAACGCTGATTAAGCTGCTTGGGTTTCGTTTGGGTAAAAAGCATGCTCAGCTGCCAGCCGGACTGTGTCGCCTGATTAGCGTACAAAAAGCCTATTGGAAGACAGCGGCGGCGGCGGAGTGTAAGACCGGTTGGTTAGTGCCCGCCAGCCATGCGGTTAAGCAAACGGTGGCGCTACCTCACTTGCAAAACCGTTTGCTGTATAACCGCATGCAGCCTCGCAGTGAGGCTGCGGTGACGGATATTATTAGCACGGGTTGATTTTTTACAGATTTGGACTAACTTAGTTGAAACTGGCCTTGTCTCGGCAGGCGGATTCCCCTACAATGCGCGGTCTGATTTTTCCGATAATAACTCTCTTTGGAGACTGGAATGAAAACATTCAGTGCAAAGCCGGCTGAGGTAAAACGTGACTGGTACGTCATCGATGCTGAAGGTAAGGCGTTAGGCCGTCTGGCCACCGAAGTTGCCCGGCGTTTGCGTGGAAAGCATAAGCCGGAGTACACCCCACACGTTGATACTGGGGATTACATCGTGGTGATTAATGCTGGCAAAGTAGCCGTCAGCGGTAATAAAGCCAAAGATAAGATGTACTATAAACACACCGGCTACATCGGTAATTTGAAGTCATTCTCCTTCGAGAAGATGCAGGAGCGTGCGCCTGGTCGAGTTGTTGAGATGGCGGTTAAAGGTATGTTGCCAAGAGGCCCGCTGGGTCGTGCGATGTATCGCAAGTTAAAAGTATATGCAGGCGCGGAGCATAATCATCATGCCCAACAGCCTCAGGTTCTGGAAATCCAGGGAAAAAAAGGTTGATAAAAGATTATGGCTGAATCTCAATATTATGGTACAGGTCGCCGCAAATCCTCTTCTGCTCGCGTTTTTATGCGCGCCGGCAGTGGTAGTATCACGGTAAACAAACTGCCGATCGAAAAGTTCTTTGGGCGTGAAACCGCGCGCATGATCGTGCGTCAGCCACTGGCAACTGTCGATATGGCCGAAAAGTTTGATTTCGATGTGACGGTCACGGGTGGTGGCATGAGCGGTCAGGCCGGAGCGATTCGTTTGGGTATCTCACGCGCACTGCTTCAATATGATGAGGGTATGCGTGGCTCCCTGAAGAAAGAAGGCTTCCTGACCCGTGATGCGCGTAAGGTGGAACGTAAGAAGGTTGGACTGCACAAGGCACGGCGTGCAACTCAGTTCTCCAAGCGTTAAAACGTTGTTACAAATTCATACCCGTTAAAGCCACGCTGTTTCAGTCGTGGCTTTCTTGGTTTGTCGTATGCCGTTTGTTGTGTAGTAACGAGGACTCGCGATTATGCTGAAAATATTCGCGTTGTTAGTGTTTGGGCTGACTGTGCCTGTGCAGTTGGCTGCTGAAGTAACGTTCTTTGGTCAGCTTAATGCTAACTACAGCAGAATAGAGGCTAACGGCCTCAGGCAATCCCTGCTTGATGATCAGGGAACCCGTCTTGGAGTGTACTGGGCTAAATACTTGGATGCTAAGTTTGAGGCGCGCTACCTGATTGAGGCCGCATCGGGGCTGGCAGCAGAAGATGAGCTGGTGAGTGAGCTTAGGCAGGCGTGGTTTGGGGTGCGCGGTGACTTCGGTGAATTTCGGTTGGGCAGGCACCTTAGCCCAGCCCGCATAGCACTTGATCCAGTAGATTTGTTTGCCGATCAGGCGGCAGATCAAAACGCAGTACTGGAATCTGAAGTGCGGCATGAAAAAAGTGTTGCTTATATCAATCGTTTTGACGGCATCGGTTACGCCGTAGTGCTGTCTGCGAATGATGATGATAATAATCGCATTTCACAAGACGTGCTGGTTAACTATAAAACGGAACTGCTGTATGTGGCGGCAGCTTATCTGCGTGGGCATGATCGGCGTCGCACCCTTCGGCTGGGTGGCCACTATCAATTCCCGGCAGGGTTTCACCTGGGCATGGCGTTTGAGCAGCTGGATGATAAGCGCGGCAACAGCGGGCATGAGGCGTATTTGTTAAATGCCGGCTATCAGTTAGAGCGCACCCAGTTTAAAATTCAGGCAGGGCGCAATGAAGCTGATGCCGGTGGCTATGCTGAAACGCTGCTGGGTCTTGGGCTGGATCACTCGCTGAGCCCTACGGTTAAGCTGCAGGCTCAATATTCTGTGAATAAACACCGTGACCACAGCGCGGCAGATCGTGAGCGTGTCTTGTCTCTGGGCTTATCTGTTAAGTTTTGAAGCTCCGCCCTGTGGCAGCCTGATTTGCAGCCAGATGGTACGCAAAAATCTCTCCTCCTATTGCGTCGGTAATATAGAGCTGTCCTAGGCTTGTCTTTATACTGAGCGCCATTGTACGCCATAGCTGTTGGTGTACCTCACGTTGAGGGAAAGAAAATGTTTGGTCCAATTGAAATACCGTTTGGGTGTTCTATGCTGTTTAATGTGGTCGACCTGAAGGAAGGCGTTACGCTTGAAGACGTTGAGCTGCTGCTCGGCGAAATGTGTAATGTGGTGAAGAATAATTACGGTGATGAGAGCGGTGGCTTTATTGGCGGGCAGGTGTACCGCAATGCCGGATTTATTTCCGCTGAAGGGAGTGTGCAGCCCACGGGGGCTGCGGCTACTCAAAATGGGGCGGCGAATATGGGAGATATTGCGATTATTACCTACTGGAAGTCGTTTGATCAGCATGAGCAATCCCATGCGGACGCGGCGTTTAAAGAAAAGTTTGATCAACTCGCAGCGTACTGTAATACCACCTTTGAAGTGGGCTATGAGATGCTCTGGCAGGGGTTGGCTGAAGAATAAACAGTGGATAAGGAGGTGGTAGGCCCAATGCTGGGCTTGAAAAAACGTATCACCGGCCTTAGTTATTGCATGTCGGTGGCTAAATAGCCTATCGTAGTTTTTTTATTTTTTAAGACGGATTCACTGGGAGATACCTCATGGCTCATACTTTACCTGCACTGCCTTACGCAAAAGACGCGCTGGCTCCTCATATTTCACCTGAGACTTTTGATTATCACTATGAAAAGCATCACGCGGCCTATGTGACTAATCTGAACAAGCTTATTCCTGATACCCAGTATGCTGATATGGGGCTGGAAGACATCATCACATCGTCTGAGGGTGGGGTTTACAATAACGCCGCGCAGGTTTGGAACCACACGTTTTTCTGGAACTGTATGTCGCCGAACGGAGGCGGTGAACCAGCGGGCGCACTGGCGGATGCGATCAATGCGAAATGGGGTTCCTTCGCTGACTTTAAAGCGGCTTTCCAGGCTTCTGCCGTGGGTAACTTTGGCTCTGGCTGGACCTGGCTGGTGAAGAAAGCGGACGGCTCGGTGGATATTGTTAACATGGGGCCAGCGGGCACACCGCTGACGACTGACGATAAGCCTCTGCTGTGTATCGATGTCTGGGAACATGCCTACTATATTGATTATCGTAATGCGCGCCCTAAATTTGTGGAAACCTTCCTCAACAGCTTGGCAAACTGGGACTTCGCAGCTGAAAATTTTGCCTGATTTATTGGCTGTCGCCTGAATAGATCTTAGGTGATGAAAAAACCGGGTTATACCCGGTTTTTTTGTGCCTGGCTGTACCGTGAATGTCCTTTTTAGCTAGCGCTTAGGTGAAAATGCCAGTAGACGGCGTGATGCCAAGCGGTCACTATTATTCCTGCGCGAAGGGTGTTTCGGCCGTAGGCTGGCAGGCTGATTCCTGCGCTCTGTAAGCCGTTAGGTTCTTACCTGGTTCATCCTCGAACGTGTCAGCGCAGGCGTGCACTGTGCGGATTCTATCCAGCCTGAAATGGCGGAAGTCTGCGCGTTTTTCACACCAGCCTACTAGCAGCCACGCCGGATTGGCAAAAATTAGGGCCAGTGGCCTGAGCTGGCGTGTCGTGCTTTGTTTGCCGTCGTGGTAGTCAATGTGGATTTTGCGCCGCCGTCGGATGTATTCGCGCAGGTCAGAAAAGCTGACTGTCCACGGGCGTTTGGGGCTTGCATCGGTTGAGTAGGTGGTGATTTGGCGGATTTCATACTGAAGGTTGGCAGGTAGAACGGCCTGTATTTTTGCAAAGGCTGCGCTGGCCTTGGCAGAAAATTCTTCATCGCTCCATTGTTGTACCATGCTAATGCCCAGTCCAATGGCCTCCAGTTCGTCGGCGTCAAAGGTAATGGGCGGCAGATAATATTGTTTGTTGACTACATAACCCACTCCTGCTGCACCGCTAATGGGTGCGCCGGAATCAATTAAATCCTGAATATCGCGGTAGACCGTGCGTGTGCAAATATCAAACTCTTCGGCAATACGGCGGGCGGTAACGGCACGGCGTCTGCTTCTGAGAAAGTGAACCAGTTTGATAAGTCGGTCAGCGCGGCGCATATCTTCTCCTACTGTGTACTGTCATCATATTTTCGTATTTTACGGACATTCTACTGACATCATGCTGTCAGTAGTGAGTTGTTATGCTGAATCGGTGTTTTAATTGATGAGGATATGAGTGATGCAAAGAACACCGATTAATCCCTGGCCTTGGTCACTGGCAGTTGGCTATAACCAAGCTGAAGTACTTGAGGCAGTTAAGCGACAGTTAGTCTGTGCGGGTCAGACTGCTGTCGATGAAGCGGGTCAGCCGCAATACCCTGGCGATATGCGTCGTCAGATTGCATTAACGCTGGATAACCTTGAGGTGGTGTTGAACGCTGCGGGGTTTGGTTTGGCACATGTGACGCGGTTACAAGTTTATACCACGGATGTGGATGAGGCGATGCGACACTTCGATTTGCTGGGTATGCGTTTTGGAGCCGCGCAGGTCGCGCCTCCGATGACGTTGTTGGGGGTAAGTCGATTGGCTTTGCCTGAACTGATGTTTGAGATAGAGGCCACGGCGGCAGATTAGTACATCTTTTATTGGCTGTTATCACCCAGCAAATAGCGCGGCCCACTGCCGAGTGTGGCTGCGCTGTCATCTGGGTTATATAATTTGCAGCGTTGCAATGACAGACAGCCGCAGCCAATACAGCCCTATTTCTTGGTGCACGGGGTGGAATTTGAGGTGGTGGAGTATTGAAGTGGTGCCCCGTTTATGCCGTTACTCAACAGTGAACAGGCGTTATGAGATAGGGTTATAATGAGTTTTTCACTCGCAGAGTCATTAATTACCAATGAGACGAATCCGTACAACGCTACGTTTGTGCTTACTGCTGCTGCATGTCTTACTGGGTATAGTGCTGGCCTCAGGCAGAGCGCTGCTCAGCCCTGAACGCTGGCAGAGCATCGTGCAATGGTGGCTGCGCAGTATTATTTATATTTTAGGTGGCCGAGTCAGCATCAGCGGAAACCCTCCAGTGTCAGGGGCGCTGCTGGTCGCCAATCATGTGGCATGGTTGGATATTCCCCTGCTGGGCGGCTATTCGCCGATTCGCTTTCTGGCTAAGCAGGAAATCGCAAGCTGGCCGGTGATTGGCTGGTTGGCGAACTGTGGTGGCACGCTTTATATTAAGCGTGGCAAAGCGGGCGCAGCCCAGCAAGCCGCTGATCGGATAAGTGCCAGTCTGTGTAATCGGGATTTAGTGCTGGTGTTCCCTGAGGCGACAACCACGGATGGGCGTGATGTGCGGCCTTTCCATGCCCGGCTATTTTCCAGCGCAATAGCGGCGGATGTGCCTGTACAGCCGATTGCTGTGCGCTATCGGAATCAGCGGGGCGAGCGCTGTACGCGCGTGCCCTATGTGGATGAGATGAGTCTGTTGGAAAATTTATTGGGGTTTTTGGGGGAGAAACGCCTGGATATGGAAATTCACTATCTGGAGCCACTGAATGTGACGCAGTATGGCCGCGATGCCTTGGCGAGTATGGCAGAAGAACGGATTCGTAGCGTAGTATTACGCTAAGTGCGTGGACCATGATTTCAGAGTAGGTTTGGACCTGCTAAGCGGAGTCATTGAATTGTCATTTTAGGGATATTCCATTTGGGTGGGGCTTGCGTTAGGGTAGTGTTATTGATGTGCCGTGCCGGGAGAAAAAGATGAATACTACGTCAGTGAATCGTCGCAGGTTTGTTTTGCTGCGCTGTGCTCGCTGCTTATTAGTGCTCTCGGCCTTGCTATTGAGTCATCAGCTGTATGCGGCCGAACGTGGTAAGGTGGTAGGAGGTATGCCACACGCCACGCCGGATTGGTTTAAAGAAAGTTTTCTTGAAATTCAGGATGATGTTGACGAAGCAACGTCTGAGGGGCGGCACGTCATGCTGTTTTTTCAGCTCAATGACTGCCCTTATTGTACGCGCATGCTCAGTGAATCCTTTGAAACCGATCCCACCCAAGCTTATATCCAACAGCATTTTGATGTCATCGCAGTCAATGTTCGGGGCGATCGGGAAATTGTATTTAACGAGTCGCTGACCCTAGCGGAGAAAACCCTAGCGGAGCACCTGAAAGTGCGAGCGACGCCGGCGATTATCTTTCTTGACGCGGAAAATAAGGCGGTGGTGCGCGTCGATGGCTACCGTGCGCCGCAACGCTTCCAGCACGTACTTAACTATGTCAGCAGTCAAGCTTACAAAAAGTACACGTTGCGCGAGCATCTGGATCAGCACCTAGCGCGTAATGTGTATCAACTGCGGGATAATCCGCTATTTACGGCGACGACTGACCTGTCAGCAGTTACCGGGCCGCTGATGGTGGTGTTTGAAGACGGTAGCTGCTATGACTGTGCTGAGTTTCACGATAAGCTGCTGGCGCATGAAGACGTGCAGGCTGAGCTTAAGCCTTATGAGGTGGTGCGCCTGAATACGGATGATGCGACTGAAATCATCGACCCAGCGGGCAATAAAACAACCGCGAAGGCTATGGCGGACGCGCTGCAAATGACCTATCGGCCCGGCGTGGCGATTTATGCGGACGGTCAGCTGCGACGGCGCAGTGATAGCCTATTGTATAGCTACCATTTTAAAGAAGGTTTACGCTATATCGCCGGTGGGCATTATCAGCAGGAAGACTATCGCAGCTTCGCGCAGCGGCGGCGGGAAGAACTGCTTGCTGCGGGCGTAACCATTAATTTATCTGAATAATACGACTAGAATAACAATACTACGGAATCATAATGCGCATACTTTATACCTTTCTCCTGTGCACGCTGTTGGCGTTGCCGGTGCATACCGCAGTGGCAGAAGACGCTCTATTTGGCGGTCTGAAATCACTCACCATTGGCTCAGAGAGTAGTGAGCCGCTGGATGTAAGCGAAGCCTTTGTATGGGGCAAGCCGACCTATCAGAACGGGCAGCTGGCGCTAAACTGGACGATTCCGCCGGACTACTACTTGTACCGGGATAAATTTAGATTTCAGTTACTGCCGAACGCAGCGCTGGCGCTGGGCGAGGCTGTGTTACCGGCGGGCGAAGTGACTGAGGATCCGCTGTTCGGCAAGATTGAAGCGTTGTATAATTTTGTTGAAGCCAAAGTGCCGGTGCAACGCCAGCAACCTGGGGCGACGGATATGGTATTACGAGTCACCTGGCAGGGCTGTATGAAATCGCTGGGTATCTGCTATCCGCCGGAGAGTCGCGTGCTTAAAGCCAGCTTGCCAGCGCATAATAGCAGCAGCGCCGGCGCGATGATTGAACTGGTTGAGATTGACCCGGACGGTATTGATTTTAATGCGCCAGCGCCCTCAGCGAACGGCGATAAGACAGCAGCCGCACAGGCATCCTCGGCAGCCACCACTACAGCTTCGCCGAGTGTGTCTGCCGCATCCTCGACTGCAGCCTCGTCTAGCGAGCTGCTGTCAGAACAAGACCGTATCGCAGGCATGCTAGCGGGCGATAATACGCTGTTGGTATTGCTGTCATTTCTGGGTTTTGGCCTGCTATTGTCGCTGACGCCCTGCGTCTTTCCGATGATTCCGATTTTGTCTGGAATTATTGCCGGGCAGAAGGGCATCACGACGCGCAAGGCATTCGCACTGTCGCTGGTGTATGTGTTGGCGATGGCGCTGACTTATACCTTTGCGGGCGTGTTGGCTGGATTGTTTGGTAGTAATCTACAGGCCGCGTTGCAAAACCCCTGGGTGTTGAGTGTCTTTAGTGCGCTCTTTGTATTGCTGGCGCTGTCGATGTTTGGCTTTTATGAGCTACAGGTGCCCGCTGCGCTACAGAGTCGCCTGAATGAATTAAGCCATCAACAAACCGGCGGTTCCTTTATCGGCGTGGCGATTATGGGCGTGCTGTCGGCGTTGATTGTTGGCCCCTGCGTTGCTGCACCGCTGGCGGGGGCGCTGATTTATATTGGCATGACCGGCGATGCGGTGCTCGGTGGGATGGCGCTGTTTGCGCTTAGTATCGGTATGGGGATTCCGCTGCTGATCATCGGGACGCTGGCTGGAAAGATGATGCCGCGTGCTGGACAGTGGATGGAAGGCGTGAAAGCCGTGTTTGGGGTGCTGCTGTTGGCAGTGGCTATTTGGATGCTGGAGCGGATTTTACCGGTTGGACTGACGCTGTTGCTGTGGGCAGCGCTCTGTATTATCTCCGCCCTCTTTATGGGGGCGTTGAGTGCGTTGCCACCCGCCGTGAGCGGCTGGCTGAAGCTGTGGAAGGGTTTAGGGATTATGCTGCTTGTCCACGGTGTCTTGTTAATGGTGGGCGCGGCCAGTGGGGGGCATGATGTGCTGCGTCCCCTGAAAGGTGTTTTTGGTGGTGCAGGCGTTAGCGCGCAGCACATCACTTTCCGAAAGGTAAAAAGCCTGCAAGATGTGGAGCAGGCGCTGGCACAGGCGCAAGGTCAGCCGGTTATGCTTGATTTTTATGCGGATTGGTGCGTGTACTGTAAGCAGATGGAGCAAAATACCTTTCCTGAACCGGCAGTGCGCGCCGCGCTGGGCGATTTTGTGCTATTACAGGCCGATGTGACGGCTAATGATACGGTCGATAAGGCTTTGCAGCAGCATTTTAAGGTGATTGCCCCGCCAGCGATTTTGTTTTTTGATCGTGCGGGACGAGAGTTAGACCATTTGCGGCTAGTGGGATTTATGGGGCCGGATGATTTCAGTCAGCACTTAAATAAAGTGCCCTAAGCCGCCGCGCTGCTGAGCCAGCCGGTATAATGTGAATACAAAGCGATATGAATGCATTATGAAAAAAGAGCAGGATAACAACAGCGAGAATGACAGCACCCGAGGTCGCCTCACCACACGCACGATTGCGATGCCGGCGGATACCAACCCGTCTGGTGATATTTTTGGAGGGTGGGTGCTATCACAAATGGATATGGCCGCCGGTATTTGCGCCGGACAGCGCGCCCAGAGCCGCGTGGTTACCGTATCTGTGGACGGTATGGATTTTATCCGCCCGGTGAAAGTCGGCGATATTCTGGGCGTTTACACCTGTATCGAGAAAATCGGGCGTACGTCGATGGATATTCACGTCGAATCTTGGGTGCGGCGCGGACGCATTGGGATTCGCCAGAAAGTCACGGAGGCAACGTTTCGCTTTGTAGCGCTGGATAATGACGGGCGGCCAACGCCGGTGCCGGATGAGGCTGAGTTACCGGCCTATGCGCAGGAATATTTTGAGCACTAGCAGGCGCAGCTGTTCAGGTTCGGCAGTTTGCCGGGTAGCTGGCTGTGCGCTCAGTCGGGCGCGTTCGGCCTGGTGGCTACATTCGATGCCTGGCGGTGGATTTGACGCTGCTCGCGTAGAATCATGCGGGCGCCCTTTTCACCAATCATCATACTGGGTGCTGAGGTGTTGCCGCTGGTAATGTGCGGCATGATCGAGGCATCAACGACCCGTAAATTTGCCATGCCACGCACTTTTAATGAGGCGGGGTCGGTGACGGCCAAATCGTCTAAGCCCATCTTGCAGGTGCCGACAGGATGATAAACCGTGAGTGCGGTTGCGCGTAGATAGTCCAATAGGTCGGCATCGCTTTGTACCTGCGCGCCGGGAGCCATCTCCGTGCCGCGATAGGCATCAAAGACTGGGGCTGCCAGCACTTCGCGTGCCTTGCGCAGGGCGGCGAGCAGCAGCTGGGCATCGCGCGCATCGGCGAGAAAGTTATGATCGATCAACACATTCCGGCGGGTACCATCATCCGCCAGTTTCACCGTGCCCCTGCTGTGGGGGCGCAGCACGCAGGTAAACAGTGAGTAGCCGTGGCCGAACTCAAAATCGCGCCCGCGATGACTGCGGTAAATCGGGGTGAAGTGAAATTGAATATTGGCCTCAACGCTATTGGCGTTAACATTGCGCTGTCCAGTGGGCGGTGTCGTTGGGTCCGGGATATGAGCGAAGCCACCGGCCTCGACATAGTTTGTCGTCCACCAGCCCTTGCGCCGTAGCCAGTACTTGAGCGGGGCAGGTAAAACATGCGGCAGCAGGCTAGCCAAGGAGACGCCAATCGATACCGCCTTATTGGAGCGCACCGTCACTTTTGAGTCGATGTGATCTTGTAAGTTTTTACCCACGCCGGGTAAATCTAGTTTGCAGTCTATGCCCAACTCAGCAAGCTCTTGCCGTGGGCCGATGCCGGAAGCCAGTAATAAGCGCGGTGAAGCAATTGCGCCGGCGCAGCTGATCACTTCACGGGTGCAATATAAGGCGCTACGCTCGCCATCGCGCTCGATGATGACGCCGCGCACTTCATTACCGTCAATGATGAGTTCCGCTACGTCGGTATTTATCATCACATCCAGATTGGCCCGCATCAACACCGGCTCCACAAAGGCGGTGTAGGCGCTGACCCGCACGCCTCGGTTTTGGGTGACATTGTAATGGCCGAGGCCCAGCTGCGTCGGGCCGTTAAAGTCGCTGTTTATCGGCAGGCCAACGCTGGTGGCGGCCGATACGAAAACCTTGCTCATTTTGTTGACATCGCGCTGCTGCTCAACGCGCAGCTCACCGCTAAAGCCGTGATAGCGCGGATCTTGTAGTAGCTGATTATTTTCGATGACTTTAAAGACCGGTAAGACATCGGCATAAGCCCAGCCTTCACAACCCAGCGCGGCCCAGCGATCATAATCGCTACGGTTGCCGCGGATATAAACCATGCCGTTAATGGAGCTGGAGCCGCCGAGAACTTTCCCACGATTAATGGTGATCACGCGCTGTTTGAGGTGCTGCTGCGGCGTGCCTTTAAAGGCGTAATCGAGCTTTTTATGGCCGTAAACACCGAAGATACCCGCTGGAATTTTTATCCACGGGCTTTTATCACTGCCACCCGCTTCCAGTAGGCAAACAGAGACCTCGGGATCAGCGCTCAGTCGATTGGCAAGCACGCACCCTGCTGAACCTGCGCCAATGATTATATAGTCGTAGGTTTTCATGGTTCGTTCCTAGAGGCTCAGCCTCTGGGGATATGCTCCCAGATTTTGCAGGCTTCCGGTAAGACGTAGCCTGCAAAATCAAAATCTTCCAGGCCTAATTTTTCTTCCTGTGCTGCCTGTGGTATGCAGGCTGAACTTAGCTGCTCGGCAGTCAGGCCCTCAGCACCGGTAAAGTCGGTCTGCTCGATTAGTGCGAAGCGAAAGGTGACGTTAGTGAGATTGGTGTTCTGGAAATTAGCTAGACTGAGGTTGGCATAATTCAGGCTGGCATTGGTAAAGGTAGAACCGCTGGCGTTGCTGCCGCTGAAATTGGAAGTGGCTAAATTAACGCCCTCGAAATTACGCATCGACACATCTTTGCTGGCATTAAACTTAGGGGCTTGCAGGCCGTTGGCAAAGAGTAGGGAGGGGAGGATGAGTAGCAGTGTGCTAATAAGGCGTGCGCAGTTGGCTGGCATTTATGCTCTCCTTATCTGGGGTTATGAATGGGGCTTACATCTAATCTTTAGTATAAGCCATAGTTTTTATGTATGGCGCACTGTTTTTTGTATATGACGCACACCACCCACAAAAATGTGTGACGGTCTGCCCATCGGGTGTTTTTCGAGTTTAACTGGCTGTTTTCAGCTAAAGTCCGCCAGCTTTTCACCCAGTTTGACGCTGGCCTCCGCCCGACTTTTTGCTGGTAAAAAATGGCAGGGGCGTTCCATTAATAAAATCACGGTCGAGCCCATATTAAAGCGGCCCATTTCTTCTCCTTTGCGATACGCCAGCGGTGCGTCGACAGCTGCATAGGTTTTTTCGCTAATGGTTCTACCTTTGGGGGGCGTGACTAAACCCGCCCATACGGTTTCAATCGCAGCGACATTAATCGCCCCGACCAAGACCATAGCCAGCTTGCCAAAGTCGGTATCAAATAAAGCAACAACGCGCTCATTGCGTGCGAACAAGCGCGGCACTGTGCGTGCCGTATGCCCGGCGACGCTGAATAAGCGGCCTGGGATATGAAGCTGCGTTAAGAGCTTGCCGTCAAGTGGCATATGGATACGGTGATAATCGCGCGGCGACAGATAGAGCGTGATGAATTGCCCGTTGCTGAAATAATCTGCATATTGTGGTTTGCCACCCAGTAGTTCCAGTACTGAATAATCATGACCTTTGGCTTGAACAATGCGCCCCGCATTGATGGGGCCGCACTGGCTGACCGTACCGTCGACCGGGCTGGCGAGCGTATGCTGTCCCTGCGAGAGTGGGCGCAGTTCGGGCTTGAGTGAGCGGGTGAAAAAGTCATTGAAGGTGGCGTAGGATTCAGGGGACGGCTGCACCGCTTCCGCTAAATTGACCCGGAATAGTTTACTAAAGCAGCGGATCGCTAGCGGCACCAGCGGCGAGCGGATGCGCGTGAGGTGAAACACGCCGCGTGAGATCAGGTGGTGGGGTAACACATAAAGCGGCCAGGCTTTGAGGGCGTCGGAAATTTTCATCAGGCATGGAAAACTGCGGCTAAATAGCGGATGATACGGCAAAATTTTTGGCGAGGATATGATCGTGACCGAAGAATATCTGGAAGACTATGCGCAGTTGCAGAGCGTGCGTGATTTTATTCGCTGGGGTGCCAGTCGTTTTGCACAGGCCGAACTGAGTTTTAGCCACGGCATGGTCTCCGCGCTGGATGAGGCCGCTTACTTGGTTTTCCATGCCTTGCATTTACCGGTTGATACGCCGGAGAGCTATTTTGATGCGCGGCTGACGGAACGTGAGAAACAGGTCGTTGCTGCCCTGCTCAAGCGACGAGTGGTGGAGCGTAAGCCCGCAGCCTATCTTACGCAGGAAGGGTGGTTTGCCGGGCTGCCGTTTTATGTGGATGAGCGCGTGCTAGTGCCGCGTTCGCCGTTGGCAGAGTGGGTGGAGAAGCAGTTCTATCCTTGGATTGAAGCGGAGCAAGTAGAGCATGTGCTGGATTTGTGTACGGGTAGCGGCTGTATTGGCATTGCCTGTGCTTATGCCTTCCCCCAGGCGCAGGTTGATTTGAGTGATATATCTGCGGATGCCTTGGATGTGGCGCGACTGAATATTGAGCGGCATGCGGCCCAGGCACACGTCGGGGTGGTGCAGTCCGATGTGTTTTCTGGGCTGGAAGGTCGGCAATATGATCTGATTGTGAGTAATCCGCCTTATGTCGACGCGGGCGACCTGAACGCGATGAGCGCTGAGTTTCGGCATGAGCCTGAACTAGGTTTGGCAGCCGGGCAAGATGGCTTAGAAATTGTGCATCGCATTCTGGCAGGTGCACGCAAGCACCTGACGCCGCAGGGTATTCTCGTGGTGGAAGTTGGCAACAGTGAATATGCGCTAACGGCGGCTTATCCCGACCTGATGTTTAACTGGTTGGAGTTTGAACGTGGTGGCGATGGCGTATTTTTGTTAACGGCCGCACAGCTACAGGATTTACCGGTGTTGGTGTAAGCAGTTTGTAGTAATAACCGGCGGTTTTGTCGCCTTCATTTCCGAGCGAAGTGGCAATCTGTTAGGATAGGTGTTTATCTAAAATAACAGCACAGCGCATTGAGTGATATGCAGTGATATGCAGTGATATGCATTGAGTGCTATAAGGTATAGACGAATGAAGTGTTTTAAGTGGGCCCTGTTGTTGCATGTGTTCTTGGCGGCACTGATGTTTGTTAGCGCAAGCGCGGTGAGTGCTGATGATGCGGATGATGCTGACGCACTGTCTGTGGGGGTGCGTGATACCGCGCCGCTGATTGGTGCCTGGCGGGTGAGCTTGACGAATGTCGGGACTAAGGCATCT
Organism: uncultured Thiotrichaceae bacterium; assembly: GCA_937925855.1. Lineage (GTDB taxonomy): Bacteria > Pseudomonadota > Gammaproteobacteria > Thiotrichales > Thiotrichaceae > Thiolinea. Next base: position 32,988 of record CALAMO010000030.1, read on the forward strand.
AACCCCGCTCTATACAGCTTTCTGCCCGGTGGGGTGTTACACCAGTCTGAGAACCCCATGGTTGATCCGATGCTAGGCAATCTGGTGTTTAGCAATGCGCATGGCGCGTGGACTTACGACCCAGAGCAAGACCACTACCTGATTCGTTATTTCAAGCTGGTTTTTCAGGCAGATTCAGCTTACTGGGGACAGGAAGAAACCACGGGCATTCTCAAGCTGGATAAAATCACGGGTGCACTCAAGGGTACGCTTCGTGTTGGCAGTGAAAAAGCTGATTTTAATGGCGCAAGGATTATGACTACCGGCGAATAATCAATAGGGGAGGCGCACCGCCATCAACCCTGTATGTGTAACAAGGTCAATGTCGGTGTGACAGGTGCGACAAGTCGCCGTTCGTGCCATCGCTTACATATTTGGGTAATTTGGGCCGCCACCGCCCTCAGGCGTTACCCAGACGATATTTTGCGTCGGGTCTTTAATATCACAGGTCTTACAGTGTACGCAGTTCTGCGCATTAATCTGTAACCGCTGGCTGCCATCTTGTTTGGACTCATCCTCAACATACTCGTAGACACCCGCTGGACAGAAGCGCTGCTCCGGGCCATCGTATAAGGCCAGATTTGTCGCCACTGGTACAGAGGCATCTTTCAGCGTTAGGTGGATTGGCTGATCTTCTTCGTGATTGGTGCCGGATAGAAACACTGACGATAATTTATCGAAGGTGATTTTGCCGTCTGGCCTGGGGTAGGTAATCGGTGCGGCCTTGTCTTTGTGTACCAGTGTTTCATGATCGCTATGACCGTGTTGCAGTGTCCACGGTGCTTTGCCGCGCAGTAACACCTGATCAATACCTGTCAGCAGCGTGCCCACCCATAAGCCCCACTTAAATGAAGGCCGCACATTGCGCGCTGCACTCAGCTCATCATACACCCAAGAATTATTGAATTTCTCAGTGAACGCGGTCAGTTCAGCAGCCGGAGATTCTGCATTCTCCTGTAAGGCTTCAAAAGCGGCTTCTGCGGCCAGCATGCCAGATTTCATTGCGGTATGCGTGCCCTTGATTTTTGGCATATTGAGCGTACCTGCATCACAGCCGGTCAATACCCCGCCGGGGAATGTGAGCTTAGGCAGGCACTGTAAACCGCCCTCATTCAGCGCTCTTGCGCCATAAGAGATACGTCGCCCACCTTCAAAGGTCGCGCGAATTTTGGGATGGGTTTTAAAGCGCTGAAATTCCTCAAACGGACTCAGATAGGGGTTCTTATAGTCCAGGCCGACAACAAAGCCGACGGCTACCTGGTTGTCTTCTAGGTGATAGAGGAAGGAACCACCGTAGGTGTCCGGTTTTAATGGCCAGCCCGCAGTATGAACGACTAAGCCGGGCTGATGTTGGGCGGGGTCAATTTCCCACAGCTCTTTAATGCCAATGCCGTAAGTTTGTGGCTGTACGTCTTTCTCTAGGTCGAAGTGCGCTTTGAGCGCCTTGCCCAGATGGCCCCGGCAACCTTCAGCAAAGAAGGTGTATTTCGCATGCAGCTCCATCCCTGGCTCATACTGCGGCCCAGGCGTGCCGTCGCGCTGGATACCCATATCACCGGTTTGTATGCCTTTGACGCTGCCATCTGCGTTATACAGCGTTTTAGCAGCAGTGAAGCCGGGATACACATCGACGCCGAGCGCTTCTGCCTGCTCACCCAGCCAGCGGCAGAAATTACCTAGGCTGATAATATAGTTGCCGTGGTTATGCATAGCCGGTGGCATAAACATTTGGGGCGTGCTTACTGCGCCGGTTTCGCTGAGAAACATAATTTTCTCAGCGCCAACGGGTGTGTTTAGCGGGGCACCTTTTTCTTTCCAGTCTGGAATAAGTTCATTTAGAGCAGTGGGCTCTAAGATGGCGCCCGACAAAATGTGCGCGCCAATCTCAGAGCCTTTTTCGACCAGACAAACTGAGATTTCCTGCTCGCTTTCTTGCGCTAGCTGCATGAGGCGAATGGCTGCACTCAGACCGGAGGGGCCGCCCCCGACGATAAGTACATCGAATTCCATCACATCGCGTTCGATTTCTTCTGCCACGGTTTTTCTCCGGTTGCTTTTTTGTTTTATAACGCTGCCGTCATCTCTGGCACAGCGTCAAACAAGTCTGCCACCAATCCATAATCTGCGACCTGGAAAATAGGGGCATCTTCATCTTTATTAATGGCGACGATGACTTTCGAGTCTTTCATCCCGGCCAAATGCTGGATCGCACCCGAAATACCAACGGCAACATACAGCTGGGGCGCAACAATTTTACCGGTTTGACCGACCTGCCAGTCATTCGGGGCAAAGCCCGCATCGACGGCGGCACGCGACGCACCAACGGCAGCGCCAAGCTTATCCGCCAGCGCTTCGATCAGCGCAAAGTTCTCTTCTGAGCCGACGCCACGTCCGCCTGAAACGATAATGTCTGACGAGGTCAGTTCAGGACGATCACTTTCTTGGACTTCATTACTGACCCAAGCCACTGGCGCATCACAGGCCACGACAGCCATGCTTTCAACCGCTGCGCTGCCACCCTCGGCGGCACTGTCGAAGCTCGCGGTGCGGATGGTCATGACTTTTTTCGCATCGGCAGTGGTCACAGTTTGAATCGCATTGCCTGCATAGATGGGGCGTACAAATTCAGCCGGGCCGTTAATTGCCATCACTTCGGAAATCACCATGACATCCAGCAGGGCAGCGACCCGTGGTGCAATGTTTTTACCTGAGGTGGTGGCGGGGAATACGATGTGCTCGTACTGATCAGCGACGCTCAGAATAAGCGCCGCCATAGGTTCGGCCATCGCATATTCGTAGCTCGCATCATCAGCGCAAAGTACCTTATTCACGCCCTGTAGCGCAGCCAGTTCATCGGCGGCAGCGCCGCAGCCACCGGAGGCACATAATACGTCTACTGCCCCGAGCTGGGCGGCGGCAGTGAGTGCCTTCGCCGTGGAATCTTTGTTCAGTTGTCCGGCCAGAACTTCAGCAACTAATAATACGCTCATGACAGCACCTCCGCTTCAGTCTTCAATTTATCCAGTAGTTCAGTCACCGACTCGACTTTAATACCCGCCGCCCGCGCAGGGGGTTCAACCACTGATTGCACCGCTAGGCGTGGGCTAACATCGATGCCATAATCTTCCGGGGTTTTCATTTCCAGCGGTTTCTTCTTCGCCTTCATAATATTCGGCAGCTTAACGTAGCGTGGTTCATTCAAGCGCAGATCAGCCGTCACAACGGCAGGCATTTTTGCGGTAATATTCTGCAAGCCGTCGTCCACTTCACGGGTCACATTAAGGGTGTCGCCATCTACTTCGATTTTGGATGCGTAGGTCACCTGTGACCAGCCGAGCAGCGCAGACAGCATCTGGCCGGTCGCGTTCATGTCATTATCGATGGCCTGCTTACCTAGAATCACCATGCCTGGCGCTTCTTCTGCGGTAACTTTAGCTAAGAGTTTAGCGACTGCGAGGGGTTCAATGTCAACGTCGACGCTGTCGGTCGCGTTAATTAAAATAGCGCGATCTGCCCCCATTGCCAGCGCAGTACGCAATGTTTCCTGCGTTTTCTCGATCCCAATAGAAACCGCGATGACCTCAGAAGCTGTGCCCGCTTCTTTTAATCGAATGGCTTCTTCAATCGCAATTTCATCGAAGGGGTTAATCGACATTTTGACATTATTTAATTCAACGCCGGACTGATCGCTTTTTACGCGCGCTTTGACGCTGTAATCGATCACTCGCTTGACGGGTACGAGTATCTTCATTGAACCTACCTCTTCACAATAGTTTGGCAGAGCAACTGCTTGCTCTGCGCGCAATTTTCAACAATTTTAAATGCCCAACATGGTATACGCATACGCCACCGTATGGAAGCCTCTTTTGGCTTAAATTTAAGTAAAACTGATGTTAATAAAGTGCTAAAAAGGCCCTAAAAAAAGCTGGCTGAACGTAGGGAAATCCACTATTTTATATTGGAACATACGCTGGCGTATGGTTGCTGGCATCGTGAATTGGCATCATGCACCCCCCAAATTGGAGTTTATCTTGGGAAAAACAACGACAAAAAGCGCTCAACAGCAGGATGATGAGCCGCTGAACCGTCTGAGTCGTGAAGACTGGGTGGCGGCGGCACTGCATCTCTTCGCCTGGAAAGGTATTGATGCGGTGCGGGTTGAGCCACTGGCGCAGAGCCTGCATGTGACTAAAGGCAGCTTTTACTGGCACTTTAAGAACCGTAAGGAGCTGCATGAGGCAATTATTCAACATTGGAGTGAGCGCTGTACCCGCACCCTGACGGAAAGCATTGTTAAAAGCACGGATATTATCGATGTGGTCCTAAATGTCTTTTGCATGTGGATGCACGATGAGCCGTTTTCGCCGCGACTGGATGCCGGTATGCGGGACTGGGCGCGGCGCTCAGAGGCGGTGAAAGCAGCAGTCCAGCAGGCTGATATTGATCGCACCAAGACACTGGAGCAGGCTTTTTTGACGGCGGGCTATGCCGCAGATGCGGCGCGCATTCGGGCGCGGGCGCTATACTTTATCCAGGTCGGCTATTATGAAGCGAATATTCGGGAAAGCCGGGCGCAGCGAGTGGAAAACTGGCGCGAGTATGTCAAAGTGATTACCGGCCTGGAGCTGACGCCGGAGCGCTTGGCGCAATTCCGGGCGCAGAATTTTACCGCTGCTGAGCTGTGTTTAGTGTCGGATTAAGCCTTATTCTCAGGCATTTTTCAGGCATTTTTCAGGCGTTTTTTGCACGAGCTGTGCCAATTCGCCCGTGACTTTTTGATTAATTATTGTGCGATTCGCTGTTCGCGCTGACGTAGCTCAATGCGTCGTACTTTGCCCGTTGTGGTCAGCGGTAGCTCATTAATAAACTCAATCTCACGGGGATATTCATGCGCGGCCAGTTTGATTTTCACATGGCGTTTTATTGCTTCGGCCAGCTCATGGCCGACATCGCTGTCGGGGCGGGCGACAATATAGGCTTTGACAATTTGACCACGTAACGCGTCGGGCTTGCCGATGACAGCGGCCTGCTGCACCGCCGGATGTGTCAGTAAGACATCCTCAATTTCGCCGGGGCCAATGCGGTGGCCCGCAGAATTAATCACATCATCATTGCGTCCGACAAACCAAATATAGCCGTCGCTGTCTTTATACCCGGCATCGCCAGTGCGCCACCATGAACCGGTGACTTTGGCCGCAGTCGCCTCCGCCTTGTTCCAATAGCCAAGGAACCAGACGGGGTCATCGGTATGGGCCGCTAGTTCACCCACAATGCCGGGCGGTAGAATGTTCCCCGCCTCATCAATTGCTTCCACCCGGTGACCGGGATAAGCTTTGCCGAGACTTCCGGGGCGCGTTTTCATCAGGGCGGAGCAACTACCGGCCAGGTAGTTAAACTCGGTCTGTCCCCACATTTCATTGATTTCCACCCCGAGTACTTCCTTGCCCCAGTGATAGAGTTCTGCGCCCATCGCTTCACCCGCCGACATAATACTGCGCAGCTTGAGCTGATAACGCTGCTTAATATCCGGCAGTTGACGAATCATTTTCAAGGCAGTGGGCGGGATAAAGGCAGTGCGTACTTGGTATTTTTCCATCAGGGCGCAGGCTTTTTCTGGGTCGAACTTTGCACCTGCATAGGCCAGTATCGGCTTGCCGTAATACCAGCTTGGCAGCAGGCCATCAATCAGACCGCCGGTCCAGGCCCAGTCGGCGGGCGTCCAAAAGACATCACCTGCCTGTGGGAAAAAATTCTGCGATAGCTCAAAGCCCGTGAGGTTGCCATAGAGACAGCGGTGCGCTACCAACGCGCCTTTGGGTGGGCCGGTGGTGCCGGAGGTATAAATCAGCAGGGCAGGCGTATTGCAGTCGGTTGTTGGTGTGGTATAGGTATCCTGACCTTGTTGTAGCCAGTGCTGAAAAGATTCGGTTTGTGGGTCAGCGTGCTCAGCCGCCTGATCAACAATCAGCACGGTTTCTAGCTCGGGCAAGTCATCCCGCAGCGTATTAATCAGCGCCGCGTGCGCGCTGTCGGTAATCACCAGTTTGGCGCCGCTGTCGTGCAGGCGGTAGCGCAGTGCCTCTTCTCCAAATAAGACGGACAGCGGCACCGCAATCGCCAGTCGCTTATAAAGCGCGAGGTGTGCGAGGCCCGTTTCCAGGCGCTGTGGCAGCACGATAGCCACCCGGTCGCCCTGCTCAATACCTCGTTTAGCGAAGCTATTTGCTAGCTGGTTTGACCACGTTTTCAGCTGGCCGAAGGTGAAGTGTGCCGTGTCACCGGCCTCGTTCTCACAGAACAGTGCGGTTTGTTGCGCTAGACTGGTGTGGCGATCACAAATCATCGTGGCGATATTGAAAATAGCGGGTACCTGCCAGCGAAATTCAGCGCTGACGAGGTTAAAATCAGTGGACTGCGGGTCGATCAGGGGCGTGATAGTCATTTGCTTATTATAGGTCTATTGGGTGTGGGGTGGCGAGTGTGAGTTAGTTGGACACAAAAAAAGCCGCTGATGTCAGCGGCTTTTGGCTAGCAATAATATAGCTTAAGGCTTAGTAGCGATAATGCTCAGACTTATAAGGTCCTTCGACCGCAACATTGATGTAATCAGCCTGCTCCTGCGATAGTTCAGTCAGCTTAGCGCCAATCCGGTCGAGGTGTAGGCGCGCTACTTCTTCATCAAGGTGTTTCGGCAGCACATACACTTCATTCTGATACTTGCCGTCATCATTATTAGCCCACAGTTCAATCTGAGCCAACGTTTGATTGGTGAATGAGTTAGACATTACAAAGCTGGGGTGGCCGGTGGCACAGCCTAGGTTTACTAGGCGACCTTCGGCCAGCAGGGTGATGCGGTTGCCGTTCGGCAGGATAATCTGATCAACCTGTGGCTTAATATTGTCCCATTCGTACTTCTTCAAGCTGGCAATGTCGATCTCGTTGTCGAAGTGGCCGATGTTACACACAATCGCCTCGTTCTTCATATTCAGAACGTGCTCTTCACGAATGATATTAAAGTTGCCAGTGGTGGTCACGAAGATGTCCATTTGGTCAACGACGTCTTCCAGTAGTACCACACGGTAGCCTTCCATCGCGGCCTGTAGCGCACAGATAGGGTCGACCTCAGTGATCCAAACGGTGGCCCCTAAGCCACGCAGCGACTGCGCCGAACCCTTACCAACATCACCGTAACCACAAACCAGCGCCATTTTACCGGCAATCATCACGTCGGTCGCGCGCTTAATCGAATCGACCAGCGACTCACGACAGCCGTATAGATTGTCGAACTTAGACTTGGTGACGGAGTCATTGACGTTGATCGCGGGGAAGGGCAGTTCGTCTTTAGCTGCCATCTGGTATAAACGCGCTACGCCAGTCGTTGTTTCTTCGGTGACGCCTTTGATATTCGCCTTAATGGTCGAGTACCAGTTCGGGCTTTCTGCTAGTTTGGCTTTAATCGCTGCAAACAGGTGAACTTCTTCTTCGGCCTGTGGGTTATCCAGCACAGAAATATCCTGCTCGGCTTTCGCGCCCAGATTCACCAGTAAAGTAGCATCGCCACCATCGTCCAAAATCATGTTTGGCGTACCGCCGTCATGCCATTCAAAGATTTTGTGGGTGAAATCCCAGTATTCTGCCAGCGACTCGCCTTTAAAGGCGAAGACAGGAATGCCTTCCGCTGCGATAGCGGCGGCGGCGTGATCCTGAGTTGAAAACACATTGCATGAGGCCCAACGCACTTCTGCGCCCAGCGCCGTCAGCGTTTCGATCAGCATGGCGGTCTGGATCGTCATGTGCAGCGAACCTGCAATGCGTGCGCCTTTCAACGGCTGCGCCGCCTTGTGCTTGTCACGTATGGTCATCAGTCCTGGCATTTCAGATTCAGCGATCTTTAGCTCTTTGCGTCCCCATGCAGCGAGGCCCATGTCCGCGACGATGTAATCGTTAAACGCTTCTGCTTCTTTTAGTACAGCATTCATTTTTTAGATCTCCCGATCAGTTGAAACGAGCACGGTTTAGCGTTGTTCCTAGTCTGAGCCTGGCGACTGTCATCAGTCGTTGCAGCGCTCCTCAGATTCGGATTAAACATAATCTTTAGCTATTTAGGCGCCCGCAGCGTTGCGCAGTGCGTCTGCTTTATCAGTCTGTTCCCACGGCAGGTTCAGGTCATTACGCCCGAAGTGACCGTAGCTGGCCGTGCCCTGATAAATGGGCTGCAGCAGGTTGAGCATTTTGGTAATGCCATAGGGGCGCAGGTCAAAGTGCTCACGTACCAGCTGAGTGATGCGTGCGGGGTTGATGGTTTCTGTGCCGAAAGTCTCTACGCTTATTGAAGTAGGCTCGGCCACACCAATGGCATAAGACACCTGAATTTCGCAGCGTTCAGCTAGGCCAGCAGCAACGATATTCTTCGCAACATAACGTCCGGCATAGGCCGCAGAACGGTCAACTTTTGAGGGGTCTTTACCGGAGAAGGCTCCACCGCCGTGACGCGCCATGCCACCGTAGGTATCCACGATGATCTTACGTCCCGTTAAACCCGCATCGCCAACTGGGCCACCGATCACAAAGTTGCCGGTTGGATTAATATGAACCTTGGTCTGCTCATCCATCAGGCCATCGCCCAGAATAGGCTCAATGATCTGGCTTTGAATCGCAGCGCGTAAATCGTCTAGCGCAATGTCTGGATCGTGTTGGGTCGACAGGACGACCGCATCCACCGAGGTGGGCTTGCCGTTTTCATAACGGAAGGTGACCTGTGATTTGGCATCCGGGCGTAACCAGGGTAGGGTGCCGTTTTTACGCAGTTCAGCCTGGCGCAGCACTAGACGATGGGCGTAGGTAATGGGCGCTGGCATGAGGACATCAGTCTCATTGCTGGCGTAACCGAACATAAGGCCCTGGTCGCCCGCGCCTTGTTCTTCGCTTTTAGAACGGTCGACACCCATGGCAATGTCAGGAGATTGCTTGCCCAGCGCATTGATGACGGCACACGTATTTCCGTCGAAACCAATATCAGAATTGTTGTAGCCAATATCGTTCACCACGCCACGTACTAGGTTTTCGTAGTCGATTTCTGCGGTGGTGGTGATTTCGCCTGCCAGTACAACCATGCCGGTCTTAACCAGTGTTTCACAGGCAACGCGGGCGTGTGGGTCTTTGGCAATAATGGCGTCTAAAACGGCATCAGAAATCTGATCGCACATTTTATCGGGATGACCTTCTGATACAGACTCGGACGTAAATAAATAGGCCTCAGTCATAATCAATCTCCTTTAACAAATGATTTGAATGACTGAGCGCCGTTAATTTTTTCCACTTTAAAACCCGTTCTGAGCCTGGCGGGAACAGCCCGTCGCAACGCTCCTCAGAAGGGTTTGCCAGCTGAATGGGGGAGCTGACACTTAAAATGGCCTGCAAGGATACCGGAAAATTTTCGGGGATGCATCAGGTTTTCACGGTGTTGTGGGTACGGGGTGTTAGCACGATGCGACGTGTGGTAAATGCTTGGCGTTAAATCACCTGAGTTTGGTCAACGTGGGCGATGAGCTGGGCGATAGTTCGAGCGATCGCTCGGCGCATGCTATAGCAACAGCGCCGCTTCTATAGGGATAAAGCGGTTACTGGCCTGTATCAGCGAGGCGGCAGTAAGCTGTTCCACGCCATAGACCTCTGTCTCCACGTCGTACCGCATTCTAGCGCGGTGCAAGAGTTGGTCAAAATCGCCATCGCCGGAGGCTAGCACAATGATGTCGGTGTCTGCTGCGGCCTCGATCACATCCAGCGTAATGCCAACATCCCAGTCACCTTTGGCGGAACCATCCCGCCGCTGAATAAACGGTTTGAGTTTGACCTCAAATCCGATGCCACGCAGTATATTCTGGAACTGGCGTTGTTTTTCATCGCCGCGCTCAATGGCATAGGCGTAGGCATGGGCCACTTCACGCCCTGCGGTCGCTTGTGCCCAGAAGCGGTTGTAATCGAAATTACGAGTGAAAGTGTGGCGGGTGGTGTAGTAGATATTCTGTACGTCGACGAAGAGACTGACGTTTTTCCTGACTGTTTTCATGCGAGCTATCATATAGCCTTGTTCATTGGCTGAGCAAACACTATTGCAGCACTTTTATGGTAACCTGATGCTTTAAATGTGGAGCGTTTACCCGATATTGTCCCTATGAGTGAAACCAATACCGCTATGACCGAAGAGGAACGCAATCAGCTGTACCGCCATATGGCTGACTCATTTATCCATGTCGCCAACCAGCATGCGGAACAGCAGGATGCTTTTATGGTGAGTTCGGCTTTTTTATACGCCGCAGCCCGTTTCAGCGCCTTTGCCACCGCCGTGCAGGCGAAAACGCTGGAAAACTACACGGCTGACCGCGAGCCTGCGATTGATTATTTTACCGCTGAGCTGCGCCGAATGTTGGGCGAAAATATGGACGATTATCAGCGGGTGTTTCAGCCACAGCAGCCGGAACAGCCAGCCACTACGATGGTTCATAAGTACACGCCGCCGCAAAAGCCAGCGAGCGATGATGACGAGCGTCTGTTGAGTTATGACCACTTGGTGAAGAAGTAGGATCGGGTGCTGTGCCGCAGCAAGCTTTACAAGATTTAATTCTTGCAGCGGTATAAACTGAACATCAATTTTTGATGGCGCTCACTCTAAGGCATGGCCGGACGTATCCCGCGGGAATTTATTGATCAGCTATTAAGTCGCATTGACGTTGTTGATGTGATTAATGGGCGTGTGCCGCTGAAAAAAGCGGGGCGTGAGTATCAAGCCTGCTGTCCGTTTCATAATGAGAAAACGCCTTCGTTCACTGTGAGTCCTGCCAAGCAGTTTTTTCATTGTTTTGGCTGCGGCATGCATGGCTCAGCCATTACTTTCCTGATGGAATATGAGCACCTGGAATACGTTGAGGCGATTGAGGCACTGGCGCGCACTCTTGGCGTTGAGGTGCCACGTGAGCATGCCGGACGAGGGGAGCCGCGTAAAAAAACGGATGCCAGTCTCTACGGTCTAATGGAAGCGGTAGCGCAGCACTACCGAACGCAGCTAGGACAGGCAGCCAATGCGATGGCTTATATCCGCCAGCGCGGTTTGTCGCCGGAAGTGGTGCAGCAGTATGGGATTGGCTATGCTGCCGATGAGTGGGAGCGCTTGATCCCGCTGTTTGGGCGTGACTATGGGCAGCAAAAACTGCTGGCCTGCGGCCTACAGATTGAAAATGACAGCGGTCGGATTTATGACCGTTTTCGTGACCGGCTGATGTTTCCGATTCGTGATCGGCGCGGGCGGGTAATTGGTTTTGGCGGGCGGGTGTTGGGTGAGGGTTCACCGAAGTATCTGAACTCGCCGGAAACGGAGATTTTTCATAAAGGCACGGAACTGTACGGCCTGTATGAAGCCAGAAACAACACCCGTAAGCTGGAGCGCTTTCTGGTGGTTGAAGGCTATATGGATGTGGTGGCGCTGGCGCAGTATGGGATTACCTATGCGGTGGCTACTATGGGGACTGCGACGACTTCGGATCATATCAGTCAGCTGTTTAAATATGGCGTGAATCAGGTGGTATTTTGTTTTGATGGTGATCGTGCTGGGGAGGAAGCAGCCTGGAAAGCGCTGAAGAATTTACTGCCTGCGGTGAATGATGAGCGTGAAATTCGCTTTCAGTTTTTACCGACGGGAGAAGACCCAGATAGTCTGGTGCGTAAGCTGGATAAGGCGGGTTATGAGGCGGAATTGAAGAAGGCGCTGCCGTTTTCCCGCTTTTTTATTCGGGGTATTAAGGAGGGTTTGGGCTTAAAAGCTGAGGCCACCTTACACTTAATTGAGGATTCCGCCCGTTTTGCTGCTGAGGCGTCGGCTTTATTGGATCAGATGCCTGAGAGTCTGCTGAAGAAATCGCTATTGCAGGAAATACAGCGTTTAGGGCAAGTGACCACGGCAGCGCCCGTACAGGACACGTATTCGAGCGGCCACTTTGAACGCCCGTGGACACGTACTTATGGGCGGCGTTATGTGGAAAAATCGCAGGGCGCACCAGGACGTCCCGGTGATCATGAGGTTAAAAAGACGCCGGTGCGCTACGCCATGACCCTGCTATTGCACTCGCCAGAGCTGGCGGGGAGTATTCCTAATCCTGAAAAACTGTTGGAATGGGAGATGCCCGGGCTAATTTTATTATACAAGCTGGTTGAAATTATTGAAGAGAACCCGCATATTCATGCGGCGGGGTTATTGGAGCGATTCCGTGGCACCGAGTACGAAAATAGTTTGCTGAAACTGATGAACTGGCAGCCGAAAGAGGCTGACGCGCAGATGCTGCAACAGGAATTTCAGGATTGTTTCCGTCAGATAAAACGTCAGGCACGCCGGAAAGCGTTGGAAGACCTCTTGTATAAAGAGCAGACTCAGGGTCTAAATAAGCAGGAAAAACACGACCTTTTATCGCTTCTGGGTGACATTCATGACACTGCCGAATGAATTTTCGGGAGTATACTTGTATCTTTAGGATTTGTGATATAATCGCGCGTCCATTTCGTCGAGGCCAAAATCAGACATGAGTCAACAACAGCAACAGCAACAGTCTGGTCTAAAGGAGTTAATCGCCAGAGGTAAGGAACAGGGCTACCTTACTTATGCCGAAGTTAACGACCATCTTCCCGATACGATCGTTGACCCCGAGCAAATCGAAGACATCGTAGCGATGATCAACGATATGGGTATTACTGTGCATGAAAATGCGCCAGATACCGATGAGTTGGTGCTAAATGATGATAACGTCCAGGCCGATGATGAGGCTGCTGAGGAAGCGGCAGCAGCGCTGGCCAACGTAGACAGTGACTTTGGCCGTACCACTGACCCGGTTCGTATGTACATGCGTGAAATGGGGACGGTGGAACTACTGACCCGTGAAGGGGAAATCCAGATTGCTATTCGGATCGAAGAAGGTCTGAATGAAATTCTGCGTGCGTTGGCACAATACCCCGCCTCAACCGAAGTTTTGTTGGAGCTGGCGCAGCTGATTGAGCAGGAAGAGATACGCCTCACCGATGTGATTAATGGCTTTATCGATCCGAATGCGGAAGAAATTAACCCCTTCCAGATGCAGCCAGCGCGGCCACCGGTAAAGGAAGAAGCTAAGCCAGAGCCTGCACCTGCCGAGGGTGATGAAAAAGATTTAGCTGCTGCCGCTGAAGGTGAGGGTGCGGCAGATGACGATGATGATGAAGAGGAAGATCCGGTTGATACTGGGCCTGACCCAGAAGAGGCGGCGGAGAAGTTCGCCGAGCTGCGTGCGCTGTTTGCGACCTCTCATGCGGCCTGTGAGCGTGATGATCAGAAAGCCTACACCGATGCGCGTGATACGCTTGCGGATAAATTTATGGAGATCCGTTTAGCGCAGCCGGTGATTGACCGCCTGACCCAGCAGCTAAATGATATCGTTAACCGTATCCGTTCTTATGAGCGTACGATTATGAAGCTGTGCGTGCAGCATGGCGGTATGCCGCGTCAGAAATTTGTTGAGAGTTTCCCGCAGAATGAGACGGATCGGCAGTGGTTGGTGCGGTACTGTGAGAAGCATCCGAAGCAAAGTGACCGCCTCAGCGCGTTAGAGGAACAAATTACCGAGCTACAAAGCTATTTGGCTGAGATTGAGGAAGAATCTAATCTGAGTATTGCGCAGATTAAAGATATTAACCGCAATATGTCCGTAGGTGAGGCGAAGGCGCGGCGCGCTAAGAAGGAAATGGTCGAGGCGAATTTGCGGCTGGTTATTTCGATTGCCAAGAAGTATACCAATCGTGGCCTGCAGTTCCTCGATCTGATTCAGGAAGGTAATATTGGTCTGATGAAGGCGGTGGATAAATTTGAGTATCGGCGCGGCTATAAATTTTCAACCTACGCGACTTGGTGGATACGACAGGCGATTACCCGCTCGATTGCTGATCAGGCGCGCACGATACGCATCCCGGTACATATGATTGAGACGATTAATAAGCTGAATCGGATCTCACGAAAGCTGCTTCAGGAAATGGGGCGTGAAGCCACGCCGGAAGAATTGGCCGAAGCAATGGAGATGCCGGAGGATAAGATCCGCAAGGTATTGAAAATTGCGAAAGAGCCGATTTCGATGGAGACCCCGATTGGAGATGATGAAGATTCCAGCCTGGGTGATTTTATCGAAGACGGTAATATTCTGTCGCCGCTAGATTCGGCTACGACGAATAGCCTCTCTGAAGTGACGCGCGATGTGCTGTCTAGCCTGACTTCGCGTGAGTCTAAGGTGCTGCGTATGCGTTTTGGTATCGATATGAATACCGACCATACGCTGGAAGAAGTGGGCAAGCAGTTCGATGTCACGCGGGAGCGGATTCGACAGATCGAAGCTAAAGCGCTAAGAAAATTGCGTCATCCCAGTCGTTCGGATATGCTACGCAGCTTCCTTGATGTTAACGAAGCACCGCCGGTTGCATCTTCCTCCTAGGCAGTGTTTTGCTCTGATTTAAGGGCCTGTAGCTCAGTTGGTTAGAGCAGGGGACTCATAATCCCTTGGTCCGCGGTTCAAGTCCGTGCAGGCCCACCAATAAAATCTTAAAAAGCAGTAGGTTACGCGATGAGCGGACTTGCTGCTTTTTTCGTTAAATTTACTGTACTAGTCTTGCACTCGCTCAGCTGGCAAAACCACCGCAACCTGCGTCCCCACACCGAATTGACTGCTAATGCGCAGTTCGCCGCCATGTGCATCAATAATCAGCTGTACCAGATAAAGTCCCAGTCCAAAACCACCGGTTTTACGTTGGCGTGAGGCGTCGGCGCGATAAAAGGGGTCAGTAATCTGGGTGAGGTGTTCTGGTGCTATGCCGCTGCCGTGATCGTGTATGCTGAGGTAAATATGCGCGCCCTGTTGGCGGGTGCGGAGTATGACCGGGGCTGCATCTTTTGTCTGATGCTTTAAGGCATTATCCAACAGATTGCGCACTACCAACCGAATACGGGTCGCATCCAGCTGTTGCTCTGGCAGGTCGTCAGCTAACTGTAGCTTAAGCGCGGCATCCGTAAAGCTTTCCACCACCACGCTATTCACCAAGGTGTTGAGATTATGCGCCGCAAGATTCAGCGTGCCGTGTCGCCCTTTTAGGCGTTCTGCCTCTAGTAGCTCGCTGATCATCGCCTCCATTTCCTGTAGGTTGCGTGCGATATTAGCCTGTGCTTTTGATTCATCCAGTAAGGCGAGCGATACTTTGGCGCGAGTTAACGGGCTGCGCAGCTCATGGCTAATCGCCAGCAGTAGCTCACGTTTACTTTCCAGCATCTGTTCGATGTCTTCCGCCATTTGATTGATACTGGTTGCGAGTTCACCCAGCTCGTCTTTGCGTGTCGGGGTAATGCGATGTGACAGTTCGCCGGAGCCAATGGTTTGTACTCCGCGTTGAATGGTTTGGATTGGGCGAAATAGTCTGCGAATGAAATAATACAGCAGGCCCAAAGCCGCCAATAGGAGGACTACGCCAAATAAAAAGCCGCCTTTGCGGTGATCCGGGCGTTGCCAACCCTTGGCCCAGATCAGTACATCAGCACCGTCTTTTTGATAGCGTAAAACCACACCCTTGCGTTCAAAATCATAGGTAATGCTTTGGCCATCATGCGTGGTGAAACTGTGGTAATAGTCTGGCTTATTGTTCTGAATCCAGTCCGGAATCTCACCGCTTTGCCACTCGGCGTTGTCCTGAGAACGAACGATAATCTCTATGGGTAAACGTTCCGCCAGCTTTTGTGCGTTCTCAATATTCGGCGGCGAGCCAATATCCTGATAAACGTATTCGGTATATTGTTGCAGATGCGGTGCAATCTGGTGTTTGACGTGGCGGCCAATGGCAAAACCTAACATGCCCTGAAACAGAAAAGCGATCACGATCCCGGCAAGCGCGAACATCAGCAATAGGCGCAACGACAGGGAATGGCGGATTTTCTGTAAGAGTTTCATATTATGCCTCAGCCGCCAGAAAACGATAGCCGCTGCCCCATACTGTCTGGATACAATTCAGCGGTTTCAGCTTCTGGCGCAGGCGACTCACCAGAATATCGACCGAACGGGTATACAAATCGGCATTAATCCCACGCAGACCATTTAGAATATCATCGCGGCTAAAGGCTTTATCCGGTTCGCTGGCAAACATGAGCAGCAACTCATATTCACTGTTAGTGAGTTCAGTGTCCTGTTCACCTAATATGACTTTGCGGCGTTTACGGTCGATCTGTAAATGCGTAAAGGCCAGTATATCCTCATCAGGCGCTTTGTCGGTCGGGCCACCGCCGGGCTGGCTGCGGCGCAGAATATTATGAATCCGCGCCACCAGTTCACGTGGCTCAAATGGCTTGGCCAGATAATCATCTGCCCCCAGCTCTAAACCGATCACCCGATCCATCACATCACCACGCGCGGTCAGCATTAACACCGGCAGGCCGCTAAGCTGCTCATCACGCCGAATCTGGCGACACACTTCAAAACCATCCATATCCGGCAGCATTACATCCAGAATCGCCAGATCAATCCCACCTTGTTGCAGGTGTTCAATACCCTGCTGTGGGTGAGTTTCATTCAGTAGATTCAGGTCATACCGGGCGAAGTACTCCTGTAGTGGCTCAGCCAGTTGAGCGTCGTCGTCGATTAAAAGGATGTTATGCATAGCTGCCGTTAAAAGTTAAACAGGAATTTTATAAAGATAATAAATTTTCCTGTATTGCGTTTTACGATTGAACCTTCTTCGGTTCCGGTGAATACAGGTGATAGATCCGATAAAGTTCGAGCGCGGCCAGCGGAATAAAGTGTACCAGCGCCGGGCCGATATTATTGTGCACAAATATCCAGTGTAACAGGGTTAACACCGCTGCGGGATAAACCCAGCGCTGCAGTTTTTTCCAGGCAGCTTTCAACCAGCGCTGTGAGCGGTCATTTGACGTCATAGCTAAAGGAATAAAAATCAGAAAAGCCAGCCATCCCGTCCAGATGCCGGTCAATTTCAGCTCGCTCAGGATTTTAGACAAGGCACCCATATCGACCATATAAAATACGGTGTGTAGTGCGGCATAGGCGAAGGCAGCAACACCAAAAGCACGGCGGTGGCGCACCAGCCATTGTGGAAATTTGAGTGACCAGCTATTGCGCCGAAACAGGACGAGCAAGGGTGTTGCTAACATAGCGATAATCATGAAACGCGCCGAGAACTCGCCGGTAGGGTGTAGCAGCTCACCCGCTAGAATGTTGCCTGAAAAATAACCGGACATGAGTCCGATGGCAGGGAGCGAGAGGATTAGCCATAAAAGGTATTTCATTGGGAAGTTCACTGTTGGATTCCAAGGGTTTGCTGGGCTTTTTTACGTTGAGATTGTGCGAAAAACATGTAAATCGTCATGCAGTATAGGTGGTAGGTTGTTAGTTCTTGTGGCTGGGTCTACTCAGCATGGATGCTGAGTAGACGACTACATAGATGTATTGACGGCGTCCCTGCCATGAGAACTGACAGCCGGTCTACCAATCTTAATGCCCGCGATGGTGCCGCCCACGTTTACTCATCTTATCCATCATCTGCGTTAACTCAGCACGCTGTTCCGGGGTCAGGCTATCGGTAAACATGGCGACCTTGCCAATCATCTCTGGCGCATTCGCCCGCATGTGCTGCATTTTTTCTTCCATCATACCGATGATTTTTGCCTGATCCAATGCGGGCTGGGACAGCAGCTCCTTCATTTGTGATTTGTAATCCACTGCCATATGTTCTTTGCGTTTGGCCTGCATGAATTCGGTAACGGCTTTCAGATGAGTCATCTGTGACTCATTCAAATCCAGCTTCTTTTCCAGCTTGTGCATCATGTAGCCGCCCATATCGCCATGGTGTTTGGCCATCGCGAAACCAGAAACGCCAATTGCAACGGCAATAGCGGCGATTGAACCCATGACAATTTTAGTGACCTTTTTCATTTTATAGCTCCTGTTGGTGAAAGCGTTGCCTATTTGTAGTTTTGGGCTGCTTTCGTTGTTTACTGTGTAAGTCGAAGACTTACATGCACTCGGGGTGTCAGCCTTTCATGCACGTTATTAATAACGACTGTCTTACGACATGGGAGCTATTGTGCCAAGACAGTCTGTAACAGAGGTCGCAGAACTGTAACAATGTGTAACTTCCATAAAAATCGAATTTTGGGAATGGAAACCTTTGACTTGTAAGGTAATCCCTTTGAAAAAATTCAACTCCGAAAACAGTCAGTCTGCAAAAGTCGAGGGCTTAACACTTGATGTTGCAAGATGCGTTCGTTACTGTGGATCACCGGTTGATCTTATCACTGTGGCTGCAGCAAGATAACGAGGGCTTGCGATGACGATCCAGAATCAGACTTTGACATTTGTTTTAGCGGGCGGGGTGGGTTCGCGCCTGTTTCCATTAACCGCTGACCGCTCAAAACCTGCCGCACCTTTTGGCGGTAAATACCGGATTATTGATTTTACGCTGACTAACTGTTTGCATTCCGGTCTGCGGCGGGTGCTGGTGTTGACTCAGTATAAGTCGCATTCACTCAATAAACATTTGCGCGACGGTTGGTCAGTTTATAACCCTGAGTTAGGCGAATATATCACTGCCGTCCCGGCGCAGATGAATGAGGGCAAGCACTGGTACCAGGGAACAGCTGACGCCATCTTTCAGAATCTGAATCTGTTGGAACGCAGCGATGCAGAATACACACTGATTTTATCGGGCGACCATATTTACCGGATGGATTATGCCGCACTGCTGGAGGCGCATAAAACCAATGGTGCTGAGGTGACTATTGCCTGTATGGAAGTGCCGGTGGCAGAAGCCAGTGCTTTTGGAGTGGTCGGTGTTGATGAAAACCTGCAGATTAAGGTGTTTGAAGAAAAGCCCGAGCAGCCAACGCCCTTACCGGGTAATCCAGAGACGTGTTTGGTGTCGATGGGACTGTATGTGTTTTCGACGCAGCTGCTGCGAGCGGCATTATTGGAAGAGCAGCAGAATGAAAATACCGGGCATGATTTTGGGCATGATATTTTGCCGAAGTTATTGCAGAACCATCATGTGCAGGCCTATCGCTTTGGTGATGATGAGGGGCGGGTAACGCCTGACCGCTATTGGCGTGATGTGGGCACAATAGAGGCTTATTATCAGGCAAATATGGATTTGCTGGAAGCGGAGCCGCCGCTTGATCTGTATCAAAATGATTGGCCGATTCGCACTTATCATCCGCAGTCGCCACCCGCCCGTACAATCCCCGGTAGCTTCGGTACGAATGATTCGCTCATTAATTCAATTCTGGCCAGTGGTGTCGTCGTGGCGGGCGGGAATGTGCAGCACAGCATTTTGTTCCGTGATGCTTTTGTGGGTGATAACGCGACGGTGAGTCATTCGTTGCTGTTTGACAATGTACGTGTCGGCGAGGGGGCAGAGCTGCGTAACTGTATAGTCGATAAAAATGTCAATATTCCGGCATCGACTCGTATTGGGGTGGATCCAGATGAGGATAAAAAACGTTTTACTGTTTCAGAAGGTGGGATCGTCGTTGTCCCGAAAGGTTACGTTTTTGAATAGCGTTCAGTTTGGGAGGTGACTCCTGACAATGACCCTAGCAGGAGCAATAGTATGTCGCGTATTAAAATCGAATTCCCGAACGCCGAAGGGCAGCAATTAGCGGGCCTGTTAGAAACGCCGGACAGCCAGACGCCCATCAAACAATATGCCTTGTTTGCGCATTGCTTTACCTGTGGCAAAGACGTGGCAGCGGCTTCACGCATTAGCCGGGCGTTGGCCAGGTCGGGTGTCGCAGTGCTACGCTTTGATTTTACCGGTCTGGGGAATAGCGATGGTGATTTTGCTAATACCAATTTCTCTTCCAATGTGCAGGATTTGCTGGCGGCGGCAAAAAAGCTGGAGCAGGATTATCGCGCACCCACTTTGCTGATTGGTCATAGCCTGGGCGGTGCGGCGGTATTAAGTGCGGCGCCACAGTTACCGTCGATACGTGCAGTGGCGACCATCGGCGCTCCGGCGACTGCTGATCATGTGCACCATTTGTTTGAGGGGGCAGCAGGGGAGCTTGCAGCCAGTGGTGAAGCGGAAGTGCGTATTGGTTTACGCAAGTTTACTATTAAGAAACAGCTGCTGGATGATCTGCATCAACATGCCTCAGCACAGCATATCAGCCAGCTCAAGCGGGCGCTGCTGATCTTTCATGCGCCGCTCGACAATATTGTGCCGATTGACGAAGCCGCTAAGATTTATCAGGCGGCGAAACACCCCAAAAGCTTTATTTCACTGGATCAGGCGGATCACCTGTTAAGTAAATCACAGGATGCGGAATATGTTGCCAGTACCCTGGTCGCCTGGGCCGATCGTTATTTGCCACAGGCGGATGCCGTTGCAGAGGGTAGCGCTAATGTGCCTAAAATTAATAACAATGATGTGGTGGTAACTGAGCGGGATAAGAAGTTTTTGCGTGGTCTGTACGCTAACAGCCACCAGTGGCTGGCGGATGAGCCACTAGCGGTCGGTGGTAGCAATCAGGGGCCAACACCTTACGATTTATTATTAATGTCACTGGGGGCGTGTACTTCGATGACTATTCGCATGTATGCCAATCATAAGCAGTTGCCGTTGGAAGATGTGGACGTCCGCTTAAGCCATGATCGGGTGCATGCAGAGGACTGCATGGAATGTGGTGAAGAACGTACAGGCAAGGTGGAGCGTATTACCCGTACGATTACGCTGAAAGGGGATCTGACCGAGGCACAGCGCGAACGTATACTGCAAATTGCGGATCGCTGTCCGGTGCATCGAACGCTGGAGAGTGACCCGGTGATTACTTCGCGTCTTGGCGGTGCTGTTGAGTAGCGTGAGTGGAGATAATTAAGAGAGGCTGTAACTTGAATTGTGCATCCGGTCTATATGAATGTTCCGCTGTTTTCATGCTTGATGAGCGTCTTTTCATTCGCTTTAACCACATATTAGCTTGCAGTCCGACAGGGCGGTGGGTATGCTGCTTTTTTTCTGGGGAAATCGTAGATTTCAACACTTGTATACTTGAGATACAATTTTAAATATTTCTTAACTAATGATAAGCAAGTGATCCTGCGTATAGATCACCACTGGAGATAAAATAATGCCTGTTATCACTCTTCCCGACGGAAGCCAGCGTGCTTTCGATCATCCCGTTACCGTCTCTGAAGTTGCCGCTGATATTAGTGCAGGGCTAGCCAAAGCGACTTTGGCCGGTAAAGTCGATGAACAAATGGTTGATGCCAGCTACATCATCGAAAATGACGTGACGTTGAGTATCATCACGAATAAGTCAGAAGAAGCTCTCGAATTATTACGCCACGATGCGGCACATGTGATGGCGCAAGCGGTACAGGAA
Organism: uncultured Thiotrichaceae bacterium; assembly: GCA_937925855.1. GTDB lineage: Bacteria > Pseudomonadota > Gammaproteobacteria > Thiotrichales > Thiotrichaceae > Thiolinea. Next base: position 54,463 of record CALAMO010000030.1, read on the forward strand.
TTATATCCAGGCACACAGGTTACGATTGGCCCGGCGATTGAAAATGGGTTTTACTACGATTTTGCACGCGATACGCCGTTCAGTGATACCGAGCTGGAAGATATTGAGCAGCGGATGAAGGAAATCGTTAAGCGCGATTTGCCCATTGAGCGTGAAGTTTGGAGTCGGGAAGCCGCGATTAAGCTGTTTGCGGAGATTGGCGAAACCTACAAAGTTGAAATTATCAAAGAGATTCCCGCGGGCGAAGACATTACTGTTTATCGTCAGGGCGACTGGTTCGATGTCTGTCGCGGCCCGCATTTGCCCTCCACTGGTAAGCTGGGTGATGGTTATAAGCTGATGAAGGTGTCTGGGGCTTACTGGCGCGGTGATTCAAATAATGCCATGTTGCAGCGTATTTACGGCACGGCTTGGCCGAATAAAAAGGCGCTCAAGCAATACCTGAATCTGCTGGCGGAAGCGGAAAAGCGTGATCACCGCAAGCTGGGGCGGCAGCTTGACCTGTTTCATTTCCATGAAGATGCACCGGGTTCTGTGTTTTGGCATCCCAAAGGTTGGACGCTGTTCCGGCAGCTGGTGGATTATATGCGTGAGCGCCAGGAAAAAGCGGATTACGTTGAAGTGAATACGCCGGATGTGATGGATCGCTCGCTGTGGGAGACCTCCGGGCACTGGTTCAACTACCGTGAAAATATGTTCACCACCCAGACTGAGGATGAGCGTGTCTTTGCGCTCAAGCCAATGAACTGTCCGGGCGGCGTCTTGATGTTCGCTCAGGGGTTGAAGAGTTATCGTGATTTGCCGCTGCGCATGGGTGAATTTGGTAAAGTGCATCGCTATGAGCCGTCGGGGGCGTTACACGGCCTGATGCGGGTGCGCCATTTTACCCAGGATGATGCGCATATCTTCTGTACTGAAGCACAGATGGCGGAAGAATGCGCGGCGGTGGTTGAGCTAGTGCTAGATATTTACCGCGAGTTTGGTTTTGAGGATGTGGTGATCAAATTGTCGACACGGCCAGAAAATCGTATCGGCACGGATGAAATCTGGGATAAATTGGAAGATGCGTTGGCTAGCTCGCTGAGTAAACTTGGGCTGGACTATGTGCTGTTTCCAGGGGAAGGCGCATTTTATGGGCCAAAGCTAGAATTTGTGCTGCGCGATGCGATTGGGCGTGACTGGCAGTGTGGGACGCTGCAGGTGGATATGAATCTACCGGAGCGTTTCGATATTTCCTATGTAGCGGAAGATAATTCGCGCGAACGCCCTGTGATGTTGCATCGCGCATTATTTGGCTCACTGGAACGTTTTGTCGGTATACTGATTGAACATTTTGAAGGTAAGTTCCCACTTTGGCTGTCGCCGGTACAGGCGGTAGTGATGAATATCACGGATAAGCAGGCTGATTATGTGAAATCAGTGGAAAAACAGCTGCGTGCCAAAGGCATTCGTACGGTATCAGACTTGAGAAATGAAAAAATTGGCTTTAAAATTCGGGAACATACCATGCAGCGCGTCCCTTACCTGTTGGTAGTCGGTGATCGCGAAGTAGAAACAAACTCGGTTGCGGTGCGTACACGCGCCGGTGATGATCTTGGATCAATGACGCTGGCAGATGTTCAGCAAAGACTCACTGGCGAAATTGCGCAGCGCAGTAACCTTTAATTTTGGAGGAATAAACTCATCGCTCTGGAAAAAGAAACACGCCTTAACGAAGACATTCGGGTTCCAAAGATCCGACTCATTGACGCAGATGGTGAAAATAAAGGTGTAGTCAATACCAGTGACGCGCTCCACGAGGCGCAGGAACTCGGCCTGGAACTGGTAGAAATCGTACCCAATGGTAAGCCGCCGGTGTGTCGCATCATGGACTACGGTAAATTCCGTTTCGATGAAAGCAAGAAGGCGTCTGAAGCGCGCAAGAAGCAAAAGCAGGTTCAGGTGAAGGAAATAAAATTCCGCCCAGGAACTGATGAAGGCGATTATAAGATTAAGATCAGAAAGCTAACTGCTTTTCTGGAAGGTGGCGATAAGACCAAAATCACCGTGCGTTTTCGTGGACGTGAGATGGCGCACCGTGAGTTGGGTATGGAGTTGCTGAAGCGGGTAGAGGCAGAGCTGAGCGAATTAGCGAGCGTTGAGCAATTTCCCAAGCAGGAAGGGCGCCAGATGGTGATGGTCATGGCCCCGAAAAAAAATAAGTAGCGTACAGAACTTCTGTACCTTACTGAGTATGGCCCAGACCTCTGGTGTGAGCGATACTAACTTCACCCTGTTAAGGCAAGGCACTCTTGCAGGGTGTTTCGATTAATCCTTGATGCAATAAGGAGTACAAAGATGCCTAAGATGAAAACTAACCGTGGGGCCGCTAAGCGCTTCCGCAAAACGGCTAATGGTACGTTCAAACGTAAGCAGTCCCATCTGCGCCATATCCTTACCAAAAAAAGCACCAAGCGTAAGCGTCATTTGCGCGTTGGGGAAAACCGTGTACATAAGTCTGATACCGCTCAGGTTCAGCGCATGATGCCGTACGCTTAAAGGACGAGGAGTTAAACAAAGATGGCAAGAGTTAAACGTGGTGTACAGGCACATGCCCGTCACAAGAAAATACTGAAGAAAGCCAAAGGCTATTACGGCGCACGCAGCCGTGTTTATCGTGTCGCGCATCAGGCAGTGATCAAAGCCGGTCAATATGCATATCGTGACCGTCGCCAAAGGAAGCGCCAGTTCCGCGCCCTATGGATTGCACGGATTAATGCAGCGGCCCGTATGTTTGATCTGTCATACAGTCGTTTCATGAATGGTTTGAAAAAGGCAGATATTGCGGTTGACCGTAAGATTCTGGCGGATTTGGCCGTGCATGATATTGCGGCTTTTGGACAGCTTGCTGATAAAGCAAAAGCTGCCCTGGCCTGAGGGTAGTTGCTACCCTAAGCGATAACGCTGAGTCATGTTGTCGGTGGCTCGGTAGAAGTCTCTAAGCGGGGATAGGTTTTGCCTATACCCCGCTTTTTGTTTGTAAAAAAGGTATGAAATCGTGCAAAATTTGCCGGAATTGATGGAAAACGCCCGTGCACAAATCACCGGAGCCGCTGATCTGGCTGGACTGGATCAGGTGCGGGTACAGTATCTGGGGAAAACCGGTTTAGTCACCGGGCAGCTTAAACAGCTGGGTAAATTACCGCCGGAGGAGCGTAAGGCTGCCGGACAGGAGATTAACCGCGCCAAGCAAACCCTGATTGCTGACATTGAAGCGCAGAAGGCACTATTGGAAGCGGCGGCGTTGAACCAGCGTCTACAAGCCGAGGCGGTCGATGTCACCCTGCCGGGACGGCGTGGCCATGCGGGTGGGTTGCATCCGATCACGCTGACGATTCGGCGCATTGAAGAAATTTTTGCCCAGCTCGGTTTTGCCATGGCGGAAGGGCCGGAAATTGAAGATGACTTCCATAATTTCACCGCGCTCAACATCCCGGAGCACCATCCGGCGCGGGCGATGCATGATACCTTCTATATGAACCCCGAAGGCCTGAACGACGCTAAGCTAGTGTTGCGCACACATACCTCCTCGGTGCAAATTCGCCACATGGAAAACAACGAACCGCCGATTCGCATTATCGCGCCGGGGCGGGTGTATCGCTGTGATTCCGATATTACCCACAGTCCGATGTTTCATCAGGTTGAGGGTTTAATGGTGGATACCGACGTTACCTTTGCTGATTTGAAGGGGATTTTGGCTGAATTTTTTAAAGCCTTTTTTGAAGTGGATGAATTAGATACGCGCTTCCGCACCAGTTTTTTCCCGTTTACCGAGCCATCGGCGGAAACCGATATTACCTGTGTCCACTGCGGCGGTGCGGGTTGTCGGGTGTGTTCGCATACCGGTTGGCTGGAAGTGATGGGCTGTGGCATGGTGCACCCGAATGTGCTTGGCCATGTGGGTATAGACAGTGAGAAATATACCGGTTTTGCCTTTGGCTTCGGGGTCGAACGCCTAGCGATGCTACGCTATAAAATTAATGATTTGCGCGTGTTATTTGACAACGATACGCGCTTCCTCAGGCAGTTCCATTAAGCGGAGACCGAACGATATGTATATTAGCGAACAATGGTTACGTGAATGGGTGAATCCTGAGCAAGATTTTGCGGCTATCGGTGAAGTATTGACTGTTTCTGGCTGTGAGGTAGAGGCGCTGGAGCCGGTGGCAACGGCCTTTACTGATGTGGTGGTGGGCGAGTTGGTGCAGGTTGAGCCGCACCCGGATGCGGATAAGCTGCGCGTGTGCCATGTCGATGTTGGCGCGGAGGCACTCCTACAGATTGTTTGTGGTGCGCCAAATGCACGGCTAGGCTTAAAAGCACCGCTGGCCCAGATTGGAGCACAGCTGCCGCTGCCGGAAGGCAAGCCGCTGAAGATTAAGAAAGGCAAGCTGCGTGGCGTGGAGTCGTTTGGCATGCTGTGTTCAGCGGCTGAGCTGGGGATGGCGGATAAGTCGGATGGTCTGCTGGAACTGCCTGTGGATGCGCCGGTGGGAACGGCGGTGCGTGATTATCTGCAGTTGGATGATCAGGTGTTGGAATTAAGCATTACGCCAAACCGGGGTGATTGTCTTGGTGTTGCCGGAGTGGCACGCGAGGTTGGTGTGCTCACCGGTACCACGGTTAATGTGCCCGAGATTCCGCCACAGGCCGTGCAGCATACTGAAGTGCGAGCGGTGAGCTTGCCTGCCCCTGATAGTTGCCCGCATTTTGCCGGGCGGGTAGTGCGCAATGTCAATGTAAAAGCGGCAACCCCACTGTGGATGCAAGAAAAGCTGCGCCGCCACGGTCTGCGTTCGCTGTCGGCAGCGGTCGATGTAACCAACTACGTGATGATAGAAATCGGTAAGCCGATTCATGCGTTTGACCTTGATAAGCTTGAAGGTGGCATCCAGGCACGCTACGCCACTGAGGGTGAGCAGCTGGAATTGCTGGATGGGCAAACTGTCACGCTAGAGCCCGATACGCTGGTGATTGCGGATGAGGTTAAAGCCGTGGCGCTGGCTGGGATTATGGGCGGTAATGCGACGGCGGTTTCCGACGATACCTGCAATATTTTTATCGAAAGCGCGCATTTCCGCCCGCAAAAAATGGCGGGTCAGGCGCGTAAATACGGCTTGCAAACGGATGCCTCCTACCGCTTTGAGCGCGGAGTGGCGGCGGATCTGACCGTTGCGGCGTTGGAGCGGGCGACCGCCCTGTTGCTGGAAATTTGCGGCGGTGAAGCCGGGCCGGTGATTGATCGATGTGTCGATGCTACGCTGTTTGAGCGGCGCACCATTCCACTGCGGCGTGAGCGCATTGGCCGCATTCTGGGTGTGACGATCGCGGATGCTGATGTGGTGGAGATTTTGACGCGGTTAGGTTGTAACGTGAGCGCTAGTGCGGAAGGCTGGTCGGTACAGGCGCCGCTGAGTCGTTTTGACCTGAATATTGAAGAAGATTTGGTCGAAGAATTAGCGCGGGTGCGTGGCTATGACTCGATTCCTGCGGTGCTGCGCGCCTTACCGCCGGTGGTCGCGCTGCCGCTTGAAACGCAGAACCGGCTGGATGACCTGCGCCGACCCTTGATTGAAGCGGGGTATCAGGAAGCGGTGACGTATAGCTTTGTCGATCCTGAGTTGGAGGCGCTGTTGGATGCTGAGGCGACCGATATTCGGCTGGCGAATCCGATTGCGTCTGATCTGAGTCGGATGCGAACCACGTTGTGGACGGGTCTGCTGCCTGCGCTGCAGCATAATCTGAACCGCCAGCAGAACCGCGTGCGTTTGTTTGAGGTTGGGCCTGCTTTTGAACGCTGTGCGGGTGAGATTAAACAGAGCAAGCGGATTGCGGGCGTAATCAGCGGTACGGTGCTGCCTGAACAATGGGGAGAAGCAGCGCGCAAGGTGGATTTTTATGACGTAAAGGGCGATGTCGAAGCGATATTAACGCAGGCGTCTGCGCAGACGTTTAGTTTTGTATCTGCTTCGCATGCCGCGCTGCACCCCGGACAAAGTGCACAGATCAGGATGACGGCAGCTGATGGTGAGTCGCGGGTGATTGGCTGGGTCGGTGCTTTACACCCGCGTGTTGAAGCCAGTTTGGGTTTGGGGCAAGCCGCTTACCTGTTTGAATTGGATATGGTGGCTCTACAGGCGAAGCGGCTACCAGCCTATGAGGCGGTGGCTAAATTCCCTGGGATTCGGCGCGACCTCGCCTTGTTAGTGGAGCGTAGTGTTCCGGCTAGTGCGCTGGATCAAGCCATAGCAGCGGTCGCGCCCGCGCAGCTGGTGCGCTGGAATATATTCGATGTGTATACCGGTAAAGGTGTGGAATCACATCAAAAAAGTGTGGCATTGAGCTTGATTTTACAAGACTTTTCCCGCACCCTTGAAGACAATGAAGTCAATCAGATCGTGGATAAGGTGGTGGTTTCTCTTGCGGAAAATACCGGTGCCACCTTACGATGAAGGAGAATATAAATATGGTGACTTTGACCAAAGCGGACATGGTCGAACATCTTTATGAAGAGCTGGGCTTAAATAAGCGTGAATCTAAGGATTTGGTCGAAATGTTCTTCGAGGAAATCAGGGCTTCATTAGATAAAGGGCAGAACGTAAAATTATCCGGTTTTGGGAATTTTATGCTACGTGACAAAACGCAGCGTCCTGGACGTAATCCGAAAACAGGCGAAGAGATACCGGTTGAAGCACGCCGTGTTGTTACTTTTCGCCCCGGCCAAAAGCTAAAACAACGAGTCGAGATCTATGCAGGAAGCGCCAGTTCCCAATAGTGAATTACCCGCGATACCCTCGAAGCGCTATTTTACTATTGGTGAAGTCAGCGATTTGTGTTGTGTTAAATCGCATGTTTTACGTTATTGGGAACAAGAGTTTCCTTCATTAAAACCGATGAAGCGGCGTGGAAATCGCCGCTACTACCAGCGTGAAGACGTGATTCTGATTCGACAGATTCGTAGCCTGTTATATGAGCAAGGTTACACGATTAGCGGTGCCAGACAGCAAATCATGGGTGGCGGAGAAGTAGACGAAATGGCGAGTGGCAGCAGTGTTTTGGATGATGTCGCATTAAAAAAGATCGTGTCGGATCTTGAGGAAACCTTGCAAGCGCTGCGGGTTTGATGTTTGTTTGTGTTGTGTGGCCGATTTGTTTGGGGTCGTCTATTGAGTTCATGCAGTGCATGGGGTAACCTTGCTTCTCTTCGGTCGGGGCGTAGCGCAGCCTGGTAGCGCACCACAATGGGGTTGTGGGGGTCGGAGGTTCGAATCCTCTCGCCCCGACCAATTAAGTATTTGATTTAAAAGCATTTTATATTTCCTTTGGGGCGCTTTCCGTCTGTTTTGGGGCCTTTTTGTCTTTGCCCTCCGTGATGAAATTCTCAATTTTGGCACGTTCGCCACTTTGCGCGGCGGTGTTGATCCATCTTGTATAAACGCTCAGAAACACCTGTATGCTGTGTCCCATTTGTGAGGCCGCATAAGCTGGATTGCTGCCAGACATTAGCATCATGGTTGCATAAGTATGGCGGGTTTCGTATGCGCGGCGGTGGCGGATTTCTAGCCGTTCTAATGTTGGGTTCCAGTATCGGATGCGCTGCGCTTTACCGTTGTCGTTCCAGCTTTGGCCGGTAACAGGATTATGGAACACAAAACCCCTTCCCTGTTCGCCTGTGATTTTCTGCTGTCTTTGGAGCGTAGCAACAGCCCGCGTGTTCAGATCAACGTCGCGTATTTTGTTTGTCTTGGTGTTTTTGACCTCACCCAATGTCCGCGCACGTTGGACGCGGACAAAAGGCCGGTGTTTACTCAGATCAACGTCGCCCCATTCCAGCGCTATTTGTTCCTCAATTCTCAGGCCGGTAAAGAAGGCAAATTCAAAGTAATTGCTGACCTGTTCGTCATACATGGCCCGCATGTAATCAAGTATCTGCTCTACTTCGGACAGTTCAAACGGGTCTGGTTGTGGTGTCTGTACTTTCTGATTTTTCAGTTTGGCTGCTGGATTGGTGTCTATCAGATCATCAATAAAAGCCATTTCAAATACTTGTCGTAGTGGTATCAGTGCGTTATTGCGATTTTTGGCACTTGTCCAGGAGATGCCCCCAACATGCGCGGCCAGATCACTGTATTTGATTTCTTTAATTGGCGTACCGCCAAACTCGGGCAACCAGTAGCGCCTGAGTTCTCCCCTGTATTTTTTCAGCGTTCCGGTGGATAAATGGCTATTGGCCTGTAGCCATTTTTGCGCGATTTCCTGAAAGGTTTGCTTTGTTGGTGTTATCGGAGACAGCCCCAGCTTTTGCACCGTTTTACTATCTGGGAAGTGTTCCGCATAGTTGAATACACCGCGCCGGATTTCGTCCTGAATGCTATCTCTTATGTTGGCTGCCGCTTTTAGGTTGGCAGGTGTTGGCCTCAGATTAAGCGTTTCGCGGTGGCGCTCCATACGCCACCGAAACGTAATCCTGATGCTTTGGCCTCTGGCCTCTACTCCGGTGTATTGGTGCTTTTTTGCCATGATTTACGCTGCGTTGATAGCTGCTTTTTTAATGGCCTTCGTGAGCTTTTCACCTTCTACCCAATCAGTATAAGCGTCCATGTCCATCTGTATCCGGTTATCAGGTGCATGGCGGTAGTGAATACCTTCAACCCATACCCCACCTTTGATTTTGTTACGAATAGCATCCTCGGTGTATCCAGTCAGCTCTGAGAATTTCTTAATAGTCACGTACTTTACTTTGATGAATCCCATTTTCATTACTCCGGGTTTGATTGTGTTTTGTGGTGCCTTTGGTGGAGCAAGGAAAATGCCCTTGCTCCACCGTTTCAGTTTTACAGCTGGCAGTTAAACGAGCTGTGGCTGGTGATTTGTTAAATCGAGTTGGTTTTTCTCAGTATCCAGATAAGCATTTTTGCGTTTGGCTTTTAAAATTGATTTTTTGCCTGTCTCGCCTTTAGCGCCTTCTGCCAGAATAAACTCAGGTTTTCTATTGCCCGGTTTGTACTCTGGATTGGGTTTTAAGAGGCCATCAGCAGCACCCCGCTTTAGCCAAACATTCCAAATCCGCCCGGTTTCGTTGGCGGTCAATGTGTGAGTGAGTCCGCCTGTATTTTTCCAGATGAATTTTTGTGTGGCTGCTTTGGCATGGCTACATTCGCCAGATTTAACCGACCTATTCCAATCACCATAAAGTGCTTCTGATACGCCCTGCAACCGTCTGTCCAGCTCACTAGATGGATTGCTGGACTCACTAGGTATACCTAGCTTAATAGCGCTGTCTAGTGGCATGTCCAGTTGTTCCTCATGGGTGCCTAAACCACGCTGCAAAATACGTTCAATCTGCGCTTGGTCAGCGGCTTGATTGAGCGCAGTATCAGCAGGGGAGTCGATGCCCGATTTTGAGAGTTCAGCATTCCACGTGGACAGGTCGCTATCCGGTGCCGGTGTGGGGGAGGGTGCCGATTGCTGGATTGGATCATTTATATTTTGCTTTAATAAAATGGCGTGACGGATTACAGCGCGGCGGGTGCCGGTAAAATGAAAGCCAGATTCAAAAGCCACTACCGCGATTAAAGACGCAAATATCATTGAATATAAAATAGCGCCACCAAATACGGCTTTCATGAATTTAATAATCGCCGGGTTTTGGTTTTCGTCATATTGCAATTCCTGTGCTTTCTCAATCATTTTTAATTTCAGCTCCATAGCAGAGGTAGCCATAAACTGATTCTGATTTGAAATAGCATCAATGCGGCCTTGTGCTTTGGCGATGCGCTTCTGTTCGTACACTTCGCAGCGTTCAACCCGTTTCGCGCCTTTGCTGCTATGTCGATCACAGCGGGACAGTTCATATTGCGCGTCCGATAGTTCGGCCTGTGCGCTTTCCAGTCCAGCCGTATTGACGTTGGCCGGGGTAGTGGGTCGGTTTATGTCTTTCACTACGCCTTGATAGACCTGTGAGGATTCAGACCGATGCTTAACCAGCATGTCGGTGCGTTCTGAACTGGTGGCGATTTCGGAGAAGATCACGAACAGCAGTATCATTGCAGTGATAAGTAAACCGGCCTTGGTGGTGTGTATCGAGCTGTACAGCGATTTCTGCGCCAGTGTAATGGCTAAGGTCATCATGCAGCCGATACCGGCGTATACCATTTGTGAGGCTGTCCACGTGGTCGGGTTGTCCGATCCTGAAAAGAATTGCACAGCAAAGGTGCCAGTGAGTAATGCGCCCGCAATGAAGAATGTCCAGATGGTGCCGCCTAAGCCTCTATCCATTGATTTAAGCTGGTGCATTGGCATGGTACGCGCCAATTCTTCGGCCTCTGCATAGAGGTCTTTGTGATTGGTTAGCGAGTAGATGGTGTAGCCCAACAGGGCAAGCAGTAGCAGTGATAAAAATAAAATCATGGTATTCCCCTTAAACCAGTCCGCAAGTAATCAAGATGCCAGCCGTAAACAGGCTAGCGTGCACCCAGTAGCCGCCGATAATGCTGTGGTAGAGCGCGAGTGATAGCGCGGTGCCACTAAACGCATAGGGCAGGGTGTACAGGGTGATTTGCGGCGGGTAGCCGTATCGAAACATATCCACCCAGACAAACAGGCCGGTAGCCAGTAGGCTGAGGAGTAGAGCGGGTTTTGCCAGATGCTGAGTCATGCGAAAACCCCCTGTAATGTTTCAACAGACGCGGGGTTGCCTGTGATCGTGGGTAAATTCTGCTTTAAATCACTATCAGCAGCCCGGTTTAAGTCAATTTCTGGATTGATGGGGATTTTCTCAGTCAATCCCGGTGATTCATCGCCCGGTGGTGATTTCGTGCGATTATTTCTAATCTCCCAAGTGACGCCCGGCCGCGCCCGGTCTTCAAAAGACTCACCCACACGCGGTGACTCAGGCCAGTTATAAACAGCACGGCCAAACTGGTGCAGGGTTTTTTCCTTTCTGGCTGTTTCCAACAGGTCAGCGTACAGGGCGCGTAGTTCGTCGGTGGTGTCCGGGTTGAACTGTCCCGGCTCCATTGGCGGTGATTCGTGTTTCACCATTGCATCTAACAGGGTAGGGACGTTGACCGCACGCCAGCGGATAGGCCGGGTTTCTACGGTTAAGCCTTCGCTTTTGCTTTCAACGCCGGTCACACGTTCCAGCGTGTCGCCAAAGCTACCCAACGCCAGCGTTTCACCATCGCTTTCATATTCATTTTCAGTAGTGAGGTTGACGGGTTCACAGTCGTCTACCGGGTTTCTGCGCAGTTCCATAAACCGGCAAAAATCCGGGTTTTGGCGGGTGTCCGGGTTGTCGTGTGCCTCAGTGCCAAACGTACCGCAACAGGCCAGCCGTTCAGCTTCCAGTTGGGTCGATCCTGCTACCGGCTCATGAATGCGGCGGAGTTCGTCCCATATTCCGATGGAGGCATTAATGCGAATGAGTGAAAACTGGTTGATACCATGCAGGGAAGCCCACGCCGCGCCGCGTTCCTGTTTTTCGCGCTTGGCTTTTTGTTCTTTGGTCTCCGGGGTGTCGGTGTCGCCTTCTTCGCGTACATCCTTGACCACATAGCCCAATACATCCTTGATGATGTACGTTGTCAGCGTTGCGTCGCCTTTGGGATCAAACACCTTGTAATTCACGCGCCGGGTGAGTGCGCCGGGTTGGGTGTCTTTCAGGTGTTGGCGGAGGATTAAGCCTTGTTGCAGGGTGATTTTATTACGCTGTTTATGGTCGCCTTTCTGGTGAAAGTCCTTAACAATCTGGTCATATTCGCGGTAGTACCAGTTGAATATATCCTTGATTTGTTTAAGCGTTGCGCCTTTGTAGAAAAAGCCGTAGTGATGGTGTGGGGTGCCGTCCTTATGGGCTTCAACACCTTTCAGCGCGAAGAAGTCCACGCCCTCACGATCCAGCGCAGAGGCTACCCGTTTAAAGATTTCGTTCAGGTGGTTGTGGGTGTACTTCACCTGCCATTTGGTGTTGAACTTTGGATTCAACGCCCATTCACCGCTGGCATTTTGACGCGGTGCCGGGTGGTGTTCACTGGCGGCGGTCGGGGTAATCATCACGAACTGATAGCCGTTGTCTTCAGCGAAGTTCACCAGCCCGGTTAATAGGGTGATTACCTTGGTTTTGCGGTTTTTGGGGTTGGCGTTGCTGCTGTTGTAGACGGTCATCATGTCTACTTCGTCGTCTTCGGTAGATATGAACACCGTGTCTTGCATGTATTGGATGCTATCGCGCTGTGACTGTAACCAGTCTTGCAAGGCTTCCTCTGTGATTGCTTGGTCCGCATGTTTACCGATACGACAGGCACAGCGTGCGCGGTGCTGTTCGCCTTTTTTGCTGCGCTTGCTGAATTGCTTGGTGATCCAGTCACGATTCACCAGCCGGTTAAATTTCGCGCCGTTGCCGGTGCTGCTGTCCTGTGAACCGCTGGAAGGGAAGGTTACGGCCTCTTTGTTACAGAATGCGCGTACTGCCTGCCAGCGTTCACGCCGTTGGCGTTTCAGGGCTTTGGCGGTGTCGCTGTCCAGTTCGCCGCGTTGCTCAGTGTCCAGCAGTTCAGCATCCGGGGCGTGCTGTTCCCATAGCATCAGAAATTCCAGCCTGAAACGGTCTTTGCTGTCCACAAAATCGCCGGTACTGGCGTAGCCTTTCACCATCTTCACCACGTTGGATAGGTAGGCGTTAGCGTGCTTTCTGGCGTGATCCTGTGCCAGCTTGTTGATTACCGGGTTTTCAGGGTGTGTGCCGTTGTCGGTTGCTTCCTGTGTATAGGCTTTTATTGCACCTTGATAGATGGTTGAATACTGGCTGGCTACGTCGCTGCGCATGGTTTGCGGTATGCCGTTTAATTTGTAGTTGATGGCGCTATGGTCGCTTTTGTGACAAACGACGGGATAGCCGTCTAACAGGGTAGGGGATGTGCTCATTTTGACGATACTCCCATAAAGCCGTTTTTTCTCAGCCAGTAGCACCAAAGATGTGTACGGGCTTTGGCGGGTTTGGGGTGTCTCGCGTCAGCAATGCGCTTTTCTACTTCGGCTCTGACCTGTTGGCAGCGCTGGGAGAATGCCCGGATTTCAGGGCTTTGGGTAAGTGGCTGGTTCATGGCTTCACTACCTCCAGCTTTTTACCTTCGAGAAATTCCGTTAGCTGCAAAATCTGCTCTAAGTTGGCTTCGTTTTGCGCTATTAGTCCGCCAATGTCTTTGAAATTGTCGAGAATGTCCTGCTTTTGGCTGGCGAGTTCATGCAAGGCAGATTGTACGGCGCGTGATTGGTAGACCAGCAACGACAGATAGCCTGTAACGTCGCTTACCGTCGCGTCGTCAGAGACTTGGAATAGTGGGTTCACGCTTCACCCCCTTCAAACAGGTCGCGCACAAAGTCGAATGCACTCTGTAGGTCGGTGAAATCAGCAGTTTCCAGGTTTACACCGCGTTCGGTCTGGCGATGGTAAGCCACATCGACAAAACGGCAGGTCTTAGACTGATTGGCTATCTGACCCTGATGATGGCCGGGGTAAATCCACGCAACAGGATCAACACCACGCCAGACGATTAAGCCGGTGGCGGTACTGGTGATTGTGATGCTTGAGGGTTGTTTGTACTTTTTGCCGGGATAGGGCAGAGGTGGCAGTTGTGCCAATAGATTGCGGGCAGGTGCGCCCACTATGTTTAAAGCGGTCATGATGACTCCAACGTTTGTTTTAGTAGTAGGCAAAAATTGCCGGGTGCTACTATCAAGTCGTTGGAACTTGACACGCTTATTGCGGCTTACGCCGTGTTGTAGTCCACGTACACCCGGCATAAAACCGCGTATCACATATTCTACTGGCGAAAAAAAACCGCCTGCGTGTGGGCGGAGTTGCCGCCAACGATTGGGATAGTAGTCCCTTTTAAATTTTGCACTTTTAACATACGCCCGGTGGGGCGGGTTTGTCCAGTGTTTTTGGTTGAGCTGGTGCGCGGTGGTTTGGGTGCTGGCTGGCTTAGCATCGAAGATACTTGATGCTAGTTTTGATATGGGTTGAAAAAAGCTGATGATTGTCATATTCTATTCGCCAGACATATTCTATCTATAGGCCGGGACGTTGGTTGGCGTACCCGGCCTTTTTAATGCCCGCTCCACCTACTTTTCTTTAGGCAAAACGAATCCGTAACCGCGTTATGCAGTTTGAAAAATTCTTTAATTTCATGGTATTAGTCGGCCAACACGTGACGGAGAATAAACAGCTTCCACAAGTGCGCTCGGCAATGATGCGGATTGTCTGCTGTGGCTGCTTTTTTGTTGATGTAGTGCTGCGTTGATTTCAGCAGCTTTTTAAAATGCTGGTCTGGCTGGTGCATGTTGTTACCTTACGTCGTCACGACGTTAGTGCTGTGTCAATGCGGTTATCCGCGCTTGCCTACAGCTAAACATATTTAATCCAGCAGATACCAGAACTAAATGTGGTAGATTTTGCAGAAAATGTGGTAGGTTTTCGGGGCGAAAGTGGTATTTTTTTGCAAAAATAAAGTGGTATATTTGTTTGGCAAGTCTATGTTTTTAATAGTTTATTCTGCATTCTTGGATTTTTGCCGATAAGCACCCATTTCAACCCAACCCATTTTGCGCATTTCTTTCCACCTCAAAAGGAATGTAGCCTCTTTTTTGCCAAATTTTTTACAAAACCATAGCTGTAATTGCTTCTTTCCTGACCTTGGTATGCTTAGCGGATGCCAGCCTAAATATGCTATTTCGTACATGATGGCTTCGCGCTGCTGGGGAGGTTTAGCGTTCTTGATGATGGCGCGGCGTTTGGGGGATTTGCCGGGTATTAATAAATGTTCAGGTGTGTATGCACGAGAGTCGCTTTCGTCGAACGGACTGGATGATCCTTGCTTAACTACCGGGTTGTTAAGCATTCGGAGTATATGAGCGGGTGGCAGCATCTTACGAGCAAAGCGCAACGCTTGCCGTGTTGTGAGGGCTTTTCTCGGCATAATGACACGTCCCCTTGGTTGCGTGTCCCTTTGTGAATATGTCGGGCAACCTGCAAAGGGTTCAGGGTTTCGGGGATCAGCCTAGCCCGACTCAGTGACACTATACGCTAGTTTTGTCCTTTCTTTTCCTGCGCCGTGGTTTTTTCTTGCTGGGATCGCGCATAGTCAGCTTGGATGCAAATTGACCCACAGCACCACAGGCAGCACAAAACACACGCACACATTTAACCGCTTCCTTTTGTTCATCTGTGTTGTGTTCCTGCACATCACCCAGCGTACAGGCAGCAAAAACGACGTTATTTTTTAAGCCTTTTTCTAGGCAGTGCGGGCAGCGTTCATACATTTGTTATAGTCCCGGTCGTCGAAAATCATCAAAAAAAATTAAATAAACGCCGCCAGCGAGGGAAGAGTGCGAGCTTCGCAGTGTAAAGCCTGTCAATGTTCAGGGTGCTGGCGGCGGTTAATCTTATTCAAGTTATTGATATTATTTAATTTAGTTTCATGCAGTTTATTTTTTTGTGTGTAAAATCTGTCAGATTTTTGTCAATATGCCGACGGGTGCAATCCAGTTCACTAGGCGTGAAAAACAGTTCACTTTTCCGGTATTTTTTACAGCCAGCCGGAAACAAGCGCAAAAAAAAGCCGCTGACCTTGCTATCAAGACCAGCGGCTTTTCAGGTCACACGTTAAGCAGTGGATTAATAGAACTCTCTCAATAAAGGTTCCTTAGCAACGCACCAATTTTCCGGCACAAACTGCGTATTCTGTTCGGGGTCTGGAACGGTATAGTCTGCCAGTTCATCTGCTAAGCGCTTATTCTCAGCTAACAGTCGCTTACGTTCGTCTTCCCAACCTTCATTGCTGGCTGATGCTTCACCACTTCTGCGCAGTTCCACCGCCACCGCTTTAGCGATCGCCAGTATGTCGGCCTGCTTCATTTGCCCGCCTGCGTTGACTGTGTGCGCCTGAATCATGTTGCTGATGTTGGTAGGCATGTTGGGATAGTGCTGGTTGACGTACTCCCAATGTTCACCCTGCATACTCACGCCTGCCGCTTCGGGGTCTAACTCGGTTTCACCTAAGAGATTATCCACCAGACCTGCCGCTTTTGCTTCGGTGCCGGTGTACCACGTTTCAGCCTTGAGCAAGGCGCGTGCTTCTTCTTCGGTAATGCCCATTCTGCGCATGTACTCAGGCAGGATAGCCGCCTCGTGTTTCTCCAGCATTTCCGCCAGCTTTAGCACGTCGTCAACGTCACCCTGATTCATGCCGCCCTGGGGTCGATGAATCATAATCACGCTGTTTTCAGCGGCTTCTACGGTATCGCCTGCCAGCATGATAATGGAACCCATGCTGAGCGCGTAGCCCATCACCTTGACGGTAACGTGCGCCGGGTGCTGCTTTAGGGTGTTGAAGATCGGCAGACCGTGATAGAACACACCGCCAACGGTGTTCAGGAATACCGTGATAGTGTCTACCTTGCCTGCTGCTTTGAGTTCGGCTAATAGCTGCTGTACGTTCACATCCCAGCCACCAATAATGCCGTAGAGGTAAATATCAACATGGCGCGAACTGCTGTTGTTAATCAGCGAGTACCACGTTTTACCAGCGCCGTTTGTTTCCTGCCCGTTGGGGCTTCCTGTGTAATTGCTAATATCCATTATGTTCTCACTAAGTGTGTTTTTTTGAAGGCTTCAATATCATCAGGATTGAAGCGGTATAGTTTGCGTTTGCCGGTGGGCACGATGATATGGGGCAGCTTGTCCGGTTGAGCTTTTGCCCATTTCAGGACAGTAGGAACCGTTATTCCAAGTTCCCGCGCCGCCTGCCTACCGCTAAGGGTGTATGCTTCCATTTCTTGCGTCCTCTGGTCGGGGTCTGCACTAACCAGCACGGTCTCACGCTGATCATTTGCCAGCGTCTTTAATACTTTTTTAGTGCCTGCCCGTGGATTGAATTGCAAAGCCTGTTCAAGTAGTTCACGCGCCTTGTCCGGGTCACTTTCCAGTAAAGCCAGACCACGCGCCTTGCACAGTTTTGCCCTGATCGGGTCTATCAGATCGCAGTCGGCCAGCACATCGGCTAATGCTTCCAGATCGTTACCATAAGCCGCCTGTTCACCGCGTTGGTTTAAGCCATCGGCTATCTGTTCGGCCATGACTTCAGGCAGCGTCCGTTCAAAACCTTCTGGCGATTTGATGCCCTGCTCAATGGCAAAAATTGCCATATCAAACGCCTGTTTGTACAACCGCGCATCAATGCACCAGATGGTCAACCAGACAAACATTTCAGCCTGTTTATTACTGATCATGTCGGCTAGCATCGCTTCATCAATCCATTCCTGATAATTCGCTATCAGGCTGCACTTTTTGAGATTGCTCTGGCTGCGACTGCGGATCAAAGAAAGTTGGTACTTGTCGGTTTTGAACTGAGCAAAGTAAGCACGATCACGCGCTGTCTCAGCGTGGGATACTTCAACAAAGCCCGCCTCTGATGCGTTGGGCTTTGCTTTTCGCTCTGGTCGGCTTCTGGCTATGTTTTCCCGGTGGGCTGCTGCGGGTGATAACATGATTTAAGCCCAGCCGCCCTCACCATCAGGCAGCAATAACGCACCATCACGAACGCCCGCAAACTTGCCATAATCCTCTACAACATACGCCTGATTTTCGCTGAAATATTGCTCGATACGATCACGCTTTGGATTATCAATAATCGTGCGTCTGAGGGTTTCTTCCTGATGATAGATGCTTAGATTGCTGTAGCTGGTGACAATGACAGAACGCGCCGGAATGAAGGGAGGCATAACACACGGTAAGCCTGCTACGGTCTCATTAGCGAACCATGTTTGCAGTGCATTGCGTTCGGTGGGCAGCGTACTGTGTGATAACAGGGAAAGGCCATGTGATACCCAGATTTCACGGCCAACAATAACAATTAAGTCATCACTGCCCTGATGCCACATATCCAGCAGGTTGGTAATCATATCGAACACCAGCGCGTCGAGACTGCCATACTTGCCGCCTTCGCCAACCTTCCACGTATCTGCTGTTTCTTCGCCCCCTGAGTCGTAACCCATCATCCGCGCCGGGTCGCTGTTAATGACCTTGGTCAGCCAGCCGATATTCACATCTTGCAGCAGTTTGTTGGTTTCAACATCGGTATTAGCGGCGGCGGTTTTGCCGTTCCAGCCGATCATGAGTTGATCGCGTGCAATTTGCTTTAGCACCTGACTAACATAGTGCTTTCCAAAGTTGGCAACGTGTGTCCATGAGTCCAACAGTCTGTAGGTGTGGTGGGTGTCGAAGTTGGTTTGTTTAGCGTGGTATTCATCAGGCTTTAGTTCGCCAACATATTTTGTTTTTCGTTCGTCTTCTTCGGTGTTGGTACGGCTGGCAATCGGTCGATTGATACCTAGGCCGACACGCTCGCCCACCTGCGCAGTGACAGGAATGTTATTAATCTGTTTGAGGAAGTCGGCCTGTTCACCCATAGATTCAAACATGAATTGTTGGCGTTCAGGGGTGTAGTTGATCGGCTCATTTCTCACAGCATCATAGCTGCTGTAGCCATTGGAGACAGCGACGCTATTGAAATAAGCGTTCACTAATTTACGGGTTGCTGTTCGCATTGTTTTTACTCTGCATAGTTAATAGTAAAAACATCATGCATAGGCGTTTTGGTATTGTCCCGCGTGGTGTTATCGAAAGTAGGGTGTTTCGATAATCCTGTTAAATTTGCATATTTTGTAATGACTGTCTTTATCCCTTCGGGGACGTTCGCCACGCGGCAAGGGTTGCAGCTTCTACGGCACTGCAACCCGCGTACAAGGGTATAGAAGCGGACTGATAGCCGTGTGTAAGGTGTGCAGCCGCGCCCGCTGGTTGCGGATCACTACCGGGGATGCAAGGCTAAACCCTATCGGGTGTCTATGCTGCTGTAGATCGGTTGGGGCTGGGAGAATGGATATTTTACTATCCGGCATGATGAAGGCTGGGAGCTGGTGGACAGCATAGCCAGCCTTGACGGTGAAACGCTGCTGGCTTTACTTCTACCCTGAAAGACGGTGATTAGGATTGCAGGTTTTTATCTGGGGCTTTCATCGCTCTGGCTGCATGGGCTTTCTGTTCTTCGGAGATTTCGCCGCCCTCTTTCGCGTCCAATTGGTAACGCTTACCACCTCTTAAAACATTAGCCCGGTAAACATCGCGCCGGGTGTGGCGACTTAGCACCTTGTTAACCACCTTCTTTGATGCGCCGGGTATTTTCTCATCATTACACAGCTTGAATATGGCTTTCTCAATACCCAACGCCAACGGCTTATAGCTTCGCCAGACTTCAAAATCATTGAGGCGTTGATACAGTTCACGCGCCCGGATTTCAGAGGGTGAAAATTCGGGTTTCTTCTTTGCCGGTGGACGTGTTTTCTGTGACTTCGCTTTCGTTGGCTTAGCTGGTGCCTTGCCCGGCTTGGTCAGCTTACCGGCTGGAATGTCAGCACGCTTGATAACGCGCTTTTTTTTCAGGCTCAGGGTTTTGCGTGGCTGGTCATTCATGGTCATTGTCTCGCCTCATGTGCATTTGATATTCTACAGGCAAATGGAGATTGATAGTATGGGGCGTTTTTGGGGCAACCTAGCCCGGTAAGGCCATCAGATGTGCTGTAAGTATTTGATTTTTTCGCTTTGGGTGGTTTGGTTAGGTGTGCGCAAGGGTTCGAATCCTCTCGCCCCGACCAATTAAACATCTGATTTGTAGGTGTTTTCATTTCTTTATTTACATTTTCCTATCGACTCCAGGCATTTATACTGCGATTGCCATTAGCGGGTGTGAAAAATAGCGTACGCGGTAGGCGCATGCGGCCTGTTTACAGCTTGCTGCCAGAGCATGTTGTGACTGCTGATTTGTTGTTAAGATGTGCTCGTTAAGTAATCGCGCGATAGGAGCATTACATTAATTATCTCATTAGCATTATGCTGGGTGGTGCGGTTGGGGCCGCCCTACGTTATGGCGCAGCCGCGGGCATGAATCAGCTGTTTGGCCGCAATTTTCCTTATGGCACGCTCAGCGTGAATCTGCTGGGTTCCTTCCTTATCGGTTTTCTGGCCATTTACTTCTCGCAGCGTGCGCTGCTCGATACTGCGCTGGCGCAGGGGCTGATGGTGGGCGTGTTAGGTGCTTTTACCACCTTTTCTACCTTTTCACTGGATAATCTACAGCTGTTAGAACAGGGCCAGTGGCTGGTTTTTGCCCTGAACATTGTCCTTAATGTCGGGTTGTGTCTGCTGGCTGTCTATCTTGGCACGCTAGTGGCGCGTACATTTTGAGCTAAATTACTTGTTTGAGCGTTGACAAGCGCTTGCTAACTGGGTTCTGCCTACTTACCATACGTCCTTTAGGCAATACTAACGGTACCGGACTGGAATCATGCTAGACCCGAAGCGATTAAGATCTGAATTAGACGATGTGGCGGCGCAGTTAAAGCGGCGCGGTTTTGAACTGGATAGCGTGGCGTTTAGCGCGCTGGAAGAGAAGCGTAAGTCGGTACAGACACGCACCCAGGAATTACAGAACACCCGCAACTCGCGCTCTAAAAATATCGGGCAAGCCAAGGCCAGAGGCGAGGATATTGCGCCACTGTTGGCAGAAGTGTCACAGTTGGGGGATGAGCTTAAAGCCGCTGAGCAGGAACAGGCAGCGGTGCAAGATGAGCTGAAAACGCTGATTTTGGGATTGCCGAATCTGCTGGACGCTTCGGTGCCGGATGGCCTGAGTGAAGATGATAACGTGGAGATTCGCCGCTGGGGCGAGCCAGCGACCTTTGACTTTGAGGCGAAAGACCACGTTGATCTGGGCATGCCACACGATTGGATGGACTTTGAGGCAGGCAGTAAGCTCACCGGCTCCCGCTTTATTGTCATGCGGGGTGCAATGGCGCGACTGCACCGGGCGTTGATTCAATTTATGTTAAATACACATACCGGTGAACACGGCTATCGTGAGATGTATGTGCCGTACATGGTAAATGCCGACAGTTTACAGGGTACGGGCCAGCTACCAAAGTTTGCGGAAGACCTGTTCAAGCTGGAAGGCGAGCGCGATTATTACCTGATTCCGACCTCGGAAGTGCCGCTGACGAACTTGGTGCGCGATACCATTGTTGACGCGGCTAAGCTGCCAATGAAATTTACCAGCCATACGCCCTGTTTCCGTTCCGAGGCGGGTTCTCATGGTAAAGATACGCGCGGCCTGATTCGCCAGCACCAGTTTGAAAAGGTGGAAATGGTGCAGATCGTGAAACCGGAGGATTCCTGGAATGCGCTGGAGGAAATGACCGGGCATGCCGAAACGATTTTACAGAAACTGGAATTGCCGTACCGCGTCTTGGCCTTGTGTGCGGGCGATACTGGGTTTGGTGCGGCGAAAACCTATGACCTCGAAGTTTGGCTGCCGGGACAGCAGAAGTACCGTGAGATTTCCTCCTGCTCGAATACCTTAGATTTTCAGGCGCGACGCATGCTGGCGCGTTATCGGAATCCTGATACTGGGAAGCCAGAACTGCTGCATACCCTGAACGGTTCGGGGGTGGCGAGTGGGCGTGCTTTGGTGGCAGTGGTGGAAAATTATCAGGAAGCAGATGGCCGTATCCGCATTCCTGAGGTGCTGAAGCCTTATATGGGTGGAGCGGCGTATTTGGCGGAGGATTAACATCCTCACCCCCAAAGACAAAACCCGCGGCTCCCCTCGCCCTTTGCAGGGAGAGGGGCTGGGGGGTGTGAGGGTTCTGCTTAAACCTGCTCCCGCATCCGCTCCATCAAATCCACCCCAAACTGCTTAAACAAATGCACCATATCGACAAAAACCCAGTTCTCCACGTACTGTTCGCCCTCGCGTTTCCACCAGTCCAGTCCGTTAAAATCAATTTTGTTACCCGTCGCCGGGCAATCCAGATAAGGCCCGGTATGCGTCGCCTTCACTCCGGCCCAGCCCGGCGCACCGCTGTAAGCGCCCTCAGCAAAGAGTGCATCCAGGTTTTGTACCGAGCGATCCGGGTAGGCGATTAACCACGGCTGTTGATGCAGGTCTTCAAATTCCTTAAAACTCAGGCAGGCACCAATACCACCGGGGCCATACCACTTCACCTCGGGGTGGAAATAATCCGCCATGCCCATACTGGTCAGGTCGTCCTGATCGTAGCTATTCAGGCCATCGAAGATAAAGCGTCGGATATGTTCAAGGCTGTAGCGTGATTCCGCCGCGTCAGCCGCGTCGATCAGTACGCCATCACGCGCTTTAGGCCCGGGGTATAAGCCGTCTTTACCTTTGGCGGGTGGGAACACGTTGATACCGACCTGCTGCATGAGATCAATCAGATCAAGCAGGAAATACACTTCGGTAATGTGTTCATCTTCAAGCCGACAAAACTCACCCCAACGAATGCTAACGCGCTTACCCGAAGCCGGAATGCCAAGATAGTCATGTGTAAAGGTTGCGTGCAGATTACCGGTGCCAGTGACCCACATCTTGCCATCTTGGCTAATGTCACCATCAATCCGACCATTAGATTCGCCACCGAAGAAGATAAAGGTTTCGCGCTGTAGATCGGGGAAGGCGTGTAACAGCGGCTGCCAGAAGTTTTCCAGAAACGCCTGGCGGCCACGCAGGGTACCCACCGGTTCATGACCGTGCCAGACCACATCGGGGTGCAGGGTTTCAATAGCTGTGGGCCACTGTGCAGCAGGTGCATTGTCCAGTGTATGCCAGAAGTCCCGTACAATGTGTTTATTGCGATTATTTAATGTGTTTGACATGATGATGTCCATCTTGCATTGCTATTCAAAATAAAAATGAGCATACCCGCATGACAGTATTTTGCCACGGACTATTGGTTACTCCGGGTATGCGGATAACCTTGTCCGGTTCAGTTTTATGGTGCTAATAAATCCCGGTGGTAGAGTTATTGTTAATTTTTTGCATGCATGCTGATGAAACTATCGGCTTAGCCTAGCCTTGCATCCAATGATAAACCGGGCGCGTAATAGCCACTATCAATCCATCAATACCTAAATAAGCGGAGTTAATTTGATGAAAAATAAAACATTCCCATCTTCGGCTGAACATTTTAACCAGCGACGGGGCTTTCTGAAAAGAGGGCTGGGGCTGGCATTATTTGCCGGTGCGGGCTATGGCGTTGCGGCACTTAGCGGCAAAGGTGAAACGGTAGCTGCGGAAAACACCGGAAAAACATTTGAAATTACGAGGACTGAACAGGAATGGCGTGAGCTGTTGAGTCCGGCACAGTTCAGTATTTTGCGTAAACACGCGACCGAACGCGCCGGTTCCAGCGATTTACTGCATGAAAAGCGTGCGGGTATTTATCATTGTGCCGGTTGTGATCTGGCGTTGTATGATTCAAAAACCAAATATGACAGTGGCACCGGTTGGCCGAGTTATTATGAGGCGCTGGAAAATGCGGTAGGCACACAGGAAGACGATTCACTCTTTATGCAGCGTACCGAGGTGCATTGTCGCCGCTGTGGCGGACACCTGGGCCATATCTTTAATGATGGGCCACAGCCAACCGGCATGCGTCACTGTATCAATGGACTGGCGTTAACGTTTAAGCCGGAAAGTGCGGCCTGAAGTTAGCTGTTTAAGCTATTTTATGAGGTCGCTGTTATAGGATCTTTGTTATAAGATTTTTGTTAATTTTCGTTAGTTTCCAGACAGTTTATGCTGTCTGGATCTTTCCGTTGTAGGCCTTTGCATGCTTTTTATCCAATCATCCTGATTGTTTCCAATGCCAGCTTGCATAAGCTGCAACTTCCGGCATAAGTTATTCGTTTCTTTCCTGATTCTTGGTTTTCCAGAGTTCTCATGATGAGCGATTTTTACTTCTTACCGGAAATACTGGCTGCGTTTGGTCAGCCAGAAAGCACGGTTAATATGACCGGTAGCGGCGATCTGCCGGCCTGTTTTCGTGTTACCGATCTCGCGACAGCCTCTATCGCCGCCGCCGGGGTCATGCTGCAACATTATCGCAGTGCAAGTGCTGTGGATGCTGTGGCTACTGACCCCGTCAATGTGGATCGCCGTCTGGCCTCATTCTGGTTTGGCATGACGATCCGACCCCAGGGCTGGCAGTTACCGTCGCCATGGGATTTAGTGGCGGGTGACTATCAAACGGCAGATGGCTGGATCAGGTTACATACGAATGCCCCCCACCATTTAAAGGCAGCGTTGGCGGTGTTACAACAGCCAGCTGAACGCGATGCCGTGGCAAAAGCAGTACTTGGTTGGCAGGCGACTGCGCTAGAGCAGGCCGTGGTAGCGCAGGGCGGCTGTGCGGCAGAAATGCGTTCTATGGCCGGGTGGCAGCAGCATCCACAGGGTAAGGCGGTCAATGCTGAGCCGTTGGTGCATATTAGCGAACTCAATCGGGATGATAGGGCTGGCGCTGAGTGTGCGGCGTCTATTGATGCTGCACGACCGTTGGCGGGTATTAAGGTACTGGACTTGACCCGCGTGCTGGCCGGGCCGGTGGCGGGGCGCTTTCTGGCGGCGTATGGTGCGGACGTGCTGCGTATTGACCCACCGGATTGGGAAGAGCCGGGTACGGTTCCTGAAGTGGTGTTGGGTAAGCGCTGTGCGCGGTTGGATTTGCGGCGGACGGCTGATCTGGCGGTGTTTAAACAACGGCTGGCGGAGTGTGATGTGATTCTGCACGGCTATCGCCCCGGTGCGTTGGCCTCTCTGGGGCTAAGCGATGATGAACGTTATGCGATTAATCCGCATGCGGTCGATGTGGCGCTGTGTGCTTATGGCTGGACAGGGCCGTGGGCCGGGCGGCGGGGTTTTGATAGTCTGGTGCAGATGAGCAGCGGTATCGCACAGCAGGGCATGGCAACGTTTGCTGGCGATAAACCCAGACCGCTACCGGTGCAGGCACTGGATCATGCGACGGGCTATTTATTGGCGGCGGCGGTGTTGAATGGCTTATGGCGGCGACGCGAGCAGGGGGTTGTCACGCGGTCACGCCTGTCGTTGGCGCGAACGGCACATCTGTTGAGGTCTGGTGGTGTTGACCGTGCGGATAAAACGCAGGCCCTGGCGGTGGAAACGGCTGATGATATTGCGCCGTGGGTTGAGGAAACTTCGTGGGGAGCTGCGCGGCGGCTTAAATTTCCATTAGCGATTCCCGGCTGTCCGGCGTGGTGGCAGTATCCAGCGCGCGAGTTGGGCAGCGCGTCAGCGCATTTCGCGCATCACCCGCTCACGCCAGGCAATAATCAAGCTTGAGGTGATGATCACCGCGATACCGATCAGGGCGGAGGCGCTCGGCGTTTCATCTAGCCAGATCATGCCGCCAATTACAGCCAGCGGCAGGTACATATATTCCAGCGGTGCAATCAGACTGGCCGGGGCATTTTGGTAGGCTGCGGCCATTGAGAAATGCATGAGCAGGCTGCTAATGCCAATGGCGGTGATAATGAGCGTTGGCATTAAAGCGGTGGTAACGGCGGGGTGATTCAGAAAGTGTGTCGCGCTGCCATCAGCCAGCCAATACACCGCCAGCATACCACTCAGCCCCATTAGCATAAACGTGAAGGTGAGCCAGTAGGAAATCGCAAGCGGATCTTCCTGTTTACAGTATTTGCGTGTGTAAACCTGTGCCAGCGCATAGCAAAAACCCGCAGCGACCGGCAGCAGCATCGCGAGGCTAGAGTCAGCGGAGTCGGGACGCAGAATAAGTATTACGCCAAAAAAACCGCTCAGTACACTTAGAATACGCCAGATGCCGACCGACTCTTCCAGCATAAAAACCGATAAGATAACCATAAACAGTGGCGCAGCGAAGAAGGCTCCCGCGACCACAGCCAGCGGTAAGCTGCCGAGGCTGCTGAAGAACAGCACGTAAGTAACACACATAATCAGCGTGCGGATCGCGAGTGTACGCAGGTTTTTGACACGTAGCGCAGACAGGCGGCGGCTGAGTAAAAGCAGGGGCAGAATGAGCACTAAGCCGACTACCGAACGCATGGCTAACAGCTGCCAGAGTGAAATATCGGTGCTAATCCATTTAGTGGCTATATCGGCGAAGGTGATCGCGAGTATACCGAGCATGGCAAGCGCAATGGCCAGGGTGGTGCGGTCGGCGGGCAAGCCGGTTTTAGTGTCGTTTTTTGTGTCTAGCGTTGTCATTGCCATTTCTCCAGGCGGAATGGCAGATTGTTACTGTTGCAGTTAAAGACTGCAAGACTCGCGGAGTGGAATGTTTCCATGTGCAACAACATAATTAAATTACGCAGGCATCAAAAATTTTGTTAGCCTACGGGCTACGAAAATTATTTTGCATAGTTCGCGAAATAGTTTTATGTGATGACGCTTCATAGTTTATTTTCAGGAGGAAGACATGAAGAAGTTACTCGGTACGCTGGTATCCGCAGCGGTACTCGCCATGGCTGTGACCACAGCGCAGGCAGAAGATAAAGATTACGTGCTTAACACCGCTTCTACCGGCGGTACTTATCACCCCGTGGGCACCGCGATTTCCACGCTGTCTAAGGTGAAGCTATTACCTAAACAGAAATTCAGCCTCACCGCCGTTAACTCAGCAGGTTCCGGCGCAAACGTCCAGGCGCTGGGCGCGGGCACAGCAGATTTTGCCATCTTACAGGGCTTGTACGGTTCTTACGCCGCGACCGGCACCGGCCCGGTCTCAGAGAAGCAGGAAAATATGCGCTCCGTCACCATGTTATGGCAGAACGTTGAGCAATTCCTGATAGCGAAAGACATGGCTAAGACCGGTACGATGGCGGATATGCTGGCACTGAAAGGCAAGCCGTCCGGTATGGGTAAGCAAAACTCAGGCACCATTGGTTCTAATAAAGTTCTGATGGCGGGCCTCGGTATTGATATTGAGAAGGATTTTGAATTAGTGCATGCCGGTTATGGCCCAACGGCCGATGCATTGGCCAACGGTCAGATCGCCAGCGCCGGTATTCCTTCCGGCCCGCCAACCGGTGCAATCACTAAACTGATGGCCGCGAACGAAGGCAAGTTCACTATTCTGAATGTGACGGAAGAGCAAGCTGAAAAGATGAACAGTGGCCGTAACTTATGGACGCCGTACACCATTGCCGCCGGTACTTATCCGGGCCAAACGGAAGATATTAATACTATCGCACAGCCTAACTTCCTCGCGGTTAACGCTGATGTCGATGAAGAGCATGTTTACCAGCTAACTAAGACTATTTATGAGAACCTGCCGTTCCTGCAGGCGATTCATAAAGCGACTAAGGCGATGGATGTGAAGAAGGCGATGGCGGGCTTGCCGGTGCCACTGCATCCGGGCGCAGCTAAGTACTACAAAGAAGTGGGAATGGAGATTCCTGAGCGGTTGATGGCTAAGTAAGATTAACCCTCACCCCCCGGCCCCCTCTCCCTTTGAAAGGGCGAGGGGGAGACAAGATAAGATAGTCCTGATTCTTTAGCCCCTCTCCTTATGAGGGAGAGGGGTTGGGGTGAGGGTGTTTTAGTTCTTCCAAGGTACCCACCCATGCCAACACCAGACCCAACTACTGTCGTTATCCCACCCACACCCCAC